>NZ_LMDT01000044.1:0-11062 GCF_001425885.1 Ensifer sp. Root1252 | reverse complement strand
ACTACGCCAAGGCGGCGGAAATGGCCGATGCCGCGGAGCGATCGGGGCTGGTGACCATGGTCAATCTGACCTATCGCAACGTCGCGCCGCTGCAGAAGGCGAGGGCGATGGTGCTGGCCGGCGACGTCGGCAAGCTGCGCCATCTGGAGGCGTCCTATCTGCAGAGCTGGCTCGTCTCCAAGGCGTGGGGCGACTGGGCGACGGAATCGCAATGGCTCTGGCGGCTGTCGACCAAACATGGTTCGAACGGCGTGCTCGGCGATGTCGGCATCCATATCCTCGATTTTGCCGGTTATGGCGCCGGCACCGATGCCGAGCGGATCTTCGCGCGTTTGAAGACCTTCGACAAGGCGCCAGGCAACCGCATCGGCGAATATGATCTCGACGCCAATGACAGCTTCGTCATGACGGCCGAGTTCGGCAACGGCGCCATGGGCGTGATCCATGCGAGCCGCTGGGCGACCGGCCATCTCAACGAGTTGCGGCTGCGGCTGCATGGCGACAAGGGGGCGCTCGAAGTGGTTCATACGCCCGATGGCTCGACGCTTCGCGCCTGCCTCGGCACGGATGTTGAAACGAAACGGCAACCTGGCGTGATGTCGATGCCGGCACGGTGCCGACCAACTACCAGCGCTTCGTCGCCGCGGTTCGGGATGCCAAGACGGTCGAGCCCGGCTTTCGCCATGCGGCGAACCTGCAGAAGGTGCTTGATCTGGCGATGGAGACCGAGGCGGAAAGGCGCGAGCTCGGCGCCGTGCATACCCAGCGCTCCAACAATCATGCGTTCGGTTAACTCGACGGCCGCCCGCTTCCGCCCGGATGTCGCCTGCGGGCGATCACGCCATGTCTGGATGAAGCCCGTTTGACAATGTGGTTTTGGGCATGTTTGAGCTTTGCGGGTCGGGTGCAGTCATGTCTCCGGCCTGTTTGTGCGGCACGTTATGACCTGCTGGCCCTGATGTTGTCCGCTTGACCCGATCCTACCACGTTGACGCGCTGTTGGTGCGCAAGACAACGAGAGCGGCGTCGCCTTATAGAGATCACACCGATCAGACGCCGATCGCGATCGCCACCCGGCAGAGGGATAACTTGAATCTCGCACATGTCGCGCGCACCGTCATCAATGTCCTTGTCCAAGCAATATTTGACATCTGCATCGCCGCCCAGGCCGCCGGCCCAGGCGTATTCGGACGGCCGTTCAAATGTAACGTGGCCGATCTCAGGCAACATCGGCCAGAGGGGCTGACCGTCGCTCCGTGAATGGTCGCCCTTCGCCTGCTTCGACGCCACCAGTAGGCCGGTTGCGATCTGAGGCTCCGGATTGACGGCCGGGAAGCGATCACCTTTCTTCACAAAGGAGGCCATGAGATAGGGCATATCCTGTCCGCCCAGGCGGGCGCGGCCCACATACTGCACCTGAACGGCGCCCGTGCCACGGGGCTTCAGGTCCAGCAGTTCGGCTGCCTTGCTGGAAACGTCGATGATGCGACCCCGATGAAACGGACCGCGATCGTTGACGCGCACGATGAGCGAAGAACCGTTTTCAAGATTGGTCACCCGCACATAGCTGGGCAAGGGAAGGGTCGGATGCGCGGCGGAAAGGTGATCCGGATCGTAAATTTCGCCGTTTGCGGTCCGCCGCCCGCGAAAGGCCGAGCTGTACCAAGAAGCGACACCCTTCTTGTCGTAGTTCGGGTCTTCCTTCGGATAATAGCGCTTGCCTTTCACCACATAGGGCTTCCCGACGATATAGCGGCCACCACCCTTGCGAATATTCTTGCCGTAGGCGCCCCGCGTGCTCGCCTTCACGCCGTGTACAATTTCGGAAGTATATCCATTGCTGCGGTTCTTGTGCGGCGCTTGTGTGGATGTACAGGTAGCACAGCTGGCGCAGACCATCGTAATCGCCAGCCATCGCAAGCCTTTGACAGCCGCCCCTTACATCAATAACCATCCGTCCAACGCCGGCGACAGCCAACCGTGCATCTGCCGCAAGTCTCGACACGAACCCTCATATCGGCCAGGCGCTCGCAGTCCGCTGTGCATCGGGTCGAGGGACAGACGGAATTGCAGCGGAGGCACTTGTCGATGCATTGCTGCAGTCTGGGGTCGGGCCATTAATTCGCTCCTTCCGTGAATAATTGTAGAATCGGACCTGATGCTAAAAGTTCCATTAGGGTGCGCGAATATACGCAACCCTTCTATTTGGGCTGGCCGCTGACAACGCTACCGCGGACCGCCGACCCGGGGCGGTAGCAGGCCTGCCCGCTTCACCTCGGCGCACCGAGCGGTCGCCGTGCATGGCGCTGGACTGGATCGTCGGATGGAACGGCTGAACTAGCAAGCAGCGGGCGATGACCGGATGGCTTAGGATTTAAATTGGTCGACGTTTGGCTTTAAATTGGACGAGACATCGCCCGCACGCGCTTGCTGACCACCAAGCCTTCGGGTCTCTCTTCGGCATAAGTCGGCAGGTTCGGGATAGGCCTACAAGCGGAACCGATCGGTAGCTGCGGCGTTGGGACTAGTGTTTGACTGACACAAAAAAGTCGGAACCGCAGGTCATGGCCCCCCGGGATTGTGCGCGAGCGGGCACGCCGCTCGACCGACTTTGATGCGGGCGATACGCGCAACTGGCGCGGGGACCTCCCAACAAGACGAAGGAAGATCATGTCGATTCGATCCAAACTTTTCGCAACAGTGGCCTTGCCCGTTTTCGCCGTATCATTCGCGATTCAGCCGGCGCTGGCCGACAGCCTGATGGCGCCGTTCCAGGTAGCGCAGGAAGGGGCCGACCAGCAGTCGCCTGAGGACCTGCTGCTGCTCAAGAAGCGCAAGAAGCAGCATGCCGCCGAGGAAGGGCAGACAGAACAGCAACAACCGCAGGCCGAAGAGCCGCAGCGACAGGTAGAAGAGCCGGTGCGCAAGAAGCGCAARCAGCAGGCSGAMGRACAGCAGCCCGCCGTAGAGGAAGGCACACCGCAGCAGGCCGAGGAACAGCAGGTGCCGGTGCGTAAGAAGCGCAAGCAGCAGGCGGACGGACAGCAGCCCGCCGTAGAGGAAGCGGCTCCGCAGCAGGCTGAGGAGCAACAAGCTCCTGTGCGCAAGAAGCGCAAGCAGCAAGCCGAAGAGCAGCCCGCCGTAGAGGAAGGCACACCGCAGCAGGCCGAGGAACAGCAGGTGCCGGTGCGTAAGAAGCGCAAGCAACAGGTCGAAGAACAGCAGCGCGCCGTAGAGGAAGGGGCTCCGCAGCAGGCTGAGGAGCAACAAGCTCCTGTGCGCAAGAAGCGCAAGCAGCAAGCCGAAGAACAGCAGCCCGCCGTAGAGGAAGGCACACCGCAGCAGGCCGAGGAGCAGCAGATACCTGCGCCAAAGAAACGCAGGCAGCAGGCGGACGGACAGCAGCCCGAGAAACAGAAGGCCCTCGAACAGCGTGCCGCACCGGAAGGCGTAACTACAGCCGATCAACCCTCCGCCGAGCAGCCGACGCCGCGGACCGGCAAGGGCGAGAAGCAACCGGTTCCGGGGACCGAACAACCTGCAACGGCCGAGCAGCTCCAGGGTGTAGAGCCTCGGGCCAAGCCCGCTCCGATCGTCGTCGACAAGCGCACAAAGGAACAGAAGCGCAAGATCGCCCAGGATCCGGCGGCGACCGATGAAACCGTAGTGCTTCCGGTCGATAACGGCGCGGCTGTGCTCGACAGCGACAAGGACGCCGACAATGCCGGTGGCAACCGGGCGCGAGATGCTCGGCGCAAGCAGCGCGAAGAGCTGCGCGTCCAGGAGCAGAACATAGCGCCGCCGACCGACGATGCCGCGGCCCAGGCGGAGATTCCGGCCGAGGTGCTGCAGGCGGTCCCGCAGAGGATCGAGGCCGCGATCAAGGAAGAAGGCCAACGCGTCGAAGCGGCGCCAGTCTTCGCGGTCCCGGAGACGACGAACATCGTCAATAACACGGTCATCAACAACACGGTGATCAACAACACCACGAACAATGATGTGACCGAGGTGCAGGTGGTCGAGAGGATCGACGATCGCGTCGTCCTCGGCGTCGGCGACCAGTTCTTCGTGCGTGGCGACGATCGGCCAAGGCTCCGCCGCGATTCTGAGGAGACCTACTACGATCAGTTGGCGCGCGGCCGCGTTCGTGAAACGATCGTCCGCCCGGGCGGCTATCGCATCGTCACGGTCTACGACCGGTACGGCAACATCCTGCAGCGGTCGCGCGTCGACAGCGACGGCAACGAGTATGTGCTGATGTACGCGCCGGAATATCAGGAGGAACGACGTCCGGCGATCGTCGACGTCGGCTACGAATTGCCGCCGATGCGCCTGGCGATTCCGGTCGACGACTACATCGTCGACTACGCGGAGGAACCGGATCGGGACTACTACGAATTCCTGTCCGAGCCACCGGTCGAACGCGTCGAGCGGGTCTATACGATCGATGAGGTCCGCAATTCGGCCCGTCTCCGTGACAAGGTCCGACGCATCGATCTCGATACGATCCACTTCGTGACGGCTAGTGCCGAAGTGTCGATGTCGCAGGCCAAGACACTGCGCAAGGTTGCGGACGCGATGCAGAAGGTTCTCGACAAGGATCCCGGTGAGACCTTCTTCATCGAGGGGCACACGGACGCCGTCGGTTCCGACCGCTCGAACCTGGTACTTTCCGATGAGCGTGCCGAGTCCGTCGCAGTCCTCCTAACCGAGGTCTATGGCATCCCGGCGGAAAACCTGGTCACCCAAGGCTATGGTGAGCGCTTCCTGAAGATCCGCACGCAGGAGCCCGAGGAGGAGAACCGCCGCGTGACCATCCGCCGCGTGACGCCGCTGGTGCGCCCGGTCGCGCAGCGGTAACGGAAATCTGATGCGCCATGACATCGAAGGCTCTTCGCGAGAGCTAACTGCCTCGAAAGAAGGTCTCAGCGGCTTTTGTTGTCACTGAGACCTTGGAGATTGTGGCGTGTTCCAGCGGTATTTTCTCAAAACGCCTAGCATCTCGATTAGTTCCGGCGCATGGGAAGGCATTGACGAAAACGACAGCGCTTAGTGTTGCATCCCGAAAGCTTGCTGTCCGCTCTGAATTCGACGTGTTGGGGCAACTCGCCTGCAGAACCAGCTGAGATTTGCGTGCGTCGACCGCCGTTGGCAGAGAGCTCTGTGGCGCACAAAGAAAAGGCCGCTTCGTTCCGTGATTGTCACGCTCTAACGGGCATTGGTCTCCGCCTGTAATGCAAGGCGCAGAGCGGAGACAAACACGCGCACTTTGGGCAGGACGTTCCTGGTGGTCGGGTAGACTGCCCAGATCCCAATTTCTTCAGGAGTGGCGTCATCGAGGACGACGCGCTGCAGCCGCCCTTCGAGTACGTCATCGGCGATCGCCCATTCGGAAAGCAGGGTGATCCCAGCCCCGGCGACACAAGCAGATTGGCATCCAGCGATGCTGCTCGAAGAAAACCGAGAGCCTATGCGAACATGGGTTTCGGAGCCACTGGCGACGAAAGTCCAATGCGTGACTCCTGTCATAGGAAGGCAATCATGGAGAGCGAGGTCATCGATGGAACGCGGCATCCCACGCCGCTCAAGATAGCCCGGCGAGGCAACAAGCGTTCGTGGGTTATCCGCCAGTTTTTGTGCGATCAGGCTGCTGTCCTTCAGACGCGCGATGCGGATTGCCAAATCGGTTCCGGTAGCCGTCAGATCAGGCAGGCGGTCGTTCATATCCAGGGCGATCTGCAGTTCTGGATTAGCCGCAAGGATAGCTGGGACCAGCGGAGTCACAATCTTCACGCCAAATACGATTGGCACCGAGACGCGAAGAAGCCCCGCCGCGCCAAGCGTGTCCGCGCGAACCTGTGCGCGGCCTTGATGTTCATTTTCAATGATGGCCTGAGCGAACGGAAGGAAAGTTTCACCTTCGGGCGTCAGCGACAGTGACCGAGTCGTCCGGTGAAGCAAACGCACGCCAAGCGTTGCTTCCAGCGCGGAGAGGCGACGTGTCGCCGCCATCGGCATTAAACCAAGACGGCGCCCTGCCTCGGATATGCTTCCGGAAGAAACAGCGCCCACGAAGACCTCGATGTCGTCAGTGTTCATTATAACGGGTTTCGATAAACAGGCTCAACATTAGCCAATACTACAACGGAGCGCGATGCAAAGCTACGTCTGTTGCGATCTCATAGCTTGAAAGGCTCCGGAAATGACAATCACGACCGTGAATGCAAAAACGCCTACGGGATTGAGTAGAGTTGGCTTGCTCGCCATGGCCACCGCCAGCGGCATCGCTGTCGCCAACATCTATTACAATCAGCCGATGCTAGGTATCATCGAGGCCGATTTTCCCGGCCAGTCCGCAACCGCTCTAGTACCGACCGCCACCCAGTTGGGATACGCTCTCGGTCTCTTCCTTCTTTTGCCTCTTGGCGATCTGGTCCACCGTCGCAAGCTCATCATTGGACAGTTTCTGATCCTTGCCATCGCGCTGTCCCTAGCGGCTGTTTCCTCGTCCGCGTGGATATTGGTGGCTAGTTCCCTTCTGGTTGGAGCAAGCTCGACGGTAGCGCAACAGATCGTTCCCTTCGCGGCTTCATTGGCACCTGCTGAGAAGCGCGGGGCGACCATCGGAACCGTGATGGCGGGCGTCCTGTCGGGCATTTTGTTCAGCCGAACCCTATCTGGTTTTGTCGGCGAACATGCCGGCTGGCGCGAGATGTTCTGGATTGGCGTGCCGATGGCCTTGGTGGCCGCCGCGATGATGTTCGCGACGCTTCCAGATCATGCTCCCACGTCTCGTTTGCATTACCGCAACGCGATCAAATCGCTGGGGCACCTCTGGACACATGAGCCATCTCTTCGGACAGCGACCCTCGTACAAGCCGCCCTCTTCGCTTCGTTCACCGCGTTCTGGACCATACTTGCGCTATACCTCCAGGGCCCGAGCTTCGGCCTTGGTGCCGATATTGCCGGGCTTTTCGGTATCGTGGGAGCGGTCGGCGTTTTCGCTGCTCCGGTGGCGGGTCGCATTGCCGACAAGCGTGGACCGCATTTCGTTGTTTGGCTTGGCGCGGCCTTGACTGTCGTGTCCTGGATTATCTTTGGAGCATGGGCTTCGATCGTGGCTCTCATCATCGGCGTCATCGTCCTCGACTTCGGCATTCAGGGCGCATTGGTCTCCAATCAACACATTATATATGCACTCAATCCGGATGCACGAAGCCGCCTGAACACGATCTTCATGACTGGAATGTTTCTTGGCGGCGCGGCGGGATCGGCACTTGCTTCAGTTGCCTGGCAAAATGGCTCTTGGCTCGGTGTGAGCCTCGTGGGAGGTGTCTTGCCGCTACTCGCTTTGGCCGTAAAAGCGCTTGGTCGCTCACGCCAGTTGTAAGATCAAAATCAACGCTGTGCGAGCATCAACGCGGGAGGATGGTGCTCATCGCCCTCCATATTATTTCAAAAGACGCAATTGAATCGAAACGATTGATGCAATTGTTGTCACTCCGGATTGGTGGCAACTTCCCTTCATCAGACGAACACAGCGTCGGCTGAGGGCAAAAGACAAAGATCGCAGGGCGCGAATATGACCGACAAATTTCTTCCCATGACGCGCCGCGGCGCGCTGCTTTCCGGAGCGGCGGCTGCCGCCACCATGGCACTCTCCACATCATTCAGCTTTGCAGCCAACGCAGCTGCTTCCACCACCAACTCAATCGAAGGGGACAATGCAATGAGCACCATCACCACCAAGGACGGCGTCGAAATCTTCTACAAGGACTGGGGCCCGAAGGATGCGCAGCCGATCGTATTCCATCACGGCTGGCCGCTGTCGTCGGACGATTGGGATGCCCAGATGCTGTTCTTCCTGGCCAACGGCTACCGCGTCGTTGCCCATGACCGCCGGGGTCACGGCCGTTCGGCGCAGGTTTCCGACGGTCACGATATGGATCATTACGCCGCAGACGCCTTTGCGGTCGTCGAAGCCCTCGACCTGAAGAACGCCGTTCATATCGGCCACTCCACCGGTGGCGGCGAAGTCGCCCGCTATGTCGCAAAGCATGGCGAACCATCCGGCCGGGTCGCCAAGGCCGTCCTCGTCTCCGCCGTTCCGCCGCTGATGCTGAAGACTGAAAGCAATCCTGAAGGCCTGCCGATGGAAGTGTTCGACGGCTTCCGCTCGGCGCTCGCCGCTAACCGCGCGCAGTTCTTTCGCGACGTCCCGGCCGGTCCGTTCTACGGCTTCAACCGTGACGGTGCGAAAGTCCAGGAAGGCGTGGTCCAGAATTGGTGGCGTCAGGGCATGATGGGTGGCGCGAAGGCTCATTACGACGGCATCAAGGCCTTCTCCGAGACCGATCAGTCCGAGGACTTGAAGGCGATCACTGTTCCGACTCTCGTCCTGCATGGCGAGGACGACCAGATCGTACCAATCGCTGACTCGGCGCTGAAGTCGGTCAAGCTTCTGAAGAACGGCACGCTCAAGACCTATCCGGGCTTCTCGCACGGCATGCTGACCGTGAATGCCGACGTCTTGAACGCTGACCTTCTCGCCTTCGTTCGGTCTTGATGTAGAAGTTGCGGCCGCGGCAAAACTTGCCGCGGCCGCACCCACTTAATCCTATAAAACGCGTCAGATTCCATACTGCGAGGGGCCTCGCACGCGGGGCCATCAAACCGTTACCTCAGTCGAGCATCACCATCTGAGCTGCCGCCTGCTCCTCGAAGAATTTCGAGAAAGACGCAATGCGGGGCGGCAATGCCTGATAGGGCGGGTAATAAAGCGTCAGCCACAGATCGGGCGGCGCCCATCCACGCAGGACGTGAACCAAGCGGCCTGTTCTCAAATGTTCCGAGACATGAAATCCGGGCAGCATCGCCACTCCGGCACCATCAGCTGCCATGTCAGCCAGAACCTCACCGTTGTTGGCACTGAACGCCCGGCCCGCCGAGATCGTTATGCTCGATCCACCGTCCGACAAAACCCAGTTTTCCCGCCGGCTTTCGCCGCTATAGGCGAGGCAATCGTGGGACGTCAGTTCGCTGGGATGCTGTATATCGACAAACCGGCTTCCGGGTGCGGCAACGAGAATGCGCGGCACAACGCGGATCTTGCGCCAGATGGTGAACTTATCCGATGGCTGCGAGGAAATGCGGATCGCAAGGTCGTAGTCGTCGTCGACGATGTTCACCAGACCGTCAGATAGCGAGATTTCGAAGCTCATTTTTGGATAGAGCTCCCTGAAGCCCGATAGGATCGGCGGGAGCACGGCCTTGCCGAACCAGGTCGGCGCGCTGATGCGCAACCGTCCCTGATCAGCCTTGTGCGCATTCATGACATCCCGCCGTGCATCCTCAAGCGTCTTCACGGCCGGCTGGATCTGCGCGGCGAAAATCGCTCCGTCAGTTGTCAGCGAAACCTGCCTTGTCGTGCGCACGAAGAGCTGCACGCCAAGTTCGGCCTCCAGCGCAGCGATGGCACGGGTCACGGCTGCCGGCGTCATGTCGAGTTCGCGGGCGACCTGAGCGAAGTTACGTTTTTCGGCGGCGAGTAGGAAGGTTCGGAGGGCTTTGTAGTCGTTCATCTCGATTATTTCAAAAATAGCAATTCAATCGAAAGGAATATTGCAATTCCGTGATCCCATCAACCCAGTTACATCTTTCTCCATCGAAACGGACAAAGCCAACGAAGAAAGGCACCGGCCATGATCAAGGATATCAAGGGACTGCATCACGTTACCTCGATGGCGTCGGATGCGCGCGAAAACAACAAGTTTTTCACCGACGCCCTCGGACTGCGCCGCGTGAAGAAGACCGTCAACTTCGACGATCCCAGTGTCTATCACCTCTATTATGGTGACGAGAACGGGACGCCCGGCACGGTCATGACCTACTTTCCGTTCCAGAATATGATGATTGGCCGCCCAGGTGTGGGCGAGGTGGGCGAGACCCAGTTTTCCATCCCCAAGGGCTCGCTCGGCTTCTGGAAGGATCGCCTGGTTGCCAAGGGCGTCGGTGGTTTGGAAACAGACGCAGCGTTCGGCGCCAACCGCCTCCGTTTCATCGGACCTGATGGCGACGGGCTCGCCCTGGTCGAAACGGCCGATGACACCCGTGCCCCCTGGATCGCTGACGGCATCTCAGACCAGACGGCCATTCGCGGCTTTGCCGGCGCCCGCTTCAACCTGCATGACACGGCGGCTACGGAGGAACTGCTTGGCTTCATGGGCTACCAACGTGCCGAGACCGAAGGCGACGTGACCCGCTTTATTATCCCCGGCGGCAACGGTGCCGATACGATCGATCTAGCAGCGCTTCCGAAAACGCCGTTCGCCCGCCAAGGTGCCGGCTCGGTCCACCATATTGCCTTTGCCGTCGACAACCGCGAGAAGCAGCTCGAAGTGCGCAAGGCGCTGATGGATACCGGCTACCAGGTCACGCCGGTCATCGACCGAGATTACTTCTGGGCGATCTATTTCCGGACCCCGGGTGGGATCCTGTTCGAAATTGCGACCAACGAGCCCGGCTTCGATCGTGATGAAGACACCGCACATCTCGGCGAAGCGCTCAAGCTTCCGAACCGATATGAAGCCTTCCGTGACCAGATCGAAGAAAACCTGGTTCCGCTTGCCGCATAGGACCCCGGTCTGAACCGGTCTCCTGATCAACACACATCTTCGGCCCTCGAGACGGCTGCCTGAGCCAGGCAGTCGACCGCCGAAGGCTTATCAATTTCAAACACCGATCATCGGCACCAAACATCAAACGGAGAACTAGAATGTCCAAGCTCGAAGTCCTGACCCCCGTCAACAGCCAGCTCATTTTCATCGACCAGCAGCCGCAGATGGCATTCGGTGTCCAGTCGATCGATCGGCAAGTGCTGAAGAACAACGTCGTCGGCCTCGCAAAGGCAGCGAAGGTCTTCGATATTCCGACGACGATCACCACCGTCGAGACCGAATCCTTCTCCGGCCACACCTATCCCGAACTGCTCGCCGTCTTCCCGGAAAACGACTTCTCCGGCCACACCTATCCCGAACTGCTCGCCGTCTTCCCGGAAAACGAC
>NZ_LMDT01000043.1:0-12042 GCF_001425885.1 Ensifer sp. Root1252 | reverse complement strand
CCGTCACCGCCTTTTTGCTCTTGCGTTGCCGCGGCCGTGCACTGGCGCGAACGGCCAGTCGCAGGGCGGATTTCAGCGAAGGGCGGTCAAAGGAACCGACGAGGCCTCGCCAACGGGTGAGAAATGCGGTTTCGTGGTCGAAGGACGAGAGCGGGAAACTGCTTTCGTGAATGGGATGTGGCATGACGACCTCATGATGGGTCAGCGGAACAACGATGCCCGGCAGTTTCGCGCCAATAGCCGTCATGACCGTTGCAGCCAAGTACGGAATCTAAAACGGTCTTGACCCAACGGGCACGGGACGTAGGAAGGGACAGCCATGAAGCCAATCGTTCTTGTCGCAGCAATGGATGCCGCCCGTGCAATTGGGCGCGGCAACGAGATTCCGTGGCATATTCCCGGAGAACAAAAGCGCTTCAAGGAACTGACAATGGGCAAGGCTTTGATCATGGGGCGTATGACCTATGCGTCGCTTCCCCGGCCGCTTCCAGGAAGGCATTGCATCGTGCTCTCCCGCACGGCTGCAGATGATACACCCAACGTACATTCTGCTGTGTCCGTCGAGGAGGCTCTTTCGCTTGCCTCAGCCTTGCCGGGTTCGGAGATCACCATCGGGGGAGGCCAACAGGTTTACGAGCTTTTTCTTCCGCTTGCGGATCGTATTCATCTGACTGTGCTCAAAGCGCCATTCGGCGGCGACCGCCATTTTCCCCTCATACCTGACGATAAATTTGCGATTTCCGAATCAGAGCAAGTTGATGGCCCTGTTCCCTATAAATGCCTTACGTTCGTACGCCGCGCAGCTTGAGAGTTTGCGGAAGACAGTTCAACCGAAGACGACGGCGGTCGCTTGAGTGAACGTCGACTACCCGCTAGCGAGTTCGATGCCGCTCTGGGCCGAACAGCGACGACCGCCTCGGCCGAATCGCGTCAGGAGCGGACTTTAGAGGAGACTTGCCGCGACCAGATAAGGTCACGGCAAGCAATCAGGCGACGTCTTGTAGCTGCGCTTCGCCGTTGTGAAGGAAGCATGCCTTGTTGAAAAGGCCGAGATCGACAAAGTTTGGAAGACGAATATCGCGAATGTCGGGAAGGCGTTTGCTTTCGGTGTCAAACGACCTGTCGATCTGCGAAATGAACGCCAGAACAACACCGGATCGTCGCGCGAAATCTCCGAGGGTCTGTACCTGTTCGGAAAGAACAGGCTTGCTCCGCTGCTGATCGAGTAACTGAAGATAGTCGATTACAGCAACTGTTCCCGGCTCCGATCCCGACATGTACTGGATGATGTAGTCCGCACTGATTTCATCAGCGGTAACAACCTGCACTCCATCGGCAACACTGCCACCATCCACTTCTAGTGTTCTGAGGTGCTTCCTGGCCTGTTGCTCTGTGAATTCTAATGTGAACAACGACGCCCTGCGATCATCTCGGGCTGCGTCAATCAGAAGCTGAAGACCGAGTGTGGTCTTGCCATGCCCAGGACGACCCGCGAGTAGCAGCAGGTCGCCGTTATCCAGGCGCGACAGTATCGTTCCGGAAAGCGTCCCGGAAGACATCCGAGACGACAGCAGGCTCCACCTTGCAAACCCCTCTTCTCGCGCAATCTGGTCTAATGCTTCGTTCAGGGGAACGTTGTTACTGCGTGCCATCAACTTGGCCCGACGTTTAAGTTGAAATATCGGTGCAGAAAGCTTCATCAAAGACCTCCATTGCGAGCCGAAACGCAACCCCTCCTAATGCGATGCTCGAACAGATGGTCCGATGATTTAGCCTCAACCCTACATGTGCGATGCTTTCCCGAAAGGAGGGGGGAGGCTTGGGTCGAGCCTGCAGTTATTACCTAGCGAGCTGCGTGATTCGCGGCAAGCGATCACGACCGCTAAGGGCCGAAAGCAGAAATATGAGTTAGCTCTTACAGACGCCGTCATTCGGGGTGTTGGATATTTGCGGCGTGAAGAGTCTTGACTGAGGCGCATACGTCGGCACGGTGGCGGCGATACCCTTTCTCAGCGTCCCGCATCAGCTGGTAAGGGGCGGCCGGTTTGTGCCTATATGGTCTCTTTTCCCAGTGCCTGGAGTAAACGCGAGAACAATGCGAGCCCTAGCTAATCACCTCCATACAACCGGGTGGCGTTGATATCGTCGTCGCAGCGAACTCCAAGATCACAGGATCGCGTTGAAATGCGAGGGTTTTCGAGGTGGGGTCGCCGGAGAAGGAAATGATCGACAATAGTCGCGTGCACGGCGGCAACACCCTCCATCTATTCAAGGTTCTTTTGGACCAATGTCTGATGCGCTTCCGCACATATCCGGGATAAATGCGACAACAACGCATCTGAACTGGCAATGACAGGGCGATTGATCGGACGCAACACGGACAGGACAAAATCCTGCGCAGGCAAAAAGCGCTTCAAAACCAGGCCGTGTTTCTCATAACTTAAAGCGGTGAGTGGATTTATAATTGAAACACCCAGTCCCTTTAGCACCAGTTCACACACGCTATTGGCGGATTGAGATGACAAAAACATTCGCCTTTTTGTCTCGGCCATATCGAAAACGCGTTCCACACTCAGGCGATAAGGGTCTTGCGAACCCAAGCTGATAAAGTTGATATCCTCGAAATCGTGAGGCTCAAGATGGTCACGTTGTGCCAGAGGATGATCCGACGGCATGATGGCAACAAGCTTGAATACCCATAGGACGCGCGATTCGGCATCTCTTTGTGTATAGATGTCCTCGATTAGACCAATATCAAAATTATAGCCGGAAACGCTTGACTGGTTACGGGGATCAACAGTGCTGATCTGCAATGTCAGTCCTGGTTGGGCGGCATTCAGGCGCGCAATCGCCTCGGGTAGGATGGTTTGTGCAAAAGCGGGCAGAGAAGCGACTGTCAGCACTTCTTCCGATGCATCACGCAAGCGAACGATAAATCCGTTGATACGGTCCAGGCCGATGAATGACGCCTGCACTTCCTCGAAAAGCTTGAGTGCTTTGGCTGTGGGCACCAATCTCTGCAGACGTCGCTCGAACAGGGGGAAGCCTATGTGCTTCTCCAGTCTCGACAACTCGCGCGTAATGGTTGGTTGCGAAGAACCAAGGGCGGCGGCCGCCGCTGTGACGGTGCCGAATTTCATAGTGGCGCGAAAAATCTCCACCTGACGCAAATTGATATGATTGTTGCTCAATCCCGCCTTCAACTTCCAAGGTTGAGGAGTTTCTACGGCACTTCATATCGCATTTGCATGAAGTTCAAACGACATTTCTATATCAAAGAGCAAAATTCCTTGGCTAACTTGCGCAAAACAAGGGAACAAAAATGAACGTCACGGTCCCAGTTTCACAGGCACATCCGGCGGCGCACGCGCTTGCACAAGCCTTATCCATGACAAATGGCGCGCTTGACGAGAGCCGCGTTGGCATTGCTGCCTGTCTTTATGATGCGCCCCTGCGTTTGGCCGATCCCGGCGAATTCCTGAATTTGCCATGGTTCGGACATCAGGCAACGAAGCCGGTTTATCCGGCAAGTGTTGTGAAGCTGTTCTTTCTGGATGCCTTGGCTTCTTTCCGAGAACAGGGGCTCTTGGCCGAACATACGGAAGACGACCGCGCCGCCGAGCAAATGATGGCCATTTCCTCCAATGAGGCGACGGTCTATCTCGTGGGGAGATTGACCGGCGCCGATGATGGCGCGCCCTTGCAAGGCAAAGCGCTGGAGGAATGGTGTGCGGCCCGCCACCGTGTTCAGCAATGGTTTCAGTCACAGAACCGTTCGGAATTTGCGGGCATCAATGTGTTGCATGGCACTTATGAGGACAGCCCCTACGGCCGCGCCAAGCAATTTCGCAATGGCAAAAACGGAAATCTTCTCACGGCACTATCCGCAGCCGCTTTGATGCACGATATCGCACGTGGTGCGCGTGCGCGTTCCGACTGGATGATGGGTCTGATGAACCGTGAGTTCCAGCGTCATCCAAATGATGCTGATCCAGCCGGCGACCAGGTCCTGGGTTTTCTGGTCGAAGGCTTGCCGCGGGACGTAATGACCTGGTCGAAAGCCGGGCATACATCGTGGACCAGGCATGATCTGGTTTATGGGGAAACACCGGATGGCAAAAGCTTTGTTCTCTGTGTGATGTGCGACGGGGAATGGTCAGCGACCGATAAGAGCTTCCTGCCCAATTTCGCTCAGCTCTTCTATCGACATGCCTTCCAAGCATAAGCCGGCGATCAGAAGCCGATCAACGAAAAGGGGAAAACATGAACTATCGCTCGATTGTGAAAGCTGCATTCCTTGCCGCCGCCCTGTCAGGGGCTGTTCCTGCAAGCATGGCCTGGGCAGCTGAACCCACGCCTGGCGGTACGCTGCACCTGGCAGCACCCTATGGCGCGGCCCTCAAAAGTCTCGACCCGCATGCGACGTACACCTCGCAGGACATGGTCGTCTCCAAAGCGTTTCACCGTTCCCTTTATACGTGGGATTCTGCCAAGAATGCGCCAGCTCTTGACCTGGCCGAACTGGTTCAAACCAGTGAAGACGGCAAAACGTTCACGTACAAGCTTTTTGACAACATCTATTTCCACAACGGACGCAAGCTGAGGACAGATGATGTGGTCTGGTCCTACACGCGCGTCATGGACCCGGAAAAGGGTTATCCAGGTGCGGTACAGGTCGGCACGCTCGTTGGGGCGCAGGAATATTCCAAGGGCGAAGCTAAAGAAATCAGCGGCGTGAAAAAGCTTGATGACCGCACTTTCTCGCTGACATTCAAGGACCTTGTCGATCCCGGTACGCAATTCTTCGAAGCGATCACAGCTATTCTGCCGAAAGAAGAAGTCGAAAGCGGAAACTTCCTGACCCATCCGGTTGGGCTCGGACCATTTGCCTTTGAAGATCATGTCGAAGGTTCTAAAATTTCCGGCAAGAAATTCGACAAGTATTACAAGCAGGGTAAGCCCTATGCTGATGCTGTGGATTTTACCATATCCGGCGACAACAGCGCCCTGGATATGGCATTTCGCGCTGGCGAACTGGATGCTACGGTTCTGTCTGAGAACGCCTATGTGCTCTACAAGGCTGATCCGGATCTTTCCAAGGGTCTGCTTGAAATTTCCGAAGTATTTACGCGCCATATGGGCTTCAACACGGAAAAGAAGCCATTTGACGATGCGCGCGTACGTCAGGCGATCAACTACGCTGTAGACCGCGACATCATCATCCGCAAACTTCTCAAAGACAAAGCCTATAAAGCAACGGGCTGGCTACCGGCAACATCCCCGGCCTTTGACAAAAATCGCGCGCCATATCCGTATGATCCTGCGAAAGCAAAGGAACTGCTGGCAGCAGCCGGTTATCCTGATGGCTTTGAAGTTACAATATCAGTAACGGAGGGGACGGCGAGCCTTGGTGTTTTGGAAGCCATGATGCCGTTTCTCAAGGAGGTCGGCATCACTGCCAAGGCCAAGGTAGTGGATTCCAACACGCTGGTTGATGAAATGAATCAGGGATCGGCCATGGCGTGGTTTCGTTCCGCGGGCACCGGACCTGATCCACTCACCGCCTTGCGCTGCTTTGACAGCCGCGTAAGCCGTTCAGGTTGCAACCGCAGTGCCTTCAAGGATCCCGCTTATGACGCAGTTCTGGATGCAGCCTCGGCTGAATCCGATCCGGCCAAGCGAATCGAACTTTTGAAGAAGGCGGATGCCTATATTTTTGAGAAGGCGCCTGTCTGGTTCAACAACTACAATAAAGCAGTCGTCGCGACCCAGCCGTGGATTCACGGAGTTGATGCCAATGTGACCGAAGCTGCGATTATTGAAGTGGATTCGCTTTGGCTCGACGATAACGCGCCTGGCCGTTAACTGGGTCGGTCCGGCAGTTAGGCCCTGTGTCGACTGCCGGAATATCGTTCAAACAAGCTGGAAAATCCCGCGCTCAACATTCCCGACGGGGCAGATTTCCCGAGCAGCCGCAACACGGGCCGCTTTTGTCAGCTTTCGAGCCAACGCGATTTATGGATACTCTTATGTTGATGGTGATTGGCAGGCGACTGCTGCAATCTCTGGTCACGGTTTTTGCTGCAATAACGCTGATCTTCTTCCTATTCAGCGTTATGCCCGGCACATTTGTGTCTTCGCTTTCCAGTGACAAACGCGACATTGACCCTACCGTTGCCGAACGGATCGAAAAAGAACTAGGCCTGAAAGATCCGTTGTTGGAGCGGTTCGGAAAATACATTGGCGGGCTCGCAACGGGTGATCTCGGCACCTCCTTTTCCACACAGCGTTCTGTCACCGCTATGCTTTCCAGTCGTATCGTCGCTTCGTTCAAACTTGCTGTTGCAGCAATTGCCTTTGCCATGATCGTCGGTCTGCCGCTGGGCTTCCTGGCAGCTGTGCGGCAGGGCACTTGGCTCGATACAACCGCGATGATCACAGCTGTGTCCGGCCTCTCGCTGCCCAGTTTCTGGTTCGGTTTGCTGGCCATGTATTTCATATCGCTGAAGCTTGGCTGGCTGCCTACTTTTGGCTATGGCAGCGGCAATTTCAGAAACCTGGTGCTGCCTGCTTTGACCCTGGGAATCGCCCCTATGGCCCTTTTGGCGCGCACGACCCGGGCGGCTGTGCTGGAGACCATGAATGCTGATTTCGTCCGTACCGCCAGGTCAAAAGGAAATTCGGAATTCCGCATCGTTACCAAGCATATGGCACGCAATGCCTTTGTACTGGTGCTGACAACAATCGGCCTGCAATTCGGCTCGATGCTGGGTGGGTCGGTCGTCATTGAGAACCTGTTTGCCTGGCCGGGTATCGGTTCGCTTTTGACGCAATCTGTTTCGATGCGCGACATACCGACGGTTCAAGGCTGCATTCTCGTGATCGTGCTCTTCTTCCTGATCATCAACACGCTTGTCGATATCGCCTATCTCGTGATCGACCCGCGCATTCGATATCGCTGAACGCCTATGGAAAAGCGTTTCTTGCAAGCAAACGAACATTTTGAACAGGACAGGCAGCACTGATGTTTCGCTCCAATCTTGTCATCGGGCTCACAATCTTCGTGACCATTATTCTGGTTGCACTGTTTGCGCCATGGATTGCCCACTACGATCCGGTTTCCGACTCCAAACTTCTCTATGCCGAAGAGGCACCAAGCGCACAGTTCTGGTTTGGCACCGATGAGCAGGGCAGGGATATTTTCTCGCGCATTGCCTATGGTGCGCGTATTTCGATCATGATCGGTCTTGCGGTCCAGACGATGAATACCTGCATAGGCGTTCTGCTGGGTCTTTCCGCGGGCTATGTCGGCGGCTGGTGGGACGAGTTCGTCCAGGGCCTGACAAATCTGATGCTATCCATTCCAACCATTGTGTTTGCCTTGGCTCTCATGGCGGTTCTTGGCCCCGGTCTGCCCAGCCTGCTGATTGCCCTTGGTTTGACGGATTGGGCCTATAGCTGTCGCATTTCGCGGGCGCAGGTTCTGACCCAAAAATCACAGAACTACGTACAGGCAGCCCGCACCCTCGGCTTCGGCAAATTCTACATCATGCTGCGCGAAATCCTGCCGAACATCGGCGGCCCACTCATTGTGGTGGCGACCATGGGCATCGGATCGGCCATCATGGCCGAAGCATCCCTGTCGTTTCTGGGTTTGGGTGTTGTTCCGCCCGCACCGAGTTGGGGAGGCATGCTCGCGCGTGCCCGTGAGCAGCTCATGGTCGCGCCGTGGGTCGCGATCTTCCCGGGTCTCGCCCTCTTCATCACCGTTCTCGGCTTCAACATGCTGGGTGACGGCTTGCGCGACCTGCTCGATCCGCACGGGAGGGCCAAACGGTGATGACTGACAGTTCCATTCTACAAGTCGAAAATCTTTCGATAGCACTGCGTGCCAAGGGACAGGACTTTCCCGCTGTGAACCAAATCGATTTTTCTATTCGAGCCGGTGAAGTGTTCGGGCTTGTCGGAGAATCGGGTTGCGGCAAGAGCCTGTGTGCCTTGACGATTGCGGGTTTGCTGCGCGAGCCATTGCACGTCACGCAGGGACGGGTACTCCTGGAGGGGCAGGATATCAATCGCTTGTCCAACAGGGACCTGCGACGTCTGCGCGGCGACCGCGTGGCCATGATTTTTCAAGAGCCGATGACGTCGCTTAATCCTCTGATGACTATCGGCGACCAGATCGGCGAAATGTTCGTGCTGCATGAAGGCATGAGCGTTCGCCAGGCCCGGCTAAAAGCCATTGAGGCGCTGGAACAGGTGCAGGTTCCAAGCCCGGAACGGCGTATCAAGGACTATCCGCACCAGCTTTCCGGTGGCATGCGCCAGCGTGTGATGATTGCGATTGCGCTGGCCTGCGATCCGGCCTTGCTGATTGCTGATGAGCCGACAACTGCACTGGACGTGACTATTCAGGCCGAGATTGTCGAACTCATACTCGATCTGTGCACAGCCCGGGGAACGGCGGTCCTGATGATTTCGCATGATCTGGGGCTGGTCGCACGCATGTGCCATCGGGTGGCGGTCATGTATGCCGGCCACATCGTGGAACAGCGTCGCGCCAGTGAGATTTTCACCGATCCGCGCCACCCTTATACGCATGGGCTCGTCGGTTCGTTGCCGCGCCTTGGCCGTCGGCTGCAGGAGGGGCGGTCCCGATTGGTCGAGATCAAGGGGGTCGTTCCTGGCCTGACGGAACGGGATATCGGGTGCGGCTTTGCTTCGCGCTGTCCGCGTGTCACCGATGAATGTCGGGCGATGATGCCGCCTGCGGCCCCCCTTGAAGAGCTGGGTTCGATTAGGTGTTTCCATCATGACTGAACAGATCATCGTCTTGACACCGACAGCTCGCGACAACAACGGCAACACTGCCGAAGTGCTCACCATTCGCGATCTGCGAATCCATTATTCTGTTCGCGAAGGCTTCCGGAAAAAGACACTGAAGGCTGTGAATGGAATTGATCTCTCTATCAAGGCAGGCGAATGCCTCGGCCTGGTTGGTGAGAGCGGCTGTGGCAAATCCACGCTTGCCGGCGCCATCATGGGGCTTGTCCCCATCACGTCCGGTTCCGTGCATGTGGCGGGGCAGGATGTGCCGACAGCAGTTAAAAGCGACCCGCTCGCCCAGGCGCGTAATGTGCAGATGGTATTCCAGGATCCCTTTGCCTCGCTCAATCCGCGGCGTTCTGTGCGAGAGGCCCTTGCCGCACCTTTGCGCCTCCATGGCGTGAAAGACAGCGCCGAGGTGGAAGCGCGTGTGATCGACATGTTGGCCAAGGTCGGCATGAAACCTGAAGCGGCAGATCGCAGACCGCACGAATTTTCCGGTGGCCAGAGACAGCGTATTTGTATCGCGCGGGCGTTGATTGTTAAACCGAAGCTGCTTGTCTGCGACGAGCCTGTTTCGGCCCTGGATGTGTCGATCCGCGCGCAGATCATCAACTTGCTGCTGGAATTGAAGGACGAACTCGGTATCGCGCTTTTGATGATTTCGCACGATCTTGGTGTCGTCGAACATATGAGCGATCGTATTGCCGTAATGTACCTGGGACGCATCGTCGAAGAGGGGGCATGGAGTGATATTTTCACCCATCCGCTGCATCCCTATACGCAGGCTTTGATCGCTTCCATTCCTGATCCGTTGGCGCCCACAGCGCGCCAGTGCCGGATGCAGGGTGAAGCACCGTCGCCGCTCAATCCCCCGCCGGGCTGTGCTTTCAATCCGCGTTGTCCCTCCGCATTTGATAAGTGCCGCGTGGGCGATATCCCCCCATTTACCAATTCGCCCGGTGATCGGTTCCACCGCGCCCGTTGTCATTTGTTAGAGCAGGCTAAATAAATCCATGCATCAAAACCCGTTTATGGTCGGAACCCTCGAGCAGCCCACAATTGTCGTGCGCACAGGACAGGATCCGCAAAACCCGCATATCGGTTTTCTAGCCATTGATGACTGGACCGTAAAATGCGCCATCGGCCGCAACGGACTGGTGGATCCGCAAATGAAACGCGAAGGCGATGGTAAAACCCCGCGGGGGCGCCACCCCCTGCGTTATGGTTTTTATGATCCAACCGTTTTCGGTGACGAACCACGCAGTTTCGATTTCCCGTTCTTGCCCAAGCCTGAAAATTATCGCTGGGTAGAAGATGCCGACAGTCCCTTCTATAATCAGCTGGTGTTTGAAACGGACGAAACACAGGCTTCACGACGCGGCGAGAGATTGTTTGATCTGATCATTCCTGTCGGCTGGAATGACGCGTTGCGCGAAGCCCGCGGGGGGTCTGCAATTTTTATCCACACGGCACGGCCGGATTATAGCGGCACGGCCGGTTGTGTGGTGGTCGCACATGATCATCTGATGGAACTCGCACGGCGCGTTCGTCCCGGCATGGTCGTTGATATTACTTCGATTGATGATCCGGCCACATCGCTTGCTCCTCTTGTTATTGCCCCCCCCAAATCCATTGAGAGTGTCACTTTCCACGGCATGGAGCCCGGTCCTCGTCTGATCGTCACGGGTTCTGTTCATGGCAATGAGCCTGCCGGTCCCTATGCGATCAACCGTTTGATCAATGAATTCCGCATCGGCCAAAGAGAGCTCGAGCGCGGTCAGGTTACATTCGTGCCGGTGGTAAACGGGCTCGCTTTTCGTAAAAATGAACGCATGGGAGACCGCAATTTCAATCGCGATCTTTCGGAGAGCGCCATCCCGCAGGACAACGAAGATCGGGTGGCCAATATCCTGTGCCCGTTGCTGCGTGCCCATGATGTGCTGATCGATCTGCATTCATTCAGCTCGCAAGGGGAAGCTTTCGCCTTGATCGGGCCGAAGGATAATCAAGGCTCGCTTGAACCCTTCGCCCATGAAGTAGCAGAAGCAAAACTGGCCCGGGCACTTGCCCTTCCACTGGTCGTGCATGGCTGGCTGCCTGCACACGAAAAAGCACTGAAACAGAAACGCGATGCAGGTGTAGCCGAAGGCCTTTCATCGCTGCATGGTATCGGCACCACGGAATACATGCGCTTTGCCGGTGGCTACGGCGTTACCGTTGAATGCGGCCAGCATCTGGATCCGAAGGGGCCGCAGGTCGGTTATGATTGCATCGTCAATGGCATGGCATCTCTCGGGCTGATTGCTGATCAGGGGCCGGAAACCGCAACACCGTATGTGCTGGAAATTTGCGATGCCGTTCTCGCCGATCATGAAGAGGATCATCTGGTAAAGCAGTTTACGGCTGGCGAACCGGTCACTGAAGGCGCGATCATCGGAAAGCGTGCCGACGGCAGCGCCATTGTGATGCCCTACGACGGGGCAATCATTTTCGCGGGGCTGACCGCGCCCGTGCATAGCGAGCTCTGCTTCCTTTGCAAACAGAGTAATCGTTTGGAAGTCAAAGTATCCGTCTGATCAAGCGATTTTTCCTTAAGTTTAAGTTATCGAAGGACGTAGCAAGGGATTGACGGTAGAAACGGCGGTCGGGGCGGTCGGTTCTTCAGCGGCACGATCTCGTCGTGCAAAAGCTGGTTGTCGACCTTAGCAGGGTGTTTTCCAGCCGCAGCGTCGCATTGTCTTCCCGAAGGGCGACGTTCGGCGCGAAGGGTCGTGACCTTCGCTGAAAGCTTGCTGACCTCATCGACTGCTTCCGTCGAAGGGTGGGAGGGGGAGGGCGCATCCGAGCGAAATTTCAGTCCTTCCGACGCCGACTTGGTCGCCGCCGATTTACGTTACGGTTCCGATGATGATGTAATAACATTACCTATGCAGTCGCTGTCAATCCCCGGAGGCGCGATGAACAACACCTGGCTGGCACGTGCCCGGCTGCCCTGCGGTCGTTAGGACCTTTCGGCGATCTAGACCAAAACAGCAAGATCGGTCGAGCACGTTATGGCCATGAGCGACTAGCTAGTGCCCATCCACAAACGGTAAGCCACTGAAATTATTGAAAGGCCGCATCACTGCCTATCGCGGCGCAACCGGCTTCGGCATCCGGCTCGATGGCGGCACCGCCTATTCGGGCGCGGTCATCACCCGCTACTACGATCCG
>NZ_LMDT01000042.1:0-13913 GCF_001425885.1 Ensifer sp. Root1252 | reverse complement strand
GCCGGAACGCACCGTGTCCCGCAACGGCGAGAACACCGCCTCCAAGGAAGTGGTCGAGAGTTACGAAGTCAATGCGACAACCAAGCCCTACTGGGTCAGGAACGTCGCAACCGACACTACCTTGAACGAGGGGTCGACCGTCCGTCTGCGCAAGGAACGGGCGTTCGATGGCTTCGGCAATGTCACCGATCTGAAGGACTTCGGCCGCACCGACGTCAACGGTGACGAGGTTTGGACTGTCAACCATTTCTCGCAGAACACATCTGCCTATATCGTGTCACTTCCGCGCTGGAAGGCGGTCATCAATGGCCTGAGCGGGAACAGCTACCTTCGCTCGGAGGGCTTGTATTACGATGGCGCCACCGATGCCATGACGCCGCCGACTAAGGGAAATCTTACCCGGCAGATTGCGGAGTCAAAACGGGGCGACAACGATGGTGTTTGGGCCAACGTCGTTCGGACCTTCGGCTATGACACCTGGGGCAATCGGGTCTGGGCCGTCGACGGCGCGGGATCGCGCACCGATTGGGACTACGATCCGACCTATGCGCTGTACCCCGTGACAGAGCGTTCGCCACGCTACTTCGCCACAGGTGGCAACGCGGCCGACACCCGCTTCGTGACGACAACGGGCTATGATCTTGTTTGCGGCCTGCCGTCCTCGAGGACCGACCCGAACGGCATCGTCGAGGGCTTCAGCTACGACGCCTTCTGCCGACCGTTTGGCTACTCCCATTCCGGCTCGGGCCGTTACGTCAACACCCGCTATGAGAACGAGGGCAATCCGGGCCAGCAGGCGATCGCCACCTATGAGCCGTTGTCGAATGGAAGCGGCGAACAGATCAAGCGGACCTACTTTGACGGTCTCGGCAGACCCTGGCTGAACTCAGCCCCGGGGGAGCCTGGAACCGGACTGGTCCGCATTACCGAGACCGTTTACGACGCCCGCGGCAATGTCGCCCAGAGCGCTTTTCCCAGGTTCTACGGCCAAGCGCCGCAGTGGACGGTCCATTCCTACGACTGGGAGGACCGGGTTGTCCGCACAGCAAACCCGGATGGCAGCGCTCGCACCAGTCAGTATCAGGTCTATTCAGGCCCCCACGGTGGCTCCGAGAATATCAGTTTCTATCAGCAATTATCACTGGATGAGGCAGGCCGCGAAACTCTGACCTACACGAGCACCGTTGGTCAGGTGATGGGACAGTGGACTAAAAACGGTACCTGGGTGCTGGAGCAGGCCCGCACCTACGATCCGGTCGGCCAGCTGCTGAACGTGACCGATGCTGGCGGAGCGCGCGTCTCCTACAGCTACGACCTCTTGGGCAATCGACTGACCGCCAACGATCCGAACCTTGGCAACTGGTCTTACACCTATGATGGGGCCGATCGTCTGATCCGCCAGACGGATGCTCGAGGCGCGGTAGCAACGCTTGCCTATGACCAGATGGGCCGTCTCACGCTGCAGCAGGTGCAGCAGCCGGGTGAGGCGGCGCCGACGCTCGTTGCCAGCAACACCTATGACGAGGTTGTTGCCGCACCGTCGCACAATATCGGTCTTCTGACTAAGGCCGAGAACGGGGCAGCAACAAGCGTGTTCAGCCGCAGCTATTCCGGTGGCGGATCGACGCTGCGCACGACGTCGATGATCGACGGTGTCGCCCACACGACGGTCGAGACCCGTGGCCGCCAGGATAAGACGGTGTCGATCGATTACAGCCCTGCGGCCGTGCAAGTGGGATCGGCCGCCCAACCCTACGGCTACAACGACGCGGATCTGCTCTTCTCGATCCCCGGCTACATCACCACGACGAGCTATGAGGCCGACGGCCAGACGAAGTCGATCAGCTATGCCAATGGCGTCACGACCACCTTCAGCTATTCGGCGCAGCGGCGATGGCTCGATCGGGTAACCACCGCCAAGGGTGGGACCGTGCTGATGGACAATCAGTATGGCCGCGACGCAACCGGCAAGATCAAAACGATCACCGGCCTGACGGCCAACGACAACTGGGTCTACGACTACGACCCGCGCGGCCGTCTGGTCAGCGCCGACAACGCTGGCAACAACGCCCTCGACGAGACTTACGCCTATACCGACAACAACAACCTGACCTTCCGTACCCGGATCGGCAACTACGTCTATCCGGCCGCCAATGCCGTGCGTCCGCATGCGGCGACAACGATCGGCAACCGTTCGATCGGATACGACGCCAACGGCAACATGGTCAGCGATGGTGTGAGAGCACTCACCTGGGACGGCGCCAACCGGCTGTCGACGGTCAGCCAGAACAACACCACCGTGACGCTGGCCTATGGTCCGTCGGGTTCGCGGGTGAAGAAGAGCTTTGCCTTCGGCACCACACTCTATCCCGACGCCAATGTTGAGATCGATCGCTCGACCCCGGGCGTCGACATCTACACCCGTTATCCACATCCCGATCTCAAGATTGTCGCCAACGCCCAGACAGGAGCGGTCACCAAGACCTTCCTGCACCGCGACCACTTGGCGTCGGTGCGGTTGGTAACGGATGCCAACGGTAACCTTGTCGAACAGACGGGTTATGCCGCCTTCGGCGAACGTACCAACGCGACGATGCAGACCCAGAAGGGATATATCGGCGAGCGCTTCGATCCCGAAACCGGGCTTCAGTATCTCAACGCACGGTACTACGATCCAACCTTCGGACGGTTCATCTCGCCGGACGACTGGGATCCGACGAAGGCTGGGGTCGGTACCAACCGATATACCTATGCCGGTAATGATCCAGTCAATAACAGTGATCCCAACGGGCATGCCTTTAGTGGCAAAGAAACAAAATTCGACCAGTGGTCGGATCGCGATGGCCGAAATGCACCGGGGGCTACCGGCTGGCAAAAAGCACTAGACGACAACGAGCGTAGCTTCCGTTCAGGACGTATCGGTGACGCGCAGCATCAAGCTAATAAAGCGAAGCTGGAGAAAGAGAGAGAGCGCTACCGCGACCGAATAATAGGAAAGCCGAGCCTCCGCGAGCTCAGTTCGGAAGGGCTCCTAAATAATACGTTGGGAAGTGCCGGCACGTCGAGCAAGGCGCTAACCGAGAAGCAAGCCGGTGGTAAGACGAGTTCGACAACTGTCCATGGGCTTCCTGATAAAGTGCTTAGCGACAAAGCTCTAAACGCTCCTTCAGCCCAAAGCTATGAATTGGCAGGCGGGAGACACTTTTTACCACAGAACCTTGCCGAGCAACTCGTACTTCAAGACGCCCTGGGTGGCGGAGGGCAACAAATCATGGGTACGATGGGCTTTCCAAAGGGAGGGGCCAAGTTTGAGATCCGACAAAATGGTGTCATCCTTCACTACATGATATCCCCGGGCGGAATTATGGGTGACTTCAAATTTGTCGATCCGTAGACGGGGCAATGAGACCAAAACAATCCTCTGGCAACCAACACTGGACACGATATGGATGGAATTTCGATTAGTTATGCCCCGGAAGATGCGTATCACGGCAAGCTCACGGTGAGCGTGCAGTCAATGAATTTTTCCGGACGCAGTTCTGCTTGGTTTAACCTTGAGCAAGTCTCGGCCTTCGCAGACGCTTTGGGCGCAGTGCCAATAGAAATCGGCGCGGAGCCCGTGTTACAAGGAGGCATTTGGCGTGAGGGAGCACTAGATCAAACTCATGTATCACTTCGATTTGTACCGCACAATCTAACTGGCACAGTTCGTGTAGAATGCTTGCTGGCCGTGCCGTTACTGGTGGCCGGCGCGCCTTCCGTGCTTTCGAATACCTTGAAAGTGTCCTTGCTCACAACTTATAGCGATCTGCAGCGCTTCCAAATGGAGCTTCATGTTGTATTGCGGGGCGAGGGCGGGAACGCAGACCTGCGGGCCGAGGAAGGCTAACGACCGCCAGGGGCGCGGTCGTGCCGATGGACAACTGCTACGACCGCGATCTGACCGGCAAGATCAAGAAGATCGCCGGCCTGATGGCCAACGACAACTGGTTCTACGACTATGACCTGCGCGGCCGTCTGGTTAGCGCCGACAACGCTGGCAACAAGCCCTCGACGAAACCTATGCTTATGCCGCCGACAACAACCTGACCTTCCGCACCCGGATGGGCAACTATGCCTATCCGGCCGTGAATGCCGCCCGTCCGCATGCGGCGACCACGATCGGGAACCGTTCGATCGGCTACGCCGCCAACGGTAACTGGTCAGTGACGGCGTTCGCACCCTTGCCTGGGATGGCGCCAACCGCCTGGCGACGGTCAGCCAGAACAACACGACCGTGACCATTGCCTATATCCGACACATATCGGCAAGCTATGCGGGCGATACCCAATACGTAGGAAAGGTCCTTGGGTTGTTCGAGGAGGCGCGCGGCTTTCTCGGTGTAAGTGGCACCGGCGCGAATCCAGGAAACGGAGGTGTGTCCACGGCCTCCGACGGCACCCGCGTCGCGGTCATGGTGGGGCATAACCGTGTAAGTAAGGGAGCTGCTTCCATAACCCCGATAAATCTCATGGAGTTCGATTTCAATCAGGTCGTCGCCAAGGGAATGAAGAACGAGGCAGGGCACTACAACCTGGATGTCGAGGTCTTCTGGAGAGAGCCCAGTGGTAGCTACACGAAGGAGATCGAGGATGCGTACGCAAAGGTCGAGAGTTGGAAGCCGACTTGCATTCTGGAACTGCACTTCAATAGCAACAGTGACCCACAGGCAAATGGCTTGGAGATGCTGTGTCTTCCCAGTGCCAATTCGAGGACGCTTGCATCAAAACTGGCCGGCTCGACGAACAAGCTCCTCAACGTGAAGGTGAGACACAGCGACGGCGTGCTCGCGCTGGCTCCTGGCGATAGAGGCTGGCAATCAGTTTCGGCGTTGCCGAACATCCCAACCGTCCTATGCGAGCCGTTCTTCGGTTCTAACTCAGGCGACTGTGTCGCGGCTGCCGCGGTGGGGCGGGAAGCTTTGGGGCGTGCCTATCTGCGAGGAGTGCGCGACTGGGTGGAGGCGAAAGCGCTAACTAGCTGAGGCCAGCTCCGGCCGCCCATGATTGAACCGCCTCTGGTGAACCGAGAGTTGGCAATACGCTGCGCGAGAAGCGGGGCGTGGACGTTGGCTTGTTTCGCGTACCGGACCAGATCGCCGAGGATTTCCTCTTCACCGCCCCGACGTGGCGGTGGATCCTATTCAGTTGCTCGGGTTACCCCCCGAATTGTTACCTGTCTGGATCGTCCCAGTGGCCGGAACGCTGACGTAGACAAAGCCAGTTATTTGCCGGATTAGATGTTCCCAGTAGTTGAAAAGCTCGGTTGCGCAATCGTCGAAGCTGATTTGACTGCCGGCGTCGTCGAACACGATATCCGGGCCGCCGCCGTACTTGCCTGTGCCATATCCGCCCTGACCGTATCCTTTGTCGATCATATGGGTGTTGGACATATGGCTCATAGTGGTCGAGGTGGGAAATTTCCCGATTTTGACATGCTTGGATGCGTTGGTGACATCCCGGATGTAGCCGAACTTTTTGTTCGTCTTTTCGACAGCCTTCCAGAAATCGCCAAGGGCGTGGAGGGGGTGGCCGAAATGCTTCTCGAGCTCCGGTCGGCAGGCGTCATAGAGCCATTCGTGAAGATGGAAGAGCGAGGTCGCGAGATTTAACGCGGTCGCGAAGGTACTTGGGCGACCGAAGAAGGCTTCCTTGTTCGGAATGACGACATCGCGGAAATAGTCGACCGGCGTCGTTAGGGTTCTGACATTCTGTCCCGACGTTGGCGTCATGGTTCGCTCCTTCGTATTAAGCCATCGCATCGGACATGCACGCTGCGCTGTCCGCCTACATGAACAGGCGGTACGGATACACATTTCCTGGGAGGTCCGGCACATTCGCGATCGTTCGGGCCAACCGCTGCGAGTACCGGATACTCACGGGCACCGGATCGTAGAGAGCATCGTTGTTCCAATCCATCTTGGTCAGCGCGAGCGCTTCATGAGCGGTGAGTTCGAGTGAACCGCTGCCCGCGTGCCGGATGAGTTGCAGCGGTTTGGGAATGCTCTTTTTACCTTGGTAATAGTCGCCCTTGCTGGACACCTCGGGGGCGTTTCCAGCCACCCACACCAAAGCGGAGTTACCTGATCGAACGAGTACCGTGCCCCGCGGAACGGGATAGCCCGAAGGTTTAGACGGCGGTGTGGTTCGACCGGCATCGATTAGCCAGACGCCCCTCCAACGGGAAGCGGTGCCAACCTCGACGCACTCAATCTCCGGAACTCCCGCCAACGCGTCGTAGGCGCCCTCGATTTCATCTTCCTTGAAGGCCGTTGTCTTGTGAATGACCAGCCGTTTGGGGAGGTTTCCGCCGTTTCGGCCCTGATAGAGCTCCAGGCTGCGAGCAAGTACCGCCCGCATGTCGTCTCGGCTCAGAAACGGATTTCGGCGAGCTTCAGCGACGTCGCTAACGGGGTCTCGTGCCTCGAACGCAACGAACTGCATCCCTCCACCGTCCATATCGAAAACCTGCGAACAACAGGTCACATAGTGCGCGTCACGTTGATCACCGCGTAGCGCATAGGCTAGGCCGATGTAGGCGGTATCCGCCGGCACGCCTTTCAACGGTGCGAGCTTCCAGGGAGTACCAGCGGCCTTTACGTATAACGCGGTCGAAAGACGCCAGGCGCGCGATGCCGTGTGACTGAATGTGAAAACCCGATCATTGAGCACCTGAGTGGGGATGTTGTATTTTGCTCCCAGCGCCTTGAGAGCGTCGTGCGCGTCGAAGAATTGAGCACGCGTCGCTGATACCCAACTATCGGGAAAGTGCACCAGCACGACGTCAAAATCGTTCCGCAGCGTGTCGAGGCGGCGGAGGGCAGCGTCCATCGCTTGAAACAGCCCGGCCTCAGGGCCGCCATTACCGGGAAATTGGCTCAGGGAGTCTGGCCATTTGATGTGAGCGTCCCGCGGTGCCGCCTCGAGCTTGACGCGGAACAGCATTTCAAAACCGGGATACGGTGGCACATATTCGGTGCGGTCACTGGGCTCGTGTCGATTGCGCAGTGAGGCCATCAGTTCACCTCTGCGTCTAAACGCGCTCTCCGGCCCAACGGTCGCGATGCGCACCCTCGACGTGTAGCCTCCGAACGAACCCTTCGAATATGGACCAAAATTAACAAGGCCCCGCAGCGGATGTACGTCCACTTGCTTTGGATCAGAGGGGGAGAAGCATAGGAGTGGCTCATCAAGCAGGGTGAATGGCGGCAGCTTGGAGTCCAGAGCAGGGTTGGCCATCACTTTTTCCTATCAAAATAGCGATGGTGGTGGCCGGGTCGGCTCCAGCCAGTGGTACGCGATACTCCGAATATCGCATCGACACCCGCCCCATCATCAAGTCCAAAGGCGCGTATCTTGCCATCCGGTGTGGCTGTCAGAAGACCGCTCCAGGCGTGGATGATCGCAGCCCAATGCTTGTTGTATTTCTGAGCCCATCTTTCTCTCCGCCAGTCCCCTGCGGGATCACCACCTCGGCGCTCGAATGGAGAACTCACGAGATCATGCCCATCCGGTTCAGACTCCCCCCGGTTGGGCTGCTCCGTTGGATCCGTCCGGGGAATGTCCACAAATGTGTATGGCTCAAACCCACACCACCAGCGACCTTCAATGTGCTCCAGCTTTAGGAAAACGCCCTCCTGATAAGCAAAGCCAAGCGTGGGAACTCTGCCCGTTAGCGAACTGTCATACGCGTCCCGGAGCTGAGCGAGGGCCTGGCTTCGCCTGCGGGCTTTCTCCTCGCCCTCGCCTTCACGTGGAGGCGCTACAATGAGCGAGTGGCCGACTCGCCTGAGGCGCGGAAGTACAGGGCGGCCGTTAGACAGGGCTCTGGCCAGCGCATCATACAGTAACCCGAGAGCCCAACTATCCGTTGTTGGGTCCAAATCGATTGTCCCGGCGACCTGCGCGCCAATCGGGGCAAGGGCCGCGACTATGTCGTTGTCTTTTCCGAATGCCGCCAGCTCTCGGCCATTCGCAGCGACCACAGCCCGGCAGCGCTTCTCCTTCAGCAATGCTCTGACAGCAGGTGAAGTGGCCGGTCTAGCGAGGCTTATCCGACGGGCCGTGCGCGGGAGTGACTCGATCAAGAGCGCCGAATACCTCAGCACGGGAAATTGGCGCGCTTCAGTCGTTGGCAAGTTGACCGGTACCAGGCGAGCTGTGGCTCGGCCCTGCATGATATGGTCAAGTAACACCTTGGGTAGGTCGACATTCCTCACGACATCTGCGGCGAGCTCGTCGAACGTCTTGCATGCAACTACGGCAACATCGACGCCAACCCGTTGTGCCTCCTCAAGAAAGGTGGTGACAGCAGGTAGGAGACGTGAAGACGACGAAGCTACCCAATATAGCCCGTTGGGAAAGGGTGATTTCTCTCGAAGGACTGAAGAAAGTGCCTCCATGACCGAGGCGTCTCGTCCACTATAGCCGACGAAGACCATGCCGAAGCGCTTACTGGCCTCGACCAGTACGTGCCGCATTCGTTCATCTTGCTGTTCCAGTTCCGATCCGGTGTTCTTAATGGAGATGGATTGGTAATCACCGTGGAGCTTTGCCACCAGGGGCCAGTCCGACTCGTTCAAACAGCGCATCGCACGTTCGGCCGAGTCGATGGCGGCGACTGTCGGCCGGACTCGCTCCGAAACGGGTAATAGCGAATTGGCGAACATTGCGGACTCCTCGATCAAAGGATCGAAGTTCGTGGTAAACACGCAGTCGACCTTACGGGCCGCAACGAGGCTTCCTAAAACCTTATGACCGAAGCACGGTGTGCCTTTGGATATGGCGTCGTCGATATACTGTCTGCGATGTCTGGGTTGCGAGTATACGGCCTCAAACGCGGCCGCGTACTCGGACGGGTCGCCGTCAGGGGGCAGGATTGAAGTTCGGCGGAAGAACGCGTCGATCCGATCGATCCAGATTTGATCGCCGGTGTCGATCTCCCTTTTAGAGAGGTTGTTCTCGCGACAAAAAATCTGCGCCTTGAAGTCGCGGATCATTGCGTAGCCAGTGGGAATTCCAGACGCCGCAGACGCTCCTGCTCCTAGAAACCACGCTACGAGATTTGGTCTCAACGCCAGCGCTGTGGAGAAGTCTGCTGCCGACATGGTCGGGATAGGGCTAATGACTGTGTCCTCTGTACTTACTGAAGTACTCTGCAACTTACACGATATATTTGATTCGCTGGATTCCAGGGAGGCAATTCGAAAAGCCGTATATAAGCCCAGCCTCACTACTGTCTGCACCGCGGCGTTTAGCCAATGGGTTGTGTTTCATCGGAATGATGTAGCAGATGCCACCGATCGCGGCTAAAGGGCGCCACAGGCACTAGCTTCGCGTCGTCCCGCAGTAGGATTCCACTTATGCAGCCAGTTAATCTCATGGAAATGGTTCGGACGTGGGCGCTAGCGACCTTGCCGTATGATAGAAACAACAACGTCATTTCCGCAGAAGTGCACGGAATGAACGTCCGCGCTCTACTGAGGGCCTACCACAATTGGAAGACCCGCTTTGTTGAAGCGAGGCCTCGTAATCTGCATCTCTCGCAATCCTTTAACGATAATCCAATTGCTGCATCTCGGAAGGACGATCTGGATTCTTTGCTCGATAAAATCGCGAACGGCGAAGACATAACCCCACACCTCAGCAAGCGCATTAAGACGGTCGGGGAGCCATCGGCAAAAAAGATCGGACACCGCAAAGATTTGGATTTGCTGCTCTTGGAGTGGGAGATTCACCACCTGCACATCTCCAAAGACCTGGAGCCATCGGGCGAATTCGTGAAGCGCGGGGACCCATTGTTGTTCGTGGTCTTTCGTCCGGATGACGCCTACGTGGTCGACTTGGTGACACACCAGGATTTCAATTGTGACGCCGTCTTTCGGATACTTGCGCTAGAGTGGCCGGCTGCAAAGCTAGCCCACCAGATGACAGGAATCTCATTGCCCAAGGGCGCGAGCACACCGCCCGGATACACTGAGGAGGAGCGGCAGATCTTGCGAAATGGTGCCTTCAACAGCACGATCGTCGTAAATGGGATCCTGTACATGCCCGCCGGCGGCCTGACAGGGGCGGGGACTTCGACCAAGGCAAGTCAGTTCGCAAGTGCGGTGCTCCAGCGCATTGGGAAGACGCAGAAGTTGATGAACGATGACCGCGAATGGGCGGAGCTAATGCTCCAGACGGGACTGACCTGGCCGAGCGACCCGGATCTCGATTTCGTTGAATGTGGACCAAAGCTACTGGCGTTCAGAGAAAACAAAGAAAAAATAGAGATACCCATTTCTTACTAATGGTTTACGGCGCCTTTTCTGGCGCTCCCTGGCCCCCCAGCCTGCAAAGAGGCGTCGCCTTCGTGTCCAGCAAACCCGAAACAGTTATCGGAGAACCCGGTGTCGCTGCGTTGAAGCGGTCTGCCCGGGCCTTGTCCACTTTTCTTGAGCAAAACCAAGAAACGTGCGTTCTCGACTACCCGTTTGCCGTGGTTTATCCCAAGAATTGCTGCCAATCCGCGTCGCTGATGCTGCTCTACCTATTCGAAGAGAAATATGGGCTGCCGGGCGTCGAACTTGTCAAAGGGAGCAACCGGGAAACCGATGAGAGCCATTACTGGGTACGAGCCGGCGGCTTGGTCTACGATCTGACGGCCCATCAATTCTCTGGTCGGACGCCCGTGTTCGGTGTTCCGGAAGGCTCCTATATGAGGGAGCTATTTCCAGAAAGCGAAATCGATCCCGAGCGCACGTGGCTCGATCGGAATGAGGTGTGTGGCTTATACCGCGGCGACCGAATTCCTTTCTAATACTTATCGGCTAGGACGTCGCGGCAACCTCATGCCTCGAGGTCCTCGAGTATGTTGTCCGGTATCTCGAGCGCTGCGATGAAACCTCCGTCGGTAAAATCGTCGTTGGCCGCAAGTGCCGACAGCAAAGTCGGACGCCAGTGGTTCCTGTAGAACGCGCGCACCTCGTAGTTGGCTTGAAGCCGAAGAAAGCGTTGAACTCCTTGCTGACCATCTGCGCCATGTTGAATATACAGCGACGTAGCGTGGCTGCAGACGTAGTTGTTGACCTCGCGCTCGTACCGCTCATTGAGCTTTAGAGTAGTCATCTGGTGGTTTAAACGGTCAGCATAACCTTCTGGTAGGGCCGCTTGGTCGGGCACCGTGAACTCTACGACCAATGCGTTGTCACGGACTTCCGTCAAGGCTTGTAGAAACTGGATATCGGGAAGCGCATCAAAGTAGGCGTGCACGAATTGGTGTTCGTCAGCGTCTAAATCCGCGAAGCCAGCCAGCTTAACGTGATTACAGGCATGGCAGACCGGAACCAAATTCCGCGCGTAGATGGAAAGCGGCTTAAATACGGACCTTGGTAGAAAGTGATCCAGTTCTGTGGGCGGGTCTATGCCGCAAATAGGGCAAAGGCTAACTCCCGCGAACAAGGCATCGCGCAGCGGGCTCAACACCCTATCTTTTTGTGTTTTGTCGTACGCGGCCTCAAGAGCGCTTATAAGAGAAGCCGCAAACATTTCGCCTTTGAAGGTATCATGCGGTGCTCCAAGGTCGCCATCATATCGATCATAGATCGCAAGGACCTCTGTGATCTCGTCGGGTGTTATCGCATGTCCGAGGAGTTGTTGTTTGTAGCGGTACGTTCGGATGGCGGTTGAGAGATCGTTCTCGGCGGAATCGCGTGAGGGTAGCGGTAAGTTCCTCATGTCGCCTTCCGTTGCTTCGCCAATTTGGAGAGGACATACGCGCGTGCTTGTCCGCTAAGACCTGGCTGGAATGCCGTCTCGATCTCTTCGATGCCGTCGCTCCCTTGGATAAGGTAGTCGAGTATTTTGTGATAATCCGACGCAGAAGCCGTCAGTCCGAAACTGTCGTAGCTCAAAACGCCGACATTCTCTCCAAAGGTCTCAAGCTTGGGGGTGTCGATCGACAGAGACTTCCCATTTCGGCGCACATATCGAACGTGCCGTGCCAACGTCTCCTGCAATAGGACCGGCGAGTGCGTCGCGACTATGCAAAACGCGTTTACTTCGGTGAGTACGAGGCGTACCGCGCTGGTAAGAGCGGCCGTCAGTGGTGGATGGAGATGCGCCTCCGGCTCGTCGAACAGGATTAGGGAGCGCGGGGTCGCGTTCGCCACCAACGAGGCAATGACGTGCAGGGCGATCTTGTGCCCAGTGCTCCAGTCGAGGAACAACCTCTTAGTCACGCTGCGGGTGGCAGTGCCAAGATCGCCTAGCTGGTTCTTGAGTTGACTGAACGATGGATCCTCAGCCAAGATGGCAAGTGCCGCGTCGAACAGTTCAAGTTTGTCATTCTTGCGAATGCGTGTGAGCTGTTGCGCGAACTCGTCCGCGAGCGCGTTGACGGACTTGAGATGTGTGGATGTGCGCCGGTCCACACGAACTTCCTCGTCGCTTTCGCTGTTCGCGTTCTTGGCCGCGGCTTCGACGTCATCCCGCACCTCGGCAACGATGTCGCGCAATCCGCAAAAGACGAACCTGCCTTCCCCTCTCTCAAGATCGTCGGTGATTTGCGAAAGATCGCGAGCGTCCACGCCAGGAACGATGAAGCTGTCGAATGCGCTGTAAGAAATGGTAATGACGCGCATGAAGCCGATGGAGTTGGGCTCCAGCTTGCCGAAGGTATTGATCATCTCCTTCGTCGCCCGCGTTTGGGGAGAGGCGAAAGCGACGTGTGCGAGGCGGGATAGCAGGGTGCTCTTGCCGGCGCCGTTGCGTCCGACCAACACGATCATGCGCTCCGGCAGGAGGGTCTTCTTCCTCTTGGGGCCGAGCCTACGATAGCCCCCAATGTACCAGTCCGGAGTTGGTGCGCTGAAGTCAAACTCAATAAAATCGGTAGCTCCGGGGGGCTTGTATTGGAACTGGTTCTCGAGATCAGCGAGAGCTCCGAAGTTGCCTTCGTAGAGGGCGCGCGCGTCGGTAAGGAACTCTCTCCAGTCGCGATTGTCCCGGAAAAGAGACTTCTTCCAACCGCGCTCTTCGGAGAATTCATCGACGAGTTCGGGGTGTGCCACGACGTCGTTGAGCGCTCGCATTATGAGCGCGCGCCGTTTTACGGGGATTTCGTTCAAGCGTTGGTAGTAGTCGAGGCTGGTTCCGACAGAGGCGAAATCCGAGCCCAGTTGGCTGAATTCCTCTGTTATGAGAGACCCATGCGACTCGGTCTGGTCGAGCTTGAGTATTTTGACGCCACCGATGTAGGTGACCTCATCCAGCGCTGGACCGGGGCGATAGTGCAGGTGATATAGCGTCTGAAAGCTATAATCGTTCCAGTCGTCCCGCTGAAGGGCAAACCGGGTCTGGATGCTTCGCAACAGATTCTTTGAGGGCTTGTGTACTTCGATCGGCATACGCGTTCACCTGGGCAGTCCTTGGCAACCCCTAGCGCACGCCGGGCCCTGGTACCAGTAGCGGTAACGGGGCAGAATGCAATTTACCGACGCGGTGAACTTGCCTGGGTGCGGCCGCCTCGACGACATCAAAGCGGGCTTCAAAGCGGGCTTTTGCGGAGTTATGTAGCAAATTCCTGCCATAATCTCTATTCGATTCAAGGGATGCTGCCGTGTATCTGGCGACGTCTTTTCTTGGCGCATTCCGGATGACCACCGGCTGCTCTCGGCCAAAACTGCCAGGGCTGTAGCGCGCGCTCGGTTGGTGGCATTTGGTACACAATTCCGGAATTAGATAGATCCTATGAGGAGGGTGGATAGCAACCAGCGCCGTGGCAAGGTGAGGTTGCTTAACCACAAACACCCTACCTTGGAGGCAAGCATGCCCGTTGCAGCTCACCGATCCGAAGCGCCGGCCGCTATCCGGACTGATCTTGGCGCAATCTTC
>NZ_LMDT01000041.1:0-18745 GCF_001425885.1 Ensifer sp. Root1252 | reverse complement strand
AATGCTCTCCTGCTTGCCAAGGGCCTTGATCGCGACACTGTTGACGGTTTGCAGCTCGATCTTGGCGAGCGGACACGAAGAGCAGTGGACGCCGGCCTCGTTCTGCGCAGGCGCACGGCGGAGCACCTGGTCAGTCTCTCCTCAAACAGAGAGTATCTCGTCATCCGGCATCGTCCAGACCTGACGGCCTCGATCTCACAGATGAGCCGGGTTATGGCGACCCTTGATGAACTCTCGCGCAAGGTCAGAAAGATGTTACGGACTTCGTCGTGAGGGGTGCAGTCGCAAGCCTGGCTGAGGTCATGCGGTTCCTTGGCCACATCCAAAATGCCTTTCTGGGGCACTTGGATGCCCTTCGTTGAACCGGTGCGGTAGAAGGCTTCGAGCTAAAGGAGCAACAGCAAAGTGACGGCTCACCGCCTCTTCATCGGGTTCTTGAAGTTTTCCGCAGCCGCGGCTGCGGTTCGGTCGGGATAACTCGTTTGGGGAATGGCGCCCGCAGCGATGGAAGGTTAAAGACTGGCGCACGGTGGCAGCCGTTGGGATATTCGAGGCGTCGGCACGAGGCGACGCTCGAATATCCCTCGCCCATCATGCCGGCTCACGCTGCACCGCGGTCCAGCTGGCTGGCGTTCATCGACATCCGGCTGCAGACCATGCAGGCAGGTGACCGTGCGTTCTGCGTGGGCGGCCATCTGGAACACGGCGCGCTTGTCCTTAAAGCGCCCGTTGTGCTGTATCGCGCCAAGAAGCTTCCGGATTTTCTGGCAGAGCCGGTTCGGCATATGGGACAAGCCTGTTTGCGCTGTAACCGTCAGCTTTGCCAGGGATCAACCACAACAACGCCGGTGCCTTCAAAGTCCCTGACGTTGCGCGTGACGACGATCATGTCGTGGACCAAAGCGGTCGCTGCAATCAACGCATCGGCTTCGTTGCGCCGGTCGGGGACATGCAGGTGCGCGCAACGCGTCGCAACCGCATCATCAACTGAAAGAATACGACCGGCAAACTCAGGGCGCACATGACTGTCAAGCCAAGAGCGCAGCCGAGCGCCCTGTGTGGCGTCCCGGCGCTGCACGCCGAGCACTCCTCGCTCCAATTCAAGAACCGTGATGGCGGAAATGAAGAAGCGCGCCGCATCTTCCGATCCGACCCACGCTACCACATTGGCATTGGCTTTGCCGTCGCCAACTTTTCGCAGTTCGGAAATCACGTTGGTGTCCAACAGATACTTCAAAACAAATCGACTTCGCGCGGCCTGACTTCGACGCGGCGCGGCTCGAAATCGATCGCCGAAAGGCCAGACATAGCGAGAGCCTCGACAAGGCTGCGCCGCCTGCCGCTCAAGCGCTCGAATTCATCGTAAGTCATGAGCACATGGGAAGGCCTGCCGCGGTCGGTGATGATCACCGGACCGCTCTTTGCCGCCTTCTTTGCGCGGCTGACGTCATGATTCAGTTCTCGACTGGAAAGAGTCGTGATGCTCACGGGTCACCTCCATGTAGGCATTTACCTACATATAGCACTGGAGGACGAAATAACAAGTGGAGCATACGCTTGAGCGCGCATGCTCCACGCCCGGCGCAGGGGCATTCCAGTCGGCACGTTATGCGACCATTTTAGCCCAAAACGCGAGACAGCCTCGCAACAAGCTGTGCACACGGCTGCTCCTGAAGAACAGCTCCCGCATAGCCTGAACCGGGAGTTCTGGCGCGTTGTTGACCTTCACCACCGCGGCAGCGGCCAAGGCGTCTTGACCGCTACGGGCTCGAAGCCGTCTGGCGTAGCTGCATCGACGGTTCGCCTCCCAAATGGCAGCCAACGGTTGAGTTTTTGTTCCTCGGTTCCATTTGATGTGCCTAGACCCGAACAACATGAAGGAGGTGATCGAATGACGCGGAACATCATGGCGCTGGTCTTTGCGGCCGTATGCGGAATGTGCGGTCTGGGAGTGACGCATGCCGAGCAGTTGGCGGCGAGATCGAGCGCCAGCATAAAGAACGATCTTAATTATCTGATGTACACGCCAGACGACTATGCCTCGTCCGGCAGCGCGTATCCGCTTGTTGTCTGGCTACATGGCGGCGATCAGGGCGGGACCGATATCGAGAAAGTTAAATCAAGTGGCATTCCGAAATTGGTCGAGGATGGAAAGACATTCCCGTTCCTGGTGTTTTCGCCTCAGAATCCGAGTGAAGAACTGCTTTATCCGATCGAGAAAGTGGAGGCCGCACTCGACGAGGTTATGTCGAAGTATCGCGTCGATCGCACGCGTGTCTATCTCGTGGGGTTCAGCCGCGGCGGTTTCGGTGCATGGGCCATGGCAGAACAGTTTCCCGAAAAATTTGCGGCTGTCGTTCCAATCGCTGGCGGCGGTAACCGCCACTACCTTAGCAGGACAAATGAAAAGGCAGCCTTCTGGGTGTTCCACGGCACGAACGATGAAGTCATCCCTTTGTCGGATTCAGTCGTGCTTTACGAGCGCCTTGTGGGTCTGAAGCGAAATGCTCGTTTGAGTGTTCTGGAGGGCGTGGACCACTCGGGCGTCGAGTGGGCCGCCTTAAATGATCCGGAGCTCTGGGATTGGCTTCTGAAACAGCGCCTTGACGTCGGGCCTGAGTAAACCTCTGCGCGTATCGGGTAATGGGAACGGCGACTGCTGGCGCCTTCATCTCGGACGTTTGAAAACCTGTAGCGACTTTTCGAAAGCTGCCCCTGCGGCCTTAGAACATTTGAGCAGCGTGAAATCCCAATTCCGTCATTTCGTCTATTTCGACGCCGACCTAAATGCTAGCCCGTCGCCCATGGTTTTGACGATGCGGCCACCTCAATAAGCTTCTGAAGAACGTCCTTCTGGCTGTCGAAGTCGACGTCGAACTCTTCATGGCTGCGAAGTCGCCGTTGCTGATCAGCTTGGCGACGACGGGCTTCTGCGCCTGGCAAACTTCGCACCATGGTGCGGTAACGTGGACGAGAACCGGCACTCCGGCTGCGGCCGCCTCATTGAAGCCAGGAACGAGGTCTTTAGCATTTTTGAAGCAGAAATTGACGCGGCTGGAAGGCGTTGCCTCCATAGAGGCAAGCTTCGCGCTGAGCCAGATCAAGCATTCCCAAGCGCTGCCGTTTTAGCATTCAGCCGACGAGGTCCGCCAAAATACCGCACAAGCTGATGAAATCTCCGGGAAATCGCGAATGGCCCTCACTCTGCCGCAGGAGGGAGGATAGAGGCGCAACCGGAGTTACGGCCGATGGTCAGTTCACAGGCATCTGAGCAAGGTTTTCCACCATCCACGCCCGGTGCCGGCTACGGCGAAGCGATTGGACACCATGGAGAATTTCTCCAAGGCGTGTTCAAGACGCCGGAGGGCGGCCTGAGGCGCGGCCTTCTCACGGTACCGCATCCTCGCTTGAAGAGCGTCGTCAACTTCTGGCCGCGGACAGGCAAGCAGATCCGAACACGACCGGACGACCGGGAAAAGGCCGCGGCTGCGGCGCGCCTGACTCTCGATTTCCTTGGCCAGAACAAGGTCGGCGGCGACCTGACGATCAGCAGCAATATCCGGTTCGGGAGCGGTCTTGGGTCTTCGACGGCCGATGTCGTCGCGGCAATACGGGCAACTGCCGATGCCTTCGGACAACGGCTTTCACGTCTCGATCTGTGCGATCTCGCCGTGCGGGCGGAAACTGCCATTGACGCGATCGCCTTCGGCATTCAGCCGGTCCTTTTCGCCCATCGCCAGAGCGGGCTGATCGAAGCTTTTTCCGGTGACTTTCCAGACCTTCTCATTGTCGGATTCGATACCGGAGACGACCCTATCAACACGACCGAGCACAAGCCGGCTCGCTACTCGTCCGATGAGATCGAACTTTTCGCCGTGCTTCGCGGCCTCGTTTCAAGGGCGATCACCGATCGCGACACCCCGCTTTTCTGTCGCGTCGCAACCTTGAGCGCACAGATCAATCAACGCCACCTACCCCGTGCGCGCTTTGACGAGATCACCTGGCTTGCCCAGGAGTGCAATGCGCGAGGAATACAGGTGGCCCACAGCGGCAATATCGCAGGCCTGCTATTTGACGTTGGCAACCTATCGGCTGCGTTGACGGGCACGCGCTCCCTTAAACATTCCGGCTTTGGCAATGTCGGCGTTTTCCATTTTCCCAGTGGTAGGGAATTGCAGAACCATGAATGAACTCAATCGATCTCGGCTTTCAGCCTTCGAGCTTCCCAGAATGGTTCCCATGCATGCCAACCTCTATGCTGCGTGCTTCCAGCTCATGAAGCTTCTTCCCGCGCGGTTCATGCTCGACCGGGCCGAAGATGTCGGCAGGCTGAAACCCGGGGGACATATCGTCGAGACAACGTCCGGCACGTTCGGAATGGCATTGGCCATGCTGGCTGCCGTGCGCGGCTACAGACTATCGCTGGTTACCGCCTCCAGTCTGATCGACGCGGACTTCGCGCGCAGGCTCCGGGACCTCGGCACCATGCTGACAATCACCGACGATCCGGAAGGTTCCGGCAATCAGCAACTTCGACTGGAGCGGCTTGCGGAAATACAAAAAATCTTTCCCGGCAGTTTCTGGCCCAATCAGTATGACAATCCGGACAATCCCCTCGCCTATGCAGCGGTCGCAGAGCATCTCATCCGGACAGTTGGGTCAATCGATTGTCTGGTGGCGTGCGTCGGCTCGGGCGGATCGATCAGCGGCACGGCGCATTTTCTTCGGGTGGTTTCTCCGGAAACCCGTGTGATAGCGGTCGATACCCACGGCAGCATCCTTTTCGGGCAGCCACCGGCTCCGCGAAAATTGCGCGGAATGGGCAACAGCATCGTGCCGAGGAACCTTCGGCACGAGCTTGTCGACGAGGTTCATTGGGTCGGCGCCCGGATTGCGGTGGAGGCCGCCTTCAATCTCTTCCGGTCCCACGGCCTGTTTGTAGGGCCGACAAGCGGGGCGGCATTCCTCGTTGCCGACTGGTACGCCCGCGCAAATCCTGAGGCGAAGATCGTCTTTCTGCTTCCTGACGAGGGGCATCGCTACAACGCAGTTTATGCCGCTCTTCCCTGCCTTGGGGATCAACGCTCATCTTCTTGTTTCGAGACTGGCAGACCGATCCTGATCGACCGGATCGTCGCCGGGAGCGAGGCCGACTGGTTTCGGTTTGCCTGGGCTCGCAGGTCCATCGAGGACGTCATAGCTAGGCCACTTCGTAAATGACGTGCTCTCCGGCCGCTTATCAGCGGCACTAAGAGGATGGCGATGGCTGCAATGCTGAACGCGACGGCAATCGGACTGTTCATGAAGACATTAAATTCTCCCGCACTAAGAATGATGCTTTGCTGGAGGTTCTGTTCCAGAAGCGATCCGAGCAGAAAGGCCAGCAAGAGCGGCGCGAGTTCGAAACCGGCTCGCTGCAGCGCGTAAGCCGCAAATCCGCAGACCATCATCACTCCCACGTCGAACAGGCTGTTGTTGATGCTGAAGGCACCGATCGCGCAGAAGACTAGAATCAGCGGCGTGAGAAGCGCCGCTGGTACCCGCAACAGCAGCACGAAGATGCGCACAAGAGGCATGTTGAGCACTAGTAGCATCGCGTTTCCGACCAGCATGCTGGCAATCACGCCCCAGAACAGATCGGGGTGGTCCGCGATCAATGAAGGTCCCGGGGTGACGCCCTGCATGAGAAGCGCGCCCATGATCACCCCGATAACGGCGTTCGCGGGAAGACCCAGGCAAAGTAGCGGGATAAAGCTCGCCTGTGCCGCCGCATTGTTGGCGCTTTCCGGCCCGGCCACACCTTCGATCGCTCCTTTTCCGAACCGGTGCGGCGCGCGGGAAATCTTCTTCTCCATCACGTAACTTGCAAAGCTCGCTATCAAAGCCCCGCCGCCGGGAAGGAGACCAAGGAAAAATCCCAGCGCGGAGCCGCGCGATATCGGGCCGGCCGCGGCCCGCCAATCGGACCGGGTGGGCAACAGGTCACGGAGCCGATACCTATCGAAGCTGCTCGTCCCGGGCGGCCGTTTTCGCTCCGCTGCGACAAGCACCTCGCTCACTCCGAACATACCCATTGCGAGGACAGCGATATCGATGCCGTCACGCATATCGGCGGTGCCGAATGTGAACCTTTCTTCGCCGGTGACAAGATCCACCCCGACAGTGGACAGGAGGAGACCAAGGCCAATCATGACCCAGGCCCTTGCCCGGGATCCGCTGCCGACCGAGGCTGCAAGGGTTAGTCCAAAGAAGACCAGGGCGGTCTTCTCGATTGGGCCGAAACGAAGAGCGACGTCGGCAAAGGCAGGGCCTACCAGAGCGATGCCGAATGTGGCGGCGATGCCGGCGATGAAACTTGCGGAGGCCGACATGCCGAGAGCGGCGCCCGCCCGCCCCTGTCGTGTCATCGCATAACCGTCGAGCGACGTGATCGCACTTGCGGCCTCGCCAGGCACGCGGATCAGGATGGAGGTGATCGACCCGCCATACATTGCGCCGTAATAGATCGCCGCCAGAAGGATGATCGCGGCCGTCTGGTCGAGCGATACGGAAATTGGAAGGAGGAGGCTGACTGTTGCGGTGGGGCCGAGTCCCGGCAGCACGCCGACGGCCGTGCCGATTACGACTCCGATCAACGCGACAAGGAGATTGGATGGTTCGATCGCAACGAGCAGGCCGCCAAGAAGATTGATGATTGAGTCCATGGTCAACTCCAGAAACCGGCAGGCAGGGGCACGCCTAGGAGCCTCTCGAAGACCGCCCAGCATGCGAAGGTCGTGCCCGACGCGATGGCGAGGGCTTGTGGCCAGCGCAACCGCTCAACGATGGCCACGACCAAGCTAAGAAAGACGAAGATTGCGGGCAGCGTCCCGGCGATGCTAAGCAGCCCCACAAATCCGATGATGGCGACGCCATATCCGAGGAAGCGAGGGATCTCGATCCTCTCGTCCATTCCCTCCTGACGCCATCCTTCCCGCATCGTCGCGGCCAGCGCCACGAGAAGAAGGATTGCCGCCGCTACGGGGAAGAGACCCGGCCCAGGCATCCCGTGTTTCCAGACCCCAAGCGAAAGGGATGAGCTGATCGCGACGATCGACACGACGACCAAGCACGCGGCGACAATCGATGCGAGCCTCATGGCCGCAGCCCCAGAAGCTCGATCTGTTTCCCGATCTCGCGATAGTTCCGGGCGATCTCTTCGTGAAAAGCCTGGCCTTCCTGGAAAGTCGCCTGGCCGCCCAAAGTTTCCAGGAACCGCTTGTAGAGGACGGTCCTGGTCATGACGCGAAGAGAGTCCTGCCAGTATTGCAGTACCTGTGCCGGCAATTTTGCCGGTCCGAAGAGCCCGTAGGCACTAGCGACGGAAAGCGGATAGCCAAGCTGCTTGAAGGTCGGGACATCGGGATGCCCGCTCACCGGCTCCGGCCCGGTTTCGACCAGAAGCCGCACCTTGCCGGCCTTGAGATGAGCTGCAAAGTCCGAGGAAACCACCATATCGATATGTCCGCCAAGGAGAGCGGTGATCGCATCTGCTCCGCCAGAAAATGGGACGAAAGCGGCTGTGACGCCCTCTTTGCGGAATGCCGCCTCGGTCGCAATATGGCCGATGCCGCGAGGGGCGGCAGTCGCCCAACGCAGCTTTCCGGGATTGTCCCTCCCGAACTTAATAAGATCGGGCCACTCCTTGAAAGGACTATCCGTTCGGACAAAAGCGGGAATGGCGATGTTCGAATAGGCCGCGATATAGGAGAAGTCGCGCAGAGGATCATAGGGTAGCGACTGCAGATGCGGTGCAACGAGAAGCGGGCTTGCCGAATAGAGCGACAACACCGTTCCATCGGCCTTGGCACGCCGGATCTGATCGGTCGCAATGGTTCCGCCGGCGCCGGGCCGGAATTCGACGCCGACCGGATATGAGTCCGTCAGCTTGACGTGCTCCGCCGCAACGCGGGCGGCCAAATCACCGGCCCCGCCTGCAGAGAAACCGACGACGATCGTCGCATTGTCGGTGGGCGCAGGATTCGCCTGGGCGAACGAGATTTTCGAAAACGCCGCCAGAGTTGCGGACGTGAAGAGAAATGAGCGCCTATTCATAGAGCTCCCCCTTGTTGGTCAGGACAGATTTCTTTTGCGGTGGCGACGCTTACACAAGCAGAGTTTGTTCAATTTCGTCCCAGGCAGCAGACGGCCTGGCATACGCCTTTACGGCTGGAATCGCCTGTTGCGAGATATCGAAATCTTTCATTCCGGAGGCCGTGATCACGGCCGCCACACAATCCGGACCGGCAATGACGCCGGTCCGGCGAAGTGTATCGATGGCGACAAGCGGTGCCACAGCCGACAGTTCGGCGAAAATACCCTCAAGCATCGCCAGGTCCCGTTGCGCCGCGAGCAGGCGGTCGTTGTCAACTGAGCAGGCAATCCCTCGGGATTGCCGCAGGGCGCGCAGCGCCTGGAAACTGCTCTGGGTGGCGCCGATCGACAGGGCAACGGTAGCGAAAGGCCGCGCCATTGCGGCGACTTGGTCGGACCCGCAGCTCATCGCCGCGTCCAGCGAGCCGTAAACCTCCGCCGCGATCAGGCGCGGGAGTTTTCGGACGAGACCGGCGTTGAACGCTTCCTTGAAGCCTTCCCAGACCCCGCTCAACACGTCGCCGTAGCAGACGGGAAGCGCACACCAGTCGAGATCCTGACCATTCATCTGTTCCGCCAACTCGAACGCAATGGTCTTGTAGCCCTCGACACCGATAGGATGGCTTCCAACCACCGGTGCGCTGAACGGAGAGGCGACCACCCATCCCCGGCGCTCCCAGCCCTCGGCCAGGAATTTCCACCGATCCATCTTCTCGTCGAACGGCACAACCGTCGCACCGAAGGCTCGGATCTGAGCGAGCATCGGAGCCGGTCCCCCGTTAAACGTGGAGACGATACATTGAAGACCGGCATGCGCCGCATAAGCCGCCAATGAGGCTCCAGCATTTCCGGATGACGCAGTGGCGATTGTCGAATGTCCGCGCTGCCTTGCATAGGAGGTGAGGACTGCGGAAAACCGATCCTTGTGCGAGCCGGTCGGGTTGCGGCTCTCGTCTTTGATCAGAAGCCGTTTGACATCGAATTTGGTTCCCAAGCGCTCCGCCGGCGAGAGGGGTGTGAGGCCCTCGCCCAGAGAAACCGCCGCGCTGCTTTCGATTGGCAGCATCGAACCGTACCGCCACATCGAGGGGATATGGGTAAAGCCGTGATCCGCCTGCGGCCAACGAGTCTCGTAGATCGGCCGCAGGTTCGAAGGCGCGGTCGCAGCACAGCGTGGGCAACCGCGTGAGTCGATTGGGAAACCGGATGGATAGGTTGCCTCGCAACGCAGACAGGATAGGTGCTCGATAACGACGGTCATGGCGCAATCACTTTAATATCTCCGGAGGATGTCAGCCGCTCGGCGCCTTGCCCGGTGACGACGAACATGTCCTCGACTTGCAGCCCATACGAGCCGATCATGTAAAAAGGCGTCTCGATGCACAGCACCATTCCCTCTTCGAGAACGTCTTTCGAGCCGGGAGCAAGGAGTGGAGCATCGTAGCCATCGAGCCCGATACCGTGGCCGACGTGATTTCTTCGATATCGATCGAGACCTGCGTCCTGAACGGCGCGCATGATCTCGCCGAAAAGTTCGCTGGCGCTCAGGCCCGGTCTGACAATCGAGGCGCCGTGTTCGACACCGGCCCGTAGCGCGGCGTACTGGCTGCGCAGTCCGGAACTAGGCTCTCCGAAAGACGCGATCCTCGCGATATCGGCTCGATAGTGTTGATACCGCCCACCGACGTCGAAGCGGATGATGTCGTCCGGCCTCAGTGAGCGTTGCGAAGGCTGAACATTCATCAGGGCGCTCCGCTCACCGAACCCGATACAGCCAAGGATTGGTAACGTATCCTCTCGGACGGTCTTCTCGTGAAATACGCGGGCCATTTCGATCTCTGTGATTCCAGCCCGCGCAACGGCCAAGGCCGCCTCTACGGATATTTCCGCGACTTTGCCGACGCGCCGAAGCCGCTCGATCTCCGAGGGGCTTTTGACGGATCGAGTAGATCGGAAGAGCGGCTGTGCATCGATGAAGGATGCTTGCGGGCATTTGGCGCTGAGCTGCTCGAGATAGCCGGGAGACAGGCCTGATAGATCCAGCCCTATTCGGGCCTTTCTCAGGCCAAGCTCCTCAAGCTCTGCGGCCAGTGCCTCAACGGGACTTGCATGCTCCCGAAGGGACTGCATCTCCGCGAGCCGCCGGCTCGTAAGGTCGTTTTCGACGTCGGCGCCGACTTCGACCGCAAACTCGCCATAACGCGCGACGCGCGCAGCCCAGACATTCTGATCGGCAATCAGATCGAGCGTCCCGCTGCTCGTGATTACGCTGGACCTCGTCTCCGCGTCGGCCCGTGGCCAGACAGCGTAGGCTTGCGGGCCCGGGCGGATCCATTGTGGCAATGCCCAGAAGCCGCTGAGATAGGTGACATTTTCTGCGCCGGTGGCGATGACGGCATCCAGGCCTTCGGCATCCATATTGCGCTCGAGGCGCGATAGATTAAGCAGCATCGGATTTCTCGCTTACGTTCGCGCGCACGACGCCGCGCGCCATTTCAATCGCTGCGGCCGCCGCCATGACCCTCTCGCCGACGGCGGCGACGGCAAGGTTGGGTTGCGCCGCGCGGGGGAAAGCAACGCTGATCGCAGCCACGATCACCCCCTTCGCATTGCGGAGAGGGGCACCAATCGAGAAGATGCCGGGAATATTCTCGTTGAGGGCTGTGGTGTATCCCACGCTTCGAGCGCGCCGCAGCTGGTCCATCAGTTTTTCAGGATCGGTGACAGTGCGTGGCGTCCTGCGTACGAAGGGCTCCTCGGCAGCGAGGGCGCGGATATCGTCGTCACTGCAATCGATCAGCAGCGCTTTTCCCAGTGCTGTTGAATGCAGGAACATGCTCTCACCCGGCGTTGCGCGAATGACCAAGGAACCATTGCTCTGCACCGCGGCAAGGTAGAAGGCCTTACTGCCTCGACGGGCGCCGAGGAAGCCGTTCAGGTCGTTGCTCTGCGCAAGCAAACGCAGCTCGGCGTCGGCCAGGGCGATCAACTCGTCCTGTTCGAGTAACGTGCGAGCGAGATTGAGTATCTCGTGTCCCGCACAATATCTCTTGGTGGATTCAATCTGATCGACAAACCCTTGCGCACACAGCGTATGAAGCAGGCGTTGGATGCTTGAAGGGCTTTGTTCAACCCGCCTCGCGATCTCGCGAACGCCGAGTGGCTCAGACGAGCTCGCGACGGCTTTCAGAACCATGAGCCCTCGCTCCAAAGACATATTTCCCTGCATTTTATTGTCCCGCTCCTGCGTACATCGTTCCATTTTTTAAATTAGGTCAGATATGAGCAGGCCCTGTCAATTAAAAATGTGCACTAAAGTTTGTCGTCCTATAGTTTGCACCCGCGCATCCATGACGCATGGACATCAGGGTGATAATCGGGAAAAACATCCAGCGCTTTAGAAGAGAGCGATCGCTCTCTCAGGAAGAACTGTCGTTTCGATCGGATTCCTCGAGGGCCTACATCAGCGGGCTCGAAGCAGGCAGAAGGAATCCAACTGCTCTCTCCCTGGTCAAATTCGCCGAAGCACTTGGGGTCACGGTCGTGGAGCTCATAACCGACCACGATGCAGACAGAAAAACCAAAAAGTCGATCAAGGCGAGTGAGTGAGATCTCTATCTACAAGAGCCTGTGGATCTGTCATGAGCGCAATTGCCAGGGCCTCGAGCGTGTCGACGGTGGGAGCGCTTTCTTCTCGCTCTAATTTACCAACATAATTGCGATCCAGCCCTGCGAGTTGCGCTAACTCGGACTGTGACATCCCTGAGCGGTGGCGCAAAATACGCAGATTTCTCGCAAATACCGATCTCAGGCGCATACCTCCATTTGTCATAAACGCCACTCGGAACCCACCTACTATAGTAAGCAATCGATAATCCCCCGATTGTCGACCGTTCAGTTCACAACTAAATCGAGAAGGTTAGTTTATGCGGGTTGTGCGATGCGGAATTCTTGGGAAGCGCTTAGCCTTTTCTCCGACGCTGTTACACAAGCGACGACGCCCCGAGGGGTGGGCGAAGCTCTTCGAAATCTTCTGGAGCCATTCGGATTTGATGCCTGTCTGGTCGCTCTTCTGTCTCCGACCGTGGAGTCTGTCTGGACACCGCAGGTTCTCGCGGATCTTTGGCCAAAAAGCTGGTCGGTGCACTACTTTGAAAACAAACTCGTTACCCATGATCCATGCGCGTCGCTGTGTCTTAGGACAGATCAGTTGTTCAGCTGGCGCAGCGTTACGCACCGGAGGCTGCCACAAGCGGAATATGAGGTCATGAAATCGGCGGAAGCATTCGGCCTGAGAGACGGTTTCTGCCTGCCGGTCCACGGTGCGAATGGACAAATCGGCGTTGTCTCCATCGCCGGCGGCGAAATCGAACAACGGCCCCCGCTTCGCTTTCTCATCGAGGCCGCGGGCTTCTGTGGTTACCAGAAGATACTGCGCCTGAAAGAGGAAACGGCACATCCAGTTCTGACAAAAAGGCAGGCCGAGATCTGCGACTGGATCGCCTCGGGAAAGACCGCCTCAGAGACGGCAACAATCCTCGGCATATCGGAGGCAACTGTCGAACGGCATTTGCGTGACACTCGCGAACGTCTCGGCACCGTGAACTCGGTGCATACGATCGTGACAGCGATCAAACGTCGAGAGATCCGCATCTGAGACCAGGAACGGCGGGCGGGTGGGATAACCATGCCTACAACCAAAGATCACATTTTGTTGACGACACATGCTCATTTTCCTGAGTATCGGCGGCGACGTTCCATCGATATCGTTTCTTCCTAAAGCGAGTGAGGGAACATGAAAGTAGTCGCCATACAGGGGTCGGCGTCGTGCCAGACAATGATCTGGCTAAGACAGTCTTACAGGCTGCGCGCCAAGGTCTTCCACCATCGGCTTGGTTGGAAGGTGACCGTCTCTCGGGATGAAGAAACCGACATCTTCGATCAATTGTCGCCTGACTATCTGCTGGTTGTCGACGCTCGAGATCATGTCGTCGGGACGGTGAGATTTCTACCGACGCACGGGTCAACCATGCTCTCGACTGTCTTCTCCTACCTGTTGACCAACAGCCCATCTCTGCCTGCAGGCCTGGTCGAAGCATCACGTTTCTGCGTCGACACTGAAAGATGCCGAAACCAGGAGTTTATCAATCTGGCGACTCGAAGCCTTTTCGCCGGCATGGTGGATTGGGCATTACAGCGCCACTATCCGCAAATCGCGGCCGTCGTGGACCTTCGAATGGAACGCGTTCTACGACGCGCGGGATGGTCCCTTGCAAGGATATCCATCCCGCACTCGATGGGACGGGTTACCGGCGTGGCCGGCTATTTGCCGGTCAGTCAGGAAGTCCTCTTGGCGCTTCGGCCGTCCAATTACGTTTTCAGCGATCGGAGCGGCGATACTTTTGTACACGATTGTTGACGCCAGCATACATCAACTTGTCCAAACCTCTTGAGCGCGGTGCAAGCCGATCTACCGATCCCAGAAGCGAAGCAGTCCTCGGTTTCACTTTCCGTAAACGCGACGATCGAGAACCTACGGTTCACTTCGCTCCGGCCGAAGAGTGACCATCGTCTCTACTAGGGTCAACAGCGACTCGACCGCATCAAGGGGAAGCGTCTCCACGATTTTGATCGGCTTACGGCGACTCTCGGCCTCGGCCAGTGTTTTGCCCAAACGATAAGAGCAGCGGCCATGATCAAATCTATTGGCGAAAAATCAAGTAGTTCACTGAGGTGAATCAATCGCGTGACGTGCATCTTCGTCTCGCTGCGCTCATAGCGGCCGTCCGCAAGTAGCGCAATGTAGTGACATATCATTTGCAGCGTCAACGGCCCATTTGAATGTGCCGGCGCCTCAAGGGCCAAAGATGATTCGATGCATGATTACTTTTGCACTGACTTGTTTCGCCTCGTTGAGCATCACGCTCAAAGAGTTCCCGATCCATCTCGGCGCGGGTTTCGGCCGCCATACCTTCGCTGAGCGAACACAAAAGTGTGGCGTGAAACTGCCTGCCCCGCAAAGCCGCAGTGACGCGGTCGAGGCTGTCGGCTTCCACGGACCTATTGAAAGAAGTCGCGCCAGCTGTCATATATGGAACGACAGATGACGTAGGAGATGCACGATGGCACTTGCGGTGGAAAATGGCTTCCCGGAAGCAACCGGCGGAGAATTGCAGAAGGTCGCAGCGTTGCTCGGCGGAACGCGTGTCCTGTCGCGCCGTCTGACGAGTGCGCTCGATGCCCATGAGCTCCTGCTGCATGGCTTGCCGGCTTCGGCGATCGATCACCTCGTCGGAAGCCTGCTCTTCATCGGCAAGACCGAATCCCTCGAAAAGGCCGTCGGCATGAGCTTGCGGACGTGGCAGCGGCGCAGGGATGCGCCGTCCAAGCCGCTTAGCCAGGAGCAAAGCGGGCGGGCATGGAAGTTCGCCGAGATCCTGGCAAAGGCGACGGATGTCCTGGGAACGCAGGCGGAAGCCGAGCAATGGCTGGAGCGTCCGGCAATCGGGCTCGACCAGCGCCGCCCGATCGATCTTTTGGGAACGCCCGCCGGCGTCGAACTCATCGAGGACTATCTCCAACGGCTCGAATACGGCGTCTATGCATGACGCCTCTGCCGATTGCGCTCGGTGGTTCCGAGCTGATTGCATGGCGGCTCGACCAAGCCGCCTATGCCCCGACCTGGGATAGTGGAGAAGGCGCCTATCGTGTCGGCGGGCGCTGGAACAGCAGGGGCATGCGCGCGGTCTATTGCTCGATCGACCCGTCGACGGCGATCCTTGAGGTCGCGGTCCATAAAGGTTTTCGCGTGCTTGATACCGTTCCGCATGTTCTGACGGCGGCCGTGGTCGCTGACATTTCCGCGGTGCATGTCGTCGATCCTTCCAGCGTTCCCAATCCGAACTGGCTGCGCCCCGGCATCCCGAGCGCGGGCCAACAGGCGTTCGGCGACGATCTGCTTCGCCGGCATCGCTTTGTCGCGATCCCGAGCGCGGTGTCGGCGCATAGCTGGAACCTGGTCTTCGTGGCAAGCGCCGCCACCGAGGCCTATGCGCTGAAGTTCCAGGAGGCTTTCGCTCTCGATACAAGGCTGCACCCACCATCGGCATGATGCGAGCGCGACCGGGCACAACTCGTGGCCGGTCGTAGAGTGCCTTGTGGTCATGGCGCTCACGCGTCGGTGATCCCGGACCCCGAGAAGATGATGACGCCGGCGGGCATGATCGAGAGCATGTCGTCGTTGCGGCGGAAGGGAGCCGCCTTGGCGTGCTTCGTCCAGTTCGGCTTGAAGGTGATCTGGATCACCTTGCGGCTTTCCGCCCAGCAGGCGGCAATGCGCTCGGCGCCCTTCAGCGAACCGCCGTGCAGCAGGACCATGTCCGGGAATTTGGCGCGGGCGCGATCGAGCGCATCAAAGACGCGTTCGTGATCAGATCGCCTCTCGGCAGGCGGTCGGCCGAGCAATATCGATGATGTCGCCACGGGCGGCGGCCGAATCCCCCACATGAGGGAGACTACAGACGGATCAGCGCTCCGCGCCATCGCGGTCATTGCTGCGCTGGCGATCCTGCTCAGCCTGCCGGAGGATCTGCTGGCGCTGCTCGTCCTGGGCACCTTTGGCAGTGGCAGCCTGTTCCCGCGTCGCACGAGCGGCACGACCGGCGGCAATTGCCTGCTGCTGGGCGGCTATCGCGGAATCGACAGCTACCGGCGCGGGCCGGTCCTGGGAGCGTGTCGCGTCGGCGCGGGCGCCCGGCGGTGTGCCCCCTCCCTCCGTGGTGTCAGCGACCGATTGCATTTGCTGCATCTGGATGTCACGGCGCTGCTCGGCAAAGAGCGCGGAAATTTCCTTGCGCATCTCCTCGACGGCCTGGCGCTCCGCACTACTGTCGACCATGGTCTCGAGGCGGTCCATCGATTTGTTCGCTCGAGAAACACGCTCGTCGAACTGTTCCCATCTCCTCGACGGCCTGGCGCTCCGCACTACTGTCGACCATGGTCTCGAGGCGGTCCATCGATTTGTTCGCTCGAGAAACACGCTCGTCGAACTGTTCGAGCGATAGGGGCATGACCTTCTCCTTCTGCTGTTGAAAGTTTACGATCGGGGTAGCGAGTTCTGCCAAGGGCTCGTTCGATGGCACGCTCGCCCTCTGAGCGAGCCCATCAAACTTCCTTTGCAGCCACGGCGATGGCGCACCGTCCTTCGCTGAGCCTACCGCCTCAATGATTACGTCAGAACGCAGCCCCAGCTTGAGCATCCGCGCCTCGAAATCCCTGACGACGGACAGCGTCTCTCCGCCCGGGTCAAACTCGTCGTTCTGCTTGGCGAGTTCGCGCTCTATTTTGCTGACGCTCGCCGTTGTGGGCGCCAGCACATAAATTGTCTTGCCACCGGCCGAAACGAAGTTGCTATCGACGCCGGCCACCCGCTGGACGATCTCAATCATCGCGTCGCGGTCAGCGACCTCCTCCGTCTCCAGACGAAGGAGCCCGGCCGAAACGAAGTTGCTATCGACGCCGGCCACCCGCTGGACGATCTCAATCATCGCGTCGCGGTCAGCGACCTCCTCCGTCTCCAGACGAAGGAGAGCAAAGCCGGCAGCGTGGCGCGGCGTTGGCTGCGCAGCTTGTCCGGCCGCCGCGGCTGCGAACCGGTCGGCCGCCGCGATCACCGACGGCTCCGCGCCGGCCTTCTTCAAGGCGTTTGCGGTTGCCTGCCATTTCGCGGCGAGAGCCAGGTTGCCATTGATGAGCGAGGCGCGATCGACGACGCCGGCGCGCTTGCGCTCGACGCGTTTGGTGACGGCGGGCGTCTTGAGATAGCGAGGATCGCTCTTGCTGCGCTCGTAGGCGCCGGCCTGCGACTGGCTGTAAGGCCGTGTGGCCGCGACGTCTGCGCGCCGGGTGGCGACCATGGCGATGCCTCGTAAAGCTCCGGCTTGGTCAGCCGCAGCGCCTTGCCAAGGTCGTCTCGCGCCGAGATCATCACATGGACATGCACATGGCCGGTTTCCGGATGATGCGCCGTGATCCAGCGATGCCCGGCGACCTGCTCGCTCAGGAAATCCCGCACGGCCCGCTTCATCGCCTCTGGATCAGTTCCCGCCCGCGCCGAGAAGATGACATGGAACGCGTTGCGCGGCTCGACGGTGCGAATGTGGGATGACCAGTCCCGCCAGATGCTGTCAGCCTTCTCCTTGACGCTCGAACCGCGCTCGACCGGATCGCCGGCGCTGATCTGGCTCGACGGTGCGAATGTGGGATGACCAGTCCCGCCAGATGCTGTCAGCCTTCTCCTTGACGCTCGAACCGCGCTCGACCGGATCGCCGGCGCTGGTGCTTACGGCTTTCTCGTTGCGCAGAAACTTTTCGAGGAAGTAGCGGCCGGATTTTTCAGAGACGGCGGCGCCGAGAATGCACACCGCAGCCGAGACGCCGGCGTCGGCCAATCGGCGTGCAAAACTGGCCTCCGCATTTTCGACAGCGCGTGCCGGACCATCGCCCCGCTCCCGTATCTTCAACGCGCCCGCAATCGTCTTCGCCGGCAGGTCCGTTACCGCGTAGACCGAGACCTTGCCATCCGGATGCCGAGAATAGAGGAAAGGCTTTGAGCCGAACGCGGCATTCAGGGCGTCGTGAAGCGCGGCATCGTCGACCGTATCGGCGACGGTAAAGGAAAATGTGGCCAGCGCGTTGACCGCATAGGCGTCACGGAATTCCCCGCCCCATTCGGCCAGCGCCGCGGCCCGGTCCTCGCGGCTTGCGACCGCGAGGCCGTCCTGATCGTAGATCGGGATATCGACCTTGCCCCTGTCGCCGTTTTCCGTCTCGACTTCGCGGGTTCCGAGATAGGTCATCAGGCCCGCGGCCGAAGCCCGGCTCGATACCGTCGACGTCACCTTGATCACGACCGGCTGTGCACCGGCGGCAATCGCTGCACGGCTCGCGGTTTCCGCTGAGGATCTATCCGTTGCGGCGCGTCGCGTGGAGATCGGYYGAGCCATGCGAGGCRCGGAAAGGCCTGCGCCCCCTCCMCCGCCGGCCGACTTCTTCAATTCCTCTTCGTCATCCAGATTGCGGCCAGCACCCAAGGCACCGACGAGGGCGATRACACCTCGCTGCGATGCCTGGGACACCTGCAGGATCGACGCGATCGTCGGCTCGTTCGGCGATATCGGACCTCGACGYGTCTTGCTCGCAATGCCGGACGGTACAAAGCGCTCCTGCGGCGCCTGCCCCGACATCGCGATACCGATCGCGCGCCGCCGGCGCGATTCCTCATCCTCGTCAATCAGCGACGATGCTCGACGGACGGTATAGGTCTCGATCGCGCCGAGCAGCCCGGTCCAATCATGCGCCACGGCCAGTCCCCCTCCGCTCCCCACAGCTGATCCGCAGCATCAGGTCGACGTCGGCCCGCAGYCGAAACAGGCCGTCGAGAAGAGTRCGCAGCGCCGCGTCGAGATCCGGTTCATAGGCGACGCGCCCCTCATTCATCGCCCGGACCGCCTGGTTGAGATTGATACCGATCCGCCGCAGCTCCTCATTGGTGTCGCGCAGCGCGTCTGCCTCGGACGATCCAACCGGAAGCGGAAGGCCGAAGCGGAAGGCC
>NZ_LMDT01000040.1:0-17567 GCF_001425885.1 Ensifer sp. Root1252 | reverse complement strand
GATCGTTCCGATCGCGATGGAAGAAAAGCTGCGCTTCGCTATCCGCGAAGGTGGCCGTACCGTCGGCGCCGGCATCGTTGCTTCGATCGTCGAGTAATCTCAGGATTATTTCGCTTCAAAAAGGCCCCGCTGGAAACAGCGGGGCTTTTCGTTTTGAGCCCGACGCAGGACGCCGGCGATGAACTCGCTCTTTCCGCTGGCGTAGATGTCCCAATTGCCTCTTGCCTGGATGATCAGTTTCCGTTTGAGCAGTTCGTACTGTCGCGCGACTCCCGTGTGTCGGCGCAGGTAGTCGCGAAACAGGATGCGCGCTTGATGCGCGTGGTTGTCAGGCCCGCATATATAGAGGCGGGTACCATAGGGCGCCCCGCTCATGGTGAGTGTCCATAGGCCATTGCCGTAGGGATCTCCGTGGAAGTGATAGCCGGCCGTAGCCGCGCTTTCGAGCGCTACCGGAATGTCGCCTTCAGATTGAAGGACGGCGTCGATATCTATCTTCGGCTTGGCCGCCAGTCCGGGTACGGCTGTGCTGCCAACGTGTTGAATGTCGGCAATGAGTGGCGCCAGGAGGCCTGCGATGACGCGGCGACGCGCTGCAAAATCCTCTGGCCAGAACGGATCATATTCAACCAGGCGGATATCAGTCATAGGTTTGCCTTGTCGCACTCGACCGATTCGCAATCCTATCTGTTGGCTTCGAAACGGTGCTCGAAAATCGCAGAGGAGGAGGTGGCATCATTGAAAACAATGCGTTTTCGCTAGGTCATATGGCGGGCGAGCGGCCGTCTGGGCGGAGGGGGGAAGACTTGATTGAGGATTTTTGCTCTTTTCCGTCAAAGACGCTTGTCATCGCCCGATAAACTGAATAATAAGCCGCTGACTTGATGCGCTGACCGGTTCGAGAATGACCGGCTGAAGCGATCTAGGGGTATAGCTCAGTTGGTAGAGCGGCGGTCTCCAAAACCGCAGGTCGTCGGTTCAAGCCCGGCTGCCCCTGCCATTGCCTTCGCCTTTGCAAGCGGCTCAAAGCCGGGTAAGGTGGAAGGAGGTCGGATAAGCCGACCATCGAAATTCACAGAAAAGACCGAATGCCTCTTGTGATTTGTAGAATCGGTCTTTATGTAGGGTCCAAACAGACACGCGGTGCGTGGGGCTGAATCATCGGCTTTACGCGCCGTAATGGCGTGAGCATTACATGGCATCCAAAACGAATCCGTTTACGTTTCTGCAGCAGGTTCGCTCAGAGGCGTCGAAAGTAACTTGGCCATCCAGGCGCGAGACGATGATCTCGACGCTGATGGTTTTTGTCATGGTCTTTTTTGCCGCTGCCTTCTTCTTTGCTGCGGACCAGTTGATGGGTTGGCTGATTGGCCTAGTCCTCAACGCTGGCGCTTGATTGGGTGGAGGGTAGTATGGCTGCACGCTGGTATATTGTTCACGCCTATTCGAATTTCGAAAAGAAGGTAGCTGAATCGATCGAGGAAAAGGCCAAGCAAAAAGGTCTTTCGCATCTGTTCGAGAAGATCCTTGTTCCGACCGAAAAGGTTGTCGAGATTCGCCGCGGCCGCAAGGTTGATGCCGAGCGCAAGTTTTTCCCGGGTTACGTCCTGGTGCGCGCCAACCTGACGGATGAGGCCTTTCACCTCATCAAGAACACGCCGAAGGTCACCGGTTTCCTCGGGACCGACAGCAAGCCGGTTCCGATTCCGGATCATGAAGCCGATCGTATCCTCGGCCAGGTCCAGGATGGCGTCGAGCGTCCGAAGCCGTCCGTCTCCTTTGAGATCGGCGAGCAGGTTCGCGTCTCGGATGGTCCGTTCGCCTCGTTCAACGGCATCGTTCAGGATGTCGACGAGGAGCGGTCGCGCCTGAAGGTCGAGGTTTCGATCTTCGGTCGTGCGACCCCGGTCGAACTGGAATACGGCCAGGTCGAGAAGGTCTGAGAAGATCACAAGAGATTGGGCAAGTCGTTTAGGCCTGCCCTGGCGGAGAAATCCGCATGCGCGTGGAAGGACGTCGGCCTTAGCCGGGACGAAGGGTCCGCACCACGCAACCGCAGCCGCCGATCCCTGATCGGCTACATGCCGGGAAACCGGCGCAACAGTTCCTCGTTTCGATCCGTCGCGATGAGGCAATGAGAGGCAGAGAGAAATGGCTAAGAAAGTTGCAGGCCAGCTCAAGCTGCAGGTGAAGGCAGGGTCGGCCAATCCGTCCCCGCCGATCGGTCCTGCACTCGGTCAGCGTGGCATTAACATCATGGAATTCTGCAAGGCGTTCAATGCCGCCACGCAGGAAATGGAAAAGGGTATGCCGATCCCGGTCGTCATCACCTATTACCAGGACAAGTCGTTCACCTTCGTCATGAAGCAGCCGCCGGTCAGCTACTTCCTGAAGCGTGAATCGAAGATCACGTCCGGTTCGAAGACCCCAGGTAAGGCCAAGGCTGGCTCGATCACCAAGGCTCAGATCCGCACGATCGCAGAGGCCAAGATGAAGGACCTCAACGCGGCCGATATCGAAGGCGCAATGGCAATGGTCGAGGGCTCTGCCCGCTCCATGGGCCTGGAAGTGGCGGGCTAAGACCATGGCGAAGATTGCAAAGCGTGTACAGAAGTCCCGCGAGGGCATCGACCCGACGAAGATCTACGGCCTCACCGAAGCCGTATCGCTGGTCAAGGAACGTGCAACTGCCAAGTTCGACGAGACTGTTGAAGTCGCGATGAACCTTGGCGTTGACCCGCGCCACGCCGACCAGATGGTTCGCGGCGTCGTCAACCTGCCGAACGGCACGGGCCGCACGGTTCGTGTTGCCGTGTTCGCACGTGGTGCCAAGGCTGATGAAGCCAAGGCTGCCGGTGCAGACATCGTCGGCGCTGAAGAGCTCGTCGAAATCGTTCAGGGCGGCAAGATCGACTTCGATCGTTGCATCGCGACCCCGGACATGATGCCGCTCGTCGGCCGCCTCGGTAAGGTTCTCGGCCCGCGCGGCATGATGCCGAACCCGAAGGTCGGAACGGTCACCATGGACGTTGCCGGTGCCGTCAAGGCATCCAAGGGCGGCGCCGTCGAATTCCGCGTCGAGAAGGCTGGTATCATCCACGCCGGCATCGGCAAGGCTTCGTTCGACGCCAAGGCTTTGGAAGAAAACATCCGCGCCTTCGCTGACGCGGTCGTCAAGGCGAAGCCTGCTGGCGCCAAGGGCAACTACGTCAAGCGCGTAGCGATTTCGTCGACCATGGGCCCGGGCCTGAAGATCGACCCGGCAACGCTCAGCGTCGCCTAATGAATTTCGGGCTTCGGCCCGAGCAATAATTTCCGGCCCTTCGGGGCCGGAAATCCGGATCTCGATCCGGAACTCCTGTCCGAGATTGCGGGTGGTTTTACCTTAATCACTTCGGCCTGCATGAGACGGGTAAGATCTGAATTTCACGATGACGCCGGAGGCGTCGAAATTCGGTTCGAGCCTCGCTTGCCTTGTGTCAGACCCGGCTTTCCGGGAACGCCAAGGGACAGGATCCTCAAGCGTTACTTGGGATCTTTTTTGAGATCCCTGGTGACAAAGGCAAACCCGGCAGGGGCTGCAGTTCATGCAACCCTGTCAACTGGAGACAGACAGTGGAAAGAGCGGAAAAACGCGAATTCGTCACGGAGCTGAACGAAGTCTTCAAGGCTTCCGGTTCGGTTGTCGTGGCCCACTATGCTGGTGTCACAGTTGCGCAGATGAACGACTTCCGTTCGAAGATGCGCGCTGCTGGCGGCACCGTCAAAGTCGCGAAAAACCGCCTGGCCAAGATCGCTCTTCAGGGCACCGAGTCGGAAGGGATGACAAATCTCTTCAAGGGTCAGACGCTGATCGCATTCAGCCAAGACCCGATCACGGCTCCTAAGGTCGTCATGGATTTCGCCAAGACCAACGACAAGCTCGTTGTTCTCGGTGGTTCCATGGGAACAACCACGCTCACCGCCGAAGCAGTCAAGTCGCTTGCGACCCTGCCTTCGCTGGACGAGCTGCGCGCAAAGCTGCTGGGCCTTCTCAATGCCCCGGCAACCCGCGTTGCTACGGTTGTTGCAGCACCGGCAAGCCAGCTTGCCCGCGTGTTCGCCGCCTATGCCAAGAAGGACGAAGCCGCCTAAGGCGGATTTTCGCTGTTGTATTTAAAACCAGTTCGAACCGAACAAAAGGAAAAGTAAAATGGCTGATCTCGCAAAGATCGTTGAAGACCTCTCCTCGCTGACCGTCCTGGAAGCTGCTGAGCTTTCCAAGCTGCTCGAAGAGAAGTGGGGCGTTTCTGCAGCTGCTCCGGTAGCTGTTGCTGCTGCTGGCGGCGCCGGTGCTGCTGCTCCGGTCGAAGAAGAAAAGACCGAATTTGACGTTATCCTCGTTGACGCTGGCGCCAACAAGATCAACGTCATCAAGGAAGTCCGCGCCATCACCGGTCTCGGCCTCAAGGAAGCCAAGGACCTGGTCGAAGGCGCTCCGAAGCCGGTCAAGGAAGCCGTTTCGAAGGCTGAAGCTGCTGACCTCAAGAAGAAGCTCGAAGACGCTGGCGCCAAGGTTGACGTCAAGTAATTCGGCATTTTGCAAGGGGAGGTGGCCATTTCGGCCGCCTCTCTTTGACCGTTTTTAGAACATATTACCCAAAAGCCTGTCGCAAAACGGCTTTTGGGTAATGGGTTCTTCAAGAGGATGGTCTCGAACGGAATTCAGCACAGCAATCCGCGCTGGGCGTTTTCCGCAAGTTAGACGAGATTGAACTACTCATTGATTGACGGGGTCGACTGGCCATCGGTTCCCGTCCGTTGCAGGCCCGGATGCAAGATTGACAAGGAGCGACGATGGCTCAGACCCTTTCGTTTAACGGTCGCAGGCGCGTACGCAAGTTTTTTGGTAAAATTCCAGAAGTCGCAGAAATGCCGAACCTCATCGAGGTTCAGAAGGCATCCTACGACCAGTTTCTTATGGTTGAAGAGCCCAAGGGCGGACGCCCTGATGAGGGCCTTCAAGCCGTTTTCAAATCGGTTTTCCCGATCAAGGATTTCTCCGGCGCTTCGATGCTCGAGTTCGTGTCCTACGAATTCGAACAGCCGAAGTTCGACGTCGAAGAATGCCGTCAGCGCGATCTGACCTACGCAGCACCGCTCAAGGTGACCCTGCGCCTGATCGTGTTCGATATTGACGAGGATACCGGCGCGAAGTCGATCAAGGACATCAAGGAACAGAACGTCTACATGGGCGATATGCCGCTCATGACCGACAACGGTACCTTCATCGTCAATGGCACCGAGCGCGTTATCGTTTCGCAGATGCACCGCTCTCCGGGCGTGTTCTTCGACCATGACAAGGGCAAGAGCCACTCTTCCGGCAAGCTGCTCTTCGCTGCCCGCGTGATCCCGTATCGCGGTTCCTGGCTCGACATCGAGTTCGATGCCAAGGATATCGTCCACGCCCGTATCGACCGCCGCCGCAAGATCCCCGTGTCTTCGCTTTTGATGGCGCTCGGCATGGACGGCGAGGAGATCCTCGACACCTTCTACACGAAGTCGCTCTACCAGCGCGACGGCGCTGGCTGGCGCGTGCCGTTCCAGCCGGATGCGCTGAAGGGCCAGAAGGCGATCACCGAGATGGTCGACGCCGATACCGGCGAAGTGGTTGTCGAAGCTGGCAAGAAGCTGACGCCGCGCCTGCTGCGCCAGTTGCAGGACAAGGGTCTCAAGGCCCTGAAAGCGACCGATGACGACCTCTATGGCAACTACCTTGCCGAAGACATCGTCAACTTCTCGACCGGTGAAATCTACCTCGAAGCAGGCGACGAGATCGACGAGAAGACGCTTCCCGTCATTCTGTCGGCCGGCTTCGACGAAATCCCGGTTCTCGACATCGACCATATCAATGTCGGCGCCTACATCCGCAACACGCTGACCGTAGACAAGAACGAGAACCGTCAGGATGCTCTGTTCGATATCTACCGCGTAATGCGTCCGGGCGAACCGCCGACCATGGATTCTGCGGAAGCCATGTTCAACACGTTGTTCTTCGATGCCGAGCGTTACGACCTCTCGGCCGTCGGTCGCGTGAAGATGAACATGCGTCTCGACCTTGAAGTGGCTGATACCGTTCGTATCCTGCGCAAGGAAGACATCCTGGCTGTCGTCAAGATGCTGGTCGAGCTGCGTGACGGCAAGGGCGAAATCGACGACATTGACAACCTCGGCAACCGCCGTGTTCGTTCTGTCGGCGAACTGATGGAAAACCAGTACCGCCTTGGTCTGTTGCGCATGGAGCGCGCGATCAAGGAACGCATGTCGTCGATCGAAATCGATACCGTCATGCCGCAGGACCTGATCAACGCCAAGCCGGCTGCCGCCGCCGTCCGCGAATTCTTCGGCTCCTCGCAGCTGTCGCAGTTCATGGACCAGGTGAACCCGCTTTCGGAAATCACCCACAAGCGCCGTCTTTCGGCACTTGGCCCGGGTGGTCTGACCCGCGAGCGCGCAGGCTTCGAAGTCCGTGACGTTCACCCGACGCACTACGGCCGTATCTGCCCGATTGAAACGCCGGAAGGCCCGAACATCGGTCTGATCAACTCGCTTGCAACCTTTGCCCGCGTCAACAAGTACGGCTTCATCGAAAGCCCGTACCGTAAGATCGTTGACGGCAAGGTGACGAACGACGTCGTTTATCTCTCCGCAATGGAAGAAGCGAAGTACCACGTCGCCCAGGCAAACTCGGTTCTCGATAGCGATGGTGCGTTCTCGGAAGAGTTCGTCGTTTGCCGTCATGCCGGCGAAGTTATGCTGGCACCGCGTGACAACATCAACCTGATGGACGTTTCGCCGAAGCAGCTCGTTTCGGTCGCCGCGGCGCTCATCCCGTTCCTGGAGAACGACGACGCCAACCGCGCACTGATGGGCTCGAACATGCAGCGTCAGGCCGTGCCTCTGCTGCGCGCCGAAGCTCCGTTCGTCGGTACCGGCATGGAACCGGTCGTTGCCCGCGACTCCGGCGCTGCCATTGCAGCCCGTCGTGGCGGTGTCGTCGACCAGGTCGATGCGACCCGTATCGTTATCCGCGCCACCGAAGACCTCGATCCGTCGAAGTCGGGCGTCGATATCTACCGTCTGCAGAAGTTCCAGCGTTCGAACCAGAACACCTGCGTCAACCAGCGCCCGCTGGTCACCGTCGGTGACGTTCTGAACAAGGGCGACATCATTGCTGATGGTCCGTCGACCGATCTCGGCGATCTGGCACTCGGCCGCAACGCGCTCGTCGCGTTCATGCCGTGGAACGGCTACAACTACGAAGACTCGATCCTGTTGTCCGAGCGCATCGTGCGTGACGACGTGTTCACCTCCATCCACATCGAAGAATTCGAAGTGATGGCGCGTGACACCAAGCTGGGTCCGGAAGAAATTACCCGCGACATTCCGAACGTTTCGGAAGAAGCGCTGCGTAATCTCGACGAAGCCGGCATCGTCTACATCGGTGCTGAGGTTCAGCCGGGCGATATCCTGGTCGGCAAGATCACGCCGAAGGGCGAAAGCCCGATGACGCCGGAAGAAAAGCTTCTGCGCGCCATCTTCGGTGAAAAGGCTTCCGACGTGCGCGACACGTCCATGCGCATGCCCCCGGGCACGTTCGGCACCGTCGTCGAAGTTCGCGTCTTCAATCGCCACGGCGTTGAGAAGGACGAGCGCGCGATGGCGATCGAGCGCGAGGAAATCGAACGACTGGCCAAGGACCGCGACGACGAACAGGCGATCCTCGATCGTAACGTCTACGCACGTCTCGTCGACATGCTGCGCGGTCACACCGCGGTTGCAGGTCCGAAGGGCTTCAAGAAGGGCACTGAGCTGTCCAACCTCGTCGTCAGCGAATATCCCCGCTCGCAGTGGTGGATGTTTGCCATCGAAGACGAGAAGGCTCAGGGCGAGATCGAAGCGCTTCGCGCCCAGTACGACGAATCCAAGTCGCGCCTTGAACAGCGCTTCATGGACAAGGTCGAAAAGGTCCAGCGCGGCGACGAAATGCCTCCGGGCGTCATGAAGATGGTCAAGGTCTTCGTCGCTGTTAAGCGCAAGATCCAGCCGGGCGACAAGATGGCCGGCCGTCACGGCAACAAGGGTGTCGTGTCGCGTATCGTGCCGATCGAAGACATGCCGTTCCTGGAAGATGGTACGCACGTCGACGTCGTTCTGAACCCGCTCGGCGTGCCTTCGCGCATGAACGTCGGCCAGATCCTCGAAACCCATCTTGGCTGGGCTTGCGCCGGCATGGGCAAGAAGATCGGCGCGATGCTCGATGCCTACAAGGCAGGTGCCGATATCCAGCCGCTGCGCGACACCATCGACAGCGTCATCGGGTCGGGCCCGAAGGGTGAGCCGATCAAGCAGTACGACGACGAGTCGATCGTACGGCTTGCCGAGCAGACCCGTCGTGGCGTTTCGATCGCGACGCCGGTCTTCGACGGTGCTGTCGAAGCTGACGTCAACGAGATGCTGGAGCAGGCGGGCCTGAAGGTAACCGGTCAGTCGACGCTTTATGATGGCCGTACCGGCGATCAATTCGACCGCCAGGTGACCGTCGGCTACATCTACATGCTGAAGCTGAACCACCTTGTCGACGACAAGATCCACGCCCGTTCGATCGGTCCTTACTCGCTCGTCACCCAGCAGCCGCTGGGCGGCAAGGCGCAGTTCGGCGGTCAGCGCTTCGGGGAAATGGAAGTCTGGGCGCTCGAAGCCTACGGCGCCGCCTACACCCTGCAGGAAATGCTGACGGTGAAGTCGGACGACGTGGCCGGTCGTACGAAGGTCTACGAAGCGATCGTCCGTGGCGACGATACCTTCGAAGCGGGCATTCCCGAGAGCTTCAACGTTCTCGTCAAGGAAATGCGCTCGCTGGGCCTCTCGGTCGAACTCGAGAACACCAAGGTCGACGAACTCGGTGCAGCGCAGCTGCCTGACGCAGCCGAATAAGAAACATCAAGGTGCGTGCCGCGTCGCGGCGCGCACCGCTTCCTCCGCAAGGCTTCATTGGCAAGCGAGAGGAACGGGGCCGCATCAAATGCGGTTTTAGCTGTTTATGGGGCAGAGGGGCCGGCGCCCGGGATTTGTCGGCACTCTCGCCAAGCTCAGGGCGTTAAGCCCGTAAAGGAGACAGGCATGAACCAAGAGGTCATGAATCTTTTCAATCCGCAGGTGCCTGCACAGACTTTCGATTCCATCCGGATTTCGATCGCCTCGCCGGAGAAGATTCTTTCCTGGTCTTACGGTGAGATCAAGAAGCCGGAGACGATCAACTATCGTACGTTCAAGCCGGAACGTGACGGTCTCTTCTGCGCTCGTATCTTCGGTCCGATCAAGGATTACGAATGCCTGTGCGGCAAGTACAAGCGCATGAAGTACAAGGGCATCATCTGCGAAAAGTGCGGCGTTGAAGTTACGCTGTCGCGCGTTCGCCGTGAGCGCATGGGCCATATTGAGCTCGCCGCTCCCGTTGCCCACATCTGGTTCCTGAAGTCGCTGCCGAGCCGCATTTCGACGCTGCTCGACATGACGCTGAAGGATGTCGAGCGCGTTCTCTACTTCGAGAACTACATCGTCACCGAGCCCGGTCTGACGTCGCTGAAGGAAAACCAGCTCCTCAGCGAAGAAGACTACATGCTCGCCGTCGACGAGTTCGGCGAAGATCAGTTCACCGCGATGATCGGTGCTGAAGCGATCTATGAAATGCTCGCTTCGATGAACCTCGAGAAGATCGCTGGCGATCTGCGTTCGGATCTGGCCGAGACCACCTCGGATCTGAAGCAGAAGAAGCTGATGAAGCGGTTGAAGATCGTCGAGAACTTCATGGATTCCGGCAATCGCCCGGAATGGATGATCATGAAGGTCGTTCCGGTGATCCCGCCGGACCTGCGCCCGCTCGTGCCGCTCGACGGCGGCCGTTTCGCGACGTCGGATCTGAACGATCTCTATCGCCGCGTGATCAACCGTAACAACCGTCTGAAGCGTCTGATCGAACTGCGCGCTCCAGGCATCATCATCCGCAACGAAAAGCGCATGCTGCAGGAATCTGTGGACGCGCTGTTCGACAACGGCCGTCGCGGTCGCGTCATCACCGGCGCCAACAAGCGTCCGCTGAAGTCGCTGTCCGACATGCTCAAGGGCAAGCAGGGCCGCTTCCGTCAGAACCTGCTCGGCAAGCGCGTCGACTACTCCGGCCGCTCGGTTATCGTGACCGGTCCGGAGCTGAAGCTGCACCAGTGCGGTCTTCCGAAGAAGATGGCGCTCGAGCTGTTCAAGCCGTTCATCTACGCTCGCCTCGACGCCAAGGGTTATTCCTCGACCGTCAAGCAGGCCAAGAAGCTCGTCGAAAAGGAAAAGCCGGAAGTCTGGGATATCCTGGACGAGGTCATCCGCGAGCATCCGGTTCTGTTGAACCGCGCACCGACGCTGCACCGCCTGGGCATCCAGGCCTTCGAACCGACCCTGGTCGAAGGCAAGGCCATCCAGCTGCACCCGCTCGTCTGCACGGCCTTCAACGCCGACTTCGACGGCGACCAGATGGCCGTTCACGTGCCGCTGTCGCTCGAAGCGCAGCTCGAAGCACGCGTGCTGATGATGTCGACGAACAACATTCTGCACCCGGCTAACGGCGCGCCGATCATCGTTCCGTCGCAGGACATGGTTCTGGGTCTCTACTATCTGTCGATCCTGAACCAGAACGAGCCCGGCGAAGGCATGGCGTTTTCTGACATGGGCGAGCTGCATCACGCGCTCGAAACCAAGTCCGTGACACTGCACGCCAAGATCCGTGGCCGTTTCAAGACCGTCGATGCCGAGGGCAACCCGGTTTCGAAGATCTACGAAACCACGCCTGGCCGCATGATCATCGGTGAACTGTTGCCGCGCAACGTCAACGTGCCGTTCGAGACCTGCAACCAGGAAATGACCAAGAAGAACATCTCCAAGATGATCGACACGGTCTACCGTCACTGCGGTCAGAAAGACACGGTCATCTTCTGCGACCGCATCATGCAGCTCGGCTTTGCCCATGCTTGCCGCGCCGGCATTTCGTTCGGCAAGGACGACATGGTCATTCCGGACACCAAGGTGAAGATCGTCGGCGATACTGAAGCGCTCGTGAAGGAATACGAGCAGCAGTATAATGACGGCCTCATCACCCAGGGCGAAAAGTACAACAAGGTCGTTGACGCCTGGGGCAAGGCTACCGAGAAGGTCGCCGACGAAATGATGGCCCGCATTAAGGCTGTGGAGTTTGACGACAACGGCCGTCAGAAGCCGATGAACTCGATCTACATGATGTCGCACTCCGGCGCCCGTGGTTCTCCGAACCAGATGCGTCAGCTGGGCGGCATGCGCGGCCTGATGGCCAAGCCGTCGGGTGAAATCATCGAGACGCCGATCATCTCGAACTTCAAGGAAGGTCTGACCGTTAACGAGTACTTCAACTCGACCCACGGTGCCCGTAAGGGTCTGGCCGACACCGCCTTGAAGACCGCGAACTCGGGCTACCTGACGCGTCGTCTCGTCGACGTGGCGCAGGATTGCATCGTCAACTCCGTCGATTGCGGCACCGAGAATGGCCTCACCATGACGGCGATCGTCGATGCCGGTCAGGTTGTGGCTTCGCTTGGCGCTCGTATTCTTGGCCGTACGGCTCTGGACGACATCGATCACCCGGTCACGGGCGTTCGTCTCGTCGACGCCGGCCGGATGATCCTGGAACCCGACGTCATCGAGATCGAAAAGGCTGGTATCCAGTCGATCCGCATCCGTTCGGCGCTGACCTGCGAAATCCAGACGGGCGTTTGCGGCGTCTGCTACGGCCGCGACCTGGCACGTGGTACGCCGGTCAACATGGGCGAAGCGGTTGGCGTTATCGCTGCACAGTCGATCGGTGAACCGGGCACCCAGCTCACCATGCGTACCTTCCACTTGGGCGGTACGGCGACCGTGGTCGACCAGTCGTTCCTGGAAGCGTCCTACGAAGGCACGGTACAGATCAAGAACCGCAACATGCTGCGCAACTCTGACGGCATCCTTGTCGCCATGGGTCGTAACATGGCCGTCCAGATCCTCGACGAACGTGGTGTCGAGCGCTCCTCGCAGCGTGTCGCCTACGGTTCGAAGATCTTCGTCGACGATGGTGACAAGGTGAAGCGCGGTCAGCGTCTTGCCGAGTGGGACCCCTACACCCGTCCGATGATGACGGAAGTGGAAGGTACCGTTCACTTCGAAGACGTCGTCGACGGCATCTCCGTGCTCGAAGCGACCGACGAGTCCACCGGCATCACCAAGCGTCAGGTTATCGATTGGCGTTCGACGCCGCGCGGTACCGACCTGAAGCCGGCGATCGTCATCAAGGACAAGAACGGCGCGGTCCTGAAGCTGTCGCGTGGTGGTGACGCCCGCTTCATGCTTTCGGTTGACGCCATTCTCTCGGTTGAACCGGGCACGAAGGTTTCCCAGGGTGACGTGCTGGCACGTTCGCCGCTGGAAAGCGCCAAGACCAAGGATATCACCGGTGGTCTGCCGCGCGTTGCCGAACTGTTCGAAGCACGTCGTCCGAAGGATCACGCCGTCATCGCTGAGATCGATGGTACGATCCGCTTCGGCCGCGACTACAAGAACAAGCGTCGCGTTCTGATCGAGCCTGCTGAAGACGGTGTTGAGCCGGTCGAATACCTGATCCCGAAGGGCAAGCCCTTCCATCTTCAGGATGGCGACTACATCGAAAAGGGCGACTACATCCTCGACGGCAACCCGGCGCCGCACGACATCCTGGCGATCAAGGGAGTGGAAGCACTCGCTTCCTACCTGGTCAACGAAATCCAGGAAGTCTACCGACTGCAGGGCGTTGTGATCAACGACAAGCACATCGAAGTCATCGTTCGTCAGATGCTGCAGAAGGTGGAAATCACCGATGCCGGCGACTCGACCTACATCGTCGGTGACAATGTCGATCGCATCGAGCTCGAAGACGTCAACGACGGCCTGATCGAACAGGGCAAGAAGCCGGCATACGGCGATCCGGTCCTGCTCGGCATCACCAAGGCCTCGCTGCAGACACCGTCGTTCATCTCGGCGGCGTCGTTCCAGGAAACCACCAAGGTGCTGACCGAAGCGGCGATCGCCGGCAAGGTCGACGGCCTGCAGGGTCTGAAGGAAAACGTCATCGTCGGCCGTCTGATCCCGGCTGGTACCGGCGGAACGATGACGCAGATCCGCCGCATCGCGACGGCGCGCGACGAGATGATTCTCGAAGAGCGTCGCAAGGGTACGGGCGCAGATGTTGCCACCCCGATGCTCGCCGATCTCGCGAAGGAAAACGCAGCGGCCGAATAATGGGAGGAGGGCGTTCTCGCCCTCGTTTCCTCAAATCAGAAAAGCCGCCCGGAGCGATCCGGGCGGCTTTTTCATTGTGGTAGGCTGGAAGGGGAGGCGACGTTGGGGCGTCGACGGCCTCAGCTGAAACGGATGATCGCAACTTCGCCTTCGAGGGCGCCCTGGTAGGCCGAGGCATGCGGCTCCTCGTTCGGCACGTCTGTCAGTGTGCCGATCTGATCGAGGTCGGCCTCCAGGAAGCCTTCCTCGGCGAGCGCGTTCAGCGCCTCGCGCACGGCCGTATCGTCGTCGGGTGCGCGCAACATCACGTGAATGTCCACGCCTTCGTCGTCTCCGTCGGTCTCATAGGCCTTGCCGATGATGATGAAGACCATCGGCTCGTCCGGTGCATTGTCGTTGTCAGGCGTGACGCTCATTGAATATCCTTTCGAGTGCGCGGCCGACTTTAGCGCCCTTTTCAGTGCAGCGCGAAAGAAATAGCTGCGAGGCCACAGGCTTTGGCGACTCGGCAGAATCATGGCGGTGGAAAACCGTCACAAACTGGTTGCCGATTCCTTAACCCTGTTCGAAGCTGTCTGTGTTCAAGTGCAGACAGGGTCGCCAGGACCCACCCCGACACCCGCCAAAGCCTTGTTTTCCGGGCATGGCGGGTCTGTTGGCGGGAGAATATTTGTTAATTGCCCTTGACTGTCGGCCTTGAAATCAGTACACCCCGCCGCATCGGAGCCCATGTGAGGCTGGCTGGTTCGGAACGTCGCGTTCTGGAGTTCGCCTCAAACAAGGTTCGAAACGCACGCTGACTACAAAAAATGCTGCACGCATGACGCGCGAAATGCTGTGTCCTCTGCTTTTTGTAGGGCCATCCGCGACAAAGCGGATCGGTCCTCGTTTGCGCATTTTACAGGTGTCCGTATCGCCGGAGACGGCAACGATCCGCCCGCAAGGGTAACGAGACAAGATTTTGCAAGGGATGGTTACATGCCTACCGTAAACCAGCTGATCCGCAAGCCGCGTCAGGCACAGGTAAAGCGCAACAAGGTTCCTGCTCTGCAGGAAAACCCGCAGAAGCGTGGTGTTTGCACCCGCGTCTACACGACGACCCCGAAGAAGCCGAACTCGGCTCTGCGTAAGGTTGCCAAGATTCGCCTGACCAACGGTTTCGAGGTCATCGGCTATATCCCGGGTGAAGGTCACAACCTTCAGGAACACTCGGTTGTCATGATCCGCGGCGGCCGCGTAAAGGACCTTCCGGGTGTCCGTTACCACATCATCCGTGGCGTTCTCGATACGCAGGGTGTCAAGAACCGCAAGCAGCGCCGCTCCAAGTATGGTGCGAAGCGTCCGAAGTAATTTCGGGTTTCACGAATTCGGCGCTGCGCGAGGTTCTCCGCGTGTTAAGGCGCCAGTCAACAGTTGAGAGACAAAACGTATGTCACGTCGTCACAGTGCAGAAAAGCGCGAGATCAACCCGGATCCGAAGTTCGGCGATCTGGTTGTCACCAAGTTCATGAACGCCATCATGCTTCATGGTAAGAAGTCGGTTGCTGAAAGCATCGTTTACGGTGCCTTCGATGCCGTTCAGGGCAAGCTGAAGCAGGAGCCGATCGCCGTGTTCCATTCGGCCCTCGACAACATCGCTCCGCACGTCGAAGTCCGTTCGCGCCGCGTTGGTGGTGCAACCTACCAGGTTCCCGTCGACGTTCGTCCGGAACGCCGTCAGGCGCTCGCCATCCGCTGGCTGATTGCTGCTGCCCGCAAGCGCAACGAAACGACCATGGTTGATCGCCTCTGCGGCGAACTCATGGACGCTGCGAACAACCGTGGCAGCGCCGTCAAGAAGCGCGAAGACACGCACAAGATGGCCGACGCCAACCGTGCATTCTCGCACTACCGCTGGTAATCGACGACCAATTTCGAAAGGGAGTCCCTATGGCTCGCGAATACAAAATCGAAGACTACCGCAATTTCGGTATTATGGCGCACATCGACGCCGGCAAGACGACGACGACCGAACGTATTCTCTACTACACCGGTAAGTCCCATAAGATCGGCGAAGTCCACGACGGCGCCGCTACCATGGACTGGATGGAGCAGGAGCAGGAACGCGGCATCACTATCACGTCTGCTGCGACCACGACCTTCTGGAAGGGTCGTGATGGCAAGACCCGCCGCTTCAACATCATCGACACCCCCGGCCACGTTGACTTCACCATCGAAGTCGAGCGTTCGCTGCGCGTTCTCGACGGCGCCATCGCGCTGCTCGACGCCAACGCCGGTGTTGAGCCTCAGACGGAAACCGTCTGGCGTCAGGCTGAGAAGTACAACGTTCCGCGCATGATCTTCTGCAACAAGATGGACAAGACCGGCGCTGACTTCTACCGCTCTGTCTCGATGATCAAGTCGCGCCTCGGTGCGATCCCGGTCGTCATGCAGCTGCCGATCGGCGCTGAGACCGAGTTCAAGGGCGTCATCGACCTGATCGAGATGAACGCTCTCATCTGGCGCGACGAATCGCTCGGCGCCCAGTGGGACGTCGTCGAAATTCCTGATGACATGAAGGCAGAAGCGCAGAAGTACCGCGAACTTCTGATCGAGACCGTTGTCGAGATCGATGAAGCTGCGACTGAAGCGTATCTCGAAGGCAACCTGCCTGATAACGACCAGATCCGTGCGCTCGTTCGCCGCGGCACCATCGACGTGAAGTTCCACCCGATGTTCTGCGGCACCGCGTTCAAGAACAAGGGCGTTCAGCCGCTTCTCGACGCCGTTGTCGACTACCTGCCGTCGCCGATGGACATCCCGGCGATCAAGGGCATCGACGTCAAGACCGAAGCCGAGACCGAGCGCCACGCTGACGACAGCGAGCCGCTTTCGATGCTCGCCTTTAAGATCATGAACGACCCCTTCGTCGGTTCGCTCACCTTCGCCCGTATCTACTCCGGCAAGCTCGAAAAGGGCACGTCGGTCATGAACACGGTCAAGGAAAAGCGCGAGCGCGTCGGCCGTATGCTTCAGATGCATTCCAACAGCCGTGAAGACATCGAAGAAGCCTTTGCTGGCGACATCGTTGCTCTGGCTGGCCTCAAGGAAACCACCACTGGCGATACGCTCTGCGACCCGCTGAAGCCGGTTATCCTCGAGCGCATGGAATTCCCGGAGCCGGTTATCCAGATCGCGATCGAGCCGAAGACCAAGGGCGACCAGGAAAAGATGGGCCTCGCGCTCAACCGCCTGGCTGCAGAAGACCCGTCGTTCCGCGTCAAGACCGACGAAGAGTCCGGCCAGACGATCATCGCAGGCATGGGTGAACTCCACCTCGACATCCTGGTTGACCGCATGCGTCGCGAATTCAAGGTCGAAGCAACCGTCGGCGCGCCGCAGGTTGCCTACCGCGAAACCATCACGCGTCAGCACGAAGAAGACTACACGCACAAGAAGCAGTCCGGTGGTACCGGCCAGTTCGCGCGCGTCAAGATCGTCTTCGAACCGAACCCGGATGGCGAAGACTTCAAGTTCGAGTCCAAGATCGTTGGCGGTGCTGTTCCGAAGGAATACATCCCCGGCGTCCAGAAGGGCATCGAAAGCGTTCTGTCTTCGGGTCCGCTGGCTGGCTTCCCGATGCTGGGCGTCAAGGCGACGCTCATCGACGGTGCCTTCCACGACGTCGACTCGTCGGTTCTGGCGTTCGAAATCGCTTCGCGTGCCTGCTTCCGTGAAGCAGCCAAGAAGGCCGGCGCTCAGCTCCTCGAGCCGATGATGAAGGTCGAAGTCGTAACGCCGGAAGATTACGTCGGTGACGTTATCGGCGACCTGAACTCGCGCCGTGGCCAGATCCAGGGCCAGGAAGCACGCGGTGTTGCCGTCGTCATCAATGCGAACGTCCCGTTGGCGAACATGTTCAAGTACGTGGACAACCTGCGCTCGATGTCTCAGGGCCGCGCCCAGTACACGATGACCTTCGATCATTACTCGCCGGTCCCGTCGAACGTCGCACAGGAAATCCAGGCAAAGTATTCCGGTCAGAAGTGACCGGAATACCCTTTCGCTGAAAACAGATAGATAAGGTTTCCCCGACAGGGGACAGGAAACGGAGAGCCGAAAATGGCAAAGAGCAAATTTGAGCGCAACAAGCCGCACGTTAACATTGGCACGATTGGCCACGTTGACCATGGCAAGACGTCGCTGACTGCAGCGATCAC
>NZ_LMDT01000039.1:0-22653 GCF_001425885.1 Ensifer sp. Root1252 | reverse complement strand
CTGCAGACCACGGCGAGGTCGGATCCGAAGGCGATCGCAGAAATGGAAACGCTGCTTGGCGAACTCCTCGCTCTCTATAGATCGACCGCGAAGGAGGCATCTACGCCCGAACCGCCCGCTTCGACACCGGCCGCGCCCTGACCGAAACTGAAATGCGCCACATCGCACCGTCAATCTTTGCCGTGACCGCCCATGAGAGCCGGTCCGAACGTTTCGAACCCATCCCGACCATCGAGGTATTGCGCGGCCTTATGAACGAAGGCTTCATGCCGGTCGGCGCCAAGCAGTCGCGCAGCCGCATCGAAGGCAAGGCCGATTTTACCAAGCACCTCATCCGGCTACGCCGCATCGATGACGGCAAGATTTACAATGTCGGGGATACGGTTTGCGAAATTCTCCTGAAAAACGCCAATGACGGAACCAGCGCCTACGAGCTGATGGCCGGGCTTTTCCGTGTCCGTTGCCTCAATTCCTTGGTGACGCAGACCGGCACCATCGATGCCAACAAGGTTCGCCATTCCGGTGACGTCCAACACAAGGTCATCGAAGGCACCTATCGCGTTCTCGGCCAGGCCCCACGATAAGCTACGGGTGTCATGCCGACCTCTCGGCGAGGCATATGGCGGACAACCAAGCGACTGCTTAAATGCCCTGCAAAAGTGGGGAATACTAAGATTCACCACCTCGGCCAAATGAGAGAGGGATAGACCGACATCGAGGTTCTCGTCGATTTTCTCGATGACCCTGTTCAGGCTTGCCGGCGTCAATCCGCCTTTGCGAACGGAAGGAATATACCTCTGCCGACGGAGCAACTGTGCGAAGATCGTCGCAACATAGCTTTCGACTAGAAGAGCACTGTGTGGCCACCCTTGGTCCTGTATTTCTGCACCGATCCCACGCGCCGCATTCATAAGGACTGGATCCTCACAGGGACGTCGGACCAACGTGAAACTAACCAACCTGCACACGATGCGTCTCTTGCTCGAACGAGGCCGGCGAGAACAGTACTCGGACTGAAAGCACATGCGGGACTGGTTACCCCAGTTTCGCCGTCGCAAGACCTTGATCCAAGAGCCAGCTTCTTAAGATCGCAACCTCTGGTCGCGCAAGATTAGCGTCGGGTGTCATGATGACATAGGGCTGCCTAATCGGCAGCGATATCCCGAAGGCATCGACCAGCCGCCCGGTGCATAGTTCGGTCTCGACCAGGAAATCTGGAACCAGAGCGAAGCCGGCGCCCGACAGACAGGCACCGATCGCAAGGTGCACCAGATTGAACGACAAGGTTGACCGCAGTTCGAGATGCCCAAACCCAGTTGCAGCAAACCATGCTTCCCACCCTTCATCGTGCCAGCCCGGTTCGGCATAATCCACCTTGATCAGGGGCCGGGACAACAAGTCAGCAGGTGTCGACGCAGGCGGGAGGGTGGCCGCCAAGTCGGGCGAACCGACGACAATCAGGCTGCCATTGATCAGCGTATCCTGTCGGACGCCCGGAATCGTTCCACGGCCATGATAGATTGCAAGATCCGGATCCGGTTCCCTAGCGCTCCACCGGTGCGGCAGAGCCATGACAGCCACGGAGATGTCGGGATGGGCCTTGCGAAACTTGCCAATGCGGGGTGCAAGCCACTTCGTTGCGAGTGAAAACTGGCAACGAACGGTGACGGTGCTGAGCCCGCCGGGCACTCGTGCCGCAGCGCCGACGGCGGTGAGTTGATCGAAGATCGCACCGAGGCGCGTTGCAAAGACCCGGCCGGCCTCCGTCAATCCCACACCATTGGCGCGCCGTTCAAACAGCGGTCCACCGACCCACTCTTCGAGCTGTTTCATGTGATGACTGACTGCGCCCGGGGTCACGCTCAGCTCACCAGCCGCCCTGGCGAAGCTCAGATGGCGCGCCGCAGCTTCGAAAGCGCGCAGTGCGGGCAGCGGTGGTAAATGACGGGCCATGTCGAGACTCAATCCAGCTAAGGGTAACCGAGAGAAGTTTTGGTTTGCTTGCATATTCGTCCGCGTGACATCGTGCTGTCAACGCAATGAATGAGCAGGATTATGTCTAGGGATCAATCTATAGCCACCGCCGTCGCCTATCTGGCCAACGGGCGCTTTCTGGCCGATCTGACACGCCGCGTCGCAATCGCGACCGAAAGCCAGAATCCCGCACGGCGCCCGGAATGCGTGCGTTATTTAAACGAGTTCAGGCAGGATCTCACAAGCCTCGGCTTTACTGGCGACATTCTGGACAACCCGGATCCCATGGGCGGCCCGCTGCTGATCGCGCGGCGCGACGAAGCAGGACATCTGCCGACACTGCTCGTCTATGGACATGCGGACGTGGTGGCTGGCATGGAAGGCGCATGGTCGAATGGCCGTGATCCCTGGCGCGTGAGTGTCGAGGGCGACCGCCTCTACGGTCGCGGTACCGCCGACAACAAGGGCCAGCACACAATCGTGATGCTGGCTCTGGAAGCGGTTCTGGCGACGCGCGGATCCCTCGGCTTTAACGTCGTGGTGCTTATCGAAACCTCTGAGGAGACCGGTTCGGCCGGACTTCACCAGATTTGTTCGGAACATCGTTCGAAGCTCAAGGCCGATTGGCTGATCTCATCGGACGGACCTCGCCTGGCCCGCGACCGCGCGACACTTGATGGTGGCACCCGTGGAACCGTTGATTTCGATCTGATCTGCGATCTCAGGGCTGGCGCACATCATTCCGGCAATTGGGGCGGTCTGATTGCCAACCCGGCCGTGATCCTCGCCAACGCCATCTCCAGCCTGGTGTCGGCGACCGGTCAAATCAATGTTCGAGGAATTCTTCCAACTGAAGTTCCTCCGGGCGTCATGGCCGCACTCGGTCGAATAGAGCTTCAAGCCGAGAGCGGCGGCCCGGAGCTTGACGGCTGGTGGGGCGAGCGGGGATTGACGCCATCGCAACGCGTCTTCGGCTGGACGGCGCTCGAAGTCTTGGCGATGACGGCAGGCACGCCGGCTCTACCGATCAATGCCATTCCGCCCCGCGCATCTGCACGACTGCAGATCCGTTACACCGTCGATACCGATCCGGCGGGCTTCATGCAGACAATTCGCGCCTACCTCGACGAAAACGGCTTTGGCAATGTCGCCGTCGTCCCAAAGGCAACAGAACTGGAATGGGGCGCCACACGCCTCGATCCCGAGCATCCCTTGATGCGCTGGGCGGCTGCGTCCGTTCGAAGGACGACGGCGGTGGAACCGACAATTCTGCCGAATGCCGGAGGCTCTCTACCGAACGATTGCTTCGCAGATCTGTTAGGAATTCCAACAGTCTGGGTGCCGCACTCCTATTCGGGATGCTGTCAGCATGCGCCGGACGAACATCTGCTGACGCCACTTGTCGCAGAGGGTCTTGCAATCATGGCAGGCCTGTTCTGGGACCTCGGCACGGACGACCGACCCGAACGCTTTTGAACCTGCCAACACAAATACAATGAGGGGGACAATCATGAAAGCAAAATGGACGGAACTGGTCGCAGCATTGACGCTTGCAGCATTATGCGCGACGCCGGTCTTGGCTGAGGACTTACCTGAAGTGCGCATCGGAACGGATGGCGGCTATCTTCCCTGGACCTCGATGACGCCTGCGGGAGAACTGACCGGTTTCGATATTGAACTGGCAAGGCTCGTGTGTCAGCGAATGCAGCGCAGCTGCCGCTTCACCGCCCAACCTTGGGAAGGACAGATTCCCGCTCTTGAGCAGGGCAAATATGACATCCTCGTCGGTGGGATATCGATCACCCCAGAGCGGCAGAAACGCCTTGCCTTCACGCAGAGCTACGGCAACCTGCCGATCAATTTTGCGGCCGCCAAAAATTCCGGCCTGAACGGGAAAAGCTCCTGGGCAGAGCTCAAGAATGCGCTGGTAGGCAAGACGGTCGGCGTCCAATCCGGCACGCAAAGTCAAAAGTTCATGGACAATGAACTGAAGGGCGAAGTTAACGTCCGCCTCTACGACAATCAGGACAGCCTCAATCTCGACCTATTGGCTGGAAGGATTGACGCCGCACTTGCGGGGCGTTCCCCGTGGATAGCTCTCACGGGTTCGTCACAAGGCGAAACGATCGAGATCCTGTCACCCAATCTTGATTTCGAGCAGTTCGACTATCTCGGCGTCGGTGTCGGCGGACTGATGCGCAAGGATACCGCGGAGCTTCGCAAAGCATGGGACGTGGCCCTTTGCCAACTGAAGAAAGACGGCGAAGTCACACGGATTTCGCAGCAATGGTTTGGTTTCGATATCTCGACCAAGGCCGACCCGAAAATCTGCGGGGAATGATTTTTGATGGCTGCGGACGCGTCCATTCTTCAAATGCTGGCCTGGGGCGATCAGGGCTGGTCCAGGCCGCTCCTTGTCGGACTCGGCGTCACCGTAACCTGCGCGAGCCTCGGCTACGTTCTCGGTGTCGCCCTTGGGTTTGCGATTGCACTGGCGAAGCTCGGAAGCAATCGCTGGATCGCGGGCGCAGCCAATCTCTATACGACGGTGATGCGAGGAGTGCCGCCCTTGCTCGTCATTTTCCTTCTCTTTTTCGGATCCAACGGGGCGCTGATGTGGGTCGCGCGCGGTTTCGGTTACACCGGCTACATCGAGATAGACGCGTTTTCGGTCGGCGTGATGGCCGTCACCCTCGTCTCGGCATCCTATAGCTCCGAAGTGTTCCGCGGCGCGCACGGCACAATTCCAGCCGGGCAGTTCGAGGCTTTCGCCGCGCTCGGCCTTCGTCCGTTTCTGGGACTCTATTTGGTCATCATGCCGCAAATGTTCCGGCAGGCCCTGCCGGGCCTGGGCAATGTCTGGATCATGGCCATCAAGGAAACGACACTGCTTTCCGTGATCTCTGTGGCCGAGCTTATGCGGGTCGTCGGCCTCGCCGGGCGCACGACCGGACAACCCTTCGTCTTTTACGGCGCCGCGGCTGTCATCTATTTCGTGCTTGTCGCCGTATCCTCGCGGGTGTTCGTCGCCGTCGAGAACAGAATGCGCTGGGGCTGATCATGGATTTCGAAACGACACTACACGTTGCTAGCGAACTGGCTGGCGCAATCTGGGTCACATTGGCACTGGCGGCTGCAACCCTCCCACTTGGTTTCGTCCTGGCGGGTATTGCCACTTGGGCGCGTGCTTCGCGTCATGGGTCTCTTCGGGCTATCGCATCAGCCTATGTTCTAGCGTTCCGCTCCACGCCGCTGCTGGTTCAGATCTTCGTACTTTACTATGGCCTCAGCCAGTTCGCATGGCTGCGCGAAAGTCCAGCATGGATCCTGTTGAGGGAGCCTTTCGCCTGTGCTGTGATCGCCATGAGCCTTTGCTCGGGCGCATATACGGCCGAGGTGATGCGCGGCGGTCTGGCCGCCGTGCCCAAAGGCGCGATCGAGGCAGCCCGCGCACTGGGACTGTCGTCGATCAAGGTCTTTTTTCTCGTCACCGCTCCGATAGCTGTGAGACGCGCTTTGCCGGCCTACAGCAACGAGATCGTCGTGTCACTCAAGGCGACGTCGCTTGCCAGCACCATCACGGTGATGGAACTGACCGGTGTAGCAAAGGATCTGATGAGCAAGACCTTCGCCGTCATCCAGGTATTCTGCATGGTAGCCGCCATATATTTGGTCATCAATTCGGCACTGATCCTCGGATTGCGTTTGTTGGAAATCTACCTTGCTCCACCACACGAGCGGCCGCTTAGGCATCAGCGCGGGAGAAATCGAAAGGCTGAAGTAAGATCAGCGGACGCATGAGTTGAAGCCAAGCGAATTCAAAACTTGACGCTCTTGTGGGGAAACGGGCCCGCGACCATCCGTTAGAGTTCTCCGTCGCCTGCGATCGAGCTCAAACGATCAGGATCGCGCGAAAGTCATTGACGTTCGTGACCGTAGGTGGGGTCACAACGAGATCCACCATTACATCGATCTCCCGAGATCTCGACCTTTGGGCCCATGTCAACAACGTCATGCTGGACTTCTCGCGGCCCGGCAAGCCGACGGACAATGGCTTCATCGAGGCGTTCAACAGCAAGCTCCGTGCGGAATGCCTGACGCTCATTGGTTCCTGACCCTTGCGGATTAACGCGATACTACAACGAGGGACGTCATCACTCGGGGATCGGTTACAAGGCTCCGATCCTACTGCATAATCCCGGCAGCATTGACGATGAAGTGAACCCGTCCACACCATCATAAGAAGGGAATGCTCGGGGGCCTATAAAAAGTCCCCGGGGCGCTCGTGCAGCAGCCAAAAGATTACTCTGCGCGTTCCAGATAGTCATCCGTAACGAACCCTGAATAATCATCGAGAACCGTCCCGATCTTTCCCTGCGATTTCAGAAAGTCCGCCGTCAGCTTCAGTGTTTTTGCTCCGCCGCCTTCTGCCGCACACCCTAACCAGGAGCATGAAATTTGCTCGCTGAGCGATGGATATCTATAGTTGGAAATATCCTCTGCAACAGTCTCGGCATCAGCACCAAAAAGATTGGATATCAGCTTTACGTTGTCCGATTCAGCGCCCCATTCGGACCTGTTATTCTTGTAGTCCTGATTGGCGGCATTGATGATGTCGACAAACTGGCGCATGAAATCGCTGTTCTTTTCGGCGAAGCTGGTGGTGGCGACCATTCCTTCGAACGTGCAACGCCCCATTTGGCAAATCTCGCCTGAGGTGACCAAAGGCTTGCCATCCAACTTTAGGCGCGCCATTGCAGCCCCCCAGATGAATGCACCGTCAACATCCTTGCGCTCCCAAGCAGCAGCAGCTTTATTCGGGTCGAGGTTCAACACGGTGGTCTGGCCATCAATGCCCCATTGCTCCAGCGCATACATCAACTGGTAGTGACTCGTGCTGGCGAAGGGAACCGCAAGCTTCTTGCCGGCGAGATCGGCAGGCTTGTTGATGCCAGAGTCATTGCGGACATAGAGTGCTTCAGCGCTAGCAATGTCCTCCAGTATCCAGAATAGCTTGATGTCCAGGCCGGCCGTCGCTGCGACCGCCAACGGGCTTGAGCCCAGCACGCTGATATCAATCGCCCCCGACGCCATGGCACTGATAATTTCCGCGCCGGTGTTGAACTGGCGCCAATTGATCGTGTAGCCAGTTTGCGTCTCAAATGACTTGTCGGCAACACGAGCGACCCAAGGGCTCGGCGTGAGCTGGTAGGCGATGTTCACTACATTTTGCTCGGCTTGTGCGGGACGTACCGATGGCAACGAAACCAAGAGCGTCACGCCTGCCATCGCTATGGCGTTGTTCAATTTCATCTGTTCCTCCAATGGTTTACTTAAACTTCTGCTTTTTGAAAATTATGCCCTGGCTCTCGCGATACCGCTGGCCGCAACGCAGAGGATCTCGAATAGCAGCGTGGCCGCAGCGAGCGCCGTGTTGCCACTCAGATCGAATGGTGGGGAAACCTCGACGACATCCGCACCGACGCAATTGATGCCATCAAGACCTCGAACGAGAAGTTGGGCCTCGTGCGTGGTCATACCGCCAATTTCAGGGGTTCCTGTTCCTGGCGCGTAGGCGGGATCAAGCGCATCGATATCGAAGCTGATGTACGTCGGAGCAGAGCCAACAACGGCGTGCGCCTCGCGCAGAACCCGTTCGACGCCCAACGTCCTGTATTCGTCAAAGTCGATGACACGGATACCCTGCTCGCGCCCCCACCCATCATCACCATCGGCGTACAGCGCTCCTCGTATTCCAATCTGTACCGTGCGCTTTGGGTCGAGAATTCCCTCCTCGATGGCTCGACGGAAGGGTGTTCCGTGGGTGTACTTCTGACCACCGAAATAGGAATCCCATGTATCCGTATGCGCATCTATGTGGACCATGCCCAACGGCCCGAAACGTCGGCTGACCGCACGCATGACGGGCAGCGTTGACAAATGATCGCCGCCTACAAAAAGCGGAAGAATGCCTGAGACGCAAACCTCGCCAGCAAACCGCTCGATACGGGTCATCGAATCTGCCAGATCTGCCGGATTTACTGGGGTGTCACCGAGATCTGCGCACCGACACAATGCAAATGGATTAATGCCGTTCGCACGGTTCACATTGCGAACCATGGTGGATGCATCACGTACCTGCCGTGGTCCCTGCCTGGCGCCCGGGCGATTGGTTGTTCCTCCATCCCAGGGAACACCAAACAGACCGATCTGCACGTCGTTCCAATCGGGAGTACCCGGGAGGACTTGCGGCAACCGCATCAAGGTGGCCGCCCCGGCATATCGCGGCATCTCCGTCCCTGTTATGGGGGTGAATCTTGGATCAGACATGACAACTCCTCCAACGTCCATTTCTCGACATTGGATTGCTCTCACGTCGTGTAGCGCAGACGAATAGCTAGTTGAACAAGTTGACTTCTCACCAAACCGAAGTGATCATCGACTAGGGATATTCTTGTCTATTCATTGCCGATTGCGACAACACTGCCTGGGGTGTATGCGTGCGAGCTGTTTCAGATTTTGACCTTCGCCTCTTTACCGTTTTCAGGACGGTGGTCGACTGCGGAGGACTATCCGCATCCCAATCGATTCTCGATATGAGCCTTTCCAACATCAGCACGCACCTTGCAAACCTCGAGAAAAGGGTTGGATTCAAGGTTTGCCGCCGAGGGCGATCCGGGTTCGGACTGACACCGGGCGGTACGGAGCTTTATTCATCCATCACCGAACTTTTCGAGTCGATAGACGAGTTCCGCAGTAAAACATGGCTGACGAAGAAACGGATCGGCCGCGAATTGTCGCTTGGAATCGTTGACGGGCTAATCTCGGAGCACCAATTCAAACTGCAACGCGCTATTCATAAACTGGGATTAATCGACGACGACATACTTATAAGGATCGACGTTCTTTCGCCCGACAAGCTGAAGAGCAGTCTGGCCAACGGGGATGTGGACTTCATCGTCGGCCCCACTTCCATCGCCTCGGAATCCGTCGTCATCAAGGAAGCCTTTCACGAGAGGATGACCTTGTTCTGCTCCGCGCAGCATGCTCTCGCCGACAAGAAAACGCAGAAGGATAAGATATTCAATCAAGACGACAAGTTCGGGTTTGTCTCGCGGGGTTATCTCCGGGAATCCTTACAGCCCGCCTTCATCCCCAATTTCGAAACGGCAGCAATTGTGCACTCGATGGAGGCCGCAGCGATGTTGATACTGAGCGGGAAATATATCGGATACCTTCCGGACCATTACGCAAAGACATGGGAAGATCTCAACGAGATGGTGCGTATCATGCCTGATGTTAAAAGCCATGTCGTACCGTTTGGTCTTATGTATCGACGCGATCATAAATTACCGCTGCCGGCCAAACTGCTACTCGAATACCTCAAACCTTCGATTGCCCCCACGGAAAATTCTCAAAACCCGCCGGCGGCTTGATTGCAGCCATTTAGCGAAAATCACCGCGGGCAACGCTTTCGGCCGCTGCAAGGATGTCGTCGTCATGGCCGCGTTTCAGCACATCGAGCCCCGTCCGCTCATCCAGAGCGCCATGCGGCGTAATTAGGAAACGGTAAACCGCCCATGCGCTGCCCAGAATCGCATGCAACTTCGGGAGCGCAGCATAGGGCCGTCCATCCCGGTCGAGTTGCCATGCCGGAAAGCGGAAGCCGCGTTTGGCGCCGTCATCGGGAATTGCCCAAGGCAAAGCCATGATGCTCATCTCCGCTACAGCTTCTGGCGAGCAAGCCAGTCGAAGCTGTGCGCAGGCCCACCTGGCGGCCACACCGATCAATAACTTGCTCATCTGGAAATGACCTGTTATGACCAGTCCGATGTAAACCCACTTTGGAAGGCGATCCATGTCATTTCAGCCGAGCGACGTAGCATCAGCGATGATAGATGCGGCGCGCGCTGGCGGTGCCATCGCTCTAAAATACTACGCTGCGAACGAGACCATCGGCATGGTTGAAAAAGCGCCCCGGGACTATCAGCTGGCGGCCGACATCGCGACCGAACGCGCGATTGCAGCTGTGCTCAATGAGAAATGCCCGGACGCGGGGATTGTCGGCGAGGAAAAGACAAGCGACCGGGCTGGAGACGGCCGGCGGACATTCATCATTGACCCGATCGACGGGACGTCGAACTTCGCGTTCCATATTCCATTCTTTGCGCAGGTCATTTCGCATCTGGAAGACGGCCGAGTAACGGCTGGCGTCGTCTTCGACCCAATCCGTGACGAAATGTTTGTCGCGGAGGCAGATAGAGGCGCATATCTGAACGGCAAGCGGCTGCCCGTTTGCGGCGATGTGTTGCCGGAGCGATCCGTGGTCGGTGTCGGACTTCCCATCCCCGGACAGGTCCAGGGGATATCGGTTGAGCGCTATCACACCGCCCTGCGCGCGGTGATCGACCGGGCGGCCGTCACCAGGCGGCTTGGTTCCGCTGCGCTTTCCGTTGCCTATGTCGCAGCCGGGCGGCACCATGCTTGTTTCGAAGATGGGCTCGACACGCTCGACTATCTCGCGTCTGCACTGCTGGTCAGGGAGTGCGGAGGCGTCGTCACCGACTTCCAGGGAAATGAGCAGAATGGCAATGGCGCAGTTCTCGCCAGCGTGCCGGCGCTTCAACGCTGGCTGCTCAGCCTATTTGCGGAATGAGCCGGTCTAGCATTTTTTCAAGAACAAGCGGCTCGTCCGTCGTGATTTGATCAACGCCTGCTTGTACCAGCCGGCGCAATGTCTCATCGACCCCGTGGTGGTCGGCATCGAGTGTATATGCGTCGACCTTCATGCCCGCCGATTGAAAAATCGAGACGACGTTCACGCCGGCATCGAGGCCGGCAAGTATGATCGGGTATTCGAGATAGACATATGCCGCAAACGGCACTGTATGGACGGCATCGCCGGCGAAGGCCTCAAAAGCCCCGGTTCGGCGGAGCCTAGTCAGTGTGTCGTCGCGGCAAGGGTCATAACCGATCTTGAGCCCCGGTAGGCCGGCGCCAAGGCTGAGCAGTCCTGCCGGGTCATCTCCAGAAAGGATAAAGCGATCTGCACAGGATGCGAGACATGCATGGAAATGCTGACGATGGCCGGCAGAAAGCGCCCCGATGTCGTCCTTGAAATCCAGCTGCATCAAAGCGTCCGGGTGAACCGCGTCACCGTCCATCGCCGCGGCAAGATCGCCAAGCAGCATGGGTTGCAGGTCGGTCAGATGACCCTCATCGGTGCGCATTACCATTGACCTGACATCCGACGACGTGAAATCCCGCACCGGACCAGCAGCACTCGTTTCCCGATCGACTGTCGCATCGTGCAGACAGACGAAATCGCCATCGCCAAGGGCGCGCAGATCCACTTCCATCGATGCGCCGCATGCCCACCCCTGCAACATGCTGGTGAGACCGAACGCACAGTCGGATCGGACCTGGCGCAAGCGATGCCACTTGAGGGCGGGCCGCAAACTCATCTGGAGACTGAGGCCGAACGAAAGACGTCGTGCCCGTCCTTGAAGACGGAGAAATGCACAGGATCCACGAATATTTCCTGACCCGGTTCGAGTACCGTCTCCGTGTCGGCATGTATCTTCACGCGGTTGACGCCGTCTGTTGTCGCCTCGACAGTGCGGTAAGCTCCGAAATGGACGACCCTGGTAATCTTCGCCGATGCCGAAGTGTGTCCACCTTGGGCAGCGATCGCCAGCTTCTCCGGCCGAACAGCAAGGGTTGCCTCACCATCCGGCAATGGTACTTTTACTCTGAAACCGGCAGCATCCATCACCCCCGACGAAACACGCCCGTCGATCAGGTTCATCGCGCCGATGAAGCCGGCGACAAACCTGTCCTGCGGCTGTGCATAGATATCGGCTGGTCCACCGACTTGGTTGATCTTTCCAACCGACATCACGACGACCCGGTCCGCTATCGCAAGCGCCTCGTCCTGGCCGTGGGTTACAAAGACGGTGGTGATGCCAAGCTCGCGCTGGATGTTACGTACTTCCTCGCGCAGCCGCTCCCTGAGATGTTGGTCGAGGCTGGCGAAAGGTTCGTCCATCAGCAGGATTTTCGGCTCCAGAACGATGCATCGCGCGATCGCAACGCGTTGCTGCTGACCGCCCGAAAGACGCAGCGGACTGCGCTTGCCATAGCCGCTGAGACCGACCAGATCGAGCGCTGCATCGACCTTGCGGGCAATTTCCGTTCGGCTCATCTTTCTGAGCTTCAACCCGAACGCGATGTTTTCAAAGACGTTCATATGCGTCCAGAGCGCGTGGCTTTGAAAAACCATTGCCGTCGGACGGCTCTCCGGCGCGCGCGCTGTCACGTCGATGCCATCGATGAGAACGCTACCTGCCGTGGGCTTTTCGAAGCCTCCCATGATCCGCAGGAGCGTCGACTTGCCCGATCCCGACGGTCCGAGCAGGCAGACCAGTTCGCCCGATGCTATTTCGAGAGAGATGTCGCGGACTGCGGCCATGTTGCCGTAGCGCTTCTCGATTCCCTTCAGTTCCAATTTCGCCATTTCAACAGAACTCCGACAACACGCGTGCGTGCGGCGTCATGCGCCAAATCCTTTTGCAAACTGGTTGGATGCCAAGACACGGCGAGCAAACAACAATGCGATGAACGATGGCACCCAAAGCAGAACCGAGAGGACGGCCCCATATTGCACCACGATCTGCCCGGTAATCATCTGCAACATCACCATTGGCATCGTGCGCAGCTTGGGAGCACCGACCAGCCATGCGCCTTCTGTCTCGTAAAAGGTCGAAACAAATGTGAGCAGCATCGCTGCCCCGATAGCGGGGGCGGCTTGGGGAATAGTGATGCGTATGAATGTCCGCACGGGCCCGGCCCCCACATCACGCGCGGCTTCCTCTAACCGACGGTCGACGCCGCGGAATGCCGCCGACGGGAGCCAGATCATGATCAGCATGGTATTCAGCAACTGCACCAGGACGATGCCCCAGAACGTGCCCACAAGGCGCAGGCTCAGGAACAGCGTCGCGATCATCACTATGAGCCCGAATCGGGGAAAGGCGTTGATTGCGAGGAACGACATCATGAAGGTCCGGCGCCCGACGAACTCCATTCGTGCGAAGGCATAGGCCGCCGGCAGACAGATCACCGCCGACAGAAGCGTCACAGTGACCGAAAGGGCAAGTGACAGGCGCAAGGCCGACAGAACGTCGGCCCGCGCCAGGGTCGTATGCCAGTAGCGCAAGCCCCATTCGGTCGGAAGCAGCGCCGGGTAGGTCCATTTCTCGGCAAAAGCCCAGAGAAAGACCGTCGCGATGGGCATCACCACATAGGCAATGAGGACAAGCATGATGACAATGCCGACGATCGTACTGGCGCGGATCTTCATACGTCCTGCTTTCTCGTCAGCATGACGACATAGAGGATGCCAAACACGGAGCAGGTCAGGAAAGTGATCACCGCCTGCGCTGCGGCAAAATCGGGCTGACGGACTTCCGAAAATGTCCTCAGCATGTAAGGGCCCATCATCTCCGGAGACGCCGGTCCCAGCATGTAGGGGATAACGAACGAGCCGAAAAGGCTGATGACGTTCAACGCCATCACCACCAGAAGCGAGTCGACCATGAGCGGCAGAATGATGCGATGGAAGATGACGACATACCCGGCTCCGACATCGCGGGCGGCCTCGATTGCCTCTTGTGACACCTTGGCCATCCCCGCGGTCAGGATAAGCAAGGTCAAGGGCATATGGTCCCAGACCAAGCCGATGACCGGCCCCCACGGAGTCAGATATGGCGAGTTATAGGATCTGAAGCCGACGACCTCCAGCAGCGACTGGAGCAAGCCGTTCGGGCCGATGTATCGAATGAGCGCATAGGCGACGATGATACCCGGCACAAACATCGGAAAAAGCGCCAGGGCTTGAACGACGGCGGCCAAGCGGCTGCGGGTGAAATGCAGATAGATGGCGATCGGCAGACAAATGGCGATCAACAGAACCAACGTCACCACCGTCGTCCACACGGTGCGAACATAGTTGGCAACACTATAGGGATCCGTGAAGAACCGGTGATACCGGGCAAGGCTCCAGGAGACGGAGCCGTCGGCTGCGGTCTCCTGGAGTGTTTGCAGGACAGAAACGCCAGCGGGATAAAGCAGCAGGCAGACCATGACTGCAAGCGGCGGACCGATTAGCAGCAGCCCTTTCAGGTTTCGTGCAGAGTTGCCTTCGCTTCCCAAACCAGCCTCCGATCTGTTAGTTTCGCGCGATCGCGGGCGCGACGTTGCGATACCAGCCGTCATTGACAGCGGCTTCCCACTCGCCGTCGGGGAAGGCAGGAATCGACTTCGGGATGATGTCGGCATTTGCGGTGCGGATTTCGTCCGAAAGATAGGACCATTCGATCGACGGGAACCCGGCGATCTGATCGACGATCTGTTCCTGGACGGCAGGCGAAATGAGCACGTTTGCGAGTTTGGTCGCCGCCTCGATATTCGTGGCATTGGTCGGAATGGTGCAATAGGCAAACCCGCCAACGAATGCCAGATCCTGCAGTTGCGCGAGCTTGATATGAGACGGTAGCTCACCCGATTTCACGCCGGACAGGGCCTGATCCGACCAGGTTGGCACCATCGAGACGACACCCGATACAAGCAATTGCAGCGACGGCGTGTTGCCGGCCGTGTAGGATCCGCCCTGGTAGAGCGAAGGTGCGAGATCCCTCAGGATCTCCCAGGCCGGCGGCAGCATCGCGTCGGCTTTTTCCTTGCTGAAATTGGCTGCCGTGAATGCAGACGGGTCTCGTCCGTTGGCTTCGTGGATCGCGCGCCGCACGAAATTGCCGCCGGATCCGCCCTTGTCCGGACGATTGTAGATGAACTGGCCGGGCGTTGCCTTGATCCAGGCCGTCAGTTCCTCCCAGGTCTTTGGAGGCGTCTGCACCTTGGTGGAGTCATAGGCCAGAACCACCTGTGACCCACGGTATGGCAGGCCGAAATTCGTATCGATCGCAAGCTTGTTGAGCTTCGAATAGTTGCTCATCGATGCCTTGGAAAAATCGAGCCAGAGACCGGCATCGATCGCGCCGACGGTATTGCGTGGATTGAAGGCCTCCATCACATCGACCTGCGGATCGCTCTTTGTCTTCAGCGCCGCAAGAGCTCGGTCGGCCAATGCCATCATCCCCGAGTTTCCGTCAGACACAGTAACGTTCACGACGAGGTCCGGGAGCTCTTGCTGCAGGGCCGGAACAACGACATTGGACCAGAAATCCGCCACGTTCTGATCGCTTCCCACGATCACTTCAACCGCCCCGTCGGCGCCGAAAGCCAGCCTGGGGCTGATGGCAATTGCTGCAGCTGCCGCTGCGGATGCAAGGAATTCCCGACGTTTCATATGCATGCTCCCACGTTGCGTTTGATGTGTCGTTCTCTACCAGGTAGCTTCTGCCATGCTTTGAAGAAGCTCACTTTCTAGAGGCAGTGCCTTGCCGCCATGTGCCGTCACCGAGGCCGAGCCGCAGGCAACCGCCGCTCGAAGCGCCTTCTCCATCTGCCAGCCCTGCAATAATCCGTAGATGAAGCCGGCGTTAAAACTGTCGCCGGCACCCGTCGTGTCGACGACCTGGACTTGCGGTGCGCCAATTTCGATGACCTGACCAGCGTGGAGTGCAGCCGTTCCGTCGGCTCCCCTCTTGATCACGACGGTCGGGCAATATCGAGCAAGGGCGAGAAGCGCCCCATCATGGCTCTCACTACCTGTCAGCCGCTTTGCTTCGGTCTCATTGCAGATAAAGCAATCGGTGTGGAGCAGGATCTCAGCGAGATTGCCATCGGCTATATCTTCGTCGACATGCTGGCAATCCAGGCAGCAAAAGATGCCGATAGAGCGGGCAAAGGCGAACAGATCTGCCAAGTCGCTCCGGCAGGTGAGCCCTTGCACGATGAGAACACGCGGCCCGAGCCGTTCGATCTCAGCCTTTGACGGAAGCGTCTCGTCCCCTTGGAAGTGACTTAGGAACCCGCGGTCGTGTGCCATGGAGAATGCAGCGCTCAGGCGTATTCTTGCCTCTGCGCGCTGCTGGAACAGAGAAGCGTCGATATCATCTCGCGTCGCCGCTGCGATCATCAGCTGGCTGAAAAGATCAGTCCCGGTCTCGCACCACCAGCCGACCTTCACACCGAGCAAGGAAAACGCGCGCGCCGTCGTATAACTGGCTCCTGGGACGGCATCAAAGTTCTTCGACCACACGTCAGCGCCGAGCTTTGGTATCTCGCCAAGATCGGAAAAAATCAGGTCGTAGTAATACTCGCCGGCGAGCACCACGTCGTAAGGGGAGGCCCTGCACTGCTTTGAGAGCATCAGCGCCATTCCCCGGCAAAGGGTTGATGTGCAGCGATGTATTGCTCGACCAACGGCTCCGCGCGAGAATAGGACAACACGAGCGGGTGGGCCACGAGGGCCTCCACGGCCAAGTCCTTCCGCCGCTCGGCAATTGCTCTGACTGCGAGCCGCTCGTAACGCTTGATGTTGTGCACGAGCTGCGCTTGAGCTTCCGGCATCGCTCCGATCTTCTTCGTTTTGATCCCGTCACGACCGACGACGCAACTGACTTCGACGACGTCATCCGGACGAAGGCCGTCGATAGCGTCCCCGTTGCGCACGTTCAATCCGATATGGCACTCGGCTCCCGATTCCATCGCATCAATGATATTGAGCGCAACGCCGGCATAGCCCTCGCCGACACCGTCCGCGGCATGCGCACTGACCGCGCGGATGGCCCTGTCGGCATCTTCCATGCTCGGCGCTTCGGGCCGCGCGTAGTGCATGTAAGTCGCCTCGCGGCGCTGCTCATAGGCGAAGTATGCCGAAAGGGCAGCATCCGCATCGCGCTCGACGCCAATGGCGGAGAGTTCAGCAATCAATGTTCGATTGAGATCGCGGACCTCCTCGCCACGGGTGCGCGCATCGGCCTGGATGTCTCCAAGCGCCTTCTCGGCATAGTAGAAGTAGTAGAGATATTCGTTGAGCCAAAGGCGATGCCGCCGGATAATCGATGGATCAAAAATGCGCTGCGCCGTTTCGGCAAGAAACGCATCGTCATCCAGCAGCTCTTGCAGAACCTCGCGCCCTCCAACGACCGCCGACCGCGTAAACGACAGGTGATTGAGACCGAAGACTTCGGTCTGCACGTCCCTGACGGCAACACCGAGCTTCTGCGCCACCGCTTCCTGGGCCGCATTGGCACCATCACAGATGCCGACGACACGATCGAAGCCTGCGTCGCTCAAAGCCTGGGCCACCAGGCCCGCGGGGTTGGTGAAGTTGAAGAGCCAGGCATCCGGACTGACCTCTTTCAACAGCGTAGCATATTCCGTGATGACGGGAATGCTGCGCAACGCCATGGCAAAACCACCGGGTCCGGTGGTCTCCTGGCCGAGAACGCCGTGGGACAAGGCAATCCGCTCGTCCTTGACGCGTCCGTCCTCGCCGCCAGGCCGAACAGTCGTGACCACGTAACGTGCGCCCTCAAGGGCTTTCTCGGCAGTCACGGTGGCGGAAATGCGGACGGGCGACTGCATCCTGAGAGCAATCTCACGGGCGAGCCCACCGAAGATCTCGAGTTTCGATTGATCGACGTCATGCAGGCAGATTTCGGCAAGCCCACTGCGTTCGGCCCTGCGAAGAGCCGAAGCCACGAATAGGGGCGCTCTTACGCCGCCGCCGCCAATCAGAGTGAGCTTCATCGGATACCTCAGTTGTCTATTAATGCAGTCGTAACTGGTCATATCCAGACATGTCAAGATATACCGTTGCCTTGCCACCAGATTTCGTGCAGCACTGGAATCGTCACAAACGGTACGGAAAAGATGCCCGCAAAAAAGCCGACAATTCGAAGCAATCCGTTGGCGGAACGCGCCCGGCTGAAGCCGCTGGATCGCGATGACCAGCAACCTCTCTACAGGCAGGTCAAGCAGAACATCCTGGATCTGACGCGTGACGGCACGATCCCCGCACATTCCAAACTTCCGTCCGAGCGCGAGCTGGTACAGGCATATGATGTCAGCCGCATTACAATCAGACAGGCGCTTGTAGAACTCGTTCAGGAGGGCCATCTGCAAAGCCAGCCAGGCAAGGGCTTCTACGTCGCCGAAAGAAGTGAACCGTTCGAACTGCACTTGCTGACGAGCTTTACTGCCAACGCGATCGCCAAGGGCATGATTCCCGGCAGCCGCCTGCTGGAAGCCAAGATCTATGCCGCTCCGCCGGAGATTTCACGCGCGCTCTACCTGCCAGAAGCGGCCGACGTGGTGTTGTTGAAACGCCTTCGCACGCTCGACGACGTGCCGGTGGTCATACAGTATGACTGGCTGCAGCCCGTCGCATGCCCGGGCCTGCTGGATTTGGACTGGTCGACTGGAAACCGTTCGCTCTACGCTGAATTGCGCGAGCGTTACGGCCTGCGCCCCGTGCGTGGACAGACAACAATCAGTGCGCGCTATCCTGATGAAGACGAGATTGCATTGCTCAAACTGGAACAAAAGACCGCGGTGCTGACGTTGGATCAGATCGCGTTCTCCGCCGAAAACCGACCTATCAACATATCAACCTCGGTGCACCATCCCAAGCGCTATCCCCTGAGCATTCAACAGGGAGAATAGGTACGCGCAGCAGCATTGGATTTGGACGATGTCATCTAGCGACAATCAGAACAAAAATGCAGACAGGAGAGCAGGGACGTTCCAGGCGAAGGTTGTCCCTTCCGGCAATGCGACAGGTGTCGAGGTCCCCGATGCAGTAATGAAAAAGCTGGGTCCTGGAGGTCGCCCACCGGTGACTGTGACAATCAATGGCTTTAGTTGGCGCACGCGGGTGGCGGCCATGCGGGGGCAGCGGCTGATAGGGATCAGCGCTGCCCATCGCGCCGCCGCCAGGATCAGCGAAGGCGATATAGTCGAAATCGAAGTCGTGCTCGACGAGGCGCCCAGGGAGGTCGCCGAACCCGCAGAGCTCGCCGAGGCGCTCAATAACTCTCCGCAAGCCCGAATGGCTTTTGACCGCCTGCCTTTTGGGCTGCGGCAAAAGCACGTCAACGCGATCCACGAGGCCAAGACCTCAGAAGTTCGGGAACGCCGCATTCGCAAACTGGTCGATAATCTGAAATAAGCGCGCGCGATGAGTGCATGGACAATCGATCAGGCGTGAAAAAACAGGTCGCGCTCGACCGGCAGGCTGAGCTTGCCGGGCACGGATCAGAGGGCGTCGAGGCTAGCGTGGCGTCCCGCCGCCCGCTGTAGACTTCATAGCCAGTTCCCGGCGATACACTATGCGATCCCAGACGCACAAATCGGAAACAACCACCGCCGCAGAGCGGCCCAACGATACCCAGAGCGGCAGCACGGGCAGGCACCCGCCCGTTTCCGCTGTGGATTCCCCCGCACAGCGCCGGATGCCACAAAGTTTAACAATTTCTGAAGCTATTTCTCTACGCTTGATGGCTAAATTAGCAATCCTGTTTTGGAGCGCAAGGAGGGGACGCAGCCAGCCGCCGTATCCAGCTCCAACTCATTAGAATCGATTACCTTTATTGCTTTTTGGGCCACCTGGCTCCGAAGTCGTCCTGATCTGTTGAGGGGGCAACAAACAAGATGCCAAGCGATCTGAAGAACAACCTCGTCCGCATCCTTAAGGACGAAAACGGCAACTTTGCCGTCATGACTGCTCTCTTAATAATCCCGTTGTTCACGGGCGCTTCCATCGCCATCAATCTCGCCCGCATCAATCTCGAATCCGCCAAGATGCAGGACGCGCTCGATGCGGCCGCCTTTTCCGCGGTCAAGTCCTATGGCGAAGGGGAGGATGAAGCCAAAGCGAAGGACCTGGCGAACAACATCTTCTTCGCCAATTTCGGCACACCGGAGATTATCGACGAGATCGGGTCGGGCAGTTCGACGCCGGTGGCAACGCAGGCGATCAAGGTTACTTTTGGCACCCTCGGCGTCGAAAGCACGGCGACGACGACCTATGAGCTCAAATACGCTCCGCTCTTCTGGGGACTCCAACCCTATACGATCGATCGTGAAAGCGTCGCGGCGCGCATGCCGGGGCGGGAAGCCTGCATTCTGGCACTCCACCCGACCGCATCCCGGGCGTTCGAAGTGAGCGGCAGTGCCACTGTCGATACCTCCGGCTGTACCATCACGTCGGATTCGAGCGACGCACAGTCGATCTATCTCAGTGGGTCGGCCACTCTCAAGGCAGAGTGTCTTTATGCAACGGGCAAGGTTTCGGCGACGCTTGCCAATCTCGAGCTCGCCTGCGGCAAGGCGGTGGAAGGTGTTCCACCGATCCCGGACCCCTTCCGGTTCAAGAAAATGCCGACGACCGGGAGCTGGGTGAACCTCTCCGGATGCGGACAGAACTTTGTGGCCGGCGGTGGCGGCAATGGCGACTGTAACGGTACGAGCAAGACACCGAACAACGCACCCGCCGGCTACACTGTCGAACTGAAGCCCGGCACCTACGGCGGCTTGGAGATCAAGGGCGAGGTTCTTCTGCGGCCGGGCTCCTACATCATCGATGGCGGCACTCTGAAACTTGCCAGCCAGTCGGTGCTCACGGGTAATGGCGTCACCTTCTTCCTGATGAACGGTGCCCAACTCGACATTCACGGCGGCTCGACCTTCAAGATCACGCCGTCGCTGACCGGTGACTGGGCAGGTTTCTCGATCGTTGCCGCCAGGAACAACACGGCGACGGCCGTGATCAACGGCAACAGCGCCTCGTCGCTTGCGGGCATCATCTATATGCCGGCGTCACGTGAGATCCAGTATGCCGGCAATGGCTCCACCGGCGGCGAATGCGTACGCATCGTCGCGCAGGAGATCACGATGATCGGCAACAGCAGCTTCAAGCTGGATTGCAAGGCGGCGCTCGCGAACAACACCATTAACAATCCGGGTGCGATCCGTCTGGCCCGATAGTAAGCCAAATGATGCTAGGCTACCTCTCTTTCGCGGCCAACAAGATGATACGGTTCCACAAGGTGGTCAGAGGGAATATTCCACGCTTTATGCAGCCGGTGGATCATCTCCACGGTCAGAGCGCGCCTTTTATTAAGAACTTCAGAAGCTCGAGAGCGCGAACCCAAAATCACGGCAAGGTCGGCCTGAGTGCGGCCGAACATTTCCATGTGGGCCTTGATTAGCTCAACGGGTTCAGGTGCCTCGATCGGGTAGTGCGCGTCTTCATATGCCTCGATGAGGGCCGATAGAACGTCGAAGCGGTCAGCCTCCTCAGTCCCGAGTTCCGGCTGGTTCTCGAAATATGCCGAGACCTCTGCAATAGCCCATGCAAGGTCATCATCATTCCTGATGGCTCGAATGTTGTCCATTACACCGTCTCCGGGTTGATCTGATCGTACTCTTTGTGGGTGCCAACAAACTTGATCAGCAGCCGCTTATATGGATAGGCAACGTGGACGATCAGGCGATACTTGTTGCCGGAAATGTCGAATATGATGCGTTTATCGCTGACAAAGTCGATGTTGGCACCGAACATCGTCTTCACATCCGCCGGCTCCGTCCACGCCGCGCTGCTCACCATTGCGTACCAGGTCTTCAGGGGTACTTCCGCTTGGGAATGCCTTCCCCAGAAGGCTCTCAACGTGGACTTCGCTATGACTTGCATGCCGCACATATGTTCCCATATTGGGAACAAGCCTACAAATTTGTCAATGCCCAAACTCCTTCGTGACGAAAGCCCGGGGCGATTGCGCAACCAGGCTCCGCACGCACGATATAAACGGCACAGTGATTAGCCCAATGTCGCACACAGACAGGCTGGCGGCCGAGCAAAAAATTGAAAGCCTGAGAAAACCCGATGAAGCCCGAAAGGCAGCGGCACCTGCAGTTGTCCGATCCATCCCACTTTCGAAGGCTGACATGATCCGGGCAACGCTGCTCAATGGGAGCAATCCGCCGCGCTAAATCACGAGAGCGGCACTTTGGGTTCGAGTGGTGGCGCTCCCCGCGCATATCTGGCCGAAAAAGCTAGTCGGCTTCGAGCAACCAAAAAAGCCTCGTCTCGGAGGATCAGCATCGCGACGGCCAACGCCGGGATCCGGGAAGCCTAGGCCCGGCAAGCCGCTCCAATTGAAAAGCGCCCTGCCCTCACTTGCCCGACCTGACCACCGAAACCTCCGTATCGATCATACCCGTCTCTGGCGGCCGTTGGATCCTCATTGAGACGATGCAGGGCGCTTGCGTGGATGCCGCTTGCTCAATCTCTTGGTTTGGAAAAGCGAACGCCGACGCCACCACCATTTTCTGGGATGAACTCGATGCCTGCATCTTCAAGCACATGTCTTATGCCGTCAACAGTGCCGCTTCGCAGCTGGTCACCTCTCTCCAAACGGCTAATTGTCTGGGTTGAAACATTTGCCGCGACAGCCAGTTCCCGCACTCCCCAGCCTAATGCAACGCGGGCAAGCCTGCACTGGATAGCGTTCATTTCACAACACGGTTGTGATTTAACTTGCTCATTTTCGTCACCGCTTGTACCCTTATAAGCTGTAATCGGCTGGCCTTGGTGTTCGTACCACCGAGGCCAGCCTAACCACAACCTAGCTAGCTGGAGCTCGGATCATGGCTGATTCTGAGAATAGCAGAACTTTGCCTGCAATCACCCGTAGAGAAGAAAATTTT
>NZ_LMDT01000038.1:0-22924 GCF_001425885.1 Ensifer sp. Root1252 | reverse complement strand
ACCCGGCTGCGTCCTATCCAGCGCCTGGATCTGACTTTTCTCATCGACGGAAAGGACAATCGCATGGGCCGGCGGCGAGACGTAGAGACCGACCACATCATGAAGCTTCTCGGCGAAAGCCTTGTCGTTCGATAGTTTGAAGCTGCGCCACCGATGGGGTGCGAGACCATGCTCATGCCAAATCTTGACGACTGAGGATGCCGCAATCCCCACAGCCTTTGCCATCGCACGAACAGTCCAATGTGTGGCTTCCTGCGTGGGCGGCTCCTGCGTCAGGGCCACAACCCGGTCGACAAGATCAAGCTCAAGCGGCGCAGTGCCGGGCGGGCGGCTCTTGTCGCGCAAAAGGCCATCCACGCCTTCGGTCATGAAGCGTTCCTGCCAACGCCAGACGCAGGTCTTCGACTTGCCCGTGGCCTCCATGATCGCGACGGTTCCGAGACCCGCGTCGCTCATCAAGATGATCTTCGCCCGCCACACATGCTTTTGCGGCGAACTGCCCGCCGAAACGATTGCGTTGAGNCGCGACGGTTCCGAGACCCGCGTCGCTCATCAAGATGATCTTCGCCCGCCACACATGCTTTTGCGGCGAACTGCCCGCCGAAACGATTGCGTTGAGACGAACCCGGTCGTCAGCGGAAACCTCAAATGTGATACCCGTGCGCATGCCAGATCGTCGCATATGCGCGCAAAAATTGGAATCCTAAATCGGACTCTTTTGTCTCGATCAAACCACTAGATAATAAAACCGTTGGGAACGATACTTTTCGAATGCTTCAATTATTTTGGACGCCTCATTTCTATGAGGGGGAGAGAAATGAAGAGAACTGAAAGATACGATAAAAGTACGGCGGACTCGGATGGTCGCCGAGAGTTTCTTAAAAGCTGCGGCCGTTTCGCGGCGGTAACTCCGCCGACGGTCATTCTTCTCCTTTCAACGAGTCTCACTTCGAACGCTATTGCAAAATCTGGAGGAGGCGGCGGACATGATAGTGGAAGTGGCGGGCACGATCGGGGTGGCGGCGGACATTGATGCCTCGTCCGCTCTCAGTAAGTACACGATCAACGCAGGAAATGATGTCAATCCGGGTGCTTGCCGCCTTTTCCTTGAATGGCGTGGCTCGGCTTGTTTGGACAGGCCCTAGCATGTCCGGCTGGCTTTAGCCTGTGTTTCTGTGTGCAAATTTGGCTCTGACCTTCGGTGGTCGGCGTCGGCGAATGACGCCAGGCGGCGCAATCATCGCTGCGGCACGATCATGTGTCGAAGCGTTGGGTGCTAGGAGAGAATTGAAAACCTTAAAAAGCGCAACAATGCCGGACGCCTTTAGCGGGGTCTGCGGTTGCCCTGCCCATCCTCTTGGCAAAGGCAGATATGATCCGTGTTTCGCTGTTCAATTGGAATAATCCGCCGCGCAAAATCAGGAGAGTGGCATTTTCGGTTCGGAGTGGCAGCGCTGTTTGGCATTGAAAATGTCCAGGTCGCCGCGCATCTCATGCCAACGAAGCCAATCGGCTTCGCGGCATCAGCAAAGAATGAGCGTACCGAGCGCCGGCAGCAGCGCGGTCAGAGCCAGTTCGCGCGCGGTTTGACCCGTTAAAGCCTCGTCTCGGAGGATCAACATCGCGAAGGCCAACGGCGACTCGGGAAGCCTAGGCCCGGCAAGTAGCCCCGTTTGATTGGGGGATCGCAGACAACGAGGTTTTCAGAACCTCGCCATTTACATGCCCTCACCGCTCCCCTGAGGAAGCAGTCGATTGAGCCCATTGAGTCGGCGTTATTGGAGCACGCCACTTACACTTCGTGGTCTCTCATCTTCAACTGCAGGGACACCACTTTTCTGAACCGTGATCGAGGCCGGGTACGGCAAGACCACCTTGGCCGCACGAAGACGACGACGAACATGTGATCTTGATCCGCCGGCCAGTGACGGCGTTGAAACGGGGGATCGATGAAGCCGGCCTCAACGACGGGGCGGTGTTCCGACGCATTGAAGCGGCCTCCGCAGTGGAGGCGCAATGCCAACGTCTCAGTCTACAACGTTTCCAGCTGCGGCGGAATACCGGCCCCTAACAGCCAAGCATCATCGAAGTTACCCGCTCGGCTATGATACGTGCACAACTACTCAATTTAGTTGCGATGAAATCTAACTTCGGCTGCGCTACACTCTCCGTGAAGTATGATGGAGGACGTTTTGCCATTCAGGCCAATTTGGGCGTGCTGTCTGGGTCTGCTAACCGGAGCGATCCTTGGCTATCTGACTGGATTTGGCGCGGGTATGGGAATGCCGGAATTAGGGCCAGAGTTAGTCGGACTAATCGGCGCAATCGCCGGAGGTATTGCAAGCGTGGTTGCCATCGGATGCCTTGAGGAGAAGTGATCAAATGTCCCTCAGAACTGCGCGTGTTCAGATCGGACTAGGCTGGGCCCTAATGATTATCGGTGCGCTCCTGAGCGTAAACTTAATGACAGACATGGGTTTGGTTATCTGGGGCATTGGATTGGTCCTACAGATCGTCGCCTCGATTATGTATCTCGCTTCGAAGACCGGCGGGGGCCGTCTCGGGGGCGCATGAATCAATCGCGCCCTCGGTTTTGGCATTTGCAACCGCGCGTTAGCCATCGTGCAAGCAAACAATACATCTTCACTAAGCGGGCCTCGGCCTAAATCATAATCGTCGCATTTCGAGATCAGTGCATTGCGATACGGCTGCAAGATCCGTATCGCCTGGCATGAACCGGCGAATGCGCTTGTTCACGTTTTCCACCGCACCTTTCTGCCAAGGCGCACTGGAGTCGCAAAACCAAACCTCATCCAGCTTGCAAGCCATCTCAACGACCAGTCGCCTTCGTCCGACCTGACCTAGAGATACCGATTCGGCTGTCTGCAACCTCTGTTGCATGGTAGTATCGTCTCGTTTCCCCTGAAAGAACGGACCAGGGAGCACGGCCATGGAAGCTAAGGCCCTCCGACTGCTAATCGGTTTGGCTACCTGCAGCCTTGTTTTTCCCCATTCAGTCGGCGCGCAGGAGGCGATCTACATCGTTCGGCACACTGATCCGCCGTCAACACTGAACCTCGATGAGATTCGCGACGAAACCCCACTGTCGGAGTCCGGACAAAAACGGGCCAAGACGCTAGCTGAGCGATTGAAAGATGCAGGCATCACCGTCGTCTATGCCACGCAAGCCAGGCGCACGGTCGAGACAGCCGAGCCTCTGGCGAAGGCCCTTGGACTCGAAATCCGTGTTCATTCCTATGAGGACAGTGGCGGCTTGGTCCGACTACTTCGCTCAGAGCACGGCAAGGACAAAGTGCTTGTTGTGGGGCATTGGAGCACCATTCCAGAGATTCTCGCGGCGCTGGGAGATTCCGAGGAAATCAAGATTGAACGAAGTGCGTTCGACAATCTGTTCGTGGTTATCCCGAAAGGGGAGCAAGCGCCGGTCGTGCTGCATCTTCACTACTGAAAACTGAAGCTAGAAACATCAAACCCTCAAGCGAGCGATTTCACGGGAGGTGGCGTCCCGGACTACACCCCGCCGTTCTTCTTGCCCGCAGTTCGCTGATCTTCGGATGTCTATTGTCGGTCCGAAATTGTTGGCCTGGAAACTCCTGCCGAAGACTCGATCGGCGGCTGGCGACAATGCTTGGTCCAACAGCGGCGACAAGGCATCATCGAAGCGTCTACGCCGCATCCCCATACACGTTGCATTGGCGGCAACGTTCGGCATCATCATCGCAGTCACCGCGGCAGCGCTGGTCCTCGCCCTGGAAAGCGGCCGCCAGAACACAGTCGCGCTCGTCCGCGACCGCAGTGAGCGAATTATGGACACGATTGTGGAACGGACCCGATTGCACCTCGATCCAGCCCGCGACCAGTCCGAATTCTTGGCCAGACTTTACCTCGACGGCGAAATCGACCCGCAGGACGAAGATGCCTCTATGAGCCAACTTCGGGCGGCACTCGCCGGCCTCCCGCAGATCGCTGCGCTCGCCGTCATCCGCACCGATCTGACGCAGCTACGCGTCGAGCGCAATGGCGACGAAGTCGTCTTGCGAAAGATCGACATGCGTACCGTGCCCGGCCTGGACGATGCGTTTGAGATGGCGCGGCGCGCAGGCCGCCCGGTCTGGGGAGAGCTTCTCTGGAGCGAACGGCTGAAGCAGCCTCTCGTCAATGTTCGCACCCCGTTGTGGCATGAACGTTCTTTTCTCGGGATCTTGTTGACCACGGTCACGGTCGCAGAGCTTTCACGCTTTCTCGCCGAATCGCCCGCGGGGTCAGATGCCGGCGCATTTATTCTTCTCGGCCGCAATCATGTCCTCGCCCATGCAGCACTTGCGCACAACCCTCAGCTATTCAAGCGCGACAAGCCCCTTCCGGAAGTGACCGAGATCGGGGACCGGGTGCTGGCGTCGATTTGGAACGCGGAGACAGAGGAGAGCGCGGCTCCTTTCGTAGGTTCGTCGAAAAGCCATATGGTCACGGTCGATGACACCTCTTATGTCTTTATCTACCGCGACATCCCCGGATACAGCGATCAGCCTTGGCTGATCGGCCGCTATTTACCGGTCGACGAAGTTGGCGGCGAAGTGCGCCGACTTGAGCAAGCGGCCTGGCTGGGGCTCGCGGCTGTGCTTGCTGCCGTCACTTGCGCCTGGATTGTCGGCTACGCGATCGGAAAACCGATATTGCGCGTGGCACGCGCAACGTCCGCAATTCGCACGCTCGATCTCACGGCTGCCCGCCCCCTCGCCGGCAGCCATCTTCGTGAACTGGACGAGGCGATCCGAGCCTACAATGCGCTCATAGCGACCTTGCACTGGTTCGAGACCTACGTACCTCGACGCCTGGTCAAGCAACTCATGGCACAGGGCGAACAGGCGACAGCCCTTGTAGAGCGGGAAGTCACTGTGCTGTTTACCGACATCGTCGACTTCACAAGCCTCGCCGAGCGGCTAGCGGCGTCCGATGCGGCGGCGTTCCTCAATGACCATTTCCGGCTCCTCGCCGCATGCGTGGAGGCGGAAGGAGGCACCATAGACAAATACATCGGCGACTCGTTGATGGCGTTTTGGGGAGCGCCTGAATTGCAACTGGATCATTCCGCCCGAGCCTGTCGCGCCGCGAACGCTATCGCAGTGGCGATTGTCGCCGACAATCGGAATCGACGAGAACTTGGCCTTCCGCCTGTGAGAATCCGGATAGGCATACATGCTGGCCCCGCGATGGTGGGAAACATCGGGGCTCCGGGGCGCATAAACTTTACGCTGGTCGGGGATGTCGTGAACACTGCGCAACGTCTCGAGGAGGTCGCCAAAGAGTGTATGACCGACGATGACCAAGCGGTCATTTTGGTCAGCGACATCGTGCTGCGATCTGCCGGTTCCGGATGCTTGGCGCGATCTGTCGGCCAGCATGTGTTGCGCGGCCGCCATGAAGTGACGAACGTTTTCAGGCTAGGACTCGGTGAGTGATCCCTGTGCGTCTCAAAAACGAACCAAAGCATGTGTAATCGGTGGCGATCTGCATCATTGACCATGATGGGAAGGTTCGACTTGAGCGATCCGTCCCATCTCACCTGCCGGACTCAGTTCACTGCCTGCACGAGTTTGGCGAACCAATTCACCAGGTAGGGCTGGAAGCTGACACGCTGACCCAACATCTGACCTACGGGGCAGGGTTCGACGTGGTGTGCATGGAGGCTCGCCAAGTCAATGCCGCTCTTTCAGCCATTGCGCGACAAGACCGACAAACTCGCGGCGAAACCGGACAAGCTGTTTACGGGGGCCTTCCGACAACAATATGGGGCATTGTGCTTCCGCTTCTGTGACGAAGGCCCGGATGTCCAGGTGCTAGTGATTAAGTCTCGCGACAGCCGGCGATGTGTGATCCCCAAGGGATGGCCGATTAAGAAGAAAAAGCCCCATGAGGTCGCAGCAATCGAAGTCTGGGAAGAAGCCGGAGAAAAGGGGTAAGCGCTAGAAGAACCAGTAGGCAGATACACCTATCTGAAATAGCTAGACAATGGTGATGTCGCCCCCGCCATTGTGGATATCTATCAAATACCAGTGTTTGCTCAGACTGATGACTTCAAGGAAAAAGGTCAGCGTGACGCCCGACGAGGCAGCTCGACGAGTGCGCGAAATCGAGCTCAAGTCTTTGCTAGTCGAATTTAAACCAAGTTCGCCTCGCCCGCCGCCTGTGCGTTCGGCCGCGCCCCGAAAAACTGATGGCTAAATTGCCGGCAGTTTCAGTCGATACATTATGCGATCCTAGAAGCACAGAACGGGAACAGTTCCAGTACGCAGCTCACGGGCTGATCCCAGCCACCCTTCGGTCCGCCAGGCGCCTGCTTCAAAAATGGCGGCGCAAATCGCCTAGCACTTTTTTCGGACGATCCGCTCAGCGATATCGCTTATTTCACCGTCTTCCGAAGCGTTAGAAAAGCAGCAATGGCTGCGGCAATACCGTGAAAATCAATGCCGGCAAAGTAAAGCGAGAGTGCGATGCCCCCCGCGCTCACGGCCATTTTTCCTAATTCCTTACCGCCCTCAATGGCAGCGTTCTCAAGAAAAATGCCGCACAAGGCACCAGCCCGTCCGATGTATTTGTCTGCCAGATGCTTGAAAGTATCGAGCCACTTCGTAAGCGCGACATCCGAGACATGTTCATTATCGATTACAGAGAGAGCTTGGCGCGTAAGCCGAATGTCTGCCTCTCTCAGCGGCATAGGGTATGAAATCCAAGTTGCCGGCATCGCGCCTCGCCTTGCTCAACTCGGCCTGATCAATCTGCTCCAGTCGTAGAGCCGTCTCGCGCAAGCGCTCGATTATCTCATAATGCAGATCCGATTCCGGACCATTCGCGTAGCCGGTGCCATCCGAGAAGAACGAACCGTCGCTGTGGGGAATACTGTATCTGCGGCGTACGGCGACTTCATCCCAGTAGGCATCAGAGTCGTCAAAGGTCCGCACGGTCGTGGGATCTTTGTGCGTTCGACGCTCTGCGAGCTGAGCCATGAAGCGTCTCCTTTATCCAGAACGTCCAGCTGAAACGGTACCGGGCTTGATATGGCTATCAAACGGCGCGAATCCAGGCAATGTGGGAAGGATGGGAAAAGGTCGTGGCAACTGGACGGCCAAGACATCTTTGCCCCTTTCCGGATTCATTTCTCCACGTATAGTTGCGAAACCGGGATGGGGAGTACCATGGCAAAACAGGCGAAGAAGCGCGACGAGATCAAGCAGGCGAGGTTTAAAGATCGCAACTTGACAATGCTGGACACCCTGCAGCGCGACAAGAACACCGTCCTCAATCCCTTTGCGAAGCTTGGTGGACTTCAAACAACCTCCTGGCTAGACGAATGCCTTCCTAATCTGTTGTGGGCTGCGATAGTCGTGACCGCACTAGACCGCCACGAAGCATTGGAAATCTTTCGAGGCGTCGTTGCGTGTGAGATGAACATAGCGAAGCGCGCTGAACTATTCATCACCCACAACTACTTGGCCGTGGCAACGATGGGCGAGTTTGACGCGATGATGGCCCCACTCTTGGCGTCGGACGAGTTGAAGGCGGTGATGCCCGCGCTGCTTTATGTGGATTGGCTTCCGGATCGAGAACACTGGGCGCGACACTACAAGCCAATTGATGACGATACAGCAATTGACGTCTTGATGGCAGCGGTTGCCGCGACGCATGGACATCAGTCTCAGGCCGCTACGGATATGCGCTGGTTGAAATTGCTCAGCCTTATCTTCGCACAGGACGGTATGCGTTTTCCCGCTTCGTTCGAAGAACAGATCGCGGAGATTGCCGAGTATCCCAACAAGGGAGATATGCGGAAAGTCCGACCGTCTATCAGGTCCATGGAAATGATGACACGAATGAAAGAATTTGGTGGCGATGCTACGGCCGAAAATTGGCCCAAGGACCGCCCCGCCTTGGCTAACTACGATGCCGAGTCATTCTGGCAGGAGATGCACCGAAAGACGAGTTGTCTGATCCCGTCCAAGGTCAAGCGTGCAGATGTCGGCCCAAGTGAGGCACGGCAGGATTTTCTGAACATCAGTAGATTGGTCGGTGTGCATTTTCACAATACCGCCACCACCACGAATGTGGACCCCCGCCACGAAGGTGCATTCGGGCTTGTCCTCTACGCATGCCACTTTGCTTCCACAAGCGCGATCACACCTACCAATACATTGGCCGAGGGTAGGATTATTCTTCGCACGATCTTGGAGGTTTTTATCACACTGCACTACCTGACCGAGAAGGACGACCCGACAATCTGGCTCCAATACCGGAAATACGGACAAGGACAAACAAAATTGGCCTTCCTCAAGAACCTTCGCGAGGAAGAGATCCCCGAGTTTATCGACCTCGAAGAATTGGAAACGTTTGCGAACGAAGACCGGTGGATGGAACTTGCTGATATCGAATTAGGACATTGGGCGAATTTGAATCTGCGCAAAATGTCAGAAGCAGTCGGATTGAAAGACATTTACGATAAGTACTACGACTGGTCGTCTGGCTATGTTCACGCGCAGTGGGCGAGCGCCCGGAGTACTGTATTCGTTAATTGCTTCAATCCTCTGCACCGGTTCCACAGGATACCAGGTGTATTAGCACCAGCAATGCCGTCTACATTAGTGGATATCTCAAAATTATTGAACCGCATGCTAGATGACCTCAACAGACTTTATCCGTCATTCAAGCCGCGGGTTACTTGGCATCGAAGCGTGGACGAAGAATCTCTCGGTGGGACGGAAAGCTCTGACCAGGAAGGTTTCGCGGACCCCGTTCTGGGTGAAGAGGGCGCAATAAAAGAGAAGGCAGAGTAGTAGATGCCATGGCAGCGTATCAACGGAACAAAGCGGCGTTAGTCCGGGTGAAGAGGAAATTCGCCGCCGAATGGAAACACTTCGCTGGTGGGTGGAGAAGGAAGAGGGTGACCTTTAGGACTCTGCCATTCGTTTTTGACGCGTAACCGTTTGACAATCAGGTGCTATCGCAAATGCTTTCCCTCCTGCATCCAACCATTCTTTCGTCCGTCCTCGAGTATCCTGGCGGCCTTTTGACTGTGCGCCACACGGAGAGCGGCAAGCTGCTGCTGATCTTGAAGCTTCAAAAAGAATATATCCTGGCGGCTCGCATCCGTGGTGGTTTCAGCTTTTATCTCGCACCTTTGCCGTCGTCGTCTGGCCTAACCGTTGCTCTGGCTACGGCGTTTTTCGACGATGGAGACGAACCACTTATCGTAAGGACACCGCTTTTTGACGAAGCCTTGGGAAACGAACTGCTGGAGCTTTTGACGTACGACGAATTCGAAGTTTATTTTTTCGACGAACATGGCCGCGAATGGATGGGCCATCAAGCGTTCCTGCATGACGCCGGGAGCATACTTGCCGCTGGCGATAAGTTTGGGCTTCTCACTTATCACCCTCGAACCGTGGATGGCATCTATCAGGCGCTAGACAACTGGTTTGGAAATCGAACCGCGGAAGACGACGCAAAAGCGATAAAGGTTGTCTTCCGATCAGAACTGACACCACCAAATATCTTCATCCAGAACTCTCGCTCCGAGGATCACGACTTCCATGGTAGTGGTGGTTACTCCCATTCTTCGTTGGAGCGACAGAACCCAGGCTACTTCCAAGAGCGTGATATCGTTGCATGCTTGAAGCGTGCGTTCCCTGGTGAGCGCATTGCCTTAAACCCCATGCGGCGTGACACGGGCAAGGAATTTGTCGACGTCATCGCTTGGAACGATACCCATTTGCTGTTGGTACAAGCGAAAGACAGCCCAAACACGGAGGCTAGCCTTTCTCGGACTATTGACCGCAAACGCCGAACGTCGCATGGGCAGATCGAGAAGGGCGTAAAGCAAGCCAAGGGCGCTGCCGAGCACGCGCGCAGACACTCCAAATTAGAGCTGAGCATCGACAAAATCGATCTCGACTTAACGGTCGGCGATAAAAGGCTCATCAGTATTGTCGTTGTCCAGGAGATATTCTCTGATGAGGGGGAGACTTTCGTGTCTCGCTATCGAGAAATGAATGGCGTCGGCGACGTTTTTGTGCTGCTCGACTATGCAGCATTCAATTCCTTCTGCCATGAGTTTCGCAATGAGACCCTGCTGTTAGCCGCACTGACAGACTACAGTTCGAAGATCATCGCCGGTAACGCCTGGTTAGACCCACGCCCATACGTGCTGGAGTGCATTCAAAAACGACTAGCTGCGAACTCTCGCTCAAACGGTTAGCCTGCGCCGGAAATTTGCCGCAGCCCACGGCTGTAACGGAGCGAACATAGCGGACTGAAGTTCGCTTTACATCGCGAACTTCAGTCCGCCCCCGTCTAACCTTCCATCAGCCACCGCGCATAAGCCCGCACATCAATCATCGGCACGGTCCCGATCTCCTGCAGCCGAGCGATTAGCTCTAACAAGAAGCCCGTGACGGACTTCCCATTGAGCGTCACCGCGGTCTGGCCGTCTGTGTTGCGACCGAACCAGCCATGGGCGGCCACACACCCGATATCAAGCAGGCTTTCATCTGGCGCGCAATCCAGCAGGTCCGTCATGGTTTTGCCCATAGGCGGACTCCAGTCGCTCTCGAACGTCAGGATGCCACCGAGGATCCAATGCGGCTTCTTCGGCTCGGATTTCCCGCCGAGCCACGTTACCGCCAGGCTAGTGCGCTCGAGCTGGCGGACGCTTGCTGCCTTGTCGCGGGCATAGCCTACGTATTTCGCGCTGAGCGTCTGTTTCGCCTCGAATACGGCGTAAACGCTTTCGGCCGGAATAATCTTGATGCCATGCATCTCGAAGATCAGTGGCGTGTACTGCCGGTCGTAAATCACGACGTCGATCTGTTCGCTGAACGAACCATGATTGTCCACGACATGGGCCGTTGCAACTTCATATCGCTTCGGAAGATAGGTACTCAGAAGTTCGACCCAGACGGCTTCGCTCGCGTCGCCTTTCGTGCCCGGATGGGCGAAGGATTTGCGCGCCTGGTTCAGGCTCTGCTCCACCTTATCATGCAGTCCGGCCAGCAACACCGGCAACGACCATTCGCTCATCTTACCGCCTGATCCCACCTACCGTTTAATGTCTGCGCAGCCGCCACGCTGATCCTCTGTTTCTCAACGGCCGTCAGATCGTCCGAAATCACGTTGTTCGTATTTGCCGGATCCACAAAGCGGGCGTTTGGAAAACTATCACGGAGATATCTGAAGCATGCTGCCACGCGATCACTCAACATGGGGTAATTGGTGTTGCGCAGCGCTTCGATCACCGCCAATTCTAGATAGAAGGAAGGAAAATCCAGATTCCTTTGATTGCGCCACAGCTTGATAAGCCGCGTTTCCTGTAGGCGACCCGCTGCCCGGACGTGGGTAATGTGGGCTTGGACATTCGTCTTGGTCCATGTGCCGGCGCGGCGGCGATACAGACTGTGATCGCCCCTATATGCATTTTGTCGTTTGGCTGGGACAAGGTCCACGTCATAGCCGTTGACCTTGATGTTTATGGAGACATTCTGGCGCTTTGGGGCATAACCTAGGGCCCTGAGCCTCACGAACAGCTTCTCGTATATTTGCTGTAACGTTTCAGCCGTCTCTTCAGAGAGGGAGATAAAAAGGTCGATATCTGTTCCGCTGCGATTGGCGGTTCCTTTGGCGAACGATCCGCTCGGGTTTACTGAAAGAAACTTGTCGCCCGCCCAATGGGTAATCGCAGGCGTCAACGCTGTCAGGACCCCTCTGACAGCGGAATTGATGCCAGTATCAACAGCCTCGCGGGCCAATATCCCTTGCAGATAAGCGTCACTCATGGGGGTGAGTTAATTCCATATGGGTGTGTGAAGGGTAAGCTCACATTTTGCAAGCTGTCCCGCAAGCAGTTGTTCAATGCCAGGGCCGCAACTTCCGCGTCGGCAGCCGGTCAGGTAGGCGCCATCGGAGTGGGCCAAGCGGCCGCCTTCAACGCCGCCTTAAAGAGAGCCCACCTCCTCGTCAGGCACTGGCATTTGAATCGTCTCGGCTTGCCACAGAGTTTCTTGCAGCAAAGTCCAGGCCTCCATCAACCACTTCTCTGTTCGCAATTCCCACGATCAAGCTGGGGAGAGCAGCCCCATCCTTTCAATTGTTTCTTTTCAAAAGCTGAAACTTATGGTCGCATCTCGAACACACGCTACCAACTGAAATCTTCGGACGAGCCAGTGACCGCAGAATTGATTTCCGCCCCTTTAATACTGAGCAATCGTTTCGTTTTGGCCGATGAACGGCGCGAAGGCGGGATGGGATCCATCCAGAAATCGTATGATGTCACAAAACAGAAGCACGTAGCGATCAAACGCATGCTGCTCCAAGGTGATCCGGAGCGACAGAAGACTTCCTTTCAGCGCGAAGCGGATGCGCTTGAGAAACTTGAACATCCAAACATTGTTTCTCTCGTCAAAGTCGACCAGGATGCTGAAGGTCGATGGTACCTCGCGCTCGAGTGGCTCGAGGAGACGATCGAAGCTTATGTTCTCAGGAAAGGTGCCATCCCGTGGAACCGGTTCTACACCATTATTGGCAAGCCGGTTCTGAACGCGCTTGAGTTTGCACAGACCCGACATCACATCGCCCACCGTGATCTGAATCCCCGCAATATCATGATGACCGACAAGGAAGTACCCAAGATCACGGATTACGGGATATCGAAAGTATTTGGTCGCGATCCCTGGATGCCCGTCGCAGGCAAGACGTTCGTTGACGCACGAACACCAGGCTTCTCTCCCCTCGAGGCTGATGATGGTATTCATACATATGGGCGCGATTGTTTCGGTTTCGCGGCAGTTGCTGTGTATTGCCTCGTTGGGCGCAGAATCGAAGGTGACGCCGATCTGAGCGTCGCGTTGCACGAGGCAACGGTCCCAGACGGCATCAGAGACGTTCTTGAAAGAGCCCTTTCAGAGGATCGGCGAAAGCGACCACTGGATGCAAAGCAGCTGAGACTCGAGATCGAGGCCGTGGAAGCACGTCGAGCTGAGGATATTGGCTACAAATATCCTTGCTTCCTGGATCTGACGCCGATGGCGGAAGAGCGGCTGGCTGAAGAGACGTTCTTGGATGATGGTGCCGCCGTTCGGAAGTTTATCCTTGAAGAGCTCCACGAGGTTCACGGGCTGGCATTACATCGGTATGGTGACCAGGATCCATCCAAGGCCAGTATCGACATATTCGGATCGTCATGGCGTTTTCGCGGGCGCATCGTCGGGCGCGACAAGGACACGATCGAGATCTACGAATGCCGCGAGTTGGACGTCGCCGCCGCTGCTTCAAAGCGCGAGCACGCCTTACGGCTGCCGCTGCAATTTTCATTTACACCTGCAAGGGATACGCTCGTCGCAGCCGGTATATTGGCGGAGATCTGGCAGCGTGTTTCAGATCACGAGGACCGCCGCAGTCAGGAACGGCAAGCGGCACGAAGTGAGAGGATCTTCAAGGCCTGGAAAGGTTACCTGCGCGATCGGGTCCGCTTCGAGATCCAGCGATCGGCGATCATGCATTTCACCAGTCGCAAAATCGATGGAAACAAGGTCACCTTCATTCTCGACAGCGCAGCCTCAGTAGACAGCGTGGGAGAAGAGCGTCTGGTTCGGGTCGCCGGGCGACATGTTTTCGGCACGGTGCAAAAGGTTGTGCTGGACCAGGTCGTGTTTGAGGTTCAGCGCGGGAGCCCTGATCTCATCCCTCGCCGCGGCGAACTGCTTTTAAACACCGTAGCGGCGGAGCGGTCGTTGGCCAATCAGAACAATGCCGTCGACGGGATCATATATGGTCGAGCAGCAAATGATCGGCTGAAGGCCATCCTTCTTGATCCTTCGCAAGCCAAACCGCCAAGCATAATTGATCAGAAGCAAATCTCGGCGTCAAAGCTGGAGGGAGAAAAGCTTGCTGTCTTGAAACAGGCACTCGGGACAAACGAGGTTCTTGCTATCGCCGGCCCCCCAGGCACCGGTAAGACAGATCTGATTTCCGAGATCGTCGTTCGATGGTTGGCAATGAATCCGGGAAAGCGAATTTTGCTGTCCTCGCAAACCCACACGGCGCTCGATGAGGCCATCGAACGTATCGCCGGATTGGTCGGTGATGGAGAGCAGATCGTCCGAATTGGGCGACACGATGACGAGCGAATTAGCGATTTTTCTAAGCGTCTTCTTCTCGAAGAGAAGGTCAACACCTGGGCGGCACAGGTAAGAGCGAAAGCTGAGCAGAACCTTACCGAATGGGCAGTAGCGCAAGGCGTCAATCGTGACATAGTTCAGCTCGGCATGCTGGTTGAAAGGCTCGTACAGACGATCGAGCGGCGGCAGGAGGTAGAGCTTCTACTTGATGACGCGGAGCGTCGGATCGATAGGGCCGAGGATGTTCTGGAAAGTCATCATCGTCGCGACGAGATCGACCACGAACTCGAAGAGAAAACCGTCGTCCTGGGTGACGAGATTACGCTGCTTAAGAATACGAGGAGAGCGCTACGTACAGAAGAACGAGCTGTCCGCGAACAGCTTCGATCCTCTGTTGATATGGGGCCGGGCATCGCAGACCTTCATGTTCCCGAGGAGCTCAGAGAATGGCAGGAGCTCTACCTTCAGGGGTCGCCTGTAATAGAGTCGTGCAAGGAACGTCTCAAACTCTTGGAGGGATGGCTGCTAAAGGTCGGAAAAACTGGCGACTTCAACGCGGCTGTTGTGAATGATGCTCGTGTGATCGCAGGAACCTGCGTCGGCGTCGCCGGTGTTCGGGGTATCGAGGATGTCCAGTTCGACCTCTGCATCGTCGACGAGGCGTCGAAGGCGACCGCCACCGAAATCCTCATTCCAATGTCGAAGAGCAAGCGGTGGATCGTTGTGGGCGATCCGGAGCAACTGCCGCCGTTCTTCGAGGATTTCGGAGACGATTTGCTTGAACAGTTTGACGAGCAAGAGGACATTCGTCCAACCATATTGGATCGCTTCCTGAAGGGGCCCACCGCCTTGCCAGCAGCATGCCGAGCGGAGATGCGCGTCCAGCATCGGATGATTGCTCCCATCGGTGAGCTTGTCAGCCACTGTTTTTATAATGGCAGGCTCAATAGCCCAATCGAATCGCATGGACTCGATTTGTCGGCGAAACTGCCGGCACCCGTGACCTGGTACACGACGTCTGGAGAAAAGAGGCGCGAGGAGCAGCGTCACGGTAGCTCGTTCGACAATGCGCTCGAAGCTCAGTGGATAAAGCGGATCCTCGACGACCTGCAGGCGACCACGGAACAGATTGGAGCGAAGCTTACCGTCGCGGTGATCGCCGGCTATTCCTGGCAGGTCGGCCGGCTGAACCTAACGACGAAGAAGAACAGCGGAGATTGGCCGAACCTCACCATTGTGTGCAACACAGTCGATGCCTTTCAGGGTAAGCAGGCAGACGTCTGCATTTATTCCGTCGTTCGCTCAAATCCGCGGAAACAATTCGGCTTCCTTCGGGAAAGGCCACGACTGAACGTTGCACTATCGCGCGCCAAGTCTGCCCTGATCATCGTCGGCGATCATCTGTTCTGTCAGACAGCCAAAGCGCCGAACCCCTTCCGGAAAGTGATAGACTGGGTGGAGGCTCATCCAGGCAAATGCCATCTGGGGCCCCTACAATGATATCCATCCAGCGCGCAGTTCGTGAATTTGGTCTCCGCCCGGGCTTCGACCTAGTCGATGTGAAAAGATGCGGGCTCCCCGTCTTCCGTCTTACAGTGGAAGCAATCACGCTCCGCCGACAGAACTTACCGACGATTCAGGAGTTCATCTTGAAGTCGCTCATGATCGAGGAGGCGACCGCGATCGAGATCGGAGCGATGCTGGGTTTGGCAGCGAGACACGTCGAGGAAAATCTCACACGACTCTTGATCGAGCAGCTCGTCTCCCAAACAACCGATGAGCTGGCAGAAATCAGATATCGTATAACCGACCTCGGAAGGGACCGGCTAGAGAACGGACAGAGCAGGCCGCAGGATGAGACCCTGGTATTCGACTACGACCTACTTTTCCAATCCCCCGTAAAACTCACCGATGCACAGATCGAGAGCTCGAAGGAGGCGCGGCAGGATGGAACCATACTCCTACCCCCGGCAACTTTAGACCCTCCCGATTTGCAGACGCTGCCCCTCAACACTCTTGGCCAGGCCGTTCGAAGGATTGGCGGTAAGGAATTCCAGAAGCAAATCCTGGGCCTACGTCGCATTTTGCGTCACCAGATGATGTTTCGGCCATCCACCGGTCTCCTGTTTCGCAATCGGCTGTCCGGCGATCTCGAATTGGGACTTGTCGTCGATGAAAAGTTGAGCGAGCGTCATGAGATCGAATTTTCCAGAACCGGTGGGCTGAAAAAGGCGGGTTTCATCAAGGGGAGCTGGTCGGAGGATGTTAGCCGGATCAAGACATTTTTCGGGCCCGGCGCTTGGGCGAAGGCAGCAGATGATCAGGCGGAAGCTATTCAGTCTAGGCTCAAACAGCTTGGCAAAGAGAGAACCGAGCTCGTCGAAATGCATGAGCGGAAGCGGCGGAGCCGCGAGAAACTCAAAGGCCAGAACCTTCAAGCCGTAGACGACTTGGATCAACAGATCATCACCACGAAGGCGAAGCTCGACGCACTGCCGCTTCGCGCAATTAGCCCACCTGAGCTGGGGATCTTGATTCGAGACGCCCTTGAACACACAGAGAACGAGCTGATAATCAGCATCGACGAGGTCGATCATGAAGGGATGTCCCGGCAGATCGTAGGGCGGCTTGGAAAATTGGCCGAGCACGCCGTTGTGGAAATCAAGACCAATGACCCGATAGACCCTGTGCCCATCGGCGAGAGAGGCAAATTCGAGCCGGGCGTACAGCTCTGGTCGCTAGCGAGCCTCCACCGACGGCTGACGTTGTCGGAGCGAGGATCGGAGTTCCATGGTCTGTCCATCCTCATTATCGACCAAAAGCGCGCGATCATCGCGGCGGGTCCGCTATTCAGATCCACGGAGCGCAGACCTCATCTTCGGGTCCAGACAGGCTATCTAACCAACGATCTCGACATTATCGGGTTGGTGCGTCAAAAACTGGAAAATGGAGCACCGGTTGTCGCCTGATCTCGCAGTACTGTCCATCTCCGCAGCGACCCACAAGGGCTATTCGCGCGATGAGAACGAGGACAGTTTTCTCGTCCACCATCGCGTCGGAGGTGGCGACTTCGCTCAACTGGCGACGGAGATGGCAGTAACAGAGGATGGCGTGGTATTTGCTATCGCCGACGGCTTAGGCGGACATAGGGCCGGGGAAGTGGCTAGCCGTTATGCTGTCACTCAGATTTCGACCAAGCTGGCCGACGTAGACTTCAGTGATAATGCCTCGCTATCGGCGTTGCTCAACGGCGTCAGCCGTGGTCTTCATCAGCAAATGTCGGAGACGCCTTCTCTGCAAGGCATGGGCACGACAATCGTAATGGCGTTTGTGACCGCACAAACACTGACGTTCATCAACGTCGGCGACAGCCGCGGCTACTTGATCGACGAAAGCGGCCTACGCCAAATCACGCATGACGATGTCCCACCCTACTCGCCGACCGCGCTGCGTCGAACAGGAGTAATCACCCAAGCCCTTGGGGGAATGTCACGGCGAACGCAGATCATTCCGCACGTCCACCGGCGTGAGTTGCCAGAAGGAGAATGGTCCATCATTCTTTGCTCCGACGGCGTGTCGGATTTCCTGTCTTCGGAGGAGATCGAAAGCGTGGGCCGATCTGGTGCGACCGATGCGATGTCACTGATCAATAGTTCCCTGCGCGCCGGCGGAGAGGACAATATCTCCGCGATCGTCGTCCGATGCTCCCGGCGTGAGTCCAGAGTGACCGATCCGTCTCGTGATGATCATGGACTTCTTCCTGGATGACAGTGGGATACCGGGGATTTTTGCAAGTTGGAGCACATCCTTCTTTAGATCTACCGATCTACCTAATCCCCACGCCCGCCCTCATCCCCGTCATCTACAATGACCGCCCCAAGTTCGAGGGTGGCCGTCGCCGGGTCTCGCGATGCCGCGATCGACGGGAAAAGCATTTCAGGCGAGGTTGAAAACGTCGGGACGCGCTGATGTTGCGACGTGTGCCCGACGCACGATTTACCGGCGCCCTACCGGCTCATCTCAAGGTGAGGAGCCAAAGTCGCCACATCGAGATCTTCAACTTGGTTGGGCCGCCATAAGTAGGAACAACGCGCCGATTAAGAGACTGGCAAAGAGCTGCATAAGCTGCTTGACGCGTTCCTTTGGGTCACACGCCAGGGCACACGAAACGAAGCCGATCGACGAAACAGCAAGGAGAATGTAGGTGAGGAGCATTGTGGCAGGCATAGTCTCTCTTTCCGGGCGAGAGAGGTGTGCCTTGCGGGGTGCGCGAGGAACCTCGCTCGCCCACGTATTGTGGTCGAACAAAGCTCCTCGGCGCGGTCTGTGCGGGCTGAACATAGCGGTCAGCCTCCTGCCGGGGGAAGTAAACTCTCCACTCAGTCATTAGACGTCTTGGGGCACAGTCCCTGACAGCGTCTGCCCATGTCCTAGGGCTCTATAGTCGAGTGGCAGAAACATAATGGTAGTGGAGATCCTTCGTTTCAAGGGCCGCATTCGAGGATTTCGATTTGAATAACGCAAACGGAAAATTGTGTTTTAGCCGTTGGGCTAGGACGATCTAGGCAACTCTCGACAAGCGATCGTCGATAAGCGTTCGTTCTAAAACTCGAGCGTGCGCGGCTCAGACAACAACCTCGGCCGCCGCTTTGGGCTCGTCGTTAGTCATTGTTGATTAATAGCACCCCATCACAAAACGCTTTATTTTCCCTGGTACGGTCGCTCAACAAGACAAGTGGTCCTCGGCTTCGCAGCGCCGTCGGACCGCTTCGGGCTCCGCACCAATCCTAGAGGCCATTCAACGACGCGATCCACGAGGAGACGAACGATGGGCGCAACGACGCCGGACAACATCATGCAACTCGGCATGGGGTTCTGGGCCTCCAAGGCCCTGCTCAGCGCGGTGGAACTCGGCGTCTTCACCGAGCTCGCAGCCGGCCCGGCCGACTTGCCGGATCTGCAGGCTAGGCTGAAACTGCATCCCCGCTCGGCCCGTGACTTCCTTGACACCCTGGTCGCGCTGAAGCTGCTCGAACGCGAGGACGGCCGCTATCGTAATGCCGCTGATACCGACCTCTTCCTCGATAAGGCGAAGCCATCCTATATCGGCGGCATCCTCGAAATGGCCAATGCCCGGCTCTACGGTTTTTGGGGTTCGCTGACCGAAGCCCTGCACACCGGAGAGCCACAGAACGAAGCCAAGCACAGCGAAGATTTCTTCGCCGCGATCTATGCGGAACCGGCACGGCTGCGCGGTTTCCTCGAGGCGATGAGCGGGATCAGCGCCGGCGCGGCGCAGGCGATCGCCGCCACGTTCGACTGGTCGAAATACACGACCTTCGCCGATGTGGGCGCGGCGCAGGGGATGGTGCCGGTGGTGATCGCGCGCGCCCATCCGCATCTCAAGGCCATCGGCTTCGATCTCCCCGCCGTGCAGCCGATATTCGACGACTTCGTCGCCCGGCAGGGCTTTACCGACCGCATCACCTTCGAAAGTGGCAACTTCTTCGACGGCCCAATGCCGAATGCGGATGTGATCGTGATGGGGCATATCCTGCACGACTGGGATCTGTCCGAGAAGAGGATGCTCTTGGAAAAGGCTTTCGCCGCGCTGCCGAAAGGCGGAGCCGTGATCGTCTACGATGCCGTCATCGACGACGAGCGACGCTTGAACGGATTCGGCCTGCTGATGAGCCTGAACATGCTGATCGAGACCCGCGGCGGGTTCGACTATACCGGAGCCGACTGCCAGGCCTGGATGCGCGACGCCGGTTTCGTGTCCACGCGCGTCGAGCCGCTGCTGGGGCCGGACTCGATGGTGATCGGCTTCAAGCCCGACTAAACGGGAGACCGCAACCGGACCGGCATTTGTTGTGCGCCGGCCTTACCTCCTCGGGCGGTTTCGATAAGCGCTGAAACAGCTGGGGCACACAGCGGCTGGGTTGACGCGCAAACATCCCCGGCGACGCGACCGCTTCCGCAGCAATTCACCAATGCGTCTGGGCTTAATTGGCTCCTCCCCTGCTCCCGGCGTGAATTCGTTATTGTACGCCGTGGAGCACAGCCAACTATTCCCCTCTTACCATGGCCAACTGGCGGCGGAACTCGGCGTCTGGGGTTGACTGTTTCCAGAAGTTGATGAACCGAGCCACAACTTGCAAGTTTCCAGCCTCGTAATGGCCGCTACTGTCAATGCGGTCCAGAGAGGGCCGCAGCTGGTCATCCGGGCCTTCAGCCTGCAACGCGAGCCCCGTGATGGCGCAACGATGGCCGGTATCGTCGAGCAGTTCTTTCAGATGCGCAATAAGCCCCTCTTTGGACAGCCTGAGGTCTTTGTTCTTTACGGTACGGTCGACGGTCTGACCGTGGGCGTGCTTTGCGGTCCGTTCCGCCTGATCCGCCATGTACCAGACTGCTTTGAACCATGCGTCTTTGTAATGGCCAGTATTTTGGCGTTCTAGCTTATCTACCCACCAGAGCGCGTCTAGCGTCCACAGGTCAACGCCCCAATCACGAGCGAGGTCGAGCAACTGGGCATTGATGAGGTGGTACTTCTCGCCCTCTGTGGCACCGCGAGGAAAAGCGGGCCATAGGCCACGGTCGCGCATTTCTGGCTCACTGGTGCCGTTCCAAACGCCGTAGCGGTCCTCGTAGGCAACGAGCAGGATGGGTGTCAGGGTGGCGCTACCGACCCCGTCGAGCTGCGATGCGGCGGAATCGAACCGCCCGGACAGGGGTAGGCTTTCGTCGACCAAAGTTGTCAAGGCGTCCCGCAGGTTGTTCATGTCGTCTGCAGCGCGGCGGCCGAGGCGTTCCAACCCCGACCAGTGGTGATTGTGCTTGATGCTCAGGAAATCAAGGTAATCCTCTCTAGTCAGACGCACCGGGTCGCGGAAAAGTGGTCCGAAACGTTGCAGCACACCGTCACGCTTAGCGACAAAGTTGCGGATGTCAGGCAGGCTGAGGGCCCTCTTAATGTCAAAGGTCATTGCTTCCAACCTACACGGACGGTTATTCCGATTTTGTCGGGCTTGACGTTGAAGTACGCCTCCCATTCTCTCTGCTTGTCCTGCCACAATCGGCGCGTTCACGTCCAGAAAGTCGTTACTTGCTCTAGAGGTCTCTTGGTGTCCTACTTTCTGAGGGCCCTTGTCGGCAGCTCAGTCCGCAAATGTTTCCTGCCCAAACGGCAGCGTCCCAGCCCCATTGCGACTTGCCAATGCGCGCCTATGGACCAGGCGGTCACCCCATTGATCCCCTACCGAATCTGTGCGCTCTGAATGTCGCGCTTAGCGGCCTTAGGAAATCATTAACCATCTGAATTAACGCCTATAATCCCACAAACGGAAGTCAACCAATCTCATACTTCCGTCATCTGGACGGCGATTTCCGCGTCCCCTCACTATCGATAGGTTTCAAGTATCGATAGTGAGATGGTCCACCAGTTGACCAACACGTACGTGCGCTCTATTTTTAGCTCAGAACGTCAAATTTGCGCTCGTCCGAAATCTGCGCGACGAGAGCCATTGTTCAGCGGAGTTTCCATGAGCGTCACCGTCAAAGTCGCCGAGGCCAAGGCGCATCTCTCCGAACTCCTGGCGCGCGTCGAAGCCGGTGAAGAGGTCATCATTTCCCGCGGCAACGATCCGGTCGCCAAGCTTAGCCGGATCCACAAGGACAATGAGCTCGGCTTCCTGATGGCAGAAGTCCGGGCGGCTCGCTTGCGTGCCAAACCCGTTACCAACGATGAGATCCTTGACTGGAAGCGCGAAGGACAGCGATTTTGAGCGTCTTCGTTCTCGATGCCTCAACCGCAGCCGCCTGGCTGCTTCCGGAAGAGCACAGCGAAATCGCTGAAGAACTGATCGCCAGCATATCCGGCCAGTGTCCGGTCCCAGGTCTCTTCTGGCACGAAGCCAGGAGCATCCTTGTAACCGCCGAAAGGCGCCAGCGCATTGCGGCGGGTCAGGCATTGACGGCGATGACCAGATTGCGGCGCCTCCCACTTGAGGACGCCGGCGCCGGCCAGGACGGATCGGTGATCGAGCTTGCGACGGCGCAAGGGCTCAGTGCGTATGATGCTGCCTATCTCGAGCTCGCGATCGCCCGGTCCCTTCCGTTGGCGACCCTCGATCGAAAGCTGGCGGCTGCAGCGCGGGCAGAGAAAGTGCCGGTCCTGGGACCGTTCGGCAATGAGCACTGACGGGATCCAATCAAGTGCTCTGGCTCGAGCCGAGCAACTCGACGCCCTGGACGCCATCCTGCCCTTCGACCGCCGCGACCAGCTTGCTGCACTTCTGACCGACAACGATGTTGCGACGCTAAAACACCTCGCCAGCGAAGGCATGGGCAACAATACCCTGAGGGCGCTTGCTTCTGACCTCGGCTATCTCGAGGCCTGGTGCCAGCTCGCCACTGGCACTCCCCTCCCCTGGCCGGCGCCGGAGAGTCTGCTTCTCAAATTCGTCGCCCATCACCTCTGGGACCCGGCTAAGCGGGCCGAGGATCCAGGCCATGGCATGCCGGCAGAGGTGGAAAGCGGCTTGCGTTCTCAACGCCTCTTGCGCGCCGACGGGCCACACGCCCCGCAAACCGTTCGACGCCGGCTAACAAGCTGGTCGATCCTCACCCGTTGGCGCGGCCTCATCGGTTCCTTTGACCGCCCTTCGCTGAAATCCGCCCTGCGACTGGCCGTTCGCGCCAGTGCACGGCCGCGGCAACGCAAGAGCAAAAAGGCGGTGACG
>NZ_LMDT01000037.1:0-25751 GCF_001425885.1 Ensifer sp. Root1252 | reverse complement strand
TCGCGGTTTTCCGAAAGCACCGGCTCCTCGATGAACATCAGCTTGAACTGCTCGAGTTCCTTGGCGAGCACCTTGGCCATCGGCCGGTGCACCCGGCCGTGAAAGTCGACGCCGATGCCGATATTCGGGCCGATCGCATCGCGGATGATGCCGATCGTCTCCACCGCCTTGTCAATCTTCTCGTTGGTGTCCACGATCTGCAGTTCCTCGCAACCGTTAAGCTTGATCGCCTTGAAACCGCGCGCCACCACATCCTTGGCGTTGCGGGCGACATCGCTCGGGCGGTCGCCGCCGATCCAGGAATACACCTTGATCTTGTCGCGGCACTGCCCGCCGAGCAGCGAGTGCACCGGCTGGCCCAGCGCCTTACCCTTGATGTCCCAAAGCGCCTGGTCGATGCCGGCAAGCGCGCTCATGTGAATGGCGCCACCGCGGTAGAAGCCGCCGCGATACATTACGTTCCAATGATCCTCGATCAGGAACGGGTCCTTGCCGACGAGATAGTCGGCAAGCTCGTGCACCGCAGCCTCGACCGTCAGCGCCCGTCCCTCGACGACAGGCTCCCCCCAGCCGACGATACCTTCGTCGGTCTCCACCTTGAGAAACAGCCAGCGCGGGGGAACGATATAGGTGGTGAGCTTGGTGATCTTCATGAGTTGAGGTCCAGTTCGGTGGGGATGGCTTGTCACGGCCGAGCCCTGCCGGGCTCACCGCGACCGGGATTTCAGAGGGTGGGTTTGGCAGGGCTGTGTTGCTTGACTGCGGTTGCCAGATCGCGCGCGGCAAGATCGAGCATGCGGATCGAGCAGTCGCGCGCCGCTGACTTGTCGCGCATGCGCAGCGCTTCGACCAGTTCGCGATGGACGTCGATCGCTTCGTCGCGCCGCTCGGCGGCTTCGTTCGATGCATGCAGCGGAAACTTGAGCGCCGCCTGGATGATGCCCACAAGCTGCAGGAAGACCTGATTATGGCTGGCCCTGAGCAGGCAGGTGTGGAACGCCACGTCAGCGTCGGTGAAGCCGGCAATATCGCTCTCGCCGTCACGCATCGCCTGCCAGGCTCGCTCGAGATCGGCGATTTCCTGGACCGTCGCACGCTCGGCGGCGAATTCTGCGGCAACCGGCTCGATCGCCCGGCGCGCTTCCAGGATGCAATTCAACAGGTCGAATTCGAAGATGCGTTCGCCGATCCATTCGAGCACCTGGGCATCGAGAATGTTCCACTCGTCCTTGCCGCAAACGACGGTGCCGACCCGCGAACGGCCACGCACCATGCCCTTTGATTCGAGGATCTTCAGCGATTCCCGGATAACGGTCCGGCTGACGCCATAACGCTCGCACAGATCGTTTTCGCGCGGCAGATAGGAGCCGACAGGAAAGATATCGGCGCAGATGTCGGAAGCGATGGTGCGCGTCACGTTCTTCTGGACGCGCGGCCGGCGCTGCACCTGCATCTCCGCTGCGCCCTGCGGCTCCTGACCTTCCATCTGCATCTCCACCCATGCCTTCGTATCTGCCGACGCTTTTATCCCAGATCACCTTCCCTCGCGACAGGGATCCAAGGAGCGTTTCGACAATTATTATACATCACTACCTCATTCATCATACAAAGGCAATTGACGGATATGATGATTCATCATACACAAATGGCAACTGCAGGAGGCAGTTCACCAGGGAGAGAAATCATGCGCTTCTTCAAGGCCGCCATTTTGGCCGGCACCGTCGCCGTATTCGCCGCAACCTCGGCCTTCGCCGCCGACGTCAAGATCGGCTTCATCGTCAAGCAGCCCGAGGAACCGTGGTTCCAGGACGAATGGAAGTTCGCCGACGTCGCTGCCAAGGAAAAGGGCTTCACGCTGGTCAAGATCGGCGCGGAAGATGGCGAAAAGGTTCAGTCCGCGATCGACAATCTCGGCGCACAAGGCGCGCAGGGTTTCATCATCTGCACGCCTGACGTCAAACTCGGCCCGGGCATCATCGCCAAGGCGGCCGCCAACGATCTCAAAATGATCACGGTCGACGACCGCCTGGTCAACGCCGACGGCAGCCCGATCGAAGACGTGCCGCATATGGGCATCTCGGCCACCAAGATCGGCGAAGCCGTCGGCCAGTCGATCGTCGACGAGATCAAGAAGCGCGGCTGGGACATGAAGGACGTCGGCGCGATCCGCGTATCCTACGACCAGTTGCCGACGGCCGTCGACCGTGTCGAAGGCGCACTGTCAGTGCTGAAGGCAAACGGCTTCCCGGAAGCAAACATCTTCGACGCTCCGCAGGCCAAGACCGATACCGAAGCCGCACTCAACGCCTCAACCGTCGTTCTCAACAAGAATGCCGGCATCAAGAAGTGGGTCGCCGTCGGCCTCAATGACGAAGCGGTTCTCGGCGCCGTGCGCGCCACCGAAACCGTCGGCATTGCACCCGATAGCATGATCGGCGTCGGCATCGGCGGCGCGGACTCGGCCATCAACGAGTTCAAGAAGCCCGCAGCAACCGGCTTCTACGGCACCGTGATCATCTCGCCGAAGCGCCACGGCTATGAGACCGCACTCAACATGTACGAGTGGGTCGCCAACGGCAAGGAGCCGGAAAAGCTGACGCTGACGGCCGGCCAGATCGCGCTGCGCGATAACTATGAAGCTGTTCGCAAGGACCTCGGCATCGAATAATCGTCGTCTTCGATGACTTTGAGCCCGGCGGTTCGACACCGCCGGGCGCCCCATTCCCGGAGCGTCGCAGATGCAAGACTTCCTCGAATTCCGATCCATCTCCAAGGGCTACCCTGGCGTTCAAGCGCTGTCGAACGTCTCTTTCTCGGTGAAAAAGGGCGCGGTTCACGGCCTGATGGGCGAAAACGGCGCCGGCAAGTCGACGCTCATCCGCGTTCTCTCCGGCGACCAGTCCGCCGACACCGGCGAAATCCTGATCGACGGCGAGCCGCAGCACTACCGCTCGGTGCGCGACGCCTTTCATGCAGGCGTCATCGTCATCCACCAGGAATTGCAGCTCGTCCCGGAACTGACGGTCGCCGAAAACCTCTGGCTCGGGCGCTTTCCGAGCAAGGCCGGCGTCATCGATCGCCAGCAGCTGACCGGGGTCGTTTCAAAGAAGCTTGCCGAGATCGGCATCGATGTCGATCCGGCCATCAAGGTCGCCTCGCTTTCGATCGGCGAGCGGCAGATGGTCGAAATCGCCAAGGCGGTGATGCTCGACGCGCGCGTCATCGCGCTTGATGAGCCGACCTCGTCGCTGTCCTCGCGAGAAAGCGAGATCCTCTTTACCCTCATCGATCGCCTGCGCGCCAACGGCACGGTCATTCTCTACGTTTCCCACCGCCTCGATGAGATCTTCCGCCTCTGCGACAGCCTGACGGTGCTGCGCGACGGGAAACTCGCCGCCCATCATCCCGAAATCTCGAAGGTGACGCGCGACCAGATCATCTCGGAAATGGTCGGCCGCGAGATCGCCAATATCTGGGGCTGGCGCGAGCGCAGCCTCGGTGAAGAGCGGCTGCGCGTCGAGGGCATTTCGGGAGCGAAACTTCGCCAACCCTTGAGCTTCTCCGTCAGGCGAGGCGAGATCCTCGGCTTCTTCGGCCTGATCGGCGCCGGCCGCAGCGAAATGGCCCGCCTCGTCTATGGCGCCGATGCCCGCAACGGCGGTTCGGTGTCGGTTGATGGCGTCACGATCCAGGCTGACAGCCCACCCCATTCCATCCGGTCGGGCATCGTGCTCTGCCCGGAAGACCGCAAGTTCGATGGCATCGTCCAGGGACGATCGATCGAAGAGAACATGACGATCTCCTCACGTCGCCATTTCTCGCCCTTCGGCCTTATCAACCCTGCGAAAGAAGGCGCGCTTGCCGACAAGTTCATCGCCAAGCTTCGCGTGCGTACACCGTCGCGCCGCCAGGACATCATCAATCTGTCGGGCGGCAATCAGCAAAAGGTCATCCTCGGCCGCTGGCTGTCCGAAGAGGGCGTCAAGGTGCTTGTTATCGACGAGCCGACACGCGGCATCGATGTCGGTGCAAAGTCGGAAATCTACGAAATTCTCTACGAGCTCGCCGCCGAGGGCATGGCGATCGTGGTGATCTCCAGCGAACTGCCTGAGGTCATGGGCATCGCCGACCGCATCATGGTCATGTGCGAGGGCCGCGTCGCCGCCGACATTCCCAGAGCCGAGTTCGACGAGCGGCGCATTCTCGCCGCCGCCCTGCCGGACGTTCAAAACTTAAACACTCCTTCTCACGCACAGGTACGGTGACGATGACCTCCTTGAAAAAACTCCTTCTTGGCGAACAGGGCCTCGTCGTCATTTTCGCACTCGCCTTCGCCGTCGTGTCGCTGACGGTCCCCAACTTCCTGACCGAGCGAAACATGCTCGGCCTGCTGCAGTCGGTCGTCACCATTGGCATTGTCGCCTGCACCATGATGTTCTGCCTTGCCTCGCGCGACTTCGACCTTTCGGTCGGCTCGACCGTTGCCTTCTCCGGCATGGTCGCGGTCATGGCCTCAAATGCGACCGGATCGATCCTGCTCGGCCTGGTCGCGGCCCTGGTGTGCGGCGGTCTCGTCGGAACGGTCAACGGCGTCGTCATCGCCCGTTTCCGCATCAACGCGCTGATCACGACGCTTGCCACCATGCAGATCGTGCGTGGCCTGGCGCTCATCGCATCGGACGGCCGCGCCGTCGGCATCAACGATCCGAGCTTCTACCAGCTGGCCCTTTCGCGCTTCCTTGGCATCCCGACGCCGATCTGGGTCATGGCGCTGTTCTTCGTCGCCTTCGGCTTTTTGCTGAACCGCACCGTCTTCGGCAAGAACACGCTGGCAATCGGCGGCAATCCCGAAGCGTCGCGCCTAGCCGGCGTCGACGTTGCGCGCATGCGCATCTGGATCTTCGCGCTGCAGGGTCTCGTCTGCGCCGTCGCCGGCGTGTTGCTGGCGTCGCGCATCACCTCGGGCCAGCCGAATGCGGCGACCGGCCTCGAACTTTCGGTTATCTCCGCCTGCGTGCTCGGCGGCGTCTCGCTTGCCGGCGGACGGGCGGCGATGACCGGCGTCATCGTCGGCGTGCTGATCATGGGCATTGCGGAAAACGTCATGAACCTGCTCAACATCCAGGCCTTCTACCAGTATGTCGTGCGCGGCTTCATCCTGCTGCTGGCCGTTCTGCTCGACAACCTGCGCTCGTCCGCCGTTGGCCGACGCGTTTAGCAGCCGCATGTCCTCGGACGTCCTGCCGCTTAGCAATGGAGAGCTTTTGATCGAATTGAGCCGCTTCGGCGGCTCGATCCTGTCCGGTTCCTATTGCGGCGTGCCGATCTTCCGATCCACGCCAACCGGCGGGCTTGCCTCGCAGCACCACGGTCAGGAGGCGAGCTTTCCGCTCGTTCCCTTCGGCAACCGGTTGGAGGGGAACAGCTTCACCTTCTCAGGCAATCGCTTCGTCCTAGCTCCCAACGCCATCGACCCCTGTTACCTGCATGGCGACGGTTGGCTGGCGGCATGGCAGGTCGTCTCGCACGGCGAAACCGAAGCATTCCTGCGCTATGTGCACGAGGCAGTTGCCCCCAATCCCTATGCCTATGAAGCCGTTCAGCGTTTCACTGTTGAAGATGACCGCCTGACCGTCACGCTTTCCGTCACCAACAGGTCGGGCTTCGCTCTGCCCATCGGCCTCGGCCACCATCCCTTCTTCCCGAGAACCGCCGGCACACGGCTGATCGCGAAGGCCGAACGGTTCTGGACGGAAAGAGAAGGTCACCTGCCCGACCGGCCCGGGCCGATACCGCACACTCTTGAGTTCGAGCGGGGCAATCTCTTGCCACGCCGATGGCTGAACAACGCCTATGAGGGATGGGACGGCAAGGCCGTGATCGAGTGGCCGGAACACGACCTCTACCTTGAAATCGACGCTCAGCCGGTCTTCGGTCATTTCATGCTCTATTCGCCTGCAGACGCAGACTTCTTTTGCTTCGAACCGATGACGCACCTGCCGAACGGCCATCACCTTGCCGGTCTCGGCGGTCTGACAATCGTCGAACACGGGCAAAGCCTGACCGGTATGCTGACCTTCTCCCCGCGCCCGATCTCATCCCTAAAAGACCTTGAATAGGAATAGGTTGCGGGCAAAGCTGAACCGTAGTTTCAAACGATGAAGCACCGCACGTCATGTCTGGCGCGCGGCACTTCATCGTTTCATCTCTCGAACCGATTTCGAGCCTATGCCGCCGCGAGCGACGACGCGTCGAAATCTGCGGCCCATTGCACGGCCGGCCGCGCGGCGCAGCGCTCGATCCAGGCTTTGACGGCGGGCACATTCGGCGTTGCTTCCGGGAACCATGCAAACGGCGAATAGAGCAGCAAGTCGGCAGCCGAGAACTGCTCGCCCATCAGATAGGGGCTTGCCGTGAGCGCCGTCTCGAGTTGACGCGCCATCTCGACGGAACTGCGGAACGTGAACTGCAGATAGGGATGCGAGAGCCCCGCCGCCTCGACGATCAGCACCGGCTCGACCACGCCCGCGTACCAGGCAAGCCAGCTCAGATAACGGCCGCGCTTGGCATCGCCGGGAAGCGGCGCCAGTTTCTTGGCGGGGAAAAGATCGGTCAGGTACTGAATGATGGCGATGCTTTCCCAGATGACGACGCCATCATGCACCAGCAGCGGCACCTTGCCCTCCGGGTGCGGATTTTTCGGGTCCTTGGCCCCGCTGCCGTCGCCGCGGGTGATGCCGACGATTTCGATGTTCACCTTGTCAAGCGCATCCAGTTCGCGAAGCAATGTGATGATGCGCGAGGAGCGGGAGCGCGGGGCGTGATAGAGCGTCAACATGGAAAGTCCTCGGATTGCGGTTTCTGTCTGGGCTCTTTATAAAACAACCCAACTGCCAATTTTCGTCAGTAGGCTCATGGCGCGCAGCGATCGTTTGTTTCGTCTTCTCCAGGCGCTTCGCAGCCTGCCGCCGCCGGTGACGGCCGCCCGGCTGGCCGAGGAAACCGGCGTGTCGCAGCGCTCGCTCTACCGCGATATCGACAGCCTGCGCGCCGCCGGTGCCGTCATCGACGGCGAGCGCGGTTTTGGTTATCGCCTCACCGAAGATATCGCCCTCCCGCCCCAGACGTTCACCCGCCTTGAAATCGAAGCCCTCGTGCTGGGTCTGGCCGAAGTTCGCCACATGGGCGAACCCGAGCTTGCGCGGGCTGCCGAAGCCGTACTTTCGAAGATAACGGCCACCCTGCCCGACCGACTGCAGCAGCAGACGATCCATGCCGTCTCGCAGGTTCACCGTTTCGAGCACAGGCAGGCGCCGGATATCAACGTCGGGCTGCTTCGCGAGGCCTGCTGGCAGGAGCGGGCAATCGTCATCGACTATATCGACGTCGAGCGCCGGCACAGCGAAAGGCGCGTGCTGCCGCTCGGCATCGTCTATCTCGAAAATGTGCTGGTGCTGCTCGGCTGGTGCTGCCTGCGTGAGGACTTCCGCAAGTTTCGTATCGATCGCATCGCCGAGATAAGGCCGACGGACGAAAGTTTCCGGCCGCGGCGCGTGCCAATGCTGCGCGAGTTCATTGCCCGCATGAATGCCGGCGCAACGGACACGGCGCCGGCCCACCTCATGGGATAGGCCGACGCCGCAAACCGTTCAGTTCAATGCTGCTTGAGCGCGGATCAGAAGTCCGGCGCTACGCCGAAGACGAACTCCACCTGCTCGCCCGACATGTTGTAATATTGGTGATCGGTACCGGCCGGAATATAGAACCCGTCGCGCGGATTGAGCTCGAACCAGGCCTGGCCTTCCGCGTCGGGCACGTGAATGTTGAGCGTTCCCGAAACGACGTAGAGGCATTCATCGCCCTTGTGGCGTTCGACGCCGGTGCGCTTGCCGGCCAGCAGCGTCGTCTTTCCGACAGTCAGCTGATCGGTGGCGCAATAAAGGCCGGTAAAGGCGCCTTGCGTCGCCTGGTCCAGGCTCCACAGCAGATCGGCATCGCGCATCGGATGGATGGTGCGCGCGTCGCGGTGGGCTTGCGCCTCCATCGGCCAGCGGCCGAAAAACTCGCTCTGGCTGTAACGCGACTGAGCAAGCTCGAGATAGGGCTTGGTGCGGGCATAGGGACCGGACGTGCCCTTTGCCGGCGGTGGCGCAAAGAACTCCAGCACCCGGACCTGGTCATTGCCGAGGTTGAAGCCGTGATGCCAGGTGTCCTTGCGGAAGAACAGCGCCTCGCCCTTTTGCGCAATGCAGAATTCGCCTGTTTCAGGATTGGCAAGGCCGAGCGTGCCGCTCAGCACATAAAGCACTTCATCGGCACCGAAGATCGTCCTGAAAGCGTCGGTATGCTTGAAGCAGCCACCGGGCTGCATGCCGAAGACGATCTGATGGATGCTGTCGGTAGAAGCATAGATCCAGTCGTCGACGAGGCCGGCATTCTCCTCGCCCCAGAGGTGCCGGGTGACGCCGGCATAGGGGATATGGCTGGCGCGGTCGAATACGGGACGCGGTGAAGGCTTGTAGCCCATCGGTAACTCCTTGGCTGCGAGCGCGTCGATGCGCGCTATTTTCAGTTTGAGGGCGCACGCGTCCGCTCAATCAGGCGGGCGGTGACCTTGCGCTTCATTTCCGGGTCGAGATGCATAACGTTGAAAACCTCCGCCATCCACAGGCCCTCGACGGCAAGGCGGATGATCGTGGCGTCGACCGGATCCAGACCGTCTTCTTCGACCGCCGCCTGGCAACGAATGTTCTGCTGGCGCACGATCTCAAGCAGGTCGGGAAAGTTGGAGAGCGCCGCCGTGATGCTGGCGCCGAGGCGGTCGTATTGCTCGCCGGTACTTGCGGCTTCCCCAAGCGTCGCGCCGACATAGGCTCGTGTGTAGCGGCCGTGCGGATCCTCGTCCTCATGCTCGATGCCGGCAAGACCGGTCTCGAAGCGGTAGACGAACCGTTCGACCATGGCGCGCACAAGGGCGTCCTTGCTGGCGAAATGATAGAGGATGCCGCCCTTGCTCAGGCCCGTCTGCTCCGCGACCTCGTCGAAGGTGAGCGAGGAAACGCCCTTGCCCACGACGATCGCCTCGGCGGCAGTCAATATACGGTCCCGTGCGCTTTCACGTTTTGCCATGTCGGTACAATCCAGTGTTGAAAAATCTGCGCACGCTATATCCCTGAACTCTCGCGCAGGCGATCGACGATCTCGGCCATCAGCGCCAGATCGTTGCGTGAATCGTCGAGCGTGGTTTTCGGCTGCGTGCCCTTGACCAGATGATCGTGGAAGGCGCGCAATTCGAGCGCGAAGGGGTCGGTATAATCAGGACCGAAGACCCTTGTCTCCGTCTCGGTGTCGGTCGAATCGATCACCTCCAGCGAGGTCGGCAGGTTGCGGATATAGGGCGTGTCGTAGCTGACACGCAGTTGCCGCCGGTCGGACAGCACCTCGATGCGCGCGTCGAAGCGGGCAACGTTGTCGATCATCGCCTCGTAGATCGCGGTGAAATGGCCATAGTCGAAAAGCGCGACGATGGATTCCCCATTGGCCTTGTGATGGGCCGCGATCACCCGCTTCGGCAGCCCGATCAGTTCGCGCATCGCCGAAAGGCTGTGGGACGACAGCCCGGTCAGGACCTGATAGGCGCGCATGAGGTCGGCGGGCGCATCCTCCCCGACGACCTGCTTCAGGAGCGCCGACGTCTGCGCGCGGGATTCGGCGAGGAACGCGGCGTCCAGATCGGTTGGGTAGAAGATGTTACGGGTCTGTTTGATGAAGAACGGGCCCTCGCAGATGATATCGCGCACGCGGACGTAACGGAGCTCTTCCGGCTTCGGCATCATTGCCTTGGCGCGAAGGAAGCTCGGCGAATAGCGGCGCATATAGGCGACGAACAGCAGCTTGTCGGTGGCCTTGGCGAGCGGCGCGACCGCGTCGATCTCACCGAGCGTGAGGCAGGCCGGCTTTTCCAGGAAGACATGCTTGCCGGCTTTGAGCGCCAGTTCGAGATAGAAGCTGTGCGTCTGGTCCGGCGTCAAAATGAAAACGGCATCGATGTCGGGGGAAGAGACGAGCGCCTCTGCCGTCTCGAACGGCTTTGCACCGGGGTAGCGCGCCGAACAATAGGCCGTCAGGCTCGGCGAGACGTCGTAGACGCCAGCAATTTCAAACAAGTTCCGGTGATCCGAAAGGATCGGCAGATGCATGAGCTGGCTGACTTCGCCAAGCCCGATCAAACCAACGCGAACGACACGCATGAAAGCAACCTTTCCGCCTCACGAACGAGGCAACAATTCAACCTTTGACCGCACCGGCCGTCAGGCCGGAGACGATATGTTTCTGGAAGATGAGAGCGAGGATGACCAATGGCACGGTGACGATCGTCGATGCCGCCATGATCGCGCCATAGGGGAATTCGTACCGGCTGGAGCCCGAGATCAGGGCGATCGCCACCGGCACGGTGCGGTTCTCGTCCGTCAGGATGAAGGTCAGCGCGAACATGAACTCGTTCCACGAGGCGATGAAGGCCAGCAGTCCCGTCGAGATCAGTGCCGGCCCCATCATCGGCAGGAAGATGCAGCGCACGATCCGCAAGGGCGAGCAGCCGTCCATGATCGCCGCCTCCTCGATCTGTTTCGGCAAATCGCGCATGAACGTGGTCAGCACCCAGATGTTGAACGGCAGCGTGAAGATCATGTAGGAGAAGATCAGCGAACCGACCGTGTTGTAGAGCCCGAGCCAGCGGATCATCTCGAACAGGCCGGACAGAAGCGCGATCTGCGGGAACATCGAGACCGCGAGCACCAGCAGCATGATCGGCGAACGACCGCGAAAGTCGATCCGGCCGAGCGCATAGGCGGCCGCAATCGCCAGCACCAGCGAGAGTGCGACGACCGAGAAAGCGACGACCAGCGAATTCAAGAGGCTGCGCAGGAAAACGCCGTCCGACAGGATCGCCGTATAATTGTTGAACTTCAGGTCCGGGAAGAACGTCACGTCGAAGATCGCCTGACCTGATTTCAGCGATGAGGCGATCATCCAATAAAACGGAAACAGCGTGTAGAGCGCGACGACGCCGAAGAGGCTGTATATCGCGATCCTGTGCAGGCGTTTGCGGGCGTTGCTTCTGACCATGTCAAACTCCCAGCAGACGGCGGTTGAGACGGAAGACGGTGACGTAGATCGCTGTCACGACGGCGATCATCAGGAAGACGGCGGTACTAGCAGCCGAGCCCACCCCCATGTCCTGGAAATTGACGAGGACCTCGCGGGCATAGATCGACACCGTCTTGGTGTCGTCGCTGTTGGAGGAAAGCACGAAGCTCAGGTCGAACATGCGCAACGCATCGAGTAGGCGAAAGAGCACGGCAACTGCAATGCTCGGCGCCAGCAGCGGCAGCGTCAGCGAGGTGAACTGCTTCCATGCCGGCACGCCGTCGATCGCGGCGACCTCGTAGATGCCGCGCGGTAGCATCTGCAAACCCGCCAGGATCAAAAGCACCATGAAGGGCGTGGTGATCCAGACATCGACGGCGATGATCACCGGCATGACCAGGGAGGCATTGGCAGTCCAGGCGATGCCGCTGTCGATGAAACCGGCCATCTTCAGCACGTGGTTCACGATGCCGAACTGGTCATGCAGCATCCACTGCCACATGCGGGCGCTGACCACGACCGGGATCGACCAGGGGATCAGGATGATCGCCCGCATGGCGCCGCGCCCGGCGATGTGGGAGTTGAGAAGGAGCGCGATCGTCAGCCCGAGAACGGTCTCGATCGACACCGAAATGACGGTGAAATACAGCGTATTGCGGACGGATTGCCACCACAGCGGATCTTCGAACAGCGCCCGATAGTTGTCGAAGCCGATGTAACTGTAGAAGTCCGGCTCCGTCAGCAGCGCGTCGGTGAAGGAAAAGACAAAGGTGCGCCCGAGCGGCCAGAGGGCGACGGCGATCAGCACCAGCAGGCTCGGCGCCAGAAACCACCAGGCGGTGCGGGCGCGGGCCTGCCGCAATCCGAGAGATCTTATTACTGCCCCTGACGTCATCGTCTCAAGCCTCCGCAGCGCGAAGCGCACTTTCGTCGACCCCGAACAGATGCGCCTTCGACTGCATCCAGCCGATGGTGATGTCGGCATTCGGCCGGAGATCCGGCTTGCCCTGCACCTTCATCACCAGCATCTGGCCATCGCCGACACGCGCGTGCACCAATGCCTCGCCACCGAGCGGCTCGACGAGCAGCACCTGCGCCGGGATCTGCACCTCGCCGCCGCCAAGGATCAGATCCTCGGGCCGCAGGCCGATGCTGATCTCGCCGTCATAGTCGATACGGCCGAGCGTATGGGTGCCCCCCATGACCTCCAGCCGGCTCGCGCTTGTCTCGCGATGCAACGTGCCCGGCAGAAAATTCATCCGCGGTGCGCCGATGAAGCTGGCGACGAATTTGCTCGCCGGCCGCTCATAAAGTTCCATCGGCGTGCCGACCTGGGCAATCCGGCCGTCCTTCAGGACGACGATGCGATCGGCAAGCGTCATTGCCTCGAGCTGGTCGTGGGTGACATAGACGGTGGTGGCCTTGAGCTCGCGGTGAATACGCGCGATTTCGACGCGCATTTCCATGCGCAGATCGGCATCTAGGTTGGAGAGCGGCTCGTCGAAGAGAAAGAGCTTTTGCGAACGCACCAGCGCACGGCCGATGGCGACCCGCTGCTGCTGCCCGCCGGAGAGCTGGGCGGGTCGACGGTGCAGCAGATGTTCGATCTTGAGAAAGCGCGCGACCTTGCTGACCCGCTCCTTGATTTCGCCGGCGCCCAGTCGCGCTGTCTCCAGCGCGAAGCCGAGGTTGCGCTCGACGCTCATGTGCGGATAGAGCGCGTAGGACTGGAACACCATGGCGATGCCGCGCTCGGCCGGCGGCGTTTCGTTCATGCGCCTGCCGCCGATCTGCAGTTCGCCGTCGGAAATCTCCTCGAGCCCGGCAATCATCCGCAGCAAGGTCGACTTGCCGCAGCCCGACGGGCCGACGAACACCACGAACTCTCCTTCGCCAACCTTCAGGTTGACTTTGTCGATCACGGTCAGCGCGCCGAAGCGCTTGACGACATCGGTTAGGTCAATTCCACTCATATGCGCACCGCCTGTTTGCGAGCTTTGTTTGCAAGCGCCGCCACGCCGACCGCGCAGGCCGTGTCGCCAAGGACGCTTCTGATAATGGGAAGATCCCGGGCGCCATCGGCCCAGATGAATGGGCGCGTCAGGCTAGCAAGGCGCTCGTTGACCGAAGGGTCGCCGCCGATACCGCCGCCAAGGATCAGGATTTCAGGGTCGAGTGTGTTGACGAGCTGCCCGAGATAGGAGGCAAGCGACAAAAGCGCGTCACCGACCATCGTGGCCGCCCTCGGATCGTGTGCTTCCGCTTCGAAGAGCTGCAGCGCGGTCGTCCCCGGACGGTCGATGAGTTTGCCGTAGCGCTCGCCGAGCGCCTTGCCGCTGGCGAAAAGCTCAAGATTGTGGCGTACCTGAAGGTCCTGATCTTCGCCGCCAAACGCCACGAGGTCGCTACCGGAAAAATGGATGGCAAAGCCGCGGGCGCCGGCATAGGGGGTGCCGCCGATCACCAGCGAATGCGACAGGCCGGTCGAAATCGTCACATAAACGAAGGGATCCGCATCGACGCCAGCTCCGATCCAGCCTTCGGCGTAGGCCGCGGCCCGTACATCGCTGTCGATATGAACAACACCGAAGCGGCTGAGATGCTGGCGGTAGTCGAGATCGCGCCAATCGAAATTCCAGGCCGATGCCGGTTCGCCGGCGCCGGTCACGAGTTCCGGCAGGCAAAGGCCGAGGCCTGCGGTATCGAGCTTGCGTGCGCTGCTTTCGGCCTCCATGGCCTCGGCGAGCACCCCGACCAGTTCGAGGACTGCACGGCCGCCTTGCTGGCAGGGCGTCGCGGCCGTGCGCTCAGTGATAACGGCACCGTCGGCCAGACGCACGAGGCAAGCCTTGGTCTTCGTCCCGCCGACATCGATGCCGATCGCGTGCTGGCTCACGGGCGCGCTCCCAATCGACCGGCCGCCGCGGCATCGATGTGCAATTCGGCGGCCCGGCATTCGGCGGCAATCGTCGCCGGCCAAGTGGCGTCATAGGCCGTGGCGCCGCTCATGCGTTCGCAGGCGTGGCGTTTGCCCTCGCCCCAGGCGATCATCGCTACGGATTTCGACAGCTCCGCAATCGAGCCGATACCGATGGTCACGCCATGCGACGGTACTTCGTCGATGCCGCGAAAGTCGGGGAAGGTCGCGAGATTGTCGCGCCGCGTCTGCTCGGCTAGAGCGACCACCCGCGTCCGGCTATCGCGCGCCGAGCCTGGCGGGTTGAACGCGATGTGACCGTCGCCGGCGCCGGAAGCGAGCAGAAAAAGATCGATGCCGCCGACAGCGGCGATGCGGGCATCATAGTCGTCGGGATTGCTTGGGTCCGGCATCCAGAAGTTTGCCCGAGGAATGCGAAACTCGGCAGGTAGCGCCGCGTTGATCCGCCCGACGATCTCACGCTCGCCGAACCCGCGGCAGGAGAAATGCACCGATGAAGGCGGTGGCGTCAGACGGTCGCCGCCGCTGGCCTGCAAGTATTCGTCCATCATGACGATGACCAGCCGCGAGCAATCGATCGGCTCAACCTTCAGCCGCCGGCCGATCGCCTCGTAGACCGGCATGGGGCTGCGCCCGCCCGGACAGCCGAGCACATAAGCACGGCCTTCGGAACCTCGCGCCCGGATGCCATCGACGATCCGCTCCGCCAGATGCTCTCCGATCGATAGCGGCGTATCGTGGATTTCGACCTTCATGCCTTTGCCCGCTCAGCCAAAAGCTCAGAAACGAAGCGGAAATTCCGTTCGGCGATGGTTTCCGGCGTGTCGAGATGGCCGCGCGCAAGATCCTGCTCGACCACGAGCGGGCCATCGTAGCCCGTCTGCCGCAGCGCATCGACGAAAGCGGCAATGTCGACGACGCCGCGATCGAGGTCGGTCATGATGCCCTCTTCGAAGGCGCGGTCGCTGTGGATGCCTTCGGCCAGAACCCGTTCACGATAGGCGCCATCGACGTTTTTCAGGTGGATGGCGTTGATCCGATCCCGGTGACGGACAAGGAAATCAGTCGGATCGGCCTTCCAATAGGCGTGGTGACCGGTATCGAGGCAGAGCCCGACAAGGCCTGGCTCCGTCTCGGCAAGCAGGCGCTCGATCTGCGGTTCGAGCTCGACGCAGGTGCCCACATGCGGGTGAAAGCTGAACTCCAGCCCGTGCGAGCGGGCGATGCATGCAGCGCCCGTGGTCTGCTCGACGACGGAGCGCCAGCCCGCTTCATCGACCACGCCCATCCTGTCCTTCGGATAGAACTCCGACTCGTCCATCAGGATGAAATGCGTCGCGCCGATTGCAGACAGCAGCCGACAGATCGCTTGCGTCTTTTCCTTAAGGACCGGCCAGGAGGCGGGATCGGCGAGTGTGTGGACATGGGCCGCCGCGACGACCGAAAGGCCGCGGCTGCCAAGCTCGGACGAAAGCACCTCTGGATCCGTGGCAAAGAAGCCGTAGGGTCCAAGTTCGGTGTGCCGGTAACCGGCCGCCTTGATGCGGTCCAGATAGTCGGTCCAGTTGATTTCGTTGCCTTCGGGCCAGTAAACGCCCCAGCAGCACGGTGCTATCGCAATGTTCACGGGTGATGTCCTCGATCGGTGGGAAATAGGCGGGGGCTTACCAGCCCCGCGCCTTTAGACGTTCCAGGTCGCTCGCAACCTTCGCCAGGGCATCGTCCGCGCTTTCCTTGCCGCTCAGCACATTGTGCACGCCATTGAAGATCCGCTGGGACACCCGGTTGTAGGACGCGCCCGTGACCTGCGACGGACGCGAGGCGCTTTCGGCATATGCCTTCTCGGCAAACCGCAGCGAAGGATTGGCCGCCAGAACGTCCTTGTCTTCGTAGAGCGCCTTCAGCGTCGGGCTATAGGCCTGGAGCGCGCGGCGCTTCTGTTCCTTGGCGCCGGTGAGATAGCGCACCAGGCTGACGGCGGCGTCTACATCGTCGGCGTATTTCGACACACCGAGAAGACCCGCCCCGTAACATCCGCTCGACTTGCCGCCTTCAGCCCCAACCGGAAGTGCCATGACGCCGACCTTACCGCGCAGCGACGATCCGTCGGCCTGCGTCGTGCCCCAGACATAGCTCCAATTGCGATGGAAGACCGAGTTCCCGGCTTCGAACACGCCGCGCGAGCCTTCTTCGTCGTAGTTCAACACGCCTTCCGGGCTGATCCCGCCGATCCAGGATCGGGCAATATCGAGCGCTTCGGCCGCCTTCGGATTGTTGGCTGTGATCTCGCCCTCGGGCGAAATGAAGGTTCCGCCGCCGTAGGATGCCACCCATTCGAGCGCGTCGCAGGTCAGCCCTTCATAGGCTCGCCCCTGCCAGACATAGCCCCACATGTCGGGACTGCCCGATGCCCGCTCCTTGTCCTGGATGAGCTTCGCCGTCTCGGTGAGCTCCCGCCAGGTCTTCGGCTCGGCCTTGCCGTACTTCTCCAGAAGGTCCTTGCGATAGAACATCAGGCCGGCGTCGACGAACCACGGCATTGCCAGCAGCTGGCCATTGATGGTCGCGTCGGCAAGAGACGATTCAAAATGGCTGGAAACTTCGTCGGCAGGCACCTTCTGCCGGAGATCGACGAGGTGCGACGCGAGCGTGCCGACCCAGATATTGTCGAGGGTCAGGACATCGACGTCGCCGGACTTTCCGGCGAGCAGCTGCTGGTAGAGCGGCAGCGCCTCGCCCCAATTGGCCGGCATCTTGTTGATCTTGACAGTATTGCCGGTTTCCTTGGCCCAGGCCTCGGAGGCCGACTGGCAGAGCTCGAGCTCCGCGCCGGCCGAGCTGCAGAAAATCGATACTTCGGCCGCAGCCGCTGGAAATGCGGCAAACGCCGCGGTGGCCAAGGCGGCCGCTTTCACACACTTCGTCCAATGCATTCTCGTCTCCTCCCCAGAAAACGCTTTGCCTCGATCAGTGATGACAAATTACTATACCGTCCAGACGGTATAGTAAAGTGGGGAGAACGAGAATTTCACAGGGGCGTTGGCGGCCCGGCAGCAAACCGCCAGCCTATGACCTAGGGCGGCAACGCCACGAGGCTATCCCGCAAAAGAAAAAAGGCGTGGCCCACCGGAAAGTGGACCACGCCTTGCCGCACCGAGATGCGGTCTTGCCCTGGGAGGCAGCTTTATTCGGCTGGCTGAAGACCCGGAACCGGGCTTTCCGGCAGCGCCCGGCCGCCAAGGGTTGCGGCAAGCTGGGTCTCATCCAGTTCGCCTTCCCACTTGGCGACCACGATGGTCGCAACCGCGTTGCCGACAAAGTTGGTCAGTGCCCGGCACTCCGACATGAAGCGGTCGATGCCGAGGATCAGCGCCATGCCGGCAACCGGCACCGCCGGCACGACCGAAAGCGTGGCGGCAAGCGTGATGAAGCCGGCGCCGGTAATGCCGGCTGCACCCTTGGAGCTCAGCATCGCCACGAGCAGCAGCAGCACCTGGTCGCCGAGCGACAGCGGAATGTCGGTCGCCTGGGCAATAAAGAGTGCGGCGAGCGTCATGTAGATGTTGGTGCCGTCGAGGTTGAAGGAATAGCCGGTCGGAATGACCAGCCCGACAACCGAGCGCTTGCAACCGGCCTTTTCCATCTTGCTCATCAGTCCCGGCAGCGCCGCTTCCGAAGAGGATGTACCGAGAACGAGCAGCAGTTCTTCCTTGATGTAGCGGATGAGGGCGACGATCGAGAAGCCGTTGCAGCGGGCAACCGCGCCGAGCACGACGAAGACGAAGAGCAGCGAGGTCAAATAGAATGTGCCGATCAGCATGGCGAGATTGGCGATCGAACCGACGCCATATTTGCCGATGGTGAAGGCCATGGCGCCGAACGCACCGATCGGCGCCGCCTTCATCAGGATCGCGACCAGCTTGAAGATCGGCAGCGTCAGCGCGTGCAGGAAGTCGACGACAGGCTCCGCCTTCTTGCCGACCATGGCGAGGGCCAGGCCGAACAGAACGGAGATGAACAGCACCTGCAGGATATCGCCCTCGGCAAATGCGCCGACGAGCGTGGTCGGAATGATGTTCATCAGGAAGCCGGTGATCGACTGCTCATGCGCCTTCTCGGCGTAGGAGGTGACCGCCTTGACGTCGAGCGACGCGGGGTCGATGTGCATGCCGGCGCCGGGCTGCACCACATTGGCCACGATCAGGCCGATGATGAGCGCGAGCGTCGAGAAGGTCAGGAAGTAGATCATCGCCTTGCCGGCGACGCGCCCGACCTTGGCGAGATCGGTCATGCCGGCAATGCCGGTGGCGACGGTCAGGAAGATGACCGGGGCAATAATCATCTTCACCAGGCGGATGAAGGCATCGCCTAGCGGCTTAAGCTGCGTGCCGACCTCCGGGTAGAAATGGCCGAGCAGGATGCCTGCGGCGATGGCCGCCAGAACCTGGACATAGAGATGACGATAGAAAGGTGTCTTGCCGCGCGGTTCCGCGGATTGGTCGATAATCATGATATCCTCCACTTAGGCCCAGTCCGGCGTCATGCCGGGCCTCCCAGGCCCTATTTCCGAAGCGCGACAGCTCGGGCTGTCATGAGGATGTCATTTGCAATGGGCGTGCCAGATCGCAGCACAGCTGATCAGGCCATTGAAATATCGCCATTTTTTCGAGAATCTTGGATCACGCACACGAATATTTGAGCGGATATCCGCACAGATCATCTGGAAACTTGCGCGGAATAATGCACAATTCCGCCATGTCCATGCCCGCGCCCAGCCCTATCAATCCAGAGGATCTCGACCGGCACATGCGCCGCGCCTGGCTGATTTTTGCCGCGCTAGCGTTAGTGCTGCTGGCAGCGGGGCTTTTTTTCGCCGGCGAATATGGGCGAAACAAGGCGCTTGAAACCGTCGACATCCAGAGCCGCATCGATGCCAATCTCAAGGCCTCGCTGCTGAGGGCAGTGCTGGAGCGGCAGCGCGCGCTGCCTCTGGTACTGGCAGACGACGTAGAGGTGAAGACGGCGCTTGAGAAGGGTGGCGACCAGCCGTTGCAGCGGCTCAATCAAAAGCTCGAGGCGCTGGCCGCCAATACGGATGCGGCGGTGATCTACGCGATTGGCCTCGACGGCGTGGCGGTGGCTGCCAGCAACTGGCGCGAGCCAACCAGCTTCGTCGGCAATGACTACGCTTTCCGCGAATATTTCCGGCTGGCGATGCGCGATGGCAAAGCCGAGCATTTCGCCATGGGCACCGTCAGCAAGCGGCCAGGCCTCTACATATCAAGACGTGTCGACGGGCCTGACGGCCCGATTGGCGTCGTGGTCGCCAAGCTCGAATTCGGCGGGGTCGAGGCCGATTGGCTCGCCTCCGGCAAGCCGGTCTATGTCACCGACCGGCGCGGCATCGTGCTGATCACCAGCTTCCCGTCCTGGCGCTTCATGACGACCCGTACCATTCCCGGGGATCGCCTCGCCGCCATCCGCGACAGCCTGCAGTTCGGCGATGCCTCCCTGCTGCCGCTGCCGTTCCGCCGGATCGAGCCAACGAGCAATGGATCGAGCGTGCTGACAGCGCTTCTGCCCGGCAGCAGCGAGCGGCAGTACCTCAGGGTCGAGACCATGGTTCCCTCGACCAGCTGGCGGCTGGAGCAATTGGCACCGCTAGACGCAGCCCTTGGCGCCGCGAGCCGCGAGGCAAGGCTGCTGGCCCTTGCCGTTATCGTGCCGCTGCTGGCGCTTGCCGCATTCCTTCTTCGCCGGCGCCAGGCTTTGACGCAGGTCGCGGCCAACGAACGCGCCGCGCGCGATGAGTTGGAACGCCGAGTGGCCGAGCGCACACAGGACCTAAGCCTCGCCCGAGATCACCTCGAAACCGAGATCTCCGACCACAGGCGCACGGGCGAGAGGCTGCAGGCGGTGCAGCAGGAACTGGTCCAGGCCAACCGCCTGGCAATCCTCGGACAGGTGGCGGCGGGCGTTGCCCACGAGATCAATCAGCCGGTCGCAACCATCCGCGCCTATGCCGACAATGCGCGCACCTTCCTCGACCGCGGCCAAAAAGAAACCGCCGTCGAAAATCTCGAAAGCATCGCTGCGCTGACCGAGCGGGTCGGCACCATCACCGACGAACTGCGCAGCTTTGCGCGCAAGGGCCGTTTCGTCGCCGAACCGACGGCGATGCGGGAGGTGATCGAAGGCGCTCGAATGCTGCTGCGCAGCCGCTTTGCCGGCCGCATGGACGCGATCGTCATCGACCTGCCTGATAACGGCCTCAGCGTGCTCGGCAATCGCATCCGCTTGGAACAGGTGCTGATCAACCTGTTGCAGAATGCCCTGGAAGCCCTCGGTGATCGGGCAGACGCTGAGATCCGTGTGCGGTGCGAGTTAGGCCCCTCCGAAACAGTTTCGCTTGTTGTCGCCGACAATGGTCCGGGCATTCGGCCCGATATCCTCGAAGACCTTTTCACCCCGTTCAACACCTCCAAGGATGAAGGCCTCGGTCTCGGCCTTGCCATCTCCAAGGAGATTGTCGCTGACTATGGCGGCGACATCGAGGTCAAGACCGGCCCAGAAGGCACCGTCTTCACCGTGCGTTTGAAGAGGGCCTGAGCGATGCAGCAATCCGTATGCCTCGTCGACGACGACAGCGAACTCAGGCGGGCGATGAAGCAGACGCTGGAGCTTGCCGGCCTCGCGGTCTCCGCCTTTCCCGGCGCGGCGGAAGCGCTCGCAATCCTCAACCCGGATTTTGACGGCATCGTCGTCAGCGATATCCGCATGCCCGGGATCGACGGCCTCACGCTGTTTCGCCGGATCGCCGACTTCGACCCCGACCTGCCCGTCATTCTGGTCACCGGCCACGGCGATATCCCGATGGCCGTTCAGGCCATTAAGGACGGCGTCTATGATTTCATCCCGAAACCCTTTGCCGCCGACCGTCTGGTGCAGAGCGCACGCCGCGCCTTGGAAAAACGCCGGCTGGTGATGGAAAACCGCGCGCTGAAACGCGCAGCCGAAGTCGCCGGTGAGAGCCTGCCGCTGATTGGCCAGACACCGGTCATGGAACGGCTGCGCCAGACCTTGCGGCATATCGCCGACACCGACGTGGATGTGCTTGTTGCCGGCGAAACCGGCAGCGGCAAGGAGGTGGTGGCGACGCTGCTGCACAATTGGAGCCGGCGCCGCAACGGCAACTTCGTGGCGCTGAACTGCGGCGCACTGCCGGAAACGGTAATCGAGAGCGAGCTTTTCGGCCACGAGCCCGGCGCCTTCACCGGTGCCCTGAAGAAGCGCGTCGGCCGTATCGAGCATGCGAGCGGCGGCACGCTTTTCCTCGACGAGATCGAGGCGATGCCGCCGGCAACGCAGGTCAAGATGCTGCGAGTGCTTGAAGCCCGTGAGATCACGCCGCTTGGCACCAATATCGTGCGCCCCGTCGATATCCGGGTCATCGCCGCGGCCAAGATCGACCTCGGCGACCCGGCCCAGCGGGGCGATTTTCGCGAGGATCTCTATTTCCGGCTGAACGTCGTCACCCTGTCGATCCCGCCGCTGCGCGAACGCCGGGACGATATCCCCCTTCTCTTCTCGCATTTCCTGACGCGGGCAGCCGAGCGTTTCAAGCGCGACGTGCCGACGCTTTCGCCGGCCGTCAGCCACTATCTGATGTCTCATTCCTGGCCGGGCAATGTGCGCGAGCTCTCGCACTTCGCCGAGCGCGTCGCCCTTGGCGTCGAAGGTTCGCTCGGCCAACCGATTGCCGCGGCGCCGACCAGTGCCGGCCTGCCCGAGCGGATCGAGCGCTACGAGGCGGAAATTCTGAAAGAAGCGCTGCGGGCGCAGCACGGCGACGTCAAGGCGACGATCGAAGCGCTCGGCATTCCGCGCAAGACCTTCTATGACAAGCTGCAGCGGCACGGCATCAACCGTGCGGATTATGCCGATCGCCGGGGATCAGAGAAGTCCGGCCGCTAGCGCATTTCCAGGAAAAGTGCGGAGCGGTTTTCCGTCAGGAAATGCGCAAAAACCAAAAGAACGAGCGTGCCCGCGGCTTCGTCTCATCCGGAAACGCTCTACCGGGCAATCAACAGGCCTGACACGCAACCTTCGGATTAACGCTTGACTGCGCATCCGGATCGATGGCTATCTCTAGGCATTCACCAGGGGGGTCCCGWCAAGGGGCTGAGATACTGCTGGGCGGATCGGCTTTGCCGACCGAGGCGCAGTGACCCGTTGAACCTGATCCAGTTCATACTGGCGTAGGGACGGTGCAGACATTGACGCCACGATTCCGTCATTCGCGCGGAATTTCAGGCGAACATGTCTTTTCCTTCCGGCTTCAGAACTGGGTCTCCAACCGCAAACTTGGAGCCTCATCATGAATATTGCCACCAAACCCGCAGAACTCTCGGTCACAAAAGGCCCGCTTCCCGCCTCGAAAAAGGTCTACAAGCCAGGCACGATCCATCCCGACATCCGCGTTCCCATGCGCGAAATCACCCTGCACCCGACGTCGGGCGAGCCGCCGGTCACCGTCTACGACGCCTCCGGTCCCTACACCGTAGAAGATGCCAACATCCGCATCGAGGACGGTTTGCCACGACCGCGCCGCAACTGGATCATCGCTCGCGGTGATGTCGAAGCCTATGACGGACGCGACGTGCGGCCGGAAGACAACGGCTTTGCCTCCGGCGACCGGCTGACGCCGACCTTTCCCTTCCGCCACGCGCCCTTGCGCGCGACCGGGCGGCGCGCGGTGACGCAGCTTGCCTATGCGCGGGCCGGCATCATCACGCCCGAGATGGAGTTCGTCGCCATCCGCGAGAACCTTGGCCGCGACGCTGCACGCGTCACGCTACGCGACGGCGAAAGCTTTGGTGCCCATATCCCCGATCACGTCACCCCCGAATTCGTCCGCCAGGAGATCGCCAGCGGTCGCGCCGTGCTTCCGGCCAACATCAACCACCCGGAGTCCGAGCCGATGATCATCGGCCGGAATTTCCTGGTGAAGATCAATGCCAATATCGGCAACTCCGCCGTCACTTCGTCGATGGCCGAGGAAGTGGAGAAGATGGTCTGGGCGACCCGCTGGGGCGCAGACACGGTCATGGACCTGTCGACCGGCCGCAACATTCACAACATCCGCGAATGGATCATCCGCAACTCGCCCGTGCCGATCGGCACCGTGCCGCTCTACCAGGCGCTGGAAAAGGTCAACGGCATCGCCGAGGATCTGAGCTGGGAGGTCTATCGCGATACGCTGATCGAGCAGGCGGAACAGGGGGTCGACTACTTCACCATCCATGCCGGTGTCCGGCTGCACTATATCCCGCTGACGGTCGACCGGGTCACCGGCATCGTCTCGCGCGGCGGCTCGATCATGGCGAAGTGGTGCCTGCACCACCACAAGGAGAGCTTTCTCTACGAGCACTTCGAAGAGATCTGCGACATCTGCCGCGCCTATGACGTCTCGTTTTCGCTCGGCGACGGCCTGCGCCCGGGCTCGATCGCCGATGCCAATGACGCGGCGCAATTTGCCGAACTGGAAACGCTGGGCGAGCTGACGAAGATCGCCTGGGCGAAAGACTGCCAGGTGATGATCGAGGGGCCTGGCCACGTGCCGATGCACAAGATCAAGGAAAACATGGACAAGCAGCTCGCTGTCTGTGGCGAGGCACCGTTCTATACGCTTGGGCCGCTGACGACCGACATCGCCCCCGGCTACGACCACATCACCTCGGGCATTGGTGCTGCGATGATCGGCTGGTTCGGCACGGCCATGCTCTGCTATGTGACACCGAAGGAACATCTGGGGCTTCCCGACCGCAACGACGTCAAGGTGGGCGTCATCACCTACAAGATCGCGGCCCATGCCGCCGATCTCGCCAAGGGGCACCCGGCGGCCCGCACGCGCGACGACGCCCTGTCGCGCGCCCGCTTCGAGTTCCGCTGGGAGGACCAGTTCAACCTGTCGCTCGATCCGGAAACCGCCCGCTCCTTCCACGACGAAACCTTGCCGAAGGAGGCGCACAAGGTCGCGCATTTTTGCTCCATGTGCGGGCCGAAGTTCTGCTCGATGCGGATCTCGCACGACATCCGCGCCGAGGCGCAGAAGGAAGGTTTTCAAGCGATGGCGGCCAAGTATCGTGAGGGTGGCGACCTCTATATGCCGGTCGACAGCGAGGCAGACGTACGGGGATAACGACCACGCCAGAAGGGGCGGCAACCCCGCCCCTTCTGGCGCCCGGCGGGCTCCGGCGCTCTTTACGCAATGGCCCATCTCTTCGTCATGCTCGGGCTCGACCCGAGCATGACATTGGAGGCAGCCGGCCTGTTGATACGAGGCTGACACAGAGGTGCCGGCTGGATGCTCGGGTCAAGCCCGAGCATGACGGTGAGAGGAATTGTTGCCGCATCAGCATCTTGATCGCTCCAAGGAGGTCGCACCCGGCCCCTTCCGGCGCCCTAAGGGCTGCCTGCAAGCAGAGCGCCGACATCGCGCAGAACATTGGCACCGGCGACGAGGTCTGCCGGATCCGTGTGTTCGCGCGGATTGTGGCTGATCCCGTCGTGGCTCGGCACGAAGATCATCGCAGCCGGCGCGATGCGGGCGATCATCTGGGCGTCGTGGCCGGCGCCGGAGGTCATCCGCCGGCTCTTCAGCCCACGGGCCTTCGCGGAAACTTCAATCGCCGCGACGACCGCACTGTCGAAACTGACGGGCTCGAACCGGGCGAGACGCTCGACTGAGACGGTCACATGCTCTTCCTGCTCAAGCCGGTCGAGAAAGCCGGAAAGCGCGCTTTCAAGCGCCCTCAGGCGATCCTCGTCCGGGTCGCGCAGGTCGATGGTAAAGACCGCGCGCGAGGGGATGACGTTGATCGCGTCCGGCTCGAAGCGCATGGTTCCGATCGTCGCAACGCTCGGCGCGTTTGATCGCGCGATGTGCTCGCGCAGGAACAGGCCGACGCGCGCGGCAGCAAGGCCCGCATCGGAGCGCATCGCCATCGGCGTGGTACCGGCATGATTGGCAACGCCCTCTATGGTCACGCGCTGCCAGGAAATCCCTTGCAGATTTTCGACGGCGCCGATCGTGGTCGCTTCGCGCTCAAGCACCGGCCCCTGCTCGATGTGCAATTCAACATAGGCATGAGGTTTCAGAAAGCCGGGCTCCGCGGTGCCGGCGTAACCTATGCACGCGAGTTCCGCTCCGAGCGTCGTGCCATCGGTTCCGACCGTCGCACGCGCGGCTTCGACCGCAAGGCCGCCCACATGAACAAGCGACCCCAGCATATCGGGCGCGTAGCGCACCCCCTCCTCGTTGGTAAAGGCCGCGACGACGATCGGGCGGACAGGCGCGAATCCCTGCTCCTTCAGTGTCTCGATGACTTCGAGGGCGGCAAGCACGCCGTAGCAGCCATCGTAGATGCCGGCATTGATGACCGTGTCGATATGGGAGCCGAGCATTAACGGCGATTGCCCGGCGTTATCCTGGCTTTGCCAGACGCCGAAGATATTGCCGATGCGGTCGACGGCGATCTCCAGCCCCGCGGCCTGCAGCCAAGCGACTAGTACCGCGCCACAGAGATTATGACGGTTTGTCTTATCGTAGAATGGGCAGGGCTTCTGGTGGGATGAGAAGCTGGATGCTTCGTGCGGCGCCTGG
>NZ_LMDT01000036.1:0-25938 GCF_001425885.1 Ensifer sp. Root1252 | reverse complement strand
CGCCAAAGTCTCTTTCACAAAGAACCAGTTAAGGTTCCTCACGAGCTCCGCCGCCCACGTTTCTCTTTCTCTATATTCAACTGTCAAAGAACAGACGGACTAACCGTCAAAACTTCCCGCCGAGACTTAGCATCCCGACCAATCAGCATCCGCCAATCAAGGAAACCTTAAAACGAAGGACATCGTCGCCAGCAGCGCCGCCGCCCTCGTCAGTGATCGGGCTTATAGAGGAGCCTCAGCCCGGGTGTCAACAGGCAATTTTGTAAAACTTACACAAACTGCTCTTGGGGGCCTGAATCAGGACGCCAAGCCCTTAAGTTTTCCCACGTTGAAGTTGCCCGTAGAATCCGCACCCTCCAGCGCCACAATCGATGTGGATGAAGGGGACGGCACACGGAAACGAAACGTAAGCGCGCGCCTGATCAAGGAGCATTGTTTGAACAAACTGGAAATGTTCTGGGCGCTTGTGTTGGCGATCTGCAAGCGCCGAATGGATATCTGCTCCTGGCTTGAATCGCCTCCGACTTGGTTGACGCCTCATTCATGTCCGCATCGATCAGCCGCCCTACCCCGCCGCCGATCGTCTGCAGAAGGCTCTTGGTAAACTCAGGCTGCAAATCGACCCAAGCGATGCCGGGGCCATTCACGACCTTCTTGAGCATACCTTCGTCGCCGTTCAAATAGTTGGGAGATCGCCGCCGCAAGGGCCTCGCTGCCGCCTTATTCGTTTGATTGTTCGACACTTTCGACACGGAAGGATTGTGCCTTTGATTTACGCCCGTCAATTTGCTGCACTCGCAGCAAGTCTTCTCCTGCTTGCGGCCGCCGGTTGCCAAAAGGATCCTGAATCTACGGCTCCCCAGGCAGCAGGGCCGTGCAAGCCCGAGGCTGCAGAGACCCTGTCCGGAAAAGACAGGATTTCCGATGAGGACGCAAAACAGATAACGGGTGCGACGATCGTCCGGCAGCTGAAGCCCGGAGACCCGGCGACGATGGATTTTCGGCAGGAGCGCGTGACGATCGAAACGGATCCGGCCACGGGCAAAATCGTTCGCGCGATGTGCGGATAGACGTCGGTTTAGACGTGAAATGGGCACTCCGGCGATCAATTGATCGCTGGAACGCCCGGGCTATGTTTTGCCTATAGACGCTCGACATCGAACCGTCGGGGCCACACGAGTGCCCCCAGGGATATCGGCAGTGTCACCCCTCGGGGCACGTTACAACGGGCAAAATTACGGCAGTGCTGCCCGGCCGCCAGCCATCGGACCAGAACAAGGGCGGCAAGCAATGTCAGCGCGCTGACCAGGGCCAAGAACACAGAGGGCCCGGCACCCACCGTCGCAGTCGACGTCGAATGGCTTCAAAGCGCATTCACTGTCCGGAGTAGCGTGCTCTTGGGCGGATCAGATGTCCGCTTTCCACCTGCTCCATGGCATGCGCAAGCCAGCCGACCGTGCGCGCCAGAGCAAAGATCACCATCGGTGCCTCGTCGGGCAGATCGAACGTGGCGGCGAGCGAAGCTAGCGCGAAGTCGAGGTTAACCGGCTCGCCCAGAAGGTCTTCGCCTGCTTCGGCCAACAATCCATAGAGAGGCGGCGCTTCGAAACTGGCGATGATCGCCTTGGCGCGCGGATCACCCTGAGGATAGAGCCGGTGGCCGAAGGCCCGGACAGCGCCTTCTGAACCCAGCATGCCGCGGATCGCCTCGCGCACACCAACCGCGTTCGCCCGCTCTACAAGCTGTGTGACGCTGAGCCAGGCCCCGCCATGGCGGGGGCCGGTCAGTGTTGCAAGTCCGGAGAGGACAGCCGCCGAAAGCGCCGCACCGGACGAGGCGGTCACGCGTGCTGCAAACGCGGAAACATTCAGTTCGTGCTCCGCCGCCAAGACAAGCGCTTTTCGGATGGGCTCGACCGCCGCCGGTCGTTTCCATCCGATTGCCAGCCGCTGATGCAACGGCAGCGGCTCCGGCCACGGCGCCAGCGCCGCCGCCACGGTCGACAGCACATCTACCGCCTCCCCCCTCAATATCGGCGATGCGCGGCCAAGGGTCGGTAAGTCATCGGCTACCCGCGCGGCAAGGTTCATCAAGGCTGCGGCCAAACGGGATCGACCCGCCAACGTAACATCGGCCGCACGGACAGTGATCGTGGGTGTCTGCCAGAGCAGGGTCGCGACATCTTCCAGATCGGCTGTCAACGAGAGCTCAACCGCATCATGGCCACGATAAGACAGGCGTCCATCGGCAATACTGGAGATCGTCGTGGGTAGGACCGGGTCGCCCCAGCGGATCGCCTCGGCGGCGACGGCCGATGCGCGCGGGCGGCCCGCGTGACGTTCCGCCAGCCGCCTGACATCGTCAGCCTGATAAAGGCTGCGGCGCGAGTCGACTGGATCAGCCTTCGCGCGTATGCGCCCACGGCTCACATTCGCATAAAGCGTCTGCGGTTTGGTGCCGAGCTGACTGAGCGCCTCCTCAGCGGTGATCCAGAGCGGGTTCATATTGATCAAATTTATCAAGATTGACGTCAATACATCTTAGCCGGACCATTCTCCCGGTAAAGGAGAAACATCTATGAAAAACGGACTTGAAGATGTGATCGCCGCTGAAACGCAGCTCTCGGATGTGGATGGCGAGGCCGGTCGACTGGTCATTCGTGGTGTGTCGCTCGAACACCTCGTTGATGACGCCAGCTATGAGGATGTCGTTATCCTTCTGCTTGGTGGCCTGATCGAAGGAAATCTGCAGAAGGAGGAACTGCGCCGGCGTCTGGGGCACATGCGGACAGAGGTCTTCGCAGATATCCGGACTATCGACGACCATATACTGGAATTGCCACCCGTCGACATCATGCGCGCGCTCATCGCGCGGCTGCCTGATGGTGACGATCTCGAGGCAGCGCTCCGCCTGCTTGCTGCACCCGCCGTCTTCCTGCCGGCAATCCTGCGCCTGAAGAATGGCGACGAGCCGATTGCCCCATCGCCGTCGCTCTCCCAATCGGCAGACATTCTCGCGATGCTTGGCGGCGGGCTGCCGAGCGCGGAAAAGGTCAAAGCACTCGATGCCTATCTCGTGACGATTTCCGACCATGGCCTTAACGCTTCGACTTTCGCGTCAAGGGTGATCGCCTCCACCGGAGCCGGCCTCACATCGTCCGTCCTCGGGGCGATCGGTGCCCTCAAGGGGCCACTTCATGGCGGCGCGCCCGGACCGGTGCTCGACATGCTCCATGCGATCGGAACGCAAGAGAACGCGAAAGCATGGCTCAATCAGGCGCTTGATCGCGGCGAACGGCTGATGGGGTTCGGCCACAGAGTGTACCGCGTCCGCGATCCACGCGCCGATGCGCTAAAACTTGCTCTGAAGCCACTGATCGAGGCCGGGCAGGTTGATCGTGAACGCACCGAGCTTGCAAGCGCAGTCGAGCAGGCGGCGCTGGCTATCCTCAAGGAGCGCAAGCCGGACCGGCCGCTCGACGTCAATGTTGAATTTTACACGGCACTGCTGCTCGATGCGCTGGGCTTCCCGAGAGACGCGTTCACCGGCGTCTTCGCCATCGGCCGCACCATCGGCTGGATTGCCCATGCACGCGAGCAGGCGCTCAAAGGTCGCCTGATCCGCCCGCGCTCCGTTTATGTCGGGCCGCTGCCACGGGCTGCCTAAGTCACTGACATGGCGCCTGCGGCAGGCAACCGCGCAGCCGCCCACCCGCTTTGTTCAGCCTTTGCCGAAGAGCCGTTGGAGCCGGGTCGAAAAACCCGGCTCCAACGGCTGCATGACAAAGACACGCCCGATATCAAGCCTTGATGAAGGCCAGGACGTCGGCGTTGAACTTGTCGGGCTCGATCTGGGCCAGGCCATGTGCCCCACCCTTGTAAACGATGAGCTTGGCGTCCTTTACGATCTTGGCCGTCTTTGCGGCGGATGCGGCAAACGGAACGATCTGGTCGTCATCGCCGTGGATCACCAGCGTCGGGCGATCGATCTTCTTCAGGTCGTCGGTGTAGTCGACTTCGGAGAATTCGCGGATGCAATCATAGTGACCCTTGATCGAGCCTACCATGCCCTGCAGCCAGAAGGATTCGCGAAGCCCGTCATTCATCTTGGCGCCTTCGAGGTTGAAGCCATAGAAGGGAAGAGTGAGTTCCTTGAAGAACTGCGAGCGATCGCCCGCGGTGCCCTTGCGAATGCCGTCGAAAACCTCAATCGGCGTTCCTTCTGGGTTCGCCGCAGTCTTCAGCATGAGCGGAGGGACCGCGCCGACGAGAACCACCTTGGCAACGCGCCCGCTGCCGTGACGGCCGATATAATGGGCCACTTCGCCGCCGCCGGTCGAATGCCCGATCAGGATCGCATCATTGAGGTCGAGTTTCTCGATCAGTTCCGCCAGATCGTCGGCATACTGATCCATGTTGTTGCCGTCCCACGGCTGGTCCGAACGACCATGGCCGCGCCGATCGTGGGCGATGACGCGGTAGCCGTTCTGCCCGAAGAACAGCATCTGGGCTTCCCAGGCGTCGCCCGATAGCGGCCAGCCGTGGGAGAAGACGATCGGCTGTCCCTTGCCCCAATCCTTGTAGAAGATGTTGGTGCCGTCCTTGGTAGTGATGAAACTCATGGGGTTCTCTCCATCTGGTGTTGGGATCGGGTTCTGGGCGCCAAGGCCGAGGCCGGGCAGAAACAAGGTGGCGCCGACTGCGCCGGCGGTCCTGAGGACCGTTCGGCGGGCAACTGGAAAAAGCGCGTTCCAATCTGTCATGGCGTCTCCTTGATGTTGTCTCTCGCCTGCGTCAGGCGCTCCGGCCCGACAGTCAGCAGGTGGCGAACGAGCGGAGCTGCGTCGCCGCGATGGAATTTGCGCACCTCCTGCTGCAGGTCGGCATCGGCCTTGGAGACCCGTCGATGCTGGCGCAGATGCTCGGCCCAGGACTCGACGAAGAACCATTCGACCATGATCTCGGCATCAGCAGTGTCTTCCGTCACACCCCAGCCATAGGCACCGTCCCGCCGCCGTTCCGAAGAAAGCCTGTAGAGAGCGCTCGTGAATCCCTGTCGGTCGGCGGGATCGACGCGATATTCTATGGTGATCAGCACGGGGCCGCGGTCATTGTCGATCGGCGAGGCCGTCAACGGCTCGGGCCAGTGATTGGAGGCGACCAGATCAGACTCACCGGCAGGCAGCTTCACGAGGTGAAACACCACGCCAACGACCACCAGCCCGGCGGCGCCGACCAGAAGGGTCGCCGGAACGCCAAGGAGTTCCGCTATGGCACCCCAGGCCAGGCTTCCGGCGGTCATCGCGCCGTTGAACACCGTGAGGTAGACCGCAAGCGCCCTACCGCGCACCCAGTTCGGCAGGATCGCCTGAGCCGCGCCGTTGAGTGTCGTCAGCGCTGATATCCATGCGGCTCCGAGGCTCAGCAACAGGATGATCGCCACCCATTGCGGCGGTGCAGATGACAGGCCGGCCATGACGACGGCCGTGACCAGCGCGGCGGCGAGCAACAGGCCATCTGCACTGAGGAGCCTACGCAGCCGCGGCATGACGAGGGCGCCGCCAATCGCTCCGGCTCCGACGGCCCCGAGAAGGACCCCGTAAAAGCCGGCATCCCCGCCGAGCAGGTTGCGTGCAACGAGCGGCAGCAGCGCCCAGACGGCGCTCGAAAACGCGAAGAACACGGCAGCGCGCAGCAGCACCACGTGCAGTTCGCGGCTGGCGCGCGCATAGCGCAGACCCGCGCGAAATGCGCCGGCGAACTTCTCCGACAAGCCATCGTCCGCACCGGGGGCGCGCCGCCACCAAAGCAGGGCCGCGATGACGAAGAGATAGCTCGCAACGTCGGTTGCATAGGTGATGGCCGCACCGAAGCTCGCAAGGATGAGCCCGCCGACCGCAGGGCCAATCGCACGCGAGATGTTGATGCCGAGCGAGTTCAGGGCGACGGCGCTCTTCAACTCCTGCCGCGTGACGAGTTCGGGAACGATCGATTGCCAGGTGGGTGCCATCAGCGCAGCACCTATGCCGCCAAGAAAGGTCAGCGCCACGAGCGAGCTGACGCTCTGCAATCCGGTCGCTGAAAGCAGCATGAGCCCGATGCTGACGGACGCCAGCAGAAGCTGGATGACGATCAGAAACCGGCGGCGATCGAGGATATCAGACAGAACGCCCGCAGGTATGGCGAGCAGGAAGATCGGCAGGGTCGCAGCAGCCTGAACCATGGCAACGGCCGCCGGAGCACCGGAGAGATCGGTCACCAGCCATGAACTGGCGACGTCGCGGATGAAACTGCCGGTATTGCCGATGACGGTGGCCACCCAAAGGACGGCAAAGACGGGCTGGCGCAGCGGTGCAAAGCCGCCTGCGGCCGGCGGCGGCGTGACATTCTGGGTCATGGCAGCGGTTCGCCTCCCGCCTCGTTTCGACGGTCAAGATCGTACCAGGCGACCAGCAGGAAGGCGCCGGCAAGGCCGAGATGCTCGAAGAAGGCGTTGGTCGCCATGAACCGTTCCTGGCCGGGGGCCAGCTCCCAGAAGCGCAAGGCGATGAAGGTTGCGGCGAGCGTGAACGCGGCGAGGCCGAGAGCGGCAAGCCAACGCAGAATGCCTGCGAGGATCATGGCCGAGGCGAGAAGTTCGAAGACGATCACCGCCACCGCGAACAGCGCGGCCGGCTGAAGTCCGAAATGGTTCATCTCGCCGAGAGCGGCATCAAAGTCGAGGATCTTCGTCAACGGCCCCTGGATATAGGCGGCGCAGAGCCCAAGATGGGCGATGAACCGAATAGCGGGCGTGGTCACAAACGGCTGGACACCGGCCGCCAGCCGCGACGCAATTGTGGAGGAATGTGTCATTGCGGCTCCCTCCTCACACCGCCCAGCAGGCGCAGCCGAGCGCGCCGAAGAAACCCTTGAGATCGGCGATCGGCAGGCGTGATGTCCAGGCGCCGGCGTGGTCGTGGCCGTGGACATTGCAGTCGTTCAGGCATCCGCATGTGGAGATTGCGGTGCGGCGAAGGCTTCGTTTGCCGGCACCTTCCGGTTCGCCCCAGGCGGCATAGCCACCGAAGGTCCTGACCGGCGACCAGTCGGGCATGGCGGGCGGCACCGGGTTTTCGTCATGGGTGGCGAAGTCACCGGCGGCATAGACGACCTTGCCGCCGACCACAGTCAGCTCGGACGTCAGGAACGAGATCTCGTCCTCGGCACAGGCGAAGAAGTCCTTGTTCGGCACGATCAGGTCGGCGAACTGGCCGTTTTCGATCCGGCCTTTCTTGCCTTCCTCGTTGGAAAACCAGGTGACCTTTTCGGTCCACATCCGCAGCGCCGTCTCGCGATCGAGGCAATTGGCGCGGGGGTAGAGTTGCAGCCCGCCCACCGTCTTGCCGGTCACCATCCACGACAGCGAGACCCAGGGATTGTAGGAGGCGACACGGGTGGCATCGGTACCGGCGGAAACATTGACGCCCTTGTCGAGCATCCGTTTGATCGGCGGTGTCGCTTCGGCGACGCCGTGGCCGTAGCGCTCGACAAAATATTCGCCCTGATAGGCCATGCGATGCTGGGTTGCGATGCCGCCGCCAAGCGCCGCGATCCGGTCGATCGAGCGCTCGGAAATTGTCTCGGCATGGTCGAAGAACCAGTTCAGGCCTTCAAGCGGGATGTCCTTGTTGACCTTCTCGAAGACGTCGAGGGCGCGGGAGATCGTCTCGTCATAGGTGGCATGAAGACGCCAGGGCCAGCGGTTTTCGGCAAGGATGCGCACCACCTCTTCCAGTTCGCCTTCCATTTCCGGAGCCATCTCCGGGCGTGGCTGGCGGAAATCCTCAAAGTCCGCGGCGGAAAACACCAGCATCTCACCGGCGCCGTTGTGGCGGAAATAGTCGTTGCCCTGCTTGTATTTGACCGAGGAGGTCCAGTTGAGGAAGTCCTCTTTCTCCTGTTTGGGCTTCTGGGTGAAGAGATTATAGGCCAGCCTCACGGTCATCTGCCCCTCATCGGACAGTTTTTGGATGACCTCGTAATCATCGGGATAGTTCTGAAAGCCGCCACCAGCATCGATCACGCCGGTTACGCCCAGACGATTGAGTTCGCGCATGAAATGGCGGGTCGAATTGACCTGATAATCGAGCGGCAGTTTCGGCCCTTTGGCGAGCGTCGAATAGAGAATGCCGGCATTGGGCTTGGCGAGCAGCAGACCGGTCGGATTGCCCTGGGTGTCGCGGGTGATTTCGCCGCCCGGCGGGTTCGGCGTATCCTTCGTGTAGCCAACGGCCCTGAGCGCCGCACCGTTGAGCAGCGCACGGTCATAGAGATGCAACAGGAAGACCGGCGTGTCGGGCGCGATCGCATTGATCTCCTCGATCGTCGGCAGGCGCTTTTCAACGAACTGATGCTCGGTAAAGCCGCCGACGACCCGCACCCATTGCGGCGCTGGCGTGATCGCCACTTGGCGCTTCAGCATATCCATGGCGTCGGCGAGCGAGCGCACGCCGTCCCATCGCAGCTCCATGTTGAAGTTCAGGCCGCCGCGGACGACATGGGTGTGGTTGTCGATCAGCCCGGGCAAAACCCGCTTGCCCTTGAGATCGATGATCCTGGTGTCGGGACCGGCGAGCGCCATGATCTCCTGATCCTGGCCGACGGCGAGAAACCTGCCGTCCTTGATCGCGACCGCGCTGGCGTTGGGATTGGAGCGGTCAAGCGTGGTGACGAGCCCGTGATGCAGGATAAGATCGGCGTCCATCGGATTGTCTCCCTTGGTCGAAACGGTGTCGGCGGCAAGCGCCGGCGAAAACAGCGAGGGGAAGGCGAGCGTCGAGGCTGCCCCCAGAAAACCGCGGCGTGTCGGCATCAGCCCACCTCCCCTTTCGAAGAACGGTCGCGCGTCGCCACGTCATGGTCGGTTCCCGTCGGCAGCGCGCCGAAAACGTGGGGCACGCAACGGCTGTTGAACCAGGAGACGGTGACCGGCGCGCCAGAGACCAGCCGCTTGACGAGCGGAACGGCCTGTTCGCCGACGAGGATGCCGAGCAGGCCAAGCAGGGCGATCACGGGCGGCGCCGGCGAGCGCACATTCAGCAGTCCGTAGATGACACCGACCAGCAGACCGACGCCGAGCGACAGAAGATACATTTTCATCGAGTTCTCCTCACGGGACGGGTTGCCCGCTTCTCCGTCCCGCCGACTGGCGAGACGGCAACCTTCGGAATGAGGACGATCAGTGGCCTTCGGAGGCGCCGAACATCGTCTTGGCGTAGATAATGCCGAGGCCGTAGGCGCCGCCGAACTTCTTGGCGATACCGGTCGTCATGTCGTAGGTCTCGGTGCGGGCCCAGTCGCGCTGGAGTTCCAGCATATATTGCAGCGACGTCATCGGCCGAACGCCAGCCTGGACCATGCGGTCCATCGCCCGATCGTGTGCCTCGTCCGAGACGTCACCGCAGGCATCGGCAATCACATAAACCTCGAAGCCCTGATCGAGCGCAGAGAGCGTCGGGCCGACGATGCAAACGCTGGTCCAGAGGCCGCAAAAGACCAGCCGCTTCTTGCCGATGGCGTTGACATTGTCGATGACGGCGGCGTCTTCCCAGGTGTTCATCGAGGTACGGTCGAGAAGGCCCTGGCCTGGAAAGGCATCGGTGATCTCTGAGAACATCGGGCCCGAGAAAGCCTTCTCCGCCACCGTCGTCAGAATGGTGGAAACGCCGAAGCCGGCGGCCGCATGCGCGACCAGCGCCGCATTGTTGCGCAGCAAGACAGCATCGATCGACTTCGTCGCAAAGGCCATCTGCGACTGGAAATCGATCATGATCAGCGTGTGGTCTTTCGGCGAAACCAGGAGGCTGCCGGGCGTCGGCGTGGCGTTTAAGGTCATGGTCATCATCTCCTCGATGTCCTGGATTCTGAAGATCCGCAGGGAATGACCCGACTATGCCCGAGCCGGGCTGCCCGTTCTTGTCGGATATGCTGATGTTTTGAACATTCTGCCCGAGATACATCGCAAGCAAAGCGCAAAAGTCATATTGGAAGCAACGGCATAAGGATGGAGCGCGTGCCGCCGCAAGCAAGGCCCGCGCGCGGCCAGACCGCTAGGCCCTGCGACTGCGCCGCCAGGCGCCGGGGGATGCCCCCGTCGCCCGGGCAAAGACGCGCGTGAAGTGGCTCTGATCGGCAAAGCCGCTGGCGACCGCGATTTCACCGATCGTCAGCGACGAAAATTCCAGCATGTCGCGCGCCCTGTCCAACCGCTGCTGCAGGAACCATTGGAACGGCGTGATACCCAGTGTTTGGCGAAAGGCGCGCAGGAACGTGCCCTGTGACAGATGACAAGCCTCAGCGAGTTCCTCGATCGACAAATCGCCGCCAAGCCTGCTTCGCATTAGTTCCTGCACCATCGACAGGCTGCGCGCCGAGAGCCTGCGCCCCTTGATCGCTGCCCCCGACGTCGTGCGGTGGCTCGCACTGCCGTAGTGTTGAGCGACGTGGATTCCGATCGCCACCGACAATTGGTCGACGAACAAGGGGCTTCTCTCCAATTGGCCGTTCATGTCTGCAAACAGCGCCGCCATCAGCCCGCCCAACACTGGATCGGCTCGCTCGCCGACCGCACACAGTTCGCGGACGCCGCTCAGATCGGCGCAGTCGGCCATCCGCTCGATCGCGCTGTGCCCCACCTCGAGCAAAACAAAATCGAAGCTGCCGGAGAGATCCGCCTGATAGGGATCGTGAAAGTTTCGGAGGTAGACGGAGTTCTCGTCGAACTCATGCATTGTCTCGTGGTGTTCGTGAAGGATCCGCCGGCGATGGCCCCCCGACAGTGACAGGCCGAGCAGATAACCGCGGTTGTTGGCCGGCGTGTGCACGCGCTCGCGCGGTGCGGCCTGCGCTTTCTTGCGATAAAAAGTCAACCCGGCGCCGTCAATCCGCCGGTCTTCGTCGAGGCCAGCCACTGTACATCCGAAACTGTCGCGGGGTGGAGGTGCGATCGCGATCGAAGAAGCTGCTGTCATACCTCCGCCTCCGCACAACTTCGCTGCCTGTCCGCGACCACGAGGGTGCCGACTGCGGCGGTCTCAACTTTTGCACGACACCGCTTCGCCAGCGTGCTTGCGCAGCATTGCGTCCGAACATCACGATCATATGAACCGAATGGCTGTCTTGTCGATGGCATCGCGACTATTGTCTTCCGTCACAGGGGCGCTTTTTCCAGCTCCAGGCGTCGGGTACGCCGGAAGCGCGCTGGCGTTTCGCCGGCGATCGCCACGAATGTCTTAGTCATATGGCTCTGATCGGCAAAGCCGCAGGATATGGCAATCTCTGCGATCGGCACGTTCTTCAACAACAACTCCTTCGCACGGGTAACCCGATATTCGGCCAGCCACCGCAAAGGCGTACAGCCGAAGCTCACCTTGAATGCCTTGATGAAATAGCTTTTCGACAACGCACAGGCCTCGGCAAGCTCGCTGAGCGAGAACTGCCCATCGACATGGCCCGAGAGAAAGTCGAGCGCCCTTTTCTCCTGCCACGCAGCCAGCGTCCCCTTGCGCTCTTTGGGTAGATAGAGCCCGCCATAGGTCTGCATCAAATGCGTCAGAATCGCGAGGCTCACCTGGTCGAGAAAGAGCTGGCTTGCCTCTTGCGGTCTCTCGAAAGCTGGAAGCAATGCCTGCGCTAGCCCCAGCATGACGCCGTCATGCGTGCCCGGCGCACAGCGCAGACCGGTAAAGTCAGGCCGTCCCTGTTCAGTCGCAAAGGCGCGCATCTGCGAGAACGGTATCTGAAGGCGCACATTGTCAAAGGGCGACAGGTGATGGCAGCGCCATTCCTCGCGCAGGTCGGTGATGGCAAGCGCTCCCTTGCGATGCCCGCCCTCAAAGACAAGGGTGCCGCCCCGCCACAGCCGATGCAGGCGAAAATCACTGAGCTGGGTGATGATGTTGAACGCCTCCTCGCGCCTGTTGGCAACCGCCGGACCCAGGTCGCAGCCATCACTGCTCAACCGCGTCAGGGTTATGGGGGGAACACGCAGGATCGATCGGCGCAAGGCGCCCACTTCGCTGGCCGTTTCTGGACGAGACTCTAAATTCAACAAAATTCCCCGAAAGTGCACCAGGCATTCAAGCAATGCAGAATACGATACACTGCCGCCAACAATCAATTCCGTCCCGCGACCGGCGCTAATGCAGAGGTGCGCTCCGCCAGGCTTGTGGTGTCGTACCGGTCTCCCCCAGAAACACCGTCGTGAAATGGCTGAGGCTGCTGAAGCCGCAAAGGAACGCGATCGAGCCCAGAGGCAGTGAACTCGCGCGCAGAAGCTGCTTGGCCTGAACAACGCGCCGGCGCATCTGCAATTGATGGGGCGCCCGTGTCGCTTCCTGCCGAATGTGGAACGCCGTCGGATCATTGGATCCGTCGAAAGGATTTCCGCCGTCGTCGCCCTGCATCTCGGCCGAATGGTGGTGCAGAAGATGGGCGCAAACGGCCACGGCGACATGCTGCAGCAGCTCGGGTGGGCTGCTGTCCATACGTTCAAAAAGGGCCAGAAGCGCCAGTCCGAGACTGCAGAGTATCGAGTCCACTTCGCCACGCCGGCACACCAGCCGTTGTGGCTTGACCGTCGGTGACAGGGCGGCGACTTCCGCGATCAGCGTCTTGGGAAGGACGAAGGCAAGCGCGCTCAGGTCGCTATGGAGCGCGATCGAGGCCCCCTGGCGCAGATCGACGAGACATATCGAGCCGCGCACGTATCGGCGAACAGCAGACCTCTCGCCGTTTACCTTGATGTCCGCATGTTCGGCATCATCGAGGTAAAGCATCAGAAAATAGGCTTCACATGCGGGCAGAGCCACTTCTGGCCGCTGCGCCCGCGTCAAACGCCTTCGAATTCGGGTGACCGAAAAGACCGCTGCCTCCATCGGGATCGTCGTGAGGCACGGAGCGTCCGGCGTTCCAAAATAGCGCCCCACGCACCCCATTTCCGGACAAGGAGAAGTCAACTCTAGCCTCCCAACCGACGCACTGCGTCATGGCCAAAGCATTGCAAACATTTGATCAAAAACCTCGGTGCATCCGAGACTGGCATGCAAGACCCATCATGGCACGAGACCGTTTTTCGCGACCGCTCTGGCCTCATGGAATGTCTACCGGTTCATCTTTTGCCCACCGTAGGGGCAATCCGCGCGCAGCGACAAGGGCTTCGCGCGGATTCAGTCGGGAATGTTCAAAAAGGAAGACCGTCGTTCAATAAGATGGGATCCGCCTAGCCAAAAATCGCGCTGGGCCAGACGTTCATGGCTATCGCCAGAAGCGTTTCGCATCCACCAGATCGACACACAGACGTCTTCGGCCGCGTCAACAGGGCCCCTTCTTATTGCCCTTTGCGATCAGGACGCCGCTGCCGGAACCCCGGACAGTCTCGGACGTTGCATTGACCGGTCACGTAATTCTAACCAACATCGGGAGTTCTGCGAAAATCTCCGCGCTTGAAGACCTCCGCCAGGATCCTGGTCCCCATATCTGCTTCTTGTTCGGAGAGCCCCGAAAATCCAAGCAGCAACCTGGATGTGTCCGATGAAGCGACATTCATGCGGGAAAGGGGCATCACAACAACGCCTTTCTTTAGCGCAGCCTGTGAGACGGCGGTGTCGTTGCTCCAGGTCCCTGTGCTGCGCACGGTCAGATTGATGCCCTGATCCGGCAGCAAAATGCCGAGATGTTCGCTGGTACGATCTTTCAAGAGATTTGCAAGCAAATCGCGTGAGGCACGCAGACGCTCCCTGAGCCGGCGCAGATGCGCCGGAAAATATCCCTCATTGAAAAAGTCGCCGACGACACGCTGCTGAAACGTCGGGGGACAACGGTCAAGCGCGGGACGCACGGCCCTGAATACTGGTACCAGATCCATCGGAACCACGAGATAGCCGATGCGCAGGCTCGGCAGCAGGGCCTTGCTGAACGTCCCCGTATAAAGCACCCGGCCGGCCTGATCGAGGCCCTGAAGCGATGCGATCGGATGCCCATCGTAGCGAAACTCGCTGTCATAATCGTCCTCGACGATCCAGCAGCCATTCTCCCGCGCATAAGCGAGCAACTCCAGCCGCCGGGGCAGCGAGAGGACGGAACCGACGGGGTACTGGTTGGATGGCGTCACATAGAACAGCGTCGGTGGCGGGGAGCAGGCAGCCAACTTCTCCGTCATGATGCCGTCGGCATCAACGGGAAGACCGATGATTTTTACGCCATTCAGTGCCAGGCATTGTCTGGCCGGCGGATAACAGGGGTCTTCGACGACAGCCGTATCGCCCGGCGTCATCAGGACGCGGAACGCGAGATCAAGCGCTTGCTGTGTCCCGGCGGTGATAAATATCTGCTCGGCCGCGCAACGCACCCCGCGTGAAGCGGCCAGATGGGCCGCAATGGCGCTCCGCAGCTCGAATTCGCCCTGAATGTCGCCGTAGCCTTCAGCGGCATAGTTCATGTGCCGGCCAGCAATGCGGTTTAGCAATCTCGCTGTCCGATCGTCATGAGCGATGCGCCCCGTGACAAACGGCAAAACCTTCTGCGGTTCGAGGCTAGGCCCGGAGGTGAGAACTCTCGTGGCAGCGTCGGAGACAGCGCGGCGGGTCGAGTAGGCGATCGTCTCATTGCGATGGTCGATTCTGGACAGCCCGCCTGGAACGCCTGACGCAATATATGTACCGGACCCATGCCGGGCGACCGCAAAACCTTCCGCGACGAGGATTTCATAGGCTTCGGCAACCGAGCCGCGTGAAAGCTTCCATTCCTTTGCGGCCAGACGTGTCGATGGCAGCCGTTGCCCGGCATCCAGCCGACCGTCAGCAATTGCACCGCGCAGGGAAAGATAGAGCTGTCTCACCAAGGGTGCTGGCGAAGAGGTATCGATGCTTGGCCGAAAACCCACCGACGGGCTCTCTCTTCGCCGTTTCAGTGTCATGGGCGCCTTTCGTCAGAGTGGCTCATCAATCTCGCCAATAGTGGCTCTGTAATCTTCTCATATGTTGAATTTAAATCGAGCCACTTTCAAGCCGCCATCACAACGACGTCGGCCGGAAATTGAATTGCACCTGCGCCTACACGGGACACCGATACGGGAAATGGCATTGCCGTCAGTCTCTGGCCATTTACGCTCTGTCATTTTGGAGACTTTCATGACCCCTTCTTCGACCAGGCTGCGTATTGCCGTCCTCTTCGGCGGACGCTCGGCCGAACACGACGTTTCCGTACTTTCGGCTACCAATGTCATGCGCGCTCTGGAGCCTGCAAAATATGATGCCGTGCCGATTTTCGTGACGCGCGAAGGTCAATGGTTGTTGAGCCACTTCGACAATGGTGTGCTTGCCAAGCCTGCGAGCGGCACGCAGATCAGCCTTGTTCCCGGCGGGCACGGGCGGATGGTGGCGATTTCGGCCGAGGGAAAGATGAGCGATGCCGGCACCATCGACATTCTGTTTCCGGTCTTGCACGGCCTTCATGGTGAAGATGGCTCTGTGCAGGGGCTTGCAGAGGTGGCGCGCGTACCGCTCGCCGGTTGCGGGATTCTCGGCTCGGCGACCGCACTCGACAAGGATATTGCCAAGCCGCTTCTGAGGGCCGCCGGCCTCCCGGTCGCGCGCTCGGTGACGATCCACAAGGATGCGGCACCTGATCTCGCTGTGCTCGAAGGCGAACTCGGGCTGCCGCTGTTCATCAAACCCGCCCGGCAGGGGTCATCCGTTGGCGTTAGAAAGGTATCAGGCAGCCAGGAGTTCGCGCCGGCGTTGGTCGAAGGTTTCCAGCATGATGGCAAGCTGCTTGCCGAGGAATATGTCGCTGGGCGCGAGATTGAATTCAGCGTGCTGGAAGATCCGAAAGGTGGCCTTTTCGTCTCTCGTCCCGGCGAGATCATCCCGGCCGAATCCCACGGCTTTTACAGCTACAACGCAAAATATATCGACGAGGACGGCGCGGCGCTCAAGGTACCAGCGGAACTGCCGCCCGAAGTTGAGGCAGAGATGAGGGCGGCGGCGGCAAGGGCATTCAGGGCTTTGGGCTGCGATGCCATGGCGCGTGTCGACTTCTTTCTGACGACGGGCATGACGTTCGTTGTCAACGAAGTGAACACCATTCCCGGTTTTACCGACATCAGTATGTATTCCAAGGCGATGGCGGCAAGCGGCGTCAGTTATGCCGAAATCATTGAAAGGCTCATTGCCCATGGCCTGACACGTGCCGGCCGAAGCGTCTGAACATGCAAACACAGACCCGTCAGCCGAGCGGGCGGATCAAACGAATCCGCCCAAGGACGAGGCCCACTTTCGAAAATGAGCTCAAGCCAAGACGCCGGCATGGATCAGACGCGATCGAGGAACTCGAGCACTCGGATGGTGAGCAACGCGGTCGCATCCGCGTCGTACGACGGGAGCGAACTGTCGGCGAAGTAGTGCTGTTCGCCGGGGTACAGGAACAGCTCTGCGTCCTCGACCTTCTCCACGATCTCGCGGGCCGCGTCGATGTCGCCCTCCCCGACGAAGATCGGGTCGTTGTCCATACCGTGGATCTGGACCGCCACGTCGTCCGGCCAAGGCCCGAAGGCCCACTCGCCGCTGATCGGCAGGCAAGAGTAGAAGAGCAGAGCTCCGCGGGCTCCGGGCCGCGTCTGTGCCAACTTCTGTGCCGGCAGCACACCGAACGAGAACCCGGCGTAGACGAGTTCGGAAGGCAGTTCGTTCGCGACGCGGACCCCGCGCTCCCGCATTTCGTCGAATCCGACCTTGCCGATGTAGGCTAGCCCCTCGTCGATACTCTCGAACGTCCGTCCATCGAACAAGTCCGGCATGTGCACGATGTGACCGGCGGCCCGCAAGTCGTCGGCGAACGCCCGCACACCCGAGGTCAACCCCTGTGCGTGGTGGAACAACAGGACCTCAGCCATATGGAGCCTCCGGGTGTGATGGTCGGGCGCACGTTTCATCACTCTACAGCGACGTCGCCCGGCCCGGAAGAATGCGGACACGTTATAGAGATTTCGTCCCCAGCTAGTCTTGGCCGCTACCGAGTTCGTCGTGAACGACCCTGCCACCAAGCAGCGTCAGCACCGAGCGCAGCCTATGGATGTCGGATGCCGGCATTGTCAGATACGGCCTATCCAGGACGGCGATGTCAGCCAATTTTCCCGCCGACAAGCTGCCTCGCTCATTCTCGTCAAAGGCGATCCAAGCGGCATTGTTGGTGTAGAGCCTCAGCGCCTCATGTCGGTCGTGCAAGCATGGTTCGTTCCAGCCGCCAGCGGGTTTTCACTTTGCCCGTGATCGGTGGTTGCCACATCGGCTGCCAGGTTCTACCATAGGTTTCTCTGTCGGTTATCACTTGGGTATCCTTGATGAGGCCCCCGATGAAGATATTGCTGTCCACACTAGCGCTATCCGGCCATTTGATTTCTTCAGCCGTGGCCGAAGACGGGAAGATTCCAGCCTATTTCGTTCTGGATCAAACCTATGGAGGTGGCTTTGACACCGCCGCCTGGCAGGCCGCGATCGATGCCATCAAGGGTCATGGGAGGCTGGTGCATACTTACAATTTTGCTGGAGACAAACAGGTCGTCAGCCAAGCACAGCAGGACGTAGCCAAGGCAAACGCCCAAAAGCCGATCTACCTGGTGAATGAGAAAGTGGCCAAGGATTCCACCGAACTCCGGCAATCGCTGGCCACGTTCAAGGAGCAGTTGCGGAACGATACGAATTCCAAGGGATCGCAGGTAGTCGCCGAATGGCCGATGTGTGCGCTCGTCGAGCAAGGGTCGGAAGGTGCGGTCCGAGCCATGCAGGGCGGTGTGATCCTGTTGATCGACCACCCGCAGGCCGCAGCTCATTGCTACGCGATGGTACAATCATATTTCCTCACTCCGGCCGCCCCGGACGGCAAGCGGGCCGCGCCGGTCAGCGTCGACGCTACAACCGTCGCGATGCAGGCTAAGTTGCCGCCCATGAAGCTCGCCAGGCACATATTGGCCGATAAGGCGGCATCCAAACGGGGAGATTTTGTCGAGCGCCCGACAAACGTCTTTAAGCCGGGCGAAGAGATCTTCGTCTATGCCTATTTCGAGAATGTCGGGCGGATCAACGTCGGCACGCCGATGTCAAGCTACGAGATCGGGCTCGATATCGAGGTGCGGGACCCTGCTGGCAAGGTTCTCAGGACATTCCCCGACGCGCACGTGTTCAAGGCCGAATCTCCCCCGCCATTTCCGGTTTCCGCCAAGCATTTTACCAATTTCGCGACTGCCGGCATCGCCCTGCATGACCCGGGAGACTATGTCGTGGCATACATCTTCCACGACCGCTCGCGGCCAGAAACGCCGCCGGTGACCGCCGCGTTCGAGGTGACTGTCAAGTAGCAGCCCCAGTCATACGATGGCGCCGTGTTACTCAGTCGCTTCACAGCGTCGAGAGAATATCGAGATGCCGGCTAGCTTCCGGTGATGATCATAGTCGCGGCTTTTTCGGCGACCATCATCGTCGGGGCATTGATGTTTCCGGCCGTGATGTTGGGGAAGATCGAAGCGTCAACTATTCGCAAGCCATGCAACCCATGCACCTTTAGCGATGCATCGACGACTGCGGTGGAATCATCCGGGCCCATCGCTGCGGTGCCGCACAGGTGATAAATTGAACCGCTATGCTCCCGAAAATAGTCCAGGAGCTCGGCGTCGGTGGAAGCTTCTGCAGAAGGAGGCATTTCGCTTGCAGTAATCGATTGCAGTGCCGGTGCGCTCATGATTTTGCGCGCAAGCCGACTTGCCTGAAGCGCCTCCGCCTCGTCATGGGCAGTCGTCAGGTAGTTGGGGTTGATGCGCGGTGCAACGGTGACATCGGGCGACGCGACCGTGACACTGCCTCGGCTGGTGGGCCTGCATGCATTGAACGCCAACAGGAAACCGGAATAGGGCTCCGGCTTCAGACCGGCGCGCGGGTCGGACGGAATACGATAGGAAAGCGGGTTGAAATAGAGCTGGATGTTTGGCCTCTCCTCACCCGGCTCGCCGCGCAGGAAGCCTCCGGCCTGGTTGACGCTGAGAGCCAAGGGACCGCGTCTTGTCAGCACGTAGCGCAGCGCCTGCCGCGCCTGACCGAACAGGTTCCCCAGCTCGTCGTTCAGCGTCGGAACGCTTGAGCGGTAGTAGAAGCTCGCGCAAAGATGATCCTGAAGGTTTCTCCCAACCGCCGGCAGATGTCGGACGACGGGGATACCGAACGTTTGCAGCTCTCGGCCATCGCCGATACCGGAGAGCTGCAGCAGCTTCGGCGTATCGACCGCACCGGCACATAGGATCACCTCGTTCCGGGCGGAATAGATTACCATCCCATCGGGTGTGGCAACCTCCACGCCGGTCGCCCTTCCTTCCTCGACGACAACCCTTCTGGCATGGCTCCTGCGCAGGATGGAGAGATTGGGGCGGTTGAGAGCCGGCCGCAGATAGGCGAACGACGAGGACGAGCGCACGCCATTTCGCGTATTGATATCGTAAATCCCTGCGCCCTCGATCGACGCGCCATTGAAGTCGGTATTGAGCGGCAGTTGCAGTTCGGCACAGGCAGAAAGGAACCGCGCGGTAATCGGATGGGTCTGGCCGCGCATCGGCGTGACGTGGATGGGGCCGTCCCCGCCATGAAATTCGGACTGGCCATGCGCATGGGTTTCAAGTTTCTTGAAATAGGGCAGCACGTCCTCATGGGCCCAGCCGGGATTGCCGGCCTTAGCCCAGTCGTCGAAATCCGCCGCGGCGCCCCGCACGAAGATCATGGCGTTTATCGAACCCGAGCCACCTTGTACCTTGCCGCGCGGCGCATAGATGCGGCGATTGTTCAGGGCGGCTTCCGGCTCGGTCCAGTACATCCAGTTGACGTTCGGGTCATAGTAAGACCGCGCATAGCCGACCGGGATGCGAAACCACGGTGAACTGTCGTTGCCGCCCGCCTCGAGCAGCAGCACGCTGTGTTTGCCTGTCTCGCTCAGGCGCGCCGCAACGATACAGCCGGCGGATCCCGCCCCGACAATGATGTAGTCGTAAGTGGTCATGTGTTCCTCAACCGCGCGCCGGGGCAAATGCCTTGATGTCGGCGGGCTTGTCGTCCATCTGCAGGTGCAGACGCTTTCCTTCGTAGGGCGAGTGCTTTTCAACCACCTCGAGATTGAGCTCCACGCCGAGCCCCGGTTCGCAAGACGGGATGAGATAGCCATCGTCGAACTGCAATGGCGTCTTGAGAATCTCGGCGTAGAAGCCTGAGAAGTCGATGATCGCCTCGTGGATGAGGAAATTGGGGGTGGCCGCAGCGAGCTGGATGCTCGCCGCCGCCCCGATCGGTCCGTTGTAGAGGTGCGGTGCGATCTGCGCATAGTGCGCCTCGGCCATGCCGGCGATCTTCTTTGCCTCCAGCAAGCCGCCGCACCGCGCGACGTTCATCTGCAGGATCGAGGCTGCGCCCGTTTCAAGCACGCGCTGGAACTCGTATTTGGTCGTCAGCCGCTCGCCCGTGGCAATGGGGATAGAGGTTGCCTTGGCAACAGATGCCATCGCTGCCTCCTGACCAGGCGGCACCGGCTCCTCGAACCAGAGCGGATCGTATTTTTCGAGCCGTCGCGCAAGGCGAATGGCCGAGGACGGCACCATCTGGCCATGGGTGCCCAAGAGCAGGTCGGCTCGCCCGCCGACCGCGGCACGGACCTTGGCGCAGAATTCTTCGCACCGCTCCATGACGCCAAGCGAAAGCTGGTGGCCGGAATAGGCGGTGTAGGGGCCGGCCGGATCGAACTTGACGGCGGTGAACCCCTTCGTGTCGACCATTTCCGCCGCGAAGTCGGCGGCAAGCTCTGGATCGTTGTAATCATATTCGCCGGCTGCATTCTTGGGGTAGAGATAGGTGTAGGCACGCAGCTTTTCGTGCACGAGGCCGCCCAGCAGCTTGTGCACCGGTCGGCCGGCAGCCTTGCCGATGATGTCCCAGCAGGCGATTTCGAGACCGGAGACGACGCCCATGATCGTCGGGTCCGGGCGCTGCGTGAAGCCGCTCGAATAGGCCGAACGCCAGAAGCGCTCGATATCGTGCGGATCGTGGCCGAGGAGATGGCGCTCGAACACATCCTCGATCAGCGGCACCAACGCGTTCGGATGGAAGGCGGTCGCGTAGATTTCCCCGACCCCTTCGATGCCGCACTTCGTGGTGAGCCTGACGAAGATCCAGTACATCCCGCCGATATGGGGCGGTGGGACGGCAACGACATGAACGGCGAGCGAAGCGATCTGCATGTTGAAGTTCCTTCTGACGAATCCGATCAGTGCTTCAGCACCACGAGACGAGTTTGTGTGAATTCGAGCATGCCGTGCTTGCCGTCATCGCCCCCGAGGCCCGAGCGCTTCCAGCCTGCATGGAATCCCTGATAGGGATCCGCCGGGAAGCGGTTCACATAGAGTTCGCCGGCCTCGATGGTGTCGGCAAAGCGCATGACCGTGCTGTAGTTGTTGGTGAAGAGAACCGAACTCAGACCGAACTGGTGATCGTTGGCAAGCGCCAGGGCTTCCTCGACGCTGTCATAGGAAAGCACGGCGAGAACTGGGCCGAACACCTCTTCGGCGACGACGTCCATCTCCTGCCGGCAGTTGGAAAGCAGGGTTGGCGGGTAGTAGTTGCCCACGCCTTCCGGCAGTACGCCGCCAGCCTCTATGCGTGCCCCCTGCTCCACCGCATGGCGAACCATCGCGTGAACATTGGCCTGTGCCGATTTCGTTTCAAGTGGTCCCATACGCGTCGGATCGCTGGCGCGGTCGCCGAACGTCCTTGCCGCAAAGCCGGTGCGAAGCCGCTCGAGAAGTGCGTCGTGGATGGACGTATGCACATAGACCCGTTCTGGCGCCGTGCAGACCTGCCCGCAATGATTGGTCTTGGCGGCAACGAGCTGAGCGGCAACCGCATCGATATCCGCATCGGGTTCGACAATGACAGGTGTCTTGCCGCCGAGTTCCAGTGATGGCTTGGCGATATTCGCCTTGCAATATTCGAGAACGACGCGGCCGGCCTGCAGGCTACCGGTGAGCGTTATCATGCCGACCGACGGCTGCGTGCAAAGTGTCGCGGCGACGTCATGCGACATGGTCAAGATGTTGACCAGCCCGGCCGGAAGGTCCGCGTCGAGCGCCGCCTCGGCGATCTCGAAAGCGGAGGCAGGCGTCGAGTTGCTCGGCCGCACCACAACGGCGTTGCCAGCGATCAGTGCGGGGGCAATCTTGCGCACCAGCGTATAGACCGGAAAATTGAACGGGATGAGGCAGGCAACGACCCCGATCGGCTCACGCTTCAGAAGCAAGGTCTCGCCCGGATTGTCGCTCTGGATCACTTCCCCTTCGATCCGGCGCGCCCACTCCGCATGATAGCGCATCAGCTCGACGCCATAGATCGCTTCTGCCGTGGCATCGGCGAGGCTCTTGCCGGACTCCAGAGCGAGCGCCGCGCCGATCTGGCCGGCGCGCGCCTCGATTGCCGCCGCGAAACGGCGCAAGGCATCCCCGCGAGCGATCGCCGGCAAGGCTTTCCATGTCTTCTGCGCTGCGGCTGCGTTTTCAACCGCTGCGATTGCCTCCAGCGCGCTCGCCGCGGGCACCCTCGCAATGACCTCTCCGTTTGAGGGATCGAGCACCGGGACCAAGTCCGATGCGGGCTGAAACGCGCCGGCGACAAAGTTGCGATAGTCGGTCAAGACGATATCCTTTTATGTTTCCACCATAGGACAGGCTTCAGAACGTGCTCCGGCCGGGAGCCGCATCGAGTAATGTTCTTGTGTAAGGGTGGCTCGGGTCAAGGAGCACTTTCGCTGCCTCGCCCCGTTCGACGATCTCGCTCGCTGAGGCACCAGAGATGAAGACGAATCGCGCTCGGCCCGCAGAGATTGTTTGCAGGTTCAGCCTGAAGGCTCGCCTTGACAAGACAGTATTCTGAACGAAAGCGCCGCGCGTCTTATCAGACACGCAAAGGTCGCTGTAGCACTTCGAAATGCTGCGAAAGCGCCCAACGTTGACTGGAACTGGCGATGGTTGCACCGAGACAATCCCGCCAACGATCGACTTCGGCCGCGAACCGCTCAGGTATCCGGCAACGTGAAGACTGCGCAAGGCGCCGCGATGCCGCGCAGCACGTGTTCGCCCAGCGACACCAGCGGCGTGACGGTCTCGGCGGCGACCGCGCCCGAGATCAGCACCGACCGGCCGAGCGGCCGGCAAAGGCCCTCCAGTCGGCTGACCAGGTTTACCGCGGGACCGATTGCGGTGAAGTCCAGCCGGTCGGCCGTGCCGATATTGCCCCACAGCATTTCGCCGAGATGCAGTGCCGCGCCGAAGGGCAGCGGCGGTAGCCCCTCTGCCTGTCGCAGGGCATCGAGGTGGGCCATGCCTGCGTGGGCGGCGGCGACCGCTCGCAGCGCCGCTTCGCAGGCGTCAACCGGTGCACTGGCAACCGGGAAGATTGCCAGCACGCCATCGCCGACAAACTTCAGCACCTCGCCACCGAAGGCGTGTATCGCACCGGCAACACGGTCGAACCAGGCGTCGAGGACAGCGATCATTGCCGCAGGTTCCGTCGCCTCGGACAGGGCGGTGAAGTTCCGCAGATCGGCGCAAAGCAGCACAGCGCGGATAGTTTCTCCGGTGCCGCGGTGCAGCGCGCCCGCCTGCACCCGGGCGGCACTGCGTCGGCCGAGATAGGCCTCGAGCAGCGTTGCAAGGGCCGCCCGCTCGGCCAAGGCAGCCAAAGGCGCGGTGGCGAAGCGCGCGGTCTGCCGCAGTCGGCCGATCTCAGCAGGGTCGAACAGACGCGTGCCGGCCCAGCCAAGCAACCGCCCGTCCGGCGCTGGGCCAACCGTGTCCTCCTGCACCGGGCCAAGCGCACTCAGCCAATCGCCCCCAGCCTGGCTTTGCGGGCTGTCGGCAAAGCCCAGTGCTTCGATCACTGCTCCGGTCTCGGCTCGCCACAGCCAGGTGCGGCGGGTAACGATCGGATGGGGCACCGCCAGTGTCAGGGTACCGCCGACCAACGGAAAGCCGTCGGCCAGCAGCCGGCCGCCGAGTTCGGCCAAGAACCGGTCGGGGCCAAGCGAGGCGCTGGCCTCGTCCACCAGCCAGGCGAGATGGGTGGGCAGATCCATGCACGATCATACCGTCAGGTCCCCAACCTGTCATCCGTGCAGGTGGTAGCGCGGTTAGCCCAGCGAGCATATCATCGTGGAAGGAGCTGATCCGATAGCCGTCAATTCTGCGCCGCAGTCTGGGCAGATCATAGCAACCAAAGGGGAAGCCGATGCAAGAGGCCCTCATCGTCCGCCGTGAAGCACACATCCCGGCTCCGCCAGCCGCGGTGTTCGCTCTGCTGACAGATCCTGAGAAAATCCTGCGCTGGATGGGAACGGAGGCGCAGATCGAGCCGCAGCGCGGCGGGCTCTACCTCGTCAACGTCACCGGGGCCCGTTTCGCTCGTGGTTCATTCCGCGAGGTGGTGCCGGTGCACCGCCTGGTATACAGCTTCGGCTGGGAAGACAGCGAAGTGGTGCCGCCGGCCTCAAGCCTTGTCGAGATCGACCTCGTCGAACAACCACCGGACGGAACGCTGCTTCGCCTTACCCACACGGGCCTGCCCAGTGCCGAGCAGTGCGCCGGTCACGCGGAAGGCTGGGCCCATTACCTAGACCGGTTGGCCGAGGTTGCCGCCGGGCGTGATCCGGGGCCGGACCCCTGGCACGGCCGCACTGGTAGGGAATGACTCCGCGGCCAGTATCTTGGCACCTGAGCCTGCCGGCCTGCATTGGCGCTCAGCGATCAAAGGATGAACCCGTTAGGCAAGCATGCTGGGTACGGGATCACTGACTATACTGAATTCACCGTCGCAAAGGCGGTAGAACCCGTCTTGAGGAACGGGTAACTCCAACATTTCGCGCTTCGAAAGACCGGAATACACGCCGCGCACCAATCTACCAAACAGCCCATGAGAAACCGCAACCGTTGGATTGGTGACGTCTGCGATCCAGTCCTTTGCCCGGGAGCACGCAGCATCGAAGCTCTCTCCGTCTGGAGACTTGAAATACCAGTCGAAAGCGTCGGAGCCATCCAGCATTTCCGGAAACTCGGTGTCGATCTCGAACTTCGTCATCCCGTCCCAACAGCCGACGGAAACCTCCATCAGGCGGGCTTCTTCATGGGTTGCCAGTGGCAGCACCCGCTTCACGCGTTCTGCAGTTTGTCGCGTTCGGCCTAGAGGGCTAATGTGCATTTGGAATGATTGCCTACTTTCCGAAATTTCCTTCTGAAGGAGTTTCGCGACGCGATCCGCCTGTTCGATGCCGCGCTCCGTAAGGGGAGAATCTTTCTGCCCCTGGAACCGACCCAAGGTGTTCCAAATGGTCTCGCCATGGCGAAGCAGGTAAATCATCAATGTTGCCCCAAACGAAGTAATGCGTGGATTAAGTGAGTTCTTGGACCGAAGGAGTGGTCTCTTGTCACGGCGAATTTGTGCAGGACATCGATGAAAGGGTGATGGCCCCAATTGGCACTCCTGCAGCCTGACGTTTCGCGTAGATTGAGTGCATCTGCTACTTCAAGTCGCATTCTTGACACGTGCGGTCGCCAACGTGAAGGAAGTTTGAGCTTCATCGTTCTCTTGCGCCAAGCAGTCTCCGCTGGTGATGAGGGATCGCACTGAGCATACGAACTCTCCCTGCCGTCGAACGCAAAACACCCCCGGATCGCTCCGGAGGTGTCGTATCAACTTGCATGGCGCTGCCCGAGCGGGCGCGCCTTTCACTCATCAGGCAGACAGTGCCTTGAACTCGGAGAGGATGGCTTCGCCCATCTCGACGGTTCCGACCTGGCGTGCGCCTTCGGCCATGATGTCGCCGGTGCGG
>NZ_LMDT01000035.1:0-36892 GCF_001425885.1 Ensifer sp. Root1252 | reverse complement strand
CCCAACCGGGTGCGATCGACGGCCGTGTCCGGCTTGACCTCAGACTGGGCTGGATCACCTGCCCCCGCCGCGCCGCCAAGTCCCTGCGCGCCATTGCCGAGCCCACCGCCAGCAACACCGGAGCTCTCGCTTTCCTGCGCGTGCGCGACGCCGACAAAGGCGGCAGCAAGGTCAAGTGACCGCTCTTGCACTCCCGTCGACAAGACGAGCGAAACCGTGGCGGCCAGAGCCGCAAAACCGAGCAAATTGTGACGCATGGACTCCCTCGACAGAACGCCGAATCCTAAAAATGAAGCGGCAGGTTATGAGAGCAAAAAATCGAAATGCAACTGCATTTCTGATGAAATCCACGGCTGTGTTTATATTAGCAATGCAAGCTGTGGATAGGGACGGTGCCACCCCGGTGATGCTGTCATGCGACATCCGAGCCGCCTATCTTTAACTCGAAACCAGCGATTCGGCTGACAGAAAGAGGCACCTTGGTGGGCGTTCTCCAAGATTTCTGGGAATGGTGGGTAACGGAGCTGAAAAGCATCCGCAGGCCTACGTTGCCGAGAGCCGAGTCCGCCCCCGTGCTGAAAATTCGGAGAGGAACAGGCCAACTATTGTCCGCAGGATCGGTGACGGCAGATTTCGCTCCAGACGAATTTGGTCATTCTGAATTCGCCTCGACGAAGAGACCCGAGTTCCACCTGCTGCTGGGAGAAGGTCGCTTCATCCTCCGCAAGATTTCGGAGCGGCGGCTTCCCCGATCAAGGCTGATGGAAATGGCAGTGATCGACCTCGTGGACAGGACGCCTTTCAGGACGGAGGATGTCAACGTTGCTCCTGTCAGCCTCGGCGATGGGGCCTACTATCTCGTCGTGCGCAAGGACATCCTTGAACCGTGGCTCGCGACGGCGCTGCCTTTTGCCGGCGCTCGCGCGGCAGGTCTTGGACTTGAGATCGACGGAGAGCCGCTCTGGCTGCCGCAGGACGTCGCCCGTATGATCGACAAACGGATCGCGCGAAGGGGGTGGAGGCAGATAGTTCCGGCACTGACATTTGGGCTTGTGCTGTTGCTGAGTTTTGTCACCTTCTCGCATCTTGCCTGGCGCAACGCGTTGGCATCCACGTCACTGGACGAAAAGGTTTCGCAATACCGCGATGATGCGATCAAAATCCGCAAGGCGCTCGATGACAGGGCGCGGGCACTCACGGCAATCGAGACAGCACGCCTGCGCAAGGCGCAGGCCGTACCATTCGCCCGTGTGTGGGAGGAACTGACGAAGACGCTTCCTGACACTGCCTATTTGACGGACCTTAGCCTTGACGGCGATGTCGTGACGTTTTCAGGCTTTGCACAATCTGCAGCACAGCTCATTCCATTGCTGGCTGCCTCCCAAACGTTTGCAAGTCCGGTCTTGACCGGACCGGTCTCTCGCGTACCCGGCCGGACAGGAGAACAGTTTCAGATCAAAGCCTCGGTTGGCCGCCAATGACCGAGCTTCTGATCCGTTTGATGAATGCCCCCACTCGCATGCGGCAGTTGGTTGCCTTCGGCTGCCTGCTGGCTGCCGGACTTGTGGCGGTCAGCTTGGTTCTCTCGGCCATCCAACTGCTCGATGATCAGAATGCACAGATTGACGAGCAAAGGAGAGACCTGGCCCGCATCAACGCTCTACTGGCGCAAAAGCCGATGCTTGACGCCAAGACATCACTCCCGTCGAACCAGACGATTTTCCTCGAGGGGGGCGATATCGGCGTGCTCCAAGCCAAGCTGCAGGATATCGTCGCTTCCATCGCTCTGTCTGCAGGAAGCACGATCTCATCCGCCAGTGTGACCCCAGAAGCGGAAGTCAACGGGGTTCGGTCGATTGGGCTGCGTGTAAGCTTCGAAGGAAGAATGAAGTCCACTCAAGACACGGTCGTCGGCATTGAAACATCTCAACCACAGCTAGTCGTGCAACGCGCGGATATGCGTGCCAGCAATGTTCCTGCCGGAGAAACTCTAACGCAGCCGCTTCAGATCTCGACGCAATTGACAATCTACGCTTCAATACGTCCGGCGGACCCCGCACCTGCTACCGGAAAGCTTCCGTGAGGCGAGTGAACGCCCACTACTGGCTTCCTATCAGTGGCGTCGCCGTCTTCAGCGCGGCTGTCATCAACGCATGGCTCTTCTGGTCACCGGTTGATATCAGCCCTCTCGATGGACCTCAGAAAAAAACCGCAGGCCCATCGGCTGGCTTGGCCGAAGGGCTGTCCACCGAGCTTGATCTGGCCGAAGCACTCGCTCGTCCACTTTTCAGTCCCACACGAAAAGAGTTTGAGCCAGCGCCGGTGGCTGAACCGGTTGTCGAGCAGGAGCAACCAGTCGCCGCCGCACCTTCCGCGAACCTGGCTGCGCCCTCGTTCTCGCTGCAGGGGATCCGCCAGATAGGCCGCCGGCCAGCCGCCCTTATATCGCAGTCCCCTCAATCTGCCGGCGACTGGTATGAAATTGGCCAGTCGATCGATGGGTGGACATTGAAGGAGATCCGAAAGGACGGCGTTTCTGTCAGCAATTCGAGCGCTACCCTTGAACTGGGTCTCTACGACCATGTGGGTGGTGCCAATGATCGACAGTGAGAACGAGAAATCCGGATTTGCACTCGTTGCAGTGCTGGCATTCCTGACGCTGTTTGCGTTGTTCCTGGCTCCTTTCGCGACCGCTTCGAGAATACGCGCGCTGACGGTCAATAATCGCTTCGAGACTTTAAAGTTCGATCTGGCCGCTCAGGCGATCAATGCGATGCTTGCTGGAGAACTTGTTGCTCAGCCGGGCCTCAAGCAAAAACTGCTGGAGGCAAGCCGCCGTTGGCCATTGCAATGCAAGATCGGAAATATTCCCCTGACTTTGCAGGTACTCGACCAGGCCAGCCTGATCGACATCAACAAAGCGACACCGGAATTGATAGCGGCAGGCTTCATTGGCCTTGGCCTCAGCCCAGCCAATGCGGAAGCGACGGCAAGGGCAGTGGTGGCATTCCGCTCGGTACAGATTTCCGGTGACATTGTTCCGGACCACATCGTTCCCGCAAACGGCATGAAACACGGGCCGTTTGAAGATCTGACCGAACTCAATGAATTTGGGTCGCTTCGGGAGGTCCCGATGCAGCGTCTGACCCGTGTCTTTACCTTGTTCAACCCCTCGGGAAACCTACTCGATCGATCTCTCGACCCTTCACTTGAGGAACACTTGGATGCCGGTCAGACAACTCCGTCGTCGGGGACATTTTTTTCGTCCCAAGTCCTTTCGATCGAGACCAACCTTGGAACCGGTGGCGCGAATGGGTCGGATCACGCTGTGGTCGTGATCGACAACAGCAACAAGACCTTCAACAGATTGGCGTCCCTCCAATCGAAGCTGGAGGGAACCGGCGCGAGTACAAATGCGGTTCCCTGCACCGGCATCATTGGCGGCGCAATTCCCACGTTCGTGCAACAGAGCTTGAACCGATGACCGAACTGCCATCTTTGGATCATTTTCTCTCGCACCTCGAGGCGATTGGCAAGTTGACGACCGAAGCGGCGCAGCGTGTCCGCGGCGTTCACCGAGTTTCGAGACAGCCCGTCGATATCATCATCCGGGAACTCGGCCTCCTTCAGGAGGCGGCAATCGCCAGGGAGCTTTCACAATTTCTCGCAATAGACGCCTGGTCCGGGCCGTTGAGCCTTGAGGGTAGTTCGCTGCTTGAGACACTCGGCCTTGGTTATGCCCGCGAGAATGCCGTCATTCCCCAAAGCATGACCGGCGATCGGCTATTGTTGATCGCCGCCGATCCATTCGACAAAACGGCCATCGAGACCGTCGGGTATTTCTTCGACCGCGATGTCGATCTCGCACTGGCGCAGCGCAGCTGGATTGACGAACAGATTGAAGCCTACTCAAAGGCGGTCAGCGAAGAGACGGTCGACGCACTTTCCTTGGATCAAGCCAACGAGACGGATCTGGAGCGTCTGGTCGACATTGCGCGAGACGCTCCCATCGTCAAGTTTGTCTCTCGGATTATTCAGCAGGCCGTCGACGAGCGGGCAACGGATATTCACATCGAACCGCAATCTGAAGTCATGCGGGTGCGATTGCGTCGCGACGGATTGCTAATGGCGACGGAAAATGCGCCAATCGCTCTGCATCCGGGCACGATAAGCCGCCTGAAAATCCTTGCGCGCCTCAACATTGCCGAGCGACGCCTGCCGCAGGACGGTAAACTTCGCGTGGCTGTTCGCGGACAGGAGGTGGATCTACGGCTCTCTGTCATGCCGACTGTGCACGGAGAGACTGCAGTGCTGCGCGTCCTGGATCGCCAATCGGTTTCCCTCGACCTGGCTGCATTGGGGTATTCCGAGGATGCGATTGCGGGGCTCCAGCAAGCGATTGCGCGCCCCAACGGCCTGATCCTCGTCAGCGGACCGACCGGTTCCGGGAAAACGACAACGCTTTATGCCATCTTGAATGCGTTGAACCGCCCCGAAGTCAAAATCTTCACTGTTGAGGATCCGGTGGAGTACCGTTTCGCCGGTATCACGCAGTTGCAGATCGACCCGTCCATCGGATTGTCATTCGCCACAGCTTTGCGCTCTGTGCTGCGGCAGGACCCCGATGTCATCCTTGTGGGCGAAATCCGTGACAGGGAGACAGCCGAGATTGCAGTCCAGGCCGCACTCACCGGTCACCTGGTCCTGAGCACACTGCACACCAACAGTGCCATCGGCGCATTCAGCAGACTTCGCGACATGGGAGTGGAGCCATTCCTGCTGGAGGCAACGACACGGTGTGTGATCGGCCAACGGCTGGTGCGTCAAAGTTGTGGCAGTTGCGAGAGCGACCTGGGCTGTGCCGCCTGCGGAGGCACCGGATATGTGGGTCGCCGCGCAGCCTATGAAATCTTGCATGTATCAAACGCCATTAAGGGCGCAATACTGAGTGGCCTCGCCGAAAGCGACTTCCTGGAAATCGCACGGCGAGAGGGGATGGTGCCGCTGCGCGAGTATGCCGAAGCGTTGGTTAGGAGCGGTCAAACCTCCATGAACGAAGTGATCCGAGTGATAGAACCGGAGCGCTTGTGATGCGCAGGTTCAGCTATGATGCGTTTAAAAGAGATGGTGCGAAGGTCACAGGCACGATCGATGCCAGCGACGAGGTGGAGGCTCGACGGACGCTTAAAGGCAACGGCTTGACGGTGCAGAAGCTCGCCTTAGAAGACGCCGGTCGGCCCCGTCGATTTTCGCTCAATCTCAAACGGCCTTTCGATACAACGGCTTTCTTCCGCGAACTCGCGGTCCTGACCGGATCAAGCCTGACACTCGACCAGGCGCTTCACGTCATGAAATCCGCCGCAGTCAGGAAGGAATCCCAGGACATCATCGAAGCCATGGCCGCGAGGCTGGCGGCAGGCGAACCACCGTCGTCTGCCGTTCAACTGATTGAGGACCTTCCCGACGATCTGCGTGCGCTCGTATCGGTGGGAGAACGATCGGGCAAGCTTTCTTCGGTGTTGGCAGTGATCGCCGATGACTTGTCCCGAAGGCAGGAGCAGCGCAAGAAGCTGATCGACGCAGCGGTCTATCCTGCATTCCTGCTTCTCATGATGCTGGGAGCGCTACTCGTGGTGACGTTTGTGCTGGTGCCGGCGCTTGTTCCGGTATTCGAAGGCTCAGGCAAGCCGTCGCCACTCATGGTCGAGATCTTGTCTGGGTTGCGTGAGCTTCTGATCAGTCCATGGTTTTCGATTGCGGCGAGTTCTGGGCTCCTCGCTTTCGCCCTCGTCTTGATGTTCAAGGCACAGGTAATCAGCAATATGTTCACACGCATGCTGCAATCAGCGCCGCTCATAGGGCCGATGGTGATCAAGTCGACTCTTGCCCGCTACCTCCAGAGCCTGGCGCTCCTTCTGGAGAACTCTGTTTCCCTTCCCGATGCGCTTGCCCTCTCGAGCGATTGCTGCTCTGTCCAATCGCTCAAGCCGCCGATGATAGCCGTTAGAGAAAAAGTGGTATCGGGCCGGCCCTTGAGTGATGCATTGCAGGAGAGCAATATTTTCCCAGCTCAAGTCGTCTCGCTCGTTCGCGCCGGTGACCAGGTCAACAAGCTATCGATAGTGCTTTCCAATTCATCTGCATTGCTCCGCAACGAGGTTCAGCGACGCGCGGACGCGACGATGGCGCTCATGACACCGGTCGTGACGATCGTTCTTGGCCTTCTGGTGGGCGGCCTCGTTATATCGGTCATGTCGGCACTGCTTAGCGTCAACGAACTTGGGACCCCATGAGGCAGCAGGACGCAGAAACGACCGACGGTTTCAGCCTGGTAGAGATGCTGGTGGCGCTCGCCATCATCGGGCTTGCCGCCGCCATCGCGCTTCCCAGCGTCTCATCGCGCAAAACGCAAACGCCAGACCGCCTGGTCACACAAGTAGCCCACTTGGCACAGACTGCCAGACTCCGCGCGATGAGTTCTGGTATGCCGACCGAAGTCATAATCGACATCACGCAGAATCATCTTCGCCTGGACCCTGGTGGGGAGAATTTGTCGCTCCCGGATCATATCACGATGGCAGCTGTCGTCGGCCGAGACGCTCAGACCACCGCTGACATTGGGCGTATCGTTTTCTTCCCCAATGGCGGCGCAACCGGCGGGGAGATAACACTCGGCGAAACGACAGGCCGGAAGGCCAGTCTTCGCGTGCATTGGCTGACGGGCGCGGTAAAGTCGATAAACGATGTCCGTTGAACCTGAAACGACCAATTCTGGCTTCAGCCTGCTTGAGGTGATTGTCGCCTTTGTCATTCTATCGAGTGCACTGGTCGTCGCAGCACAGACGATCACACTTGCTTCGCGAAGTTTGGCTGCTGCCGATGAGAAGGAGCAGACCATCGAAATGATCGCCAGGTTGCGGGCCAGTGCCCCCGATGACACCTTATCCCGGATAAGTGACGACAAGGGCGGTGTTTGGCACGTTGCCTTCCGCCGGTCGACGGATGATTCTGCTTTGGCTGCAGGAGTATCCGCGCTGACGCTCACCAGTCCACGTGGAGCGCGCTATGACTTTCTTCTGCCTCCTCCGGCATTCGACAGGTAGGTCACCATTGCGCCGCAAGATTACCGAAGATGACGCAGTGGCGGGCTTTTCACTCGTTGAAACCTTGGTCGGACTGAGTATTCTCAGTCTCCTGTCCATCGTGCTGCTAGGTGCCTTTCAGCAGATCTATCCGCTTTACCGCGCAGGCAAGAACGCAGGCGAAAGCGTAGAGCTCGGAGTGATCGCCGATTTCCTCGAGGGCACCATTGAAGGCGCCCTACCTGTTGCTGAAATCCACAGTGCGGACCGACGCGTGGCGTTCGAAGGAAGCTCACATCGTCTCAGATTCGTAGGCAATCTGCGTGTGGGCAGCGATGAAGTTGGATTCCGTGAGATCGTCATTTCTTTCGAGCCAGCAGACGGCGGAAAGCTGATGCTCGAGACAGCCTCTCGCCGGACCGAAAAAGGTGAGATCACCCAGGAACTGATTGTTGAGGGTATTTACAATCTTCGCTTTGAATTCCTGGCAAACGTGTCCAGCGATGGTCCCGTTTGGAAGGACATGTGGTCAGACGCAGACAGAATCCCCGCCGCCGTCAGAGTTACGATACGCAAGCAGGATGGTAGACCATCAATCGGCATCCGCAGGACAATTTTCCTGCGCAACGCCGTTCACTCACTGCGCAAATCTGCATCCTGACCGTCGCCCCCCTCCTTGCCGTCCCGGCCGAATGAAATGACCTCGAATTGCTTCTCGGCAGCCGGACTTTCATATTTGTAGGCTTTCCCCCACGCGTCCTGAAGCGACGCACCTTTTTTGAGGTAAGGGCCGTTCCAGTTCCCTTCATTGTCGGGTCTGATTTCCAACGCTGCAAGGCCGCCCTCTGTGGTTGGATAACGTCCATTATCGATATAGTAGAGTTCGAGGGCGCTTTGAATATTCCGGATCTGCGTTCTGGTCGTGTCTACCTTGGCCGCGCCGAGATAACGCAGCACCTGGGGAGTAGCGATCGCGGCAATCAGGCCTATGATTGCCAAAACAACCAGCAGCTCAACAAGCGTAAAGCCCTGTTCGCCATTCTCGACGCGTTCTTTCGACTTTCGTGAGTTCATAGCTTTAAATCCATTAGCTGAAGGCCAAACTGTTCGAAGTGCCATACCCCCAGCAGCGATGCTGCCAAGAACGGCCCAAATGGCACGCGCACGGTGGTCGGCTCCGAGTGGTTGCGATATGCGACGAAGAAATAGACGAGTGCCGAGAGCGATGCGAGCAGCAGGAAAAGAGGGAAGTCCAACGGGCTCAGCCAGACGGCAGCAACGCCCGCAAATTTGACATCGCCCATTCCCAGTCCCACTCGGCCCGTCAGGGCGTAGTGGAAACGGCGCACGATCCAAAAGAGTGCGAAGATGACGCAACCAAAGGCCACTGCTGACACGATCGCCTCTCGCCCGCCATGCGCGGCACCCAGGATACCGGCCAGCAGCAGAACAATGTTCGTCCAATCCGGTATGACCATCGCTCTGAAGTCGGTCACGAAGATTACGACCGTGCATGCGGCAAGCACCAGAGAATATCCAAATGGAATAAGGTCAGTAGGCAAGGCGTTTGAGATCCTGCTGAAGTTTCGTGCCGCCGCGGCGTTTCGGGATGGCCGAACCAAAATCCAACTGCTGCCTGAACTCCTCGGTGACATCCCTTGCCTGCTGCACGTCGCGAACGACCCTCGGCTTGATGAAAATGATGAGCTCGGTCTTCTTGATGAGGTCGGTCTTGTTCTTGAACGCGTTTCCGATGAGGGGAATGTCGCCGAGAACCGGGACCTGACTGCGGCCAATGCTGTTTTTCTGCTGGATGAGACCGCCAAGAGCAATGGTCTCGCTGTCACTCACGATGACGCGCGTGGAAATCTTGCGCTGCTGAATTGTCGGGGAGTCAATTCCGGAAGAAGTCGTCTTCACCACATCGCTGACCTCCTGCTGGATATCCAACATGATGCGGCCAGAACTGTTCACTCGAGGTGTTACGGAAAGTATGACGCCCGTGTCCTTTAGCTCGATCGAATTGACGATCGGCGAATTTCCATCGGTGCTCGTTGCCTGCTGGGTGACGATCGGGACCTGATCGCCAACCTGAAGTGTCGCCTTCTGGTTATTGAGAGCCATCAGGGTCGGTGCGGAAACCACGTTTACGTCCGTGACGCTCGAGAGAGCGTTGAGCGTCACCCGGATATCGTTGGTGGCGTAGCTCCAGGAGAAGCCTGGGAAACTGGCCCCAACGGCGCCGGACGCCAAATCGGAAAGACCAATGCCAAAGTTTCCCGTTTCGAAGAACCAGCGCAAACCGAATTTCAGTTCATCCGTAAGCGTCACCTCTGCAATGACGGCTTCCAGAAGCACCTGTGTGGGCACAACATCCAATTGGCGGAGCAGCATCTGAATGTGGTCGTACTCTCGTGCCGTTGTGGAGATCAGGAGAGAGTTGTTCTCCGTATCCGCGACGATGGATGTCTTTGTCGACTTGGCAGCGGCGGCCATAGGCTCGCCCGACCACCCTTCAGATTCGAGCGGCTGCCCCCCCGTCGCGGACTGTCCGTCCGGGGAAAATGAGCTTGCGACGTTGCCGACTGTTGCGACCTGCATGTCTGGTGCGACCGTGTTCGCGCCTGCATCCAATTCGCCACCACGGCTCTGGCTGCTGACCACAGCCTGAAGAACCTGCGCGAGTTCCTTGGCGGGTCGGTTCTGGATGTTGTAGACGAATAGCTGTTCTTCGTTGGTGCTTGCCAGCTTGTCGAGCTTGGCAATCCACGTAGCCGCACGCGACAGATACGCAGGGCGCGACGTAATGACCAGGATGGACTTCAGCCGTTCATTAGGGAGGAACTTGATGATCTTGTTGCCTGCGCCGTTGTCGTTGGCAAAGATAGAATCTAGTTCCTTGGCCACGGCCGCCGGCTGAGATGCATTCAGCGGATGAAGCGCGACGGACATGCCTTTCATCCAGTCGACATCGAACACATTGATGGCATCCCGTAGCGAGGCCAGGTCATTGCTCGTGCCTGCAAGCATGATCAGATTGCGGGTGTCGTCCACCCGCAGGATCGAGCCTTGGCGGCTAATCGGCTCCAGGATACCCTTCATCTCCTGAGCCGAAATGTACTTCAGCTCAACGACCTGAACCTTCACACCTGGCCCCTTGGGCGACATGGAGGGGACACTTACGCTGGGTGTCGAGGAAAACGCTTCGGAGGACGGCACAATCTGATAATTGCCGCCGCGCTTAACGATGACCGCAGCGTTCACAGACAATGCCGACTCGAAGATATCAATCAATGCCTCACGGGACACCGGTGAGGAGGTTTGCAGTGTAACGGTGCCCGTCACTCGCGGGTCCACGACATAGCTGACTGAGAGTGTGTCCCCAAGGACGCTTTTTGCGGCTGCTGCGATTGGTGCGTCCACGAGGTTTAGCGAGTAGCCCTCCCCGCCGTTGGCCATTTCACCGACAGATATGGGGGCGTCGTAACCGACGAAACTTCCTGTCCCCGGCGAGACTGCTCCTGTGAAGGCCTGGCCGCTGCCGTCTCTTCCTATTCTCGTGGTTCCGCCGTGGGAAGTCGGCAGTGGCTTGCCGTGGGAGTCCAGTTGGCTCATCTTCACCGACAGCACGTCTGTGACTGCATCGTCGGATGTGCAGGAAGAAAGCGCGACGGCGCTTAGCAATGCAAGGTAGAGCGCGGGTTTCATGGACGGGACTCACAATATCGATCCCATCTCACTATATGCGGCGCGGATTGCGAGCACGCAGCAAATGCACGCAACTCAAGCTGTCCACAACTAGCGCACGGGCCTGGCGGAAGTTCATCGTGTCGCTAAGCGAACAGAAAGCCAGGATGGAATACTGGCAGGGTTACCTTCAGGCGGCCCTCGGCGAATGTGTCGACTTCAACGGAGGGAAGCCCTTGAAGAAGCTGACGAGGCGCGCGATCGAGCGCCTTGCGCGGCCCCGGACGATCGGCTTGGGGAATTCTGCGCCGCAACATGTTCATGTGTCGCGGAGCCATCCAGTATTCAAACGCCGGCCTCACTTCTTCAATGCGAACTTCCGGGCAGACCGCCCATAGGTCCACCTCAATATCCCGTATCCAAGCAGCCAAGAAAACAGTGCTGCTCCGCCAAAAATTAGCAGCAACAAGCCAGTACCAAGATCCATCCACATCGCCACGAGTTGCTGACGCATGACATAGTATGAAAGCTGGTAAACTGGATGAGCGATGAGGAACGCCATAACGTAGTGGAAAGCTACCATAATCAAGCCGCTGACGAGGCTCATGAGGATGGATAGGAACGAGCCAACGGTCGCAAGCCTCCTCTTTTCGGCCAGGTTGGGAGCGCGCCCGCTAACTCGTATGAACCTTTCCGCCGAGACCCCGCCGACGGCGAACAATAGTCCAATGCAGGCGCCCGTTCCTATGCTGTTTGGAAGCGATCCGAAATAGCGCTGATAGACTGCTGCACCAATTGCGAACGCAAGAGAGGCGGCGAGCGCGACGAGAGCATAGTGGCGATAGAAAGGCGATAGGCTAGTAGCCTTGGACATCGGTAGTTCCATTCGTTGGATGGCAATCTTAAAAAAGCGATAGACTAAGCTGGTCCCAGCGACGGATCGTAGTCGGCAGAACTCGGGTTCCCAGGAGCTTCGCCTCACCGGCTGGCGGCACCCACGCTATCTTTCCTTCATCGCCCCTGAAGCGACCTCAGCCAGCGGCGAGAACAAATACTCCAGGATGCGACGTTGTCCGGTCTTGATCTCGATAGTGACGGTCATGCCCGGCGCCAGCGGAACGGCTTTGCCGTCGACCAGAATGTCGGTTTCGATTGGATCGACGATCACGGGATAGACCAGGTTCTGGACCCGCTGGGCATTGCTGACCGGAACAGTCGATTGCAGGTTGCCGGATGACATTTCCTCGAGCTGTCGAGCGTCCGGTTCGGGGATGGCGTCGGTGGCGACACGGATCACCTTGCCGTGCAGGATGCCGTATCTCGTGAACGGGAACGCCTCCACCTTGATGACGGCCTCATCGCTCGCCTCGACAAAGCCGATGTCGCGGTTGGGCAAATAGGCTTCAATCTCCAGCTTCTGGTCGCTTGGAACGATCCGCATCAGTTCGGTGCCCGGCGTCAGCACCTGGCCAACGGTGGTAAGAAAGCTGGCGGTTATCGCCCACGACTACGGCGCGTTTGGCACGGGCAAATATTGGAAGGGCAGAAGCGATATCGCACTGACTGGCCTCGTCGAATATAGCTAGATCAAACAAACCGTCGCTAAGCGGCACACGTCGCGCCGTACCAAGGACTGAGACAAGCCATAGCGGACGGTGGGCGACCACGTCCGCGGCAAGCTCAGGTGGCAGCGGCCCTGAGCTTTGCGCGAGTTCGAGATTCGCTAGCTCTTCTCCAAGACGACGGCGATCAAGGTCGGAGAGAGTGACCTTGGCGGCGAGGACTTTTGGAAGGAAGTTTCGCGCGAGTGCTGCTATCTCCTGGGTGAGGACAACTGGATCTCCCTTAACATCAGCTTTCGAGAGCTCCGCCCGAAGGTGTTCCAGTCGGACGTTCAACGCGGATAGCGCTGTCTTCTCATCCAATGTCACATCACGCGATACCAGCTGCTTTTGTCTCAATCCAACTACGCGGAGCAATGCGGTGACGAGGCGTTGCCAGAGGCTAGCTGGCCGTCCAACTTCGACCGGCAGCTCGGCTGCACTGCCTTCCTCCTTTCGGGCCTCTATTCTTTCCAGTAACTCCGCGATCGAGCTGTAAAGGCGTGACTGCTCGTCAATCTGATCAAGTACTCGCACGCGGCTCTGTGCGAGGGTTGAGAGCTTTGATCGCGCGATTAGATCGGGCTCGCCACCTGATTTGGAGGGCTCGGTGATGAGCAGCCCGAGTACTTGGTGAAATGACTGATCGATTTCTCTGGTGGGATCCAGCGTTCTAATCAAGAACGGGCAATTGGGCGCAAGGCCACCAAGACGGCTTTCGACGGCATCCAACGCTTGGTGATTCTTGGAAGCGACAAGAACGCTGCCACCATCCGCCAACACAGATGCGGCGATCGATACTATGGCCTGACTTTTGCCAGTTCCGGGTGGACCCGTCACCACGGTCAGCGGCGCGACGAGGGAATGCCGCACAGCGTCAATCTGTTCCTTGTTCAGATCGGCGACGTTGATAGCGGGAGTGGCACGCAAGGGAGTTTGCGCCTTCAATCCAAGAATTGATGCAAGTGCCGTCGAGGCAAGCTTTTCGTGGGACCACATTGCGATGTGGTCGAGATCTCGTACGGCTCCGGCGGTGAAGGTGCTGTCGGTTGGGAGGAAAAGCGCCGCGATGTCGTGAATGCCCGCCGCTGATGGATCTAACTCTCTTCTCATCTGCTGACCGGAGACAACTCCCCGAAGAGTTCCGGCAACCGCTTCCTTCAGTCTCGACAAGAAATCGTCGCGACGAAAACCTAATCCTTCGACTTGGGTGAATACCTCCCGCAAGCCCGCTTCGTGCCAATTGGCGCTGCGAGCAGCCCCCTTGATCCAATCAGGATTTACCACGATGTCGTCAGTGTCGATCAGGACTTCCAGATGGGTGGAGTTTTTGGTCCATTCGGCACTGATCAAACCCACAGGCCAGACCACCTGCGTCCCTTGCTTCTTGCCAATGGCGATGGGCCAACCCACAGCCAAAGTCTGTTCATTGGCTTCCCGTTTAACTAGCGCTTTCCGGAATTCGTCGGGCAAGTCATCAAGCGCGAGCGAAATTGTGAGGATTTGACCTTCTTCCGGTGCCAATGGCCCCAGGCCTGTAAAGAGTTGCCACTGCACTCCGTGCCGATCTTCGACTTGCGAGATGGCACCCCGGGGATCGGTCCGTAGGGCAGAGCGATAATATCGGAGTAGAGCATTCGGGTCGAATGTAACGGCGGCGTCAGCAAGTTCGACATCGTTAACGTTAGATGAGCTACTGCGGAACGTTGCGTGAACTGGGCGAAGCAACTTGTCGTCTGCCAAAACGGCATCCGGGCGACGATTCGCGGTCGATACGGCCGCGTCTTTCGCGATCCTCGCCATTGGACGCCACCGTCCATCACGTCCCTTGCTGATCCTGCCTGACGCGCTGAGGTCAGAGAGCTCTGCATACAGTTCCGTACGCTTGCGAGGATCGAAATCGACCTCAAGCAACGCAAAAAGTTCATTGGTAGTTCGGCCTGTCGGGAAAGCCGAAATCGTGCGTAACAGTACCGACATTTAAAATATTGCCCCAACTGCGTTTAGAATCACGCAGTTCCTTCATTCCATCGCCCCAATTACTGAGTTTGCAATTGCGGAGGACTATGTCAACGGGGTGAAATCCTAAAAGTGTAAGTCGTTCTCAACGCGCAACTGGGACCAACTTGTCTATCGGTCCTGTAGCCAGAGGGAAGGTTAACGAAAATTAAAAAAAAGACTCGGATCAACGTTGTTTAAATGCCTGCTAATGTAGCTTTCATCGATATCTATTATTTTGTCCGCCGCATCAATAAGCTGCACTTCGCTTAAAGCCTCACGACTACCTAGTAACTCGCCTTTATCGTTCAGGGCAATCCAACCTTCAGGAGACGTGACACGCATATGAATGAACCCATTTCCAGTGTTAGCATCGATAATCGTGAGACCAAATGCTCCGAAGACCCTGATACTTCTCCCATCTGCCGAATACGCTACTTTCTGAATCTCTCCTATATTTGGAGAATAACGTGCCTTGAATGTTCCTCGAAGTGGGTCCCAAAGCTCAAGAAGGCTTCCGTCAGCCACAGCAATGGCATCGCCAATCGGAGAAAATGCGAATTCTTGCGCTCGGAAACGAGTAATAATTGTGACAAAGCTGCCTAACTCCCGGAGATTCCAAATCTTTATTCGCTTTTCATCGGGTTCCGCGGTGGCAAGAAGGTTGCCATCCTTGGAATAAGTCAACCGGCCAGCGTTCCACGCCTGCAGAGGGAGTTCAGTCACTTGGTCGCCCGTATCCATCACCCAAGTTCTCACGATTGCTCTGTCGACCCCATCATGATGGCTCCGCTCCACCGAAGCGGCGAGGGTTTGTCTGTCCGGAGAAAAGGCCACCTCCCAAGCAAGGGGCAAGTCGCTGCCTCCTTGAATTCGCCGCTTTAGCGTTCCTTCTGGTACGTTCCAGATATCTATGTTGTGGGCTCCGGTGCCAACGGCTATCGATCGAGAATCTCGTGAAAACCTGGTGTCTGCCACCAGTCCGTCGGACGGAATGACAAATTCCAAGTTACCGCTTTTCGCGTGGACAATCTGTATATCTCCACTTATCTTTGTAACTGCCAGCCAAAGTCCATTGGGTGAAATGTCCCCAAGACCGTCATACTCTTCGACCCCACCTAACACCGATTCAATGCGGCCCTTATCAAGATCAAAAATGGTAATTCTTCCAGCAGCCTTATCAATCCAGGCAGCAGTCGACCCATCCTCCTTGAACGCTCCCCAATCGACAGCGTAACCCGTTGGCTTGCTGCCTCCGACTTTTGTCCCTGACTGCAGGTTCCACAGGACAAAACCGTCGGTCTGGGTCGCCCAAGTAAGTTCCTCAGACGAAGCGAACTTTATAAAGTTAGAGCCATGGAAATCGATACTAGTAGCTACCGTTTCCGCGCCGCCGTTGGAAACATCGATTACGCTGACACTTGAATTATTCCCTCCACCTGGGCCAACTGCCACCTTCTTGCCATCCGAAGAAAAACCAATGGCCCCGGGGGAACCGCTAATCTCAGCGGATAACAGGATTTCCCAATTCGATGTGTTCCATATCACGAGCTTATTTGGGTCCGCAGAGAAGGCAGCTGCTAGCAGCCCACCATCGGGGGAGAAGTTTAGTCCGGCTACGGAGCCCAACTCGGGAAGGTCCACGACTAACTCCAAGCCATTTGTTGACCACGCCCTTATTGCGCCTGCCCAGTAGCCTGCGGCCAAAGTTTGGTCATTCGGAGAAAAAGCCAGTGTAAGCACGTTATTACGAATGAACTCGTGTGGCAGGCGTCCCACCATTTGGCCTCGGACAATGTTCCAGAGATAGACTACCCCACCTTCAGTCCCGGCGGCGATATACTCGCAGTCATGCGAGAACGCGATAGAAGTTATTCCATCTTGAAGTTCAGTGGTCAGCGTCCGCTTTATACGCCCCGAAACGGCGTCCCAAATCACGACTTTTCCGTCACTTGTCCCGCCAGCGAGGTATCTTCCATCGGCCGAATAGGCAGCAGTGTCGCCTAACCCGGGATAAAACTGCGGATAAATTACAACTTCGTTGGCCGTTACATTCAACACGAAGGGCCTTCCACTATACGATACTACGCCCATTGAGCCGTCAGATGAAAGGGCGAGAGGAATCGCATCGGCAGGAGGAACCAGCGATCTAAGAGTTGAGCCGGTTGGGGCTGATAGGCGTCTCGTCGGTTGACTGAACTTGTCAGCTGAAGAGAAAAAATGTGTTGAGATAGTCGACAGCGCGTCCTTGTTTATTGAGAAGGCTTCGCTCCTATCTCTTAGCGATAGAACGCGTTCCGCTGGTATGCCCCACCCCAACTGAGCCGCACCGTCCCTCAATCCACCATTACCAACTGCTGCAAGCGCTCCATTGACGTCAAAGATGGGAGATCCCGAGTCGCCATGCAGTAGCGGACCCTGAACGTGAAGTACGGGGAGGTTTACGGAAGGAAACCCTAGTCTCTCAAGGTCATCGCGAGCACCTTGATTCAACCCCGGTTTCAATGTCTTTGGAGCGATGTCACTGAGCCAAAGCCGAACGGACCGTAGCCCGCTCGTTGCTTCCGGAAAACCAGCCAGCCATATCGGCTCTCCAGGTGAAGGCGCGACGGTTCTGTCGAACCAAGCAGCCCAATCCGGCGGATTGACAACTTCCAACAAAACCAGATCGCCTTCGACATCAATGGACTTAATGCGCGCCTCGCGAACAACGATCCCAGAACTTTCGCTACTGGTCTCCCCACTGGCACCGCCAAATTCGACTGATATGCTGTCCGCTCCGGCCACCACGTGGAATGACGTAATCACGTCCGAAGCACGCTGCCACGTAAATCCACTCGCAACACGGCGAAGAGAAGAACTCGTAGACGAGTTAACGGCAATGACTCGCACTGTGCTTTTCTGTATTTGCGCGACGACGGCAAACGGCAATGCCTGAGAGAATGCCGGAAGGGGCATCGTGAACAGGTAGATCAAGAAAACCACTGCGGTTTGAATGTCTCGAAGGCCCATATTCGACGCCCACACTACTGCCGGGTCTTTTCAGATCCGGATCCGTTCAAGAATGAAGCTACTTCTACGGTAGCATATGAGTTTGCTCCGCAGCAAATCGGCAGTTTATGCGCAAGAGCTTTTCTGTGTTATAACTGGCACTAGAGGACAGATAGAACTATAGTCGGGGAAAATACCTAATGAATAATTTAGGCTTATATGTAGTAAATGCGATCGCAGGAGCGTCTTTAGGTGGTTTCTTGGCGCTATTAATCGCGCTCTCTCAGTCTCCGGTCGTTGCACCGACAATCAGTGTTTTGGTAGCTGCTGCGGTTGTTTACCTAGCGCTGAACGACGCCCTACCTATTGAACGCAGCACTTCGATCTCAACTGAGTTACATCTGCGAACCATTGGCTTCTGTGTAGGAGGTATAGCGGCGCTCATTGTAGGTCTCCAGATACGGAGCACAAACGGATTGAGTGAGAACCAGTTGGTCACCGACTACCGCTCACTATTGGCGATCGGCCTTTTACAAGACGACGCACAAAAGCTTGTTTCCAATTCGTATACGCAATTGGCCGGTGCGCGTAGTGAGGCAGAAAGGCTTGTCGGAATGTCCGTTCTGTTCTCGTCAGATGCTGCACCAGCGAACTGTGATGAAATGCGTCCCGAACGGTTTGCGGACGATGCGAGCCTGAGAGCGAAATATCTTAGTGAAGGCTCGCCGTGGATGAAGGCTGTCACATCATACGATGTAGCAATACGCGGCGATGCCGCGATCAACCTTAGAACATATCTCACGACGGCATATGCGTCGATTTGCAAGAATTGATCAAAGCGACGTTTACCAACGCCAAATCCGACAATTCCGCGGTCCTAATCGGATGCGTACGGTCCCGTTCACTGGATCAGTCTTCGTGTTCCGGTCGCGCGAGGCTGATCGTTTGAAGCTGATCTACTGGGACGGCAGCGGTGCCGCAATGCTTTTGCGTATGACACGGCCGCGGAAGAACCGAGTAGACATCGCCCGGTCCCTCTCCGCCTATCTCAGGTTTCGTTCTGATGTGTGGGGCACAAGATGCATTGCGAGCCCGCTCCTGCGGTGCTTGTCACTGATCACTCTGCTCCGTCACGTTCTTGTACCCGTAAAGGCGTTTCACAACGTCGCCTGAAGGAATGATGTTCTCATCGCGGAATTTAATGTACGCGTCGAAGACATCACTGACCTTGCTGAGGTCCACCCCATCGGCCATGGCAAGTTCCTTCAGCTTTGGTTCATCAGGCAGAAGCTGAAAGCCGCTCGAACATAACCACGACCGTGCTGCCGCTGTTTCCTCATGCCATTTCGTCCCGAAGATAGCGTTACAGAGCTGAAAGCCCAGGTCGCGGTGCAACTCTTCCAAGTTCGTATCCATAGAACGCTTCTGTCTTACTGATTTGCTGTTCTGCAACACTCGGTATATCGCGAACTCCGCTTCCTCACCGAACCCTCCAACATATCGATGCCCCCCGCGATTGAGCATCTGTTCTGTGATGATTAACGAGATGCGTTCTTCGACATCTCGGATTTCTTTCAAAATCGCTTCGGCGCTCTCAACCTTCTGTTCCATTTGCTCAAAAAGCTCAGCCTGGATCGTCGTCGGCGATACTGTAAAAGATCTCAATCTGGTCCAGTCAATGGCAAGGGTTAGACAGCAAAACCCGCCAGATAGGAAGAAGTACCCAGCGGAGACAGGGTTCCAAAACGATATAACACGCGAGATTATAATAAGAAATAGGCCAACGATTAGTCTTGCTGTCCGAAATTGCTCACCAGCAGATTTGTCGGACCCCGTCTTTTGTATACTTCCCACCCCCATTGTAGCCTCCCAAGGACTCGGCCGAGCGACGTTGCTCATTAGTAGAAGGCGTCGGCAAAGTATCAGTACACTTCGTTCCGTTGAATAGCGCAGATAATGTCCCGGCGCGGGGTGTAGGCGGCGGGAAACGCGCGCGGCTTCGCTCTCCCCGTCCGTTACATTGAACCGGTCTGCGTCTCCAACACTCAGTCGGCGTCCGCGAACGTCCACTTGTCTCGCGAGGGCCGATTGTCCCATGCCTCTAAAATTCAAGAGCGTCGCAACGATGACAGGTAGCGCGCGCTGCACGACACCGGCGTGTAGCGCGCGATGTCCAACCACGTTGCATCGCCGTTGTTACGACCGAAAATCCCAATCCCGATTGACGCCCCGCGTGTCAACGTGGACGAACGTATTGTAGATGCCAATGCCGCCTTTAAAAAACCCCTCGTTCCGCATCTCTAGTAGAACGCTTCGCCACTGTGTCGGGGTTCCACTGCCAGCGACAAAATCGGCCGCCCGCATCTGCTTATGCTGGCTTTCGGACACGGCCCCTGAGAGACACCCATTATAGGCATCATTACGATAAATGCTGCTCAGGCGGAGGGGGGAGTTCAGCCGCTGTCTGAGTTCGTCGAGAACTTTGGCCGTCTTCTCAAAGTTATCCCAAACCTGCCTTTGCGGCGGCGAGTTCAACCCCCTGCAAGCGCTGCCAGGCGCATTGTGTGAACCGCCCAAGAAGAGAAACTCGCGGAACTGGAAATGGCTCAAGTTCCAGGACTCAACCTTGGCTCTGAATTCCGCTTCCAACTGGGTGTCCATCTCGGTTGGATCAGCCGTGCCATCACGTAGCGCCTTAAGCCCTTCGTCATAAGCTGCGCTCTCGGCCTCGTCTGCCCGGCCCTCCGGCGCGACTTCATTCTCTTCGTCATTTTCGTTCATGCTCGTTCCCTCCGGTAAAAGTCTCAGAGCTTATAGAGAAAGACGGGTCTGGGGCATGCAATCACGATCCAAGCGAAGCCAGAGAAAGCTCGCCCTCTCCAAAACGCATATTTTCGAAACGTCCTTCATCCAGTAGCGTTTTTATACCCCGCTTGACGGTACGTAGACGCTCAACATGCTGGCCCGTGGTATCTATGCGCGACAGAGCTTCGAGTTGATCGGCAAATTCTGGCAGCGCAAGCGCGGCCTTGGCCTGGCTGGTCGATCCACGCCCTTGATGAAACATGTCAGAAATCCAGATTGCCAGCTCGGGCCGCTTGCCAACGAGGCCAAACGTTCCGGCTCTCGCTTTTATTTTTCTCTTCATGATCCTGACTGAAACCCGCACGGTCGCATCGCGCATCGCGCTATCTTCATTCGCCCACGCGGCGAACTTAGCGGCAGTGAAAACTTCGCGCTCTTCAAGTCGTTGCGAAGTCGGGTTAAGGTAACTCATGAAGTCAAGCAGTTGCATTTCCGTGCCGTTTCCAACAGTCACTTGGTATTCGGTTTCCAATGAAACGGTGCCAACGTCCGTTGTTCGGGAGAGTACGCCGTCCACAAGCGTCAGGTCTGGAAAAAAACGTTTGGCCGATGGAAGCGCTGCCAGTTCCCGCATCAGCAAAATGAGGTTGTCGTTAGGTGTATGAGCCGCAAGCTGATAGAACCCCCATGTGAAGTGAGCGCGGTCCCAAGCATTTATCGAGATGTACCGACCATTGCTTTCCGCAGTGACGCTCGGCCACATGAAATGTGCCCATGCACCGATCTGATTTTCGGCTTCATGACGGTCGTACAGGAGTAGGTCACTTGCTCTCGACAAACCTCGGCGCGAGCCGTACTTCAGCACCTTCCCTGCGTAAGACGTCACCCCGGTGTCGAGGTCAATCACCGAGTACCTGGTGCCCGGTTCCTGCGGCTCACCTTCTGGAACCACTTTGTATCGCACAGGTTGCGCGCTAGTCGTACCTCCGGCGTCATTCAGGGCGGGCTCGGGTAACGTCTCGCGATCCCCATCGATCTCATCCGCAGGAATGCCACGCAGGGCATCGTCTCCGGTTGTCATTAGATCCTCATCATCCATTCGATTGCCCTCAACTATGCCGCGGTTAAAATCGATTACCTCATCCTAATACGCCCCTATTGGACGCTGATCGCGCGCGGACTCTGCTGCCAGATCTGTCCCGACGAGAGGTTCGAATGTCACCAGTGGTCGGCTGAAGTCAGTCCAGGCTGCAATCCGTTGCAAACGATCCAATGCTGCCTCAATTTGACCCAGGCACTCTGGATCAAGTTTTCCGGCCAACGCCGAATTCCGATAGCTTTTAAGCCGATCAAGCGTGTATCTCAGTCCCATGCTGAACATGGGCGACCCCAATCGCGAAACTTCCAGGAAGACGGAGAGCGCCTTCTCGTGTTCTGCTTGTCGTGCCAGAAGCTCTCCCCTGATACATAATTGATCCGCAAGCCAGGGGGAGGTCCCAAAGAGCAATTTAGCCAACAGGTCGACTGTATCTCCTTGGATCTTCTCGTCGTCGCCCGTGGGTGGGCCAACGAGCAAAAGTGCATAGCCAGCAACTGTTGCCATGACGGGTTTGATACGGCGTGCTTTCAGGAGCGCTGCGATCTGAGGCTGATATTCAGCAGACAGCTTGAGCCACTCCCCGGTCCGACCCGCCCAACCGAGGGGCTTTTCAATCGCTGGAAGCCAACCAAGGAGCCAACTTCCGAGGTCACTGCTAAGCGCACGTCCGATCACGCCATCTATCTTGGTCCAGTGTTTCGAAACCAAGCTCGAAAACTCTTCCAGATTTTCGCTGCCAATGTCCGCCAGGGCCTCCAGCTTGGGCCAACAATCTGCAACAACGTCCGAAAGCTGTTCGACCCGACCATTTTCGATGCAATCCAGCAAAAAGTCTGCGCGGTCGTCTTCGAGTTTTACCTCGTACGCAAGCGGAGCCAGCGACGAAAAGATGATCTCGGCGCCCTCCTCCGCGCTGGTAGGGATCGCGATATACAGGTTACGCGGTTCGCGGCCACGCGTTATCCTGACGAAGCGAGAAGCTGAACCTTGCTCGATCTTGATGGTACCGGGAAGCGTTTGGGCCAGAGGTTGAGTTTCGGTGACGGAACCTGAACTGTCGATCGTAACCAGAGCAATGGAGAAGTCGCCGCCCGTCGGCTCCGGAAGCGGATCGTCGGGCGAAACGTCGGCTCCAATTTCGGAAAATTCGGCGTCGAAATCCAACTGTCCTTGATTAGGACGCCCACCACGTTTCGAACGAACGGTTCGCGTTGGTAGTTCCTCGAGTTCCACCTCGGTCGTCAGATCCCCATCTCGAACTTGGAAGGCGGTCTCGAACCGTCGGCCGTCCGGAAATTCGACGAGCGCCATGTAGTAACCGGGGTCGAGCGCCAACGCCGTTGGCAGAGGTCCGAGAGCGGTCCGTTGAATGATTGCAAACTTGCTATTCCTGATCGTCGTACTGACCGACGGCCCCGGTGGCGTAGGCAGCAGCAATGTCACCTTGCTGTTCATGGCTGCTTCCTAAACGCTTTCCGGCGGTTGCGGTGGGTTCGGTATCAGATCGATCGGCAATTCGGTCCAGAACGGAACGATCGGCTTCAATTTGCTGTACGGCTTGAACGCACCGGAAGGAGTAGCAAGAATTTCGTGGATTCCCGCAAACGAATGCACCTCATAAGGGTGCTCGGACGCTGCCGCGGGAAACTGCCCGTCGAACAGGCCGTCCGTGTGTCTCAGGGAGACCGTGGTTCCTCCCACCGCGTTCGATGGTTTAATCACCAGGTTAAATTCGACCGGAGGCGGCCCAGGCAAGCGATGAAGGGGTACATCCCTGAAAGATATGCCGGTGCCCGGGGCGTATTGGCCCGTTCCCAGTTTCGTGAAGTAGGCTTCCAGAGCCCTGTTCAGCGAAAAGCTTGTTACGATCCATTGATCGTCTGGTGTCGCTGCGTCGGTCCCAATTGGCAAGCATTTGAGAAGAGCATGACAGAAATCCGTCGGTTTTCCACGGATAGCCATGGCCACTGCGCCGGGATAGGAGGCCATGAACACAGGCGTCGCCCGATCATCGCGACCTGACAATGTGCCCCAGACGGTTCCGGGGTATGCGCTATCGACAATGTCCTCACGACAGCAGTCGACGAAGTAGAACTGATTTCTGGCCATGTCCCGCCGGTCGTCGGTTGGCGCCATGCCCATGACGAAGTTGGATACAAGCTCAAAAGAACGCAGCAAACGTCCGCCCGCAAGCGGATCGCCGAAATCCGCCAACGTTATTAGATCGCTGCCGTTTCTTCTCAGCCCGTGCCCGGAATAATAGAAGAACGACGTGCCCTTCTTGTTTGCTCGGGCGGTATCCGTTCGCCAGGCGAGTGCTTCCGGGACGAAGTGGGTCCAGTCGGCTGCGTCAACACCGCTCGGTTCTAGGTTCAACCAGCCTTCGCGCGACGCTTTTATAGATTCGAACGCGCTCTTCTCCAGCTCGGAAGGAGACATAAGCAAACGAATTGTGCCCAAGGGACAGACAAGCGAATCCTTGTTGGCTTCCAGCCAGCGGCAGATTTCCCAGGCACTGAGCGCACAGGAAGCTAAACGCTTCAAGTTGAAGGTTTCGGGATTCGGTGGCTCGTTGTACGCGGGCAGTTGGGTGTATTCGCTTACGCCTATTAGCAAAGCGTGAGTCATCGGCTGGCCAACGAATTGCTCGCGTCGGTCAAAAACGAGTGTCACTGGTTCTCTCGCTTTTCAATTTCTGATTTGTAAAGTTTCTTGATAGTCTCAACGTCGCCCTTGCTGAGACCTTCCCGCTGCCCGACAACTCCCTCGTAGTCATTATTCACGAGCTCGATCGTCGGCCGACCGTCGATCGAAAAGGCCGTCAGGGGATAGTGCATGATTGAACCGAGATCGTACTTCTCCACATCGATGCCATCGTGGATGTGTTGTGAGAAGTTGTGCTCCGTCCCTGATTCAATTCGGTCATACCGGATCCGAACATAAGCGTCACGATCACTCCTGCTTTGCTCGTGCCAAAGACCTAGTGCATGCCCGATCTCGTGAATGGTGTTCCCGGTCTTGCAGTTGGCTCCGAGAACAAGTTCTTGACGACCCCCACGCCTGCCGACTGCCGATCGGCAACCGGACCCCGGAACGAAAGCTACGTAATTGTTGTGGGCCGGATCGGATGGATCCCGCTTGATAAACCTAATCGGTGTTTTCGCCTCCCAATGAGCTATGGCGTCGTGCACGCGATGTTGATCGGGAAGGTCTTCGTGAACCTCGTAGATCATCCCACCCTCGGGCCACAGAAACCCCTGACCCGAAATTGCTGCGCCTTGAGTCGAAATGTCTTCGCGAAAAAGACCCGGATTATCCTGTACCTTCTTGAGGTTTGTCTCCGCCTCTTTAGCGGTTCCAATAACGATACATCCCTCCACCACTGCCTGGTTTTCGACCACCGTGTACTGCACGGAACGCAGGGTATTCCCGACTATCATGAACGTCGTCTTTACGCTGTCGCCCTTATCGAGTTCGCCATCCTCTGCCATTTTTCGCCCTCTCCATTCTAGGTTAGGTTCAATAGTTCAAGCTGATAAGATCGCCGATTCTCGAGGCTCCATGGGTAGCTCTGGACCGTCCCGAACAGGGCCGTTCCCGGAAGCTCGGCACGTGCTGACAGCGAGTAATGGTGCCGCGGGTCGATGACCTTGGCGGGAACCGTAAGTGCAAAACGTGTCGGCGCGGACTGACCCGGATCGAATTGGCACACTGTCTCCGCGATCGTCACCGAAGGTCCGTCTAGCATCGTCGTATCGTCCAGACGTACGCGCACCTGCAGAGCCTCTGACAGATGGGGCCACGCTATCATTATTGAGCCGGCGATGATCATGGGGCCACATCACGCAACCTTTGTCAGTGTAATGCCAAAGCCCTGAGCGAGACCCGGCCCGCTCAGATTCGCAAGCTTTTCTCCTGCGGCAGGGACGCCAAAGCCCCACAGCAGACACATCAATAAATCTCTCCACTGGCCGAAGCCGGGATTGGCGACGATGAGGAGATAGCCGCCGACAGCAAACGAAAGCAGGCCAAAAGCGACCCACCCAACCAAGTTCGATGCCGCCGTGTCAAACGCAATGCGCTCGCTGGTATAGCCGACGGCAAATGGCCGTCCGCGGGCCGGGCTACCAGCATCGTCTACAATTCCCGCCGCTCTACTGACTTCGGTGCGCAGATTTTGCAGGATTGGCTGCAAGGCGCTGGAGAGGCTTTCCTTGGAGGCGGGCGGGGAAGTCATAGGTAAGATGAGCCCGTCCATCGACCTCAGGGCTACGGCTAACGCGTCAGCTGCCCCGGAGAGCGAGCTAGCGGACCAGACTCCGACAGCTTCCCTGCAACCATGCAAGACCACTGAAAGCGCCGTCAGACGCTTACCTACGTCATCAAGAAAACTCTTGTATGCTTCCGGAGCCGCAGTGGCTCCACTGGGCATTTTCAGAAAGGGAACCGAACCGCCGACATACCCCTGGGCCTGGAGCGCCTTAATCGAAAGGCTGTCTTCGAGCGCATTGAGTTGATCGTCCGCGTTGGCAAAAGTAACAGGCTGCGTGGCGGCCAGCTTGTCATAGTCTGCCCTCAAGCGGGAGGCTTGATCCGCCAGCAACGCCGCCGGCATCAGTCTCGCGTTGCGATCGTTTCGGTTTTGAAGCCAGACATTGACATAGAGTGAGGCGAGGATGCCAACCGCGATCAGGAGAGCTCCGAAAGTCTGCCACTTCCAAGAACTGACGTAGAGCGTCGTGGAAAAACTCTCACCTTCCGGTTTTTCAGCTGAGACCAGCGTAAACGTACCGCGGTAATCGCCCGGTCCTCCATCGACCTTCCCGTCGTTCTGGATCTGCAAACTGTGCAACTCGTTCGCCGAAAGGTCCATTGGACCGCCGTCGCATGTCCCGCCAATGGGACAGATTTTGAACCCGCCACCCAAAGCAGTAAGTGACTGGTCATCAAAGAACGCTGTCGATAGCAGCCGAACCTTGGTTGCCGGAATGGGGCCGACGAGCAGCGAAAGCGGCAAGGCATCGCTGCCGTTCCAGCGGCGCTTATCAGGTACTGGCGTCAACTTCCATGCAAACGTCCCCGTCGGCCTATTCGTCACCGTGTAGCTGAGAGTTTGCGAATGTTCTCCAAACCGGGCTGTCAAAAATCGCGAAAGCGAGCTGTTGGTTGGTAGACCTGAGACGTTCGCTGTAACGTACCACGTGAGAGATCCACTGCCTTGGTTGGGCTGACCCGCCTCGAATTTCACGGTCGTTGCCGGGCGGTCGGACGCTCCCCGCTCGCTGAGTTCAAGCGTGCCGTCACCAGCAGTTGCATCTCCCGTCAGTTTCAAGACAAAGACGGCCTTTCCCTCCTCCTGGCCGGGCGCAAATGAGAGTGTCGAAGCGGGATCAAAGGTAAAGGCGTTCACAGCTGCTGAGGCAAGGGCGGGCGCAGCAAGGCCAATTGCCGCTCCCAGGAACAACAAGCAAAAAAGTCGAGCAAGAGAAAACGATAATGCGCGCACTCCCGAAGCCCCCTTCGGAGATACTGCAATCACTTGTGCTACAATCCTAAGTTAGCATAAACTAATCTGCGGTCAACAACATTACGGTGTGGGGCCATCGTCGCGACGCCGCTTGCTACAGTTGGCTCGTTGAGCACCCAGTGGGCCGGACTGCTTTTGCGCCCATAGTTGATGTCGCATGATCCGAAAAATTCTCGGAAGCCAACATTTCAGGATCGAATGCCCGTTACGCTCCGGCTTGGTCACTCAGCTGCAAAGGTCATCGCAACAACGCTCCGTTGGGTGTAGGATATGTAGCAAGTGCCACCAGCGGCTCTCTGCGTCGGCTGGATTGCCGAAAGTGGTTACGAACGCGCCAGAAACGTCGCAATCAAGGCGGCCAATTTTTGAGGGTCTTCCCAATGGAGGTTATGGCCGTGGCCGGGCAGGGAAATGAACTCCGCGCCGACGATCGCATCTCTCATAGTCTCCTGATGTTCCTCAGTCGCGATCAAATCCTCCTCACCCCGCAGGATGAGTGTGGCAGCGGAAATATCCCGCAATAGCGGCGAAGGATCGTAGGCAAGCTGCTCGTAGTAGATGGAATGCCAGATGCGTGCGGGCACCGCTGCGCTTTCGGTCCGCGCATAAGCGAGGAAAACCTCGTCGACGGGAACAGCGCCACAGCACCATTCTCGCATGAATGCGCTTCCCGGATCGATGGGATCGCGAAGCATCTGGATGTTTTCCCACAACCATCCCCGACGTTCGCGCAGTGCGGCGGACGTGGACACGAGAACGATTCTGGCGACGATACGTGGCCACCGCTCGGCAATTGCTTGCGCCAGCCGCCCTCCAAGCGAGTGGCCGACCACGTGTGTCGGCGTAAGCTCCAGAGCCTCTATCAGGAGCCTGACATCATTTGCCATCTCGGGAATGGTGTAGCAGCCTTCAGGCTTGTCGGATTGCCCGTGGCCGCGCAGGTCTGGCGCTACGAGGCGAAAGCCCGTCGCGAGATACGGTGCGATGAGGCTCCAACTTCGAGCGCTATCCGTGAACCCGTGCAGCAGGAGGACAGGCACGCCGTTGGGATCACCCATCTCGACATATGAGAGCCGTAGCCCGTTCGGCAGCAGGGCGGCCCTCTTTAGCGCTAAAAAGCGCTCCTGGGAAATCGGCTCGACCATAGGCTCGCTTTCAAAACCAATCCTGACTTCATATCACCAACGGAACCGTCGCGATCGTAGTTTTTGTCGCGACAAGGGCTTCACGGCTCACGTCCTCGCTAAAATACCGTTGGTGGTATTTGCGACATAACACCGGGATTTTGGCTGCAGCAATTGGCAGGGGCTCGATCGTGACTATCACCCCGCTCGAATGGAAGCTGCTAGCGATCCTGGCAGCGGATGTGGTCGGCTATTCCAAGGCGATGGAGGCCAACGAGGCCGGCAAATCGCTCGGCTGAGAGCGATCCGCGCCGAACTGACCGATCCCGCTATCGCTCGGCACCATGGCCGCATTGTCAAACTGATGGGAGACGGCGCGCTTGTCGTCTTCGACAGCGTCGTCGATGCGGTGGTTTGCGCAGCCGAAATTCAAAACGCTGTGGCCGCGCGCAACACTTCGCTCCCAGAGCCTGAGCGCCTCGCGTTCCGCATCGGGGTCAACCTGGGCAAGCGCTGGTGGACGGCGTCGCCGGGTTCCCAGCTCGCGCCAAGCCAGAGGCGCTGGCGAAACTGGCCAAGCCGCTGCGGCTGCCGGAATGCGAGCAGGGCAAGTGAACCAGCCGGACTCTCCATATATCGGCCCGGCTTGACGTCGTGGCCGTCGGACCAGCAAGTCGAGTACTAGCCGTCCGCCGTGCTAGTGCCACCTTCGCCAACCTACCTTCTTAGGTAGCCCAGTGCTCCACCGTTGCGGCTGCAACGCAGGCAGAATTGATCCCTCACCTAATCGCCGAGTTTCGGCATAAGTAGCTAATGGCACCAACAGCAGCCTGCGCCCCCAACGCCCCCTCAATACCAGCTACAATGCCGCCGACTGACGCGCTGGCGGCCCGGGCCTAATGCCGCCGTGCCGGGCGGAGGTTCTAATTGCGGGCAGCCGGTGCCCACTTCCCTTGTCGGCCAGAGTTTTTGGGAACCAGGAGTTCAGGATTATTGTCATCCAATGGCATTGGAATGTTGTCTAGGTCGAGGGACCGACCTGTGGACTGCCTGAATGCCGCTTCGGCGATGCGTGCGAGCGCAACAAGCGCAGCTAAGAGGAACGCCCCAACTGCAAACACCGCTGCGGTGATTTCGGTGAACGCGGATTTACCATTAATCACAAAGTAGCCGGACAGCAAAAAGAGCAGGCCGACACCGAAGGGCCCTGCCGCAGAAGGTCGGTAGATCAGCACGAACGGGCAAACGAGTGCTGCTGTCACCAAAACGCTCCCCGCTATCCCGATAATTGTTTCTGAAAACGGCACGTAGAATCCCCCCAAATTGGCCGATGTTGAACGACTCATAGTCGCTTTGACGGAGAGAACAAAGTCATTCGGAAACGCGTTGTTGTCGCGCAACAATGCCTCGGCCATCGAGCGTGTGCGCTAACCCCGTCGCTTTCACTGGAGGTCAACAGGGCAATCAGGGCGCAAATGAGTGTCAGGCGCTTCTGGAGGTTCTCCGCTCCCCGTTCCTAAGAAACACAGCCGGGCGCTGCCGCGCGCGGGCTGTAGGAGATATATCCAAGCGACTTTGCCCTCCGCTCGAGATTAGGCAGGGATGCGTCGGCGGTAATTCTCCTCGTAGTGTGAGGCCCATACGCCGATTGAATGCGCCCAATACGGTCTCCGTGCGCCTAAGGAAATCGCTGACATCGAACTGCCAGGACTTCTACGTCATCATCGCAAACATGCGTCTCCAGAGACCGCCGCGCCTGCTCCTTCGTCATTTCCTCACATCTTGTCGATCCGCCTTTGCTACGGGCCGACAGGTTCGCCGAGTTCATGGTCGAGTGGCGGAAGCAGCTTTGCGCTTATCGAGAAGGCAACTGGCAAGGCAGAATAGCGAATAGACAAGTTCGTGAAGTCAGAGCGGCAAGGTCAATCTCATGTCTTTTCGGACTACGAACCTGGGGTCGGCGGATACTTGGTTCTGCATATCGGCTCGTTCCAGGTTCCAGGGAACTTTGAGCGGAACCTGGCGCACTCGATCAGGCACGCTGTCCCTGCGTACTTCGAGCGGATGGCCAAGCCTCGCCGACATACGGCGCCGGCAAGCGGATCCCTGGTCGGTTGAACCACCCTTAGTCGAATGCGCCGCTGCGGCCGTATCGGCGGCGCATAATTCACGTCGATCCTGTTGCTGGCGATAGAAAGATTGAGCGTACGGAGCGGGGCTAGCCCCACCAGCTCAGCCTCTGCAACGGTGATCCTGCGCGACCAAGCGATCGATGGGCTGGCAGTAGGCTGTGCTCGACGGGTCATACGGTCCTACGAATTACTCGCCAGCGGCGGACAGCACCGCGACCGCGAAAGCTGGAGGGAACTCATGGGAAGCATTTTTGCGCTCGTCAGAAGTTTTTCTGATCGCCTGAGTCTAACGACGCGTCAATTCCGAAACCGAGGATCTTGCGGAATGATCAGGCCGCCGCCGATATTTGGTGTGCCCGCTGGTGGCAAAATCTCTCTTGCAACCGTTTTATTCAAATCCGGCGGAAAGAGAGCGAAAATTTGTCGACATCCTATTCTGTGCCGATTGTCATAGCGCTGTTGCGAGCTAACCATCACTCGGGCAAACAAAATAACCTGCTGAGCGGCGGAATTCTTGACTTCCTGTTCGTCAATTGACCTATTTCTAGCAAGAATTCTATCCCTGCTTTTCTTAAACGCGGACTGCGCTTTCTTCATTTCAGCGTCGCTAATGTAAAAAGTTCGTTGCCCCCGTCTCGCGCTATGACAGGCTTCAACACTGTAGTAGGTCTCATACAAATCTCTAAGCGCTGTGACGTTTATATTCTCGAAGTTGCCTGCGCCGTCTGGCGTGCCATCTTCTGAGCGGGCGTCGTCGGAGCTTTCCCCCTCATCCAATCCCTCGTTATCGTTCGAAGCCCCCTCCTCCAATTCTGACCAAGATCCGTATAATTGATGACGGACTTCCAGTTCTACTCTGGTCAAAACGTCTATCGAAATGATGCAGTCGCCTTTTCGCGTCACCTCTAAAAAGCGCGCCTCAGGGCTTTCAGAAAACGCAGTTCCCTTCAAATAGATACTGATTTGATCGCCACCCCCATGTTGCGGCAAGGTATGAACGTATGCGTTGTGGTTAGGCTGCTGCGCCTCAAATTTGGCTTCTGAAATGCAGCCAGCATTTCCAAGTGCCGGGAACACCAACCATAAACCGAGTACTGCACATATTGAAAAACGGACCATCTAAACCGCCAGATCATGAAATTTCGAAGATTCGCATTTATTCGTACCAGCTAGTCGTTAACCGCACGATCGTAAAAAGCTCGTGCCGGTCAACCCCGTGTCGTCGTGCATAGCAGCATCCTATTCCCCGGCAACGACACGCAAGCCACTTGCCGTTCCAACTTCCTCAAGATGTGCAGCTTGACGCTTGGGCAACGCCGGCCCATTGAACAAAGTTCGAGCTCGGTCTGCGAAATGGAACGTTCAAGCTCACGACGTCGCGTCGCCAAGTCAAGAGGTTTGCCTTCTCACCGGCATGTTGACAAGAATTCGCAAATTGCGGACGCATACGAGCGCAACTGGCAAATTAGCACCTAGCGAATCGCGGCGAAGGTGATCAAATCATTTCTGAATAAAGTGTTGAGAGTTTTTAGGTTTGGTATGGGGAACTCGGATAACGCATACAGCTGCCAACAGCGGGTACGGAACATGCCCGCTTATGGCAAGCTAATCGGCAAACACGCGCAATTCGAGGACGATCCGTGCCCGAGGTTAGGCGACGTGAACCCGCTCCTGGAAGATGGCATTCGGAAGACCATTCCGAGCAGCTCAGCTTCTGATGCGTCGAAACCCGATCCGTTCTTCAAGCCCGTGACGGCAGGGTGCGCAAGCGTTTCATTGCCTCGACCGGCGAGTGGAAACTTTCCGCCTGCGTCTCGACGCGGGCGACAATTGGGCGGATTTCGTCGCCGCGCCCACTGCGGAAATGGGGACAATGGCCGCGTGGTATTAGAGGGACAGCTTTTCGAAGTGCAAACCCGGTCCACGGCGGCGACTTAAATCACCTCTTCAAGGAGAGCCAGATCGCCCAAACGAAGGTCGATCCTCTCTTGCAGAAGGGGTGAAACCCGCACAGTGGATAATACGGACCGACCGTCGTGCCTTCGACAGGAGCGACAGTCGAGCTTGACCGGTTCGCGCGGGCGACATGATTTCAGATTGGAACACACTCAATGCCTTACGATTCAACGACCATCGCGGACACTGTCGAGAAGATAAATACAGAGTATTTCCTGCCTGCCATCCAACGCCCTTTTGTCTGGGGACCTGAGCAGATGGTGGCGCTTTTCGACTCCGTGATGAAGGGATATCCGATTAGTTCGTTCCTTCTGTGGGATGTCGCCCCCGAGAACGAGATGAACTGGCAAATTTACAGGTTTGCCGAGCACTTCCGTTTTGGTGAGGTGCACAACGAAATCGCCGGAACCGATGGACGCAAGTTGACGCTCGTTCTCGATGGCCAGCAGCGGCTAACGTCACTGTTAATCGGGTTGCGCGGGTCTTTCACGGTCAAATCCAAGGGCAAGCGATGGGACAACCCCGATGCCTGGCAACGGAAGATGCTGTACATCGATTTGCTCGTGGACCCCTCGCTCATCCCCAAATCCGACGATGCCGATGACGATATAGAGCACCCCTTTGGGTTCGAGCTGTTCGAAAAGCCACCGCAGTCGGGCGCGGCAAACCTATGGATCAAAGTCGGAGACATACTGAACTGTCCCGACAGAGAGCGTTTCAAGATCTTCGCAGAAAAGACGCTCAGCCGGCTGCCGCCTTCAAAGACATGGATGACTGAGGAGACCGCCAAGCGAAACCTTGATCGGCTCTACCAGATGATCTGGGTCGACAAGATCGTAAGTCATTATACCGAGACCAACCAGGACTACGACCGCGTGTTGGGCATCTTCGTGCGCGCCAACGACGGCGGAACAAAGCTGAGCAAATCTGATCTCATGCTGTCGATGATCTCGTCAAAGTGGACGGACATATCGGCACGCGAAGAAATCTACAATTTTGTCGAAACACTGAACAGCAGGCTGGACCGTAAGAACGACGTCAATAAAGACTTCGTTATGAAGGCCTGTTTGCTGCTTTCCGACCTGGATCACGTCTATCAGGTAAAAAACTTCACCAACCGGAACCTGGAAATCATGCGAGGGAACTGGACCAAAATCCAGCAGTCTCTCAAACGCACTTTCCTACTCGTTAACAGCTTCGGCATCGATCGCGAGAACCTCACCAGCTTGAACGCGCTGTTGCCGATCGCCTACTACCTCCACAAGCTCGATCTCGACTTGTTAAGTGCGACGACGCCGTTCTATGTCACGAATGTCGAGCGTGTTCGCCGCTGGCTGGTTGCGGCACTCTTGTGCCGAGTATTTGGCGGCACGTCAGACAGCACGATCGGGGCCGCGAAGAATACGATCGCTTCAGCACTGCCGAGCTCGAAGAATTTTCCGCTTACTCATCTCAATATTTCACTTTCACGCCAGATCAGGCGGCCTTCCTACATCACCGGCGAGACGCTCGAAGGAGTGATGGGATTGCAGTATGGGAGCAAGCAGATGTTCCTGCTGCTGTCGCTGCTTTACGACAACAAGAGCTGGGGGACGACCGCCCATCACATCGACCATATTTTTCCCCAGAGCCGCGTCGACCGCAAGCATCTGATGAGGAACAACATTCCAATGTCGAAGATCGAACAGTTGTCGTCCTGCGCCAACCGGGTGGGAAACCTGCAACTGCTCGTCAGCGCAGAAAATCTCGAAAAGAACAACGCGACCTTCGAAGACTGGATCAGAACGCGGGATCACACCTTCCTCGCCAAGCACCTGATCCCAGAAGACGAGCATTTGTGGTCAATCATGATGCTTCCCCAATTCGTCGCCGAACGGGAAAAGCGAATCATGCAGAAACTTGCGTCGTTGCAGGGCGATCCCGAATTCGACGCAGAAGCAGCAGAGTGAAAAGGAAACTCAAGTGAGTTCATTGGAAGAAAGACTCCGGCGGATCGCAGAAGAAAAACAGCGCATCGCGGATGAAGAGGCCGGTATGCGCGATGAAGCGCTCGCCGAACTTGAGAAGGTCGTCGAAGAGATTGAAGCTTTGGAGAGGCGCAAGGAACAGCTTGAGATTTTTCTGGGTCTCGAAGAAGGTCCTCAGCGCGCTGGACACGGGCAAATATTGCAACTCTGCATTCGGGCTATAACGGAGTCTGGCGGAGGACTGACATCTGGGGAAGTGAAAGAGGCAATCGAAAAGCTCATGCCGGGCATGAAACTGTCGTCAGTGCCCGCCTCTCTCAGCCGCGCCGCCTCAATGGGCAGGTTGAGACGCGACGAATTCGGCCGCTACTTCTTGAGCTAGCCTGCGTCGACAACGTTCGATCAGCTGCGATTGTGCAGCTCTTGCTAAAGCTAATTCCTTATGCTTCATCTGATGGGATAGATCGAGAGCTAGGGGGCTGCTTTGATTAGGAAATTTTTGTTGGCTTGCTGCGCTGCAGCGGCATTGACTGGTTGCGACCAGAATCTTTCGACTACACTTTACATGCGGGACGTGAACGACCTTCTCGCATCCACCGAAGCGAAATCACTACCTATCGATATCGAGATCGAGATACTCGAGATGGGTATCACCAAGCAGTGCTCCAAACCGGAAGGCATGAAGCTTGTGGAGGCGGTTGCCTCGGTGTTCGAGAAAGCTGCGCTCGTGGGTTGCGAAAAAGTTTCCGGCAGCATGAACGACAAGATGGTCATCAAAGCCACCACGGTCGTGTCGTTGGCCCTAACAAACGATGTTGTTCCGGGGCCGTATCTGGTGCATTTCGACATTCAAAAGACAGAAGAGACATCGAGAGCGTTCGTTCTCGCCCGATTTAACTCTGAGAAATACGCTTACCTCCAGGATGAGCTTAAACGGCTCAGCCCGATGGGCGGCATCAAGATCGACGACGCACGGATTTCTGTCGCAATTAACAACGACGAAAGGAACCCAGTTTCGGTCTATCCACACTCGGGAACCTTCGCCAACGGTGATCCTGTAGATGCCAATTATGAAGAGAAGCTTGAGCCGAGGCAGGAAATTGCACTCAAATTTGGCGACGTGAAAATGGCGTTCCTCGCCAAGACGGGATGGGCGGGGATTGCAAACGTCAGAACAGAAGTCGCAGTTCAATAGTGGTGCGAGGGGGAAGACTGCCTTAGCTGTAGCGCGCGCCACTTGGCCGGGCTGTGGCCGCTAGCGTTTTTTGAGCGAGCAGGCCTGATCAAGCGGGTCACGCCTGTTTCTAAATCGCCGCCGCAGTTCGCCAGCGGCATGCTTCTCGGGCCCGCAGCTCTGGGACCATCGAACTCCGGGCAGAGCTACCAGCTTGATTGAATTGGCTAACGATACAGACGTGCGGCAACTTCAGTTGTCGCTCGCAAGAGACCCTACCGTCGCATCTGTTCCGCGGGTCCCTTTGCGGTACTTGACCGCAAAATTACCTGCGGAATCGCCATCACCGGCGAAGCAGTCGATTATGATAGGGCCAAGTTGCTGGCGCTAGCCCTACATGCGGTGTGTGAATTGAGTCCACCTTCGTAAAGTTCCACGGATCGAAGGTAGTTTCCCCCTGTCATTTTGACCTGCCCGTTAACGGGAAACATCCGAAAATCAACCGAGAGGCAGTTCGCTTCCTCCGGCTCATGAAGATGCCGCACCAACTCCAAAGGCTTTCAGCGGCATTCCATGACAAGCATTCTTACGAACATATCGGCGCTGTCCACCCTCAGCACGTTGCGCACGATTATTGGGCAGCTCGACAACGAGTCGCAGAAGATGTCCTCCGGGTTGAGGGTGAAGACCGCGGCCGACAATGCCGTCTACTAGTCGATCTCGACGACGATGCGTTCGGATGTAAAGGCGATGGGAGCCATCACCGACAGTATCGGGCTGGCGATGCGGATCGTCGATGTCGCCTATGCCGCCATGGAGATGGTGAGGCAATCCTTCGTGGAAATCCGCAACCTCGCGATCACCGCGAGCGACATGCCACAACCCGGCATGCGCGACATCGTCAAGCCGGCCTTCAGTCTCGATCCTGAATACGCCAAGTCGGACGAATACAAGATCGACGTGCGGATACAGCAGCTCCAGGACCAGGCCAGGGACGCGATGCTGGCAGCCTCGTTCGCGGGCGTGAACATGCTTTTCCACGAGAAGAACGAGCCGGTGAAAGCCAGCCAGCAGGTATTCTCGTTCGTCATCGGCTACGCCGACGGCAAGGTGCAAACGATGGATGTCAGCGCCATGGACACCCTCCTGCTGAACGACGACTTCGGGAGCTATCCGACCAGTTATCCAGGGGAGTACAATCCCGAGAAGACGCTGTTCGACGGCAGTGACATCATCGACGCCCCGGGAACGTTCACCCCCGCCGCCATCTACTGGTACAACATTCCGCTTTCCAATCCGGTCACGGGCGACCCGGAGGCCTATCCGGTCCGACCGACATATATCCGTCAGTCCATCGAGAACCACGTCGTCAGGCACGGGTCGGACCGACAGGGGCTTACAGCAATCTGGTCGCCGAACATTGACAAGAAGATCGAGGAGCTTACGTCGAAGATGGCCTATGTCGGTTCGGTGCAGTCGTCGCTGAACAAGTACGACGAACTCAACAAGAAGGCGATTGAAACGGCGACGAAGGGCTTTGGCCGGCTGGTAGATGCGGACATGAATGTGACCTCCGTTAAACTCCAGGCTTTGGAAACGCGGCAACAACTTGCCCTGCAAGGCCTTCAAATAGCCAACTCGCAGCCTCAATGCGCGCTTCGCAAAAGCTGGACATTGATTCCGCTAAATCCCGGACAGCGCTTTCACTAAAGTCCGGACAGTTTGACGAGGTTGGTCCTCGGCAGCCTG
>NZ_LMDT01000034.1:0-547001 GCF_001425885.1 Ensifer sp. Root1252 | reverse complement strand
CATGGCCTGGCTTCGGAAGCCGCTTCGCTCAATGCGCTTCTGGCCCAGTTCAACCTCGGCAATACCCAGAGCGCCTATGCGCCGGCAGCTATGCCGCGTCGGCGGGCGGCATAGGTCGGGTGCATCGGTCTGAACGATGAGAAAGGGCCCGGACATCCGGGCCTTTTTCTATTTCTCGAGCGTTGCGACTGCCTCGACATGGGCCGACCAGAGGAACTGGTCGATCGGCGTGACCGACGTGATGCGGTAGCCGGCAGCAACGAGGATCGCGAGATCGCGGGCAAGCGTTGTCGGATTGCAGGAGACGGCGACGATCTTCTTGACGCCGGAGCGGGCGATTTCCTGACACTGCACGTCCGCGCCCGCGCGTGGCGGGTCGAAGACGATGGCATCGTAAACCTTCAGTTCCTGCGCCATGAGCGGGCGGCGGAAGAGATCGCGCTTCTCGATCGTCACCGGCTTCAGCCCTTGCGTGTTGCGGGCGGAGAAGTCGAGCGCCTTCAGCGCCTTGTCCTCGCCTTCGACCGCGTGCACGCGGGCCTTGCGGGCGATGCGCAGGGCGAATGTGCCGCTGCCGGCAAAGAGGTCCGCAACCCGCTTTGCCTTGCCGATATGATCGAGCACCAGTGCTGCCATCGCCTCTTCAGCGGCAAGCGTTGCCTGGGTGAAGCCGCCGGGCGGCGGCGAGACGGATACGCCGCCGAATTCGATCACCGGCTTCGTCGGCTCGACGATGATCTCACCATTGAGGCTGACGCGGGCAATGCCGCGTTCTCCGAGAACCGTCTCGACGGTGCGCCGGCGCTCGCGATCGCCAAATCCCTTGATGCCGTCGACCGAAAGGTCGAGACCGGAAAGCGTTTCGAGAACGGTGATGCGGAACGGTTCGGCGTTGACGGCCATGGCCGCGCCGATCTTGCCGATGGTGGCGAGCCGCGAGACGATGCCCGGGCTCGTGACGGGACATTCCGAAATCGCCACGATGTGGTGGCTTTCCGCCTGGTTGAAGCCGAGGAGCAGGTCTTTTTCGGTCTTGCGCGCCGTGAACACGGCGCGGCGGCGCTCGCCGGGTTGGGCTGTTATCAGCGGCGCGACATCAGGCTTCAATCCCTTCGACTTCAAGGCGTTGATCACCAGGTCGCGCTTGAAGGTCTGGTAGAGGCCGTCGGCCGCGTGCTGCAACGTGCAGCCGCCGCAGGTGCCGTTCTGACCGTCCGGGCCGAAGTGGCGACAGTGCGGTTCGACCCGGTCAGGCGATGCTTCGCGCAGCGAGATCAGCGTGCCCTGAGACTTGTTGACCGCAAAGGCCGCGCTCTCGCCCGGCAGCGTGAAGGGCGCATAGACCGGACCAGCCTCGGTTTCGGCAATGCCGTCGCCCTGCGCGCCGAGACGGGCGATGGTCAGGGTCTGCGTGCTCATGGCTTTTTCCCGGCCAGCAGGAACTCGACGTTGCCGTCGCCGCCTGATATCGGCGAGGGGATCAGCCCGAGGCTCTGCCAGCCCATGTCTTCGACCAGCCAGCGCTCGAGTTCGGCGGCAACCGCCGGCGCGCTGTCGGGATCCTTCAGCAGTCCGGCCTTGCTGATCGCATCGCGACCGGCCTCGAATTGCGGCTTGACCAGCAGGATGCAGTGCGCACCGCGAAGCGCCATCTCGAGTGCCGGCGGCAAGGCGAGCTTCAGCGAAATGAAGGAGACGTCGGAAACGATGAAGGTCACTTCACGGTTGTCGATGTCGTCCTCGGTCATCGCCCGGGCGTTGAGGCCCTCGATGCTGGTGACGCGCGGATCGCCCGAGATCCGCGGATGGATCTGGCCATGACCGACATCGATGGCAACCACGTGATCGGCACCGCGCTTCAACAGCACCTCGGTGAAACCGCCGGTGGAGGCGCCGATATCGACGCAGCTTTCACCGGTCGGATCGAGCGCGAAATGATCGAGCGCTGCGGCAAGCTTCAGCGCTGCGCGCGAAACATAGTCCTGCGCCGGGTCATCGATGGTGATGGTCACGCTCTCGGCAAAGGCCAACGACGGCTTGGTGACCGTGCGGCCGTCGACCTTGACGGTGCCGCGCTGGATCGCGTCGCGGGCACGGGCACGGCTAGCCACCAGTCCTGTGTTGAGCAGCAGCTGGTCCAGGCGGACTCTGTTCTTGTGTTCTTCATTCTGGCGTTCTTCTGACATGTGTTTCTCATGGAGGGTTGGCGGCCTATTGGCAAGCCCCCTCGCTGCACGGCTGCTCGGCAGAGCGGGTAAGACGTGGTGATAAAACCCCCAAGGAGACAGGGAAGTAATCACATCACGCGAAATAAGCGAAAGTGCTGACGACCTGTCGCGGCGCACGGAGCAGCAGGCCGCATCGCTGGAACAGACCGCGGCGGCCCTCGACGAGATCACCGCCAACGTCACGAGCTCGACGCGGCGGGCCGAAAAGGCGCGCATCGTGGCCGGAGAGGCGAATTCAAGCGCTGCCAAATCCGGCGTCGTGGTGGCGAGTGCCGTGGAAGCGATGCGCCGGATCGAAAGCTCCTCCGGCCAGATCTCCAACATCATCGGCGTTATCGACGAGATCGCCTTTCAGACCAACCTCCTGGCGCTCAATGCCGGTGTCGAAGCGGCGCGGGCGGGCGAGGCCGGCAAAGGCTTTGCGGTCGTTGCCCAGGAGGTGCGCGAGCTGGCCCAGCGCTCGGCAAAGGCCGCCAAGGAGATCAAGGAGCTTATCCGCAATTCCAGCGTCGAGGTCGAAGGCGGGGTCAAGCTGGTGCGCGATACCGGCGAGGCGCTGAAGGCGATTGGCGGCCATGTGGCCACCATCAACCAGCACATGGACGCGATCGCCATCTCGGCGCGCGAACAGTCGGTGGGGCTCAGCGAAGTCAACACCGCCGTCAACCAGATGGACCAGGTGACGCAGAAGAACGCGGCGATGGTCGAAGAGGCCAATGCCGCCAGCGCCCAGCTCGCCAGCGAGGCCGGCCGTCTGCGCGAGCTCATCGCCCGCTTCACGCTGCCGGGCCGCACGAACAGCATGACCGCCCCAAGCGATCTGCGCACCATGGCACCACTATGGCGGCGCCATCTGCACCGATACGCTCGGCGAGTGCCGCCCGCCCCGTGTCTTACGGCAATGCGGCGGTGGCGCAGGACGATTGGCAGGAATTCTGATCGTCGCCACGACACACAAGAAAGCAAAAGCCCCGGTTCATCGCCGGGGCTTTGGTGTTTCGGACTGCCTTCGATCGCGTAGCCTTAGCCGGCAGCGCCGATGCCGATATCCTGCTTCTGGCCGAGTGCCTTGAACACCGTAGAAACGATGCCGGCGCGGTCGAGGCCGGCCAAGGCATACATCGCTTCGGGCTTTGCCTGCTCCATCCAGATGTCAGGCATCACCATCGGGCGCACCTTCAGGCCACCGTCGAGCAGGCCGTCTTCTGCGAGGAACTGCAGCACGTGGCTGGCAAAACCGCCGACTGCGCCTTCCTCGATGGTCACAAGCACTTCGTGATGGCGGGCAAGCTGGCGGATGAGGTCGTGGTCGAGTGGCTTGGCAAAGCGCGCGTCGGCAACCGTCGTCGAAAGACCCGCCGCGTCGAGATCTTCGGCGGCCAACAAACAGTCGGCAAGGCGCGTGCCGAAGGAAAGCAGCGCCACCTTGGAGCCTTGCTTGACCACGCGGCCCTTGCCGATTTCAAGGATCTGGCCGCGCTCCGGCATTTCGACGCCCACGCCTTCGCCGCGCGGATAGCGGAACGAGATCGGGCCGGCATCATAGGCGACAGCGGTCCGCACCATGTGCTTCAGCTCTGCCTCGTCGGCGGCTGCCATGACGACGAAGCCGGGCAGGGTCGCGAGATAGGTCGTGTCGAAGGAGCCGGCATGGGTAGGCCCGTCGGCGCCGACGAAACCGGCGCGGTCGATCGGAAAACGCACAGGCAGGCCCTGGATCGCCACGTCGTGGACCACCTGGTCGTAGCCGCGCTGCAGGAAGGTGGAATAAAGTGCGGCAAACGGCTTGTAGCCTTCAGATGCCAGACCGGCCGCAAAGGTCACCGCGTGCTGTTCGGCGATTCCGACGTCGAAGCAGCGCTTGGGGTGGGCGAGGGCGAACTTGTCGAGCCCGGTGCCGGATGGCATGGCGGCGGTGACCGCAACGATCTTGTCGTCGAAACCGGCTTCCTGCGTCAGGGCTTCGGCGAAGACCGAGGTGTAGGCGGGCGCGTTCGGCTTTGCCTTGGCCTGCGCGCCGGTGATGACGTCGAACTTGTTGACGCCGTGATACTTGTCGGCAGCGGCTTCGGCGGGCGGATAGCCCTTGCCCTTCTGCGTCACCACATGGATCAGCACCGGCCCCTTGGCGTTGTCGCGAACGTTGCGCAGTACCGGCAGCAGGTGCTCGAACGAGTGACCGTCGATCGGGCCGATATGATAGAAGCCCATTTCCTCGAACAGCGTGCCGCCGGTGACGTAGCCGCGGGCATGCTCGACCGCGCGGGTGATCGCCCGGTCGACCGTCTTGCCGAGATAGGCCGTCAGTTTCTTGCCGACTTCGCGGATGCCCATGTAGGTGCGGCCGGAAGCGAGGCGCGCCAGATAGGCGCTCATCGCGCCGGTCGGTGGCGCGATCGACATGTCGTTGTCGTTGAGGATGACGATCAGGCGGGCATCGAGCGCGCCCGCATTGTTGAGCGCTTCATAGGCCATGCCGGCCGAAAGCGCACCGTCGCCGATGATGGCGATGACATTGCGGTTCTTGCCGTCGAGGTCGGCGGCGACAGCCATGCCGAGGCCGGCGGAAATCGACGTCGAGGAGTGCGCGGCACCGAAGGGGTCGTATTCGCTTTCGGCGCGACGGGTGAAGCCGGACAGGCCGCCTTCCTGGCGCAAGGTGCGGATGCGATCGCGACGGCCGGTCAGAATCTTGTGCGGGTAGCACTGATGGCCGACGTCGAAGATCAGCCGGTCATGCGGCGTGTTGAATATCTTGTGGATGGCGATCGTCAGCTCGACGACGCCGAGGCCCGCGCCGAGATGGCCACCGGTACGCGAGACCGCATCGATCATCTCTGCACGAACTTCGCCGGCAAGCTGCGGCAGATCCTTGTCGTCGATCTTCTTCAGATCGTCGGGAAAGGTCACCTTGTCGAGCAAGGGGGTTGCCGGCATCGGGTTCGTTGGCAGTTGTGTCACGCTGCATGCCTCATGCGCACCGCACGGATCGGGTGCGCGATAGTTGGTGGTACCGTTAAAGCGGCTCTTTAGACGCAATTGTTGCTGAATGCAAAATTAGGCTTTCCTGCGTCGTTGTCCTAGACACTACCGTATGATTCCCTGAATCGAAATCGATTTAAGGAAGCATGCGGCAACTGGAAGCGGCAAGCGGTCGCGGTTGTTCGATGCCCTCAACCGGTGGGAAGGGGCACGAATTCCTCCTCGTCGCCGGGCACGATGTCGAAGCGGCCGGTGCGCCATTCTTCCTTGGCCTTCTCGATGCGGTCCTTTGACGATGACACGAAATTCCACCAGATGTGGCGGGCCGAGCCGAGTGCTGCGCCGCCGAACAGCATGACATGACAGCCGAGCGGACCGGCGGTGACGGTGATTTCGTCGCCAGGCCGGAAGACCAGCAGCTGATTGTCGGCGAAGTGGTCGCCGGCGATGATCGCTTCGCCTGAGAGGATATAGATCGCACGCTCTTCCCAATTGGCGGCAAACGGCGCGCTTTTGCCGGGCGCGATGTTGAGGTCGACATAGATCGTGTCGGTAAAGACCGAGACCGGCGACTTCTGCCCTTCGAAGCTGCCGATCACCACCCGGGCATCTATGCCGCCGTCATTGAGCTGCGGCAGCATGTGCCGTTCGGTATGGTCGAAGATCGGGTCGATCTCTTCCTTGTGGTCGGGGAGCGCCAGCCAGGTCTGCAACCCGGAAACCGAGCGTTCATGCCCGCGCTGGTTTTCCGGTGAACGCTCGGAGTGAACGATGCCGCGGCCGGCGGTCATCAGGTTCACGTCGCCGGGGCGGATGACCATTTCGGTGCCGAGGCTGTCGCGATGCTTGATTTCGCCGTCGAACAGATAGGTCACGGTCGAAAGGCCGATATGCGGATGCGGCCGAACGTCGATCGCCTCGCCGGCACGCAACAGCGCCGGTCCCATCCGGTCGAAGAAGATGAACGGCCCGACAAGCCGCCGCTTCGCTGTCGGTAGTGCGCGGCGAACCTGCAATCCGCCGATGTCGCTGGTGCGCGGGATGATCAGGTGTTCGATGGCGTCGCAGGCGGGCTTGTCGCCGGCGAGCGGGTCGGGGCCTGGAAAGAAGGACATGGTGCACGCTCCCGTTGTTCGTATGGTCTGAGCCTAGCGCCTAACGCACGTTGCGGGTAGGCGCTAGGCGAAGACGCAGCGTTTCCGGACGTTGACCAATCCCCCGTCGTTTACTCCGCGTCGAGCGGTTCCACGCCCTGCGGCTTGCCGGCACGGTCGAGCCTGATTTTTTCGATCCGGTCTTCGGCAGCCTTCAACAGCGCCTCGCAGTGCTTCTTCAGCGCTTCGCCGCGCTCATAGATCTCGATCGACTTGTCGAGCGCGACGTCGCCGCGTTCCAGTGCCGAGACGATGCGCTCCAGCTCTTCGACGGCTTGCTCGAAGGAGAGGGCCGAAACGTCCGGTTGCGTGGTGGTGGTCATGGTTACCCTCTCATCAATCTCAAAATATGCATGCCGGCCGACTCGGCCAGTCCCTGCAGGTCATAGCCGCCCTCGAGCAGGCTGACCATGCGGTTGCCGGCGCTGCGGTCGGCGATCTCGTGCAGGCGGCCCGTCGCCCAGTCGAAGTCCTCGGCGACAAGGTTGATCTGCGCCAGCGGATCGCGGTAGTGGGCATCGAAGCCGGCCGAGATCAGGATGAAATCCGGCCGGAAGTTCGTCAGCGCCGACAGCACACGAGAGCGGAACGCCTCGCGAAAATGCTCGCTGCCGGCATTGGGCGAGAGCGGCGCGTTGACGATGTTGCCTTTCACGCCGGTTTCGTCCTTGGCCCCGGTGCCGGGATAAAGCGGCATCTGATGAGTGGAGCAGAAAAGCACCGACGGATCGTCCCAGAAGATGTCCTGAGTGCCGTTGCCGTGGTGCACGTCCCAGTCGACGATCGCCACGCGCTCTGCCCCATGCGCCACCTGTGCGTGGCGGGCGGCAATCGCGACGGTGTTGAAGAAGCAGAAGCCCATGGCCTTGTTCTTCTCGGCGTGGTGGCCGGGCGGACGCGCCGCGACGAAAGCGTTGTCGGCCTTGCCCGTGAAAACTGCATCGACCGCCTCAACCGCACCGCCGATGCCGGTCAATGCCGCCTCGAGGCTGAACGGGCTGGCATAGGTGTCAGCTTCCAGATTGGCGATGCCCTCTTCGGGGATGGCGCGCTTGACGGTGCGCAGATGCTCCTCCGGATGGGCGAGCAGCACCAGGTCTTCGCTCGCCTTCGTCGCCTTTATGCGCTTGAGGTCGGCGAAATTCGGGTGCTCGAGCGCAAGGTTCAGCGCTTTCAGCCGGTCCGGCCTTTCAGGGTGACCTTCCGGAACCTCGTGTTCCAGGAAGATCGGATTTTCATAGAGCAGCGTGGTCATGCGCCGAAACTAGTGCTCCAACCTGCCAACGTCCATGGCGCGCCCAAGCGAAAGCACTGATTTTCAACAGCGCGTATCAAGCAGCAGCTTGCCGTCGCGGCGAGGATCCGCCTGATGCGCCAAGGCCTCATCCAGGCAACTGAGCGGGTAGGTTTGCGCAATCCGGCTTGAGAAAAGCCCGGTGCGCAGACCGGCAAAACTCTGCGCAAAAGCCGCTTCGATCGCTGGCCGACCGGCGGCGTGCACCCAGGTTCTCAGCCACAGAAAGGAGAAGCGTACATCCGGCCGAGCCTGGATTGCCGGTATCGGCACGGGCACACCGCTAAGCGCGCCATACTGGATGAATGCGGCGCCGAGCTGGAGCGTCTGGCCGATGAGCTCGCCGGCAAACGGGCCGCCGACCGCGTCGACAATGGCGTCGAAGGCAAGGCCCGAAGGGATATGCCCTTTATCGGCGATGACGATTTTGCCGGGTGTGTCGGACGCAAGCCGCTCGGCGCTGCGTTGGCTGCGCACGATCCCTATCGGTTTTGCGCCTTCGCCCGACATGAGCTTCAGCAGCATGCCGCCGATGGCCGAACCCGCTGCGGTCACGCCGATTCTCTGGCCGTTCACCGATCCGAAATGGGACTTGAGCGCTTCGATGAGCCGGATCGTCGTCAGCGGGTTGACGTAGCTGGTGGCCGCCTGGCGGTCGTCGATATCGTCAGGCACGGCAAAGCACCATTCGGCCGGCCGTACCAGATATTGCTGCCAAAGGCCGCTTGCGCCGATCGGGATCACGCGATCGCCGGGCTTCAAGGTCGTAACGCCAGCGCCGATGCGGCTGACGGTGCCGACGCCCTCGAAGCCGGGCACGAAGGGCAGGGTCGTCCGGGCACTATAGGCGCCGGTGACGGGAATGAGGTCGGAGGGATTGATGGCCGACAGGGAGAGCGCGATCTCGACCCCGCCGTGCCCCGGCGGGATTCGCTCGGCATCGACGAGCGCAATCACTTGTCGCGGATCGCCGAACTGGCTAACGAGGGTGGAGCGCATTCTAAGAGGACCTCGCATGGACGGCAGGGAGCGGGAAAACGTCACGGAAATCCGCATTCCGTTTCGCGATATAGACATGCATGGCCACATGCACAATGCCGCCTACTATGCCCATGCCGAAGCGGCACTTTCCCAACTCTGGCGGCACCGGCCGTCGGTCGTCCATGAGCCTGCCTATCTCGTTCGCCGCTCGGCCTGTGTCTTCCATCGCGGCCTGCGCTATGACGAGCCGGCGCGCTTCATCGTTACTGTCGCCAAGATCGGCGGAAGCTCGGTGAGCTTTGCCGTGCGCGTCGAGGCGGCCGGCCAGCTTGCGGCAGAACTCGAGATTGTCTGGGTTGCCGTCGATCGCGAACGGCACACGCCGCTGCCGGTGCCGGCCGCAACGCGCGAATGGCTCGGCAGCTACATTCTCTGAACCATCACGAACCTATTCGGTAGGCCGCAGGCTGCGGAACAGCGCGACGCCGCCCATGCCGCCGCCGATGCCCATCATCGCCAGTGCCTGCGTTTCGCGCGGGACTGCCAGCATCTGCGTGAACAGCCGCACCACGAGGATCGCGCCGGATGCGCCATAGGGATGGCCGAGGGCGATGGCACCGCCGTCGAGATTGACCCGTTCCGGCGAAATATCGAGTTGATCTAGGCTGCCGAGCACCTGCGAGGCGAAGGCCTCGTTGAATTCGATGAAATCAATCGCATCGACATCAAGCGCCGGATTGCGCGCTTTCAGTTTTTCCATCGCCGGCACCGGGCCGAGCCCGAGCAGATCGGGATGCACACCGGCGGTCGTCGCATCGATGAATTCGAGCGCAAAGGAAAGCCCCAGGCGTCGCGCTTCGGCAAGGCTGGTCACCAGAACCATCGCTGCGCCGTCGTTGATCGGGCAGGCATTTCCGGCGGTCACCGTGCCGTCCTGGACGAAGACGGGTTTCAGCCGCTGCAGGGTTTCGAGCGATGCATTGGCGCGCGGGCATTCGTCGGCCTCGACGATCCCCGCAGTCGTTTCGATCGGTACGATCTCGCGCGTAAACCGGCCCGCGCCCTGGGCGGCGACGGCGCGTCGCTGGCTTTCGAGCGCAAACGCATCCTGTCTTTCGCGGGAAATGCTGCAGGCTGTGGCGACGTTTTCGGCGGCAACGCCCATGTCAGGGTCACCGATCTCGTCCGGTGCCATGCGCGAACGCTTGATCGGTTGAGGCTCTTCGCCAGGGGTCGTCGGCGGCCTCAGGCGAATATGGGCGCGACTGGCGCTTTCGGTGCCGCCGGCAAGGTAGAAGCGACCGGCGCCCGACTGGATGAGACGGGCGGCAAGGGTGATGGCCTCGAGCCCGGCGCCGCACTGCCGGTCAATGGTCAGGCCGGGTGTCGATACCGGAAGTCCGGCCTCAAGTGCCGCCAGCCGTCCAAGGTTGCCGGCGCAGTTGGCGGCATTGCCGAGGATGACGTCATCGAGCGCCTCCGCCGCCAGGCCGACATCGGCGAGGATGCGGGTGATCAACGGCGCAGCGAGCCGTGCCGGCTCGACCTCCGCGAGCACGCCGCGCACGCGCCCAACAGGCGTACGCAGGGCCGCCACGATCACCGGTGTGCGCGATGGGTCAGACGAAGGGCTCAAGGGCGTCATGTCCGTCCACAATCCATTGCTTGAGAGTCCCGGCGGCCACCTTACCAGATTGCGTCATCGGTAAGGTATGGCAAAGCCAGATCCGTCGTGGATGTTTATAGCGCGGCAGATGGCTGTCGAGATGACGGTCGAGCGCCGCTCGGTCGATTGTTGCACCATTCGGCTCGATGACGGCGACGAGTTCGCTGCCGAGATCGGGATGGTCCAGTCCGAGAACGAACGCCGCATGCACATCGGCATGCCCGACAAGCGTCGCCTCGACCTCCTGCGGATAGATGTTGTTGCCGCCGGAAAGCACCATGCCGCCGGAGCGCCCGACGAGATGCAGCGTGCCGTCGGCACTAAGGAATCCGAGGTCGCCGACGGTTGCGAGCCTGCCGACACGCCTGAGGCCCGCACCATCTCCGGTGCCGATATAGCCGCTCGAAATCAGGTCGCTGTTGACGAAGATCGTGCCGGCTTCGCCTGACGGTAGCGGCTTTTCGCTCTCGTCGAGCACGATTAGGCCGACACCGGGAAAGGCGCGTCCGACGGCGGTCGCCGATGCTGTGTCGCCGGGACCGGCAACGCTGATGAAGCCGAGTTCGGATGCTCCGTAATACTCGACGATGTCAGCTTGCGAAAACGGTGTCGCAGCGGCTGCGCGATCGGCGGGTGTCAGCTTGGCGCCGGCAACGGTGATCTTCTGCACCGACGCCAATGCCGCATGGGAAGGCGATGCGCAGAGCCGCCTCAGCATCGTCGGTACCAGCACGAGCCGTCTGACATCCTGCGAGGCGATGGTCTCGGACGCACGCGCCGCATCGAAATGCGCCATGCCGACGAATTCGGCGCCGGCAACAAGCGTTTCGGCGAACGCATAGAGCGTCAGCCCATGGGCGAGCGGGCCGGGGGCGAAGGTGCGCGTGTCGCTGTTAATGCCAAAAAAATCCTGGCCCATCTTCAGGCTGCGCCGCCAGGACCCGCGATCGCGCACGATCGCTTTCGGCATGCCCGTGGTACCGGAAGTGAAGACGACGAGAAACGGCTCGTCATCGGCGCCGATGGCGATCGGCGTCATGTCTTCGTCTGAACCGGCGGCGAAAAGCAGGCTTTGACCGGAAGCGGTCGCATCGAGCCGCAGCCCCTCGCCGTCGGCGCGAACCGTGATGTCGGGGCGCAATTGCTCACGCATTGCCGCCCGCGTTGTCTCCGGCAGATGTGGGTCGATCAAAACAACGCAATGCCCGCCTGATGTTGCGGCGACGAATGCGGCAGCGAAAAGGGGATGGTTGCCGATCTCCAGTGCGATCAGCTTTGTGGTGGCGGGCAGGACGTTTTTATTCCCGGTGTCTGCCGTCAATCTCCCGAACGCGGAAACGAGCTGGCCGGCGCAAAGCGCAAGCTCCCGGAATGTGAAAACCCGGCCTTCCATGCGGAAGGCCGGGACTTGCGGGATTTGTTCCGCGTGGCGCGCAATGGCGGCGGCAAACGGCATCGGTTCAGGCGCGAACCGGCAGCAGCGGATAGCCGGCGAAGACGGCGCGTGCGGCAAGCGTCGCGATGGCGGCCTTCAGCAGGTCGCCGGGAAGGAATGCGAGCGAACCGGTGGCAACCGCGAGCAGCGGCGTGCCGGTGACGGCCGATACCCAGGGCATGCCGATCGCATAGAGCACGACGATGCCGCCGATTACCGAGGCGAGGAAGAAGCCGACGAACTGGTGCAGTTCAGCCTGGCCTTCCCGGACGAAGCGCTGCGCGATCAGGCCGGTGACGAAGGTGGCAACGACCCAGCCGAGAATGAAGCCGCCAGACGGGCCGGCAAAGACGGCGAGACCGCCACGACCGCCTGATAGCACCGGCAGACCAATGGCGACGAGCAGAATGAAGAGCAGGAAGGCGAAAGCGCCGCGCTTGGCGCCGAGAATGCAGCCGGCGAGCATCACGCCCATGGACTGCGCGGTGATCGGCACGGGAATGAAGCCGAGCGTGATCGGCGGAATGAGGCCGAGCACGACGACGATCGCGGCAAAGAGGGCGATAAGGACGAGATCTCTGGTGTTCATGCTGTTCCGGTTCCTTGCTTATTAGGATGCGCGAATTTATTGACGGCGAAAACCACGCGCGTCAATCGCCGCGGCGATCGTATCCGCATCTTTGAGCGTCAGGATGATCAGTGGTCCGATGATCGTCAACGGTCGCACCGGCAGCCCACGCGCCCGGTGTGCTTCGCGAATGGCCTGATAGCGCGTGAAAATGTCTGGCACAAAGCGCAGGACGAGCCCAAGCGCCAGGCTGACATCGGCAGCGCGCACCCAGCCCAGGCGTTCGAAGGGCGTCAGCAGCACCGTGATCTCGTCCATGAAGCCGCCGATCGTCGTCGTTGCGGTCACGGCAGCGGCGAAAAGCACCAGGGCCATCAGGCGCAGGGTCAAGACGGCGACTTCGTTCAAGGGGAGAAGGAAGAGGTTCACGGCCGCGAGAAAGAAGATCGTGAAGAAGACGAAGCCGACGCGTTTCAGCGCTTCGCGCCAGGAAAGGCCGACCGAGAGATAGAGCCCGCCGGAAATCACAAAGGCGATCAGCTGCACGACGAGCGAGCTGGTGAGGAAAAGCAGGATGCTGAGCGCCACCAGTGCCAAAAGCTTCGCACGCACCGGCAGCCGGTGCAGCCAGCTGTTGCCCTCGATGTGCAGGCTCGTCAGCATCCGGCGATCTCGTGGTAGTGGCGGATCGTTTCCTGCGGCGCGCCATCGGCGGCAAGCCGTCCTTCGTGGAAGAGCAGCAGGCGCTCGACATTTTCGACCAGCGGCAGGTCGTGGGTGATGACCAGCGTGTCTTCGTCAAGTGTCGCGATCGTGTCGGCGACGCGCCGCCGGTTGCGTAGGTCGAGCTGGTTGGTCGGCTCGTCGAGGATCAGGATTTTGGGATCGGTGACGACGACGCTGGCCATGGCGATCAGCTGGGTCTCGCCGCCGGAGAGTTCGTGAACCCGGCGCCGCGCCAGGTGCTCGACGCCGAAGCGCGACAGCACCGCTTGCGTCCGCTTGTCGATTTCCTCGCCTTTGAGGCCGCGGTTCTTCAGGCCGAAGCCGATGTCATCGGCAACGACGGGCATGATCAGCTGGTGCTGCGGATTCTGGAAGATGAAGCCGGCTTCGGAAAGCACGGCGCGCTCGTCCTTGACCGTATCGAGGCCATTGACGGTGACGCTGCCGGCAGAAGGTTTGACTAGACCGTTGATCAGCCGCGCGAAGGTTGTCTTACCGGAGCCATTGAGGCCGATAATGCCGACACGCCTTTCGGTGATCGTCAGCGTCAGCGGCTGCAGCGCCACCCGTTCGCCGAAGCGGACCGAGCAATCGGTAAAGCGGATGTCCATCCCGTCCCTCGCGGTTTGCGGTTGCTCTATAGGCCAAGTCGGCGGACAAGGGCAATGCGCTTTGCGCCAAGGTTCCGTTTGAAATATGGGAATAAAAGCCTACTCTTTCTCCCATGACGATTCGGCTCTCCAATAGCGATGCCCGGCGCATCTTCCTCGCAAAGCAGGGCCTTTCCGGCGCGCCGCACCGCGCGCTCGGCAAGGATGGCCTACTGAAGCTGATCCATGACATCGGCTTCGTTCAGGTTGACAGCATCGCGACGGTGGAACGCGCCCATCATCAGATCCTGTTCTCGCGCAACCAGACCTATCGCCGCGAACATTTGACATCGCTGCTTGAAGACGACCGCGAACTGTTCGAGCACTGGACCCATGACGCTTCGATCATCCCCAGCAGCTTCTACCGCTACTGGAAGCACCGCTTCAAATGGGAAGGCGAGACCATCGTCGACCGTTGGAGCAAGTGGCGCGGCGAGGGATTTGAAAAAGGCTGCGACGAAACCTACGAGCGCATCGCCAAGGGCGGTCCCGTGCTTGCCCGCGACCTCAAGGAGGCCGAACACGAGTCCGGCGGCTGGTGGAACTGGCATCCGTCGAAGACTGCGCTTGAGGTGCTGTGGCGCACCGGCAAGCTGGCGATCGCCAGGCGCGAGAATTTCCAGAAGGTCTACGACCTGACAGAGCGGGTGATCCCGCCGCACCACCAGGATGGCGAGGTGGAGCATCACGAGTTCATAGACTGGGCCTGCCGCAGCGCCCTTGAACGCTTGGGCTTTGCCACCCACGGCGAAATCGCCGCGTTCTGGGATCTGGTCTCTCCGGACGAAGCGAAGGCCTGGGTGGCGGAACATCGCGACGAACTGATCGACGTGTCGATCGAGCCGATCGACGGCGGCAAGCCACGGTCGTCCTATGCGCTTGCGGGTTTTCCTGACGAGCTTGGCGATATTCCCGACCCGCCGGGCCGCGTGCGCGTGCTGAGCCCGTTCGATCCGTTGCTGCGCGACCGCAATCGCACCGAGCGGCTGTTCGGCTTCTTCTATCGCATCGAGATCTTCGTGCCTGAGCCGAAGCGGGAATACGGCTACTATGTCTTCCCGCTGATCGAAGGCGATCGCCTGATCGGCCGCATCGACATGAAGGCCGACCGCAAGCGCGGCAGTCTCGATGTGCGCCGGCTCTGGCTGGAGCGTGGCGTCAAGCCGTCCTCTGGGCGCATGGAGCGCATAGATGCAGAACTCGAACGCGTCGCCCGCTTCGCCGGGGTCGAGCGCATCGAACGCCTCGATGGCTGGAACGCTTCGCTCTCCTGATCGATATTTTTCTTGGCTTGAACCGCTCGCCTTCCTAAATGGAGGCCATCGAACTTATGACGCGGGAGCGCACGACTATGAACACCGATCTGATGAGCCTCTTCGATGCCGACGAGGCAGCGATCCGCAAGGTTCTGTCGGAGACGCTTGCCGGCGCCGACGATGGTGAGCTGTTTCTCGAACATGCCCAGGCCGAAGTGCTCTCCTTCGACAACGGCCGGCTGAAGGGCGGCAGCTTCAACACCGACCAGGGTTTTGGTCTGCGTGCGGTCGCCGGCGAATCGGTCGGCTATGCCCATGCCGGTGAGCTGTCGCTGGCAGCACTTCGCCGTGCCGCCGATGCAGTCGGCCATGTGACGCGCGGTTATGCCGGCTCCTATGCCGCAGCGCCGCAACGCACCAACACGAAGCTCTATGGCGACGAAAACCCGATCGGCGAGCCGAGCTTTGAGGCGAAGGTCGCGCTTCTGCAGGAAATCGACGCCTATCTGCGTGCACGCGATCCCAAGGTCAGGCAGGTGACGGCCTCGATCGCCGCAAGCTGGCAGCTGGTCGATATCCTGCGCGCCGATGGCCACCGGGTTCAGGACATCAGGCCGATGACGCGCATCAACATCTCCGTGGTTGCCGGCGATGGCGACCGTCAGGAAAGCGGCTCCTACGGCATCGGCGGACGCCGCGGCTTCGGCGACTTCATCACCGAGGAGAACTGGAAGAAGGGTGCCGACGAGGCACTACGCCAGGCGCTCGTCAATCTCGACGCGATCGATGCGCCGGCCGGTACCCTGGACGTGGTGTTGGCCTCGGGTTGGCCGGGTGTGATGCTGCACGAAGCCGTCGGCCACGGCCTTGAAGGCGACTTCAACCGCAAGAAGACCTCCGCTTTTGCCGGCCTGCTCGGCGAGCAGGTTGCTGCCAAGGGTGTGACAGTCGTCGATGACGGTACGATCGAGGCCCGGCGTGGCTCGATCTCGATCGATGATGAGGGCACGCCATCGGGCTACAACGTGTTGATCGAGGACGGCAAGCTCGTTGGCTACATGCAGGACCGGCAGAACGCCCGGCTGATGGGCATGCAGCCGACCGGCAACGGCCGGCGCCAGGGTTATGCCCATGTGCCGATGCCGCGCATGACCAACACCTACATGCTGTCCGGCGACCGGACGCCCGAGGAAATCATCGCCTCGGTGAAGAAGGGCATCTATGCCGTCTCCTTCGGTGGTGGCCAGGTGGACATCACCTCCGGCAAGTTCGTCTTCGGCTGCACCGAGGCCTACATGATCGAGAACGGCAAGATCGGCGCGCCGGTCAAGGGCGCGATGCTGATCGGCAATGGCCCCGACGCGATGAAGCGCGTGACGATGGTTGGCAACGACACCAAGCTCGACACCGGCATCGGCAACTGCGGCAAGGCCGGGCAATGGTTGCCGGTCGGCGTCGGCCAGCCGCATCTGCGCATGGACCAGATCACCGTCGGCGGCACGCAGGCCTAAGGCCGATGGCTCCCTTAGCCTCGCGAGGGCAGCAGCACGCAGTCGTAGGAGCGCTTCTTCAGCGCGCTGCAGGCGGAAGCGGCAGCATCACGGCTGCTGAAGCCGACGAAGCGGGCGCGATAGATGGTGCCGGCGCCTTCGCCCACCGCTTCCGTATAGGGAGACGCCTCCGCCAGCATGTCGCCTCCGGCTGCTTGCGCCTGTGCCAGAAGCGCGCGGGCCGCTTCAGCCGAAGGTGCCGCCGAGATCTGGATCTGCCAGCGGCCGGCGGCTGGAACGACAGCGGCGTTTTCCTCTTCGACCATGGCCGTCGGCCGTTCGGCCGGCACGACCGTCGTGGATGACGCGGCGATCAATGCCGCAACGCTGTCGCCCTTGGCACGATGGGCTGCCGTGAAGGGCAGCGGCACGTCCGACATCGTGGCGGCAGATGCGACCTCGATCTCAGCTGCAGCAGCACTCCGCGTCTTGGCAGCGGCCACCAACTGGCGGCCATTGGAGGCTTTGCCGACATGGCGGTTGAGCAATGCCGCCATCTTGTCGTCGCGGCTGCGCGCCGTGCGCCCGCCCATCACCACGCCGATGACGCGGCGGTTGCCGTCCCTGACGGCACTGACGAGATTGAAGCCGGAGGCATTGGTGTAGCCGGTCTTGATGCCGTCCATGCCGTCATAGCGGTACATCAGGTTGTTATGGCCGCGAATCTTGCGACCGCGAAACGTGAAGCTCGGCGTGGCAAACAGCCGGTATTCCCTGGGGTAATCGCGTATCAGTGCCACCGCGAGCGTCGACATATCGCGTGCGGTGGTCACCTGCCTGCTTGCGGGCAGGCCGGATGCGTTGATGAAGACGGTGCGGCTCATGCCCAGTTGGCGCGCCTTGGCCGTCATTTTCCTGGCGAAGTTCTGCTCCGAACCGCCGAGCCTTTCGCTCATCGCGGCGGCTGCGTCGTTCGCCGAGCGGACGATCATGGCATAGACTGCTTCGCGCACGGTGATCGTGCTACCCGGCTTCAGGCCCAGTTTCATCGGCGGCTGGGCCGCCGCCGCCCTCGATACCTTGATCTTGCTGTCCCAGTTCATGTCGCCGCGCCGGAGCGCCTCGAAGGTGAGGTACAGCGTCATCATCTTGGTGAGCGATGCCGGGTGGTTCAGCGTGTCCGCATTCTCCGACGACAGGACTTTGCCCGTGCGCGCATCGAGCACCAACGAAGCGCTGCCGGCAAACGCCGTCGCAGACCCCAGAGCGAGAGCGCACATCGCCAAAAGGAGGCGGCGGATAGCTTTCATGTCAGTCCCCATCGAAATGCGCCGTCGGACAGGCGCGCTGTGCCTTTTTGTGACAAGGCCGTGTCTTTGCTGCAACTTTGAGGCAGAATGCGATTTCTTCCTGCGACTTTCGTCGGGGTGGTAAACCAGAAATTAACGCCGACGTCCTTCAGCAAGGTTTAACGCTCCCGCCATTAACCTCCATGGTGGTGCACCAGGTCTGGCGCGCCAGGGACACTGTAACGCTTGAAACCCTCCAGACGATCTTCTCCGTAAATCGACCGAGGCGCAAGGAGTTCTGCAGTGATCGATACAGGCTGATTTGAATGGACTGATATGGCGGGTGGGATCACGGCAAGCATCAGGACGAGGGCGCGGCGCGCGGCAATCGCCGGTGGGCTTGAGTTGGCGCACGGTCTAAGCCGCGCTGGCCTGATGCCTGATGCCCGTCGGCGCGGCGCTATTTTCACCCTGCATCACGTCCGCCCGCGGGTTGCCCGGGCCTTTGATCCGAACGCCCATCTCGAAATCACCCCGGAGTTTCTCGATAGGGCCATCACCCGGCTGAAGCGGGACGGCTATCGCTTCATTGCGCTCGACGATTTGCCGACGGCGCTTGCCGACGAGGGTGCAGCGCCCTTCGCCTGCTTCACCCTCGACGACGGGTATCGCAACAATCTCGACCATGCCCAGCCGGTCTTTACGCGGCACGGCGTGCCGTTCACCGTTTTCGTGACCGGCGGGTTCGTCGACCGCACCCATACGCTCTGGTGGGAAACGCTGGCCGATCTGCTCTCGGCAACCACGCAGTTCCGGTTTGATTTCGGTAGCGGCGTGGAGGTACTCAAGGCTGAAAGTAGCGCCGACAAGCACGCGATATTTGGCCGTATGGCCGCCTACATCCACAGTCGCGAGGAAATTGTTTCGGTTGCCGAGCTCGACGCGGCGGCGCTGGAACATGGGATCGATGCGTTGGCTATCACCAAAACGCTGACGCTCGACGAAGCCGGTCTCCGTCTCCTGATTGAAAACCCGCTCGCCAGCCTCGGGGCGCACACCATAAGCCACCGCGCCGTCGCGCGGCTCGGTGATGAACAGGCAAGCCAGGAGATCGAGGCATCCGCCGCCCGCGTCGAAGCCATTGTCGGCCAAAGGCCGCGCAGCTTTGCCTATCCCTATGGGGATCGCCCGGCTGTCTCGCCGCGCGATCAAAGGCTTGCAGCCGATCTCGGCTTTACGGTTGCGGTCACCACCATGCCGGGCACGGTCGCGGCGGCGACGCCGCTAGACGCCTTGCCGCGCATTTCACTTAACGGCCATTTCCAGCGTGCCCGTTACGTTTCGGCGCTCGCCTCGGGCATTCCATTTCGGCTCGGTCGAAGCTAGAATCTTTCCGCTTTAGACGAAACGGAAGCGCTCAAGCTTCTCACTTTTGCGCATTTCCGGGCGGAAAACCGCTGCACACTTTTCCTGGAAATGCTCCAGCCGCCGCCTACCGCGTCCATCATGGGTACATCCGCACCTTTTCCCAGCCACCTTCCGGTGTCTCGCGACGGAACTCCAGGCGGTCGTGCAGTCGGAATGGCCGGTCGTGCCAGAACTCGATCGAGGTCGGGCGGATGCGAAAGCCGGACCAGTATTCCGGACGGGGGATTTCGCCAAGCGCATGGCGGGCCGTGTATTCGGCAACCGCTTTTTCCAACGCGAAGCGGCTTTCGAGCGGACGGGACTGTTTCGAAGCCCAGGCGCCGATGCGGCTGCCGCGCGGTCGCGACTTGAAATATTCGTCCGCCTCGGCCTCCGAGACGATTTCGACAGGCCCGCGCAGCCGTACCTGGCGCCGGAGCGATTTCCAGTGGAAACACATGGCGGCCTTGCGGGCGCCGAGAATTTCGCGGCCCTTCTGGCTTTCGAAATTGGTGTAGAAGACGAAGCCGCGCTCGTCGAAATCCTTGAGCAGAACCATGCGCACATTCGGCAACCCGTCGGGGTCGACGGTCGCCAGCGCCACGGCATTCGGGTCGTTGATCTCGCTGCCTTCCGCGTCTTTCAGCCATGTGCCGAAAAGGGAAAAGGGCTCATTTGCTTCCGTGAAGTCACCGCTTGTTAACTCATTCACCGCCATATTGCCTTCTAACGCCGTGATGTCTGGCGCGGAAACGCTTCGGGATGAGCCCGAGCGGTGTTTCCGCATCGAAAATGTCAGAGCCTGCTTGTTGACTTCCTCGGGAAACGTGCGGCTCTTGCGAGTCTGACAGGATTGCCGTGCAAGACATAGCAAAGTGGATCGATGGCAAGAAGGGGTATTCCTTCTCGGTGATGCGTGGCGCGGCAATTTGCCTGCCCGTGCTCATTATGTCCGGTTGCATGGGAGCCGGCCTCGACATGTTCGGCAGTGGTGTCGATCGCACCGTTTCAACCGGTACCGTTCCCGTTGCCAAAACCTCCGACGGCTTTTCCGATGCGGTCCTGATTCGCAACGCCGTGACCTCAGCCGAACTCGGGCAGGGGTCGCTCAACCCTATTCCCTGGGCAAACGCCACGTCCGGCAGCGCCGGCGTCATCAGCAGCATTCAGGAAGACAACGCCAGCGGCATGCTTTGCCGTCGTTTCACCACGACCCGCCATTCCTATGAGGGCATTGCCAAGTTCGACGGCAGCACCTGCAAGCTCAGCGATGGCGAGTGGTATCTCACCAGCTTCGGTCCGCGCTCCTGAAATCCTGCGTTAACCACGTTTCGGCAAACCGCGGCAGGAACGGTTCGATCGTCGTTTTGACCTGCTCCGTCGTCGCCCCGGCTAACCGATATTTAGCAAGTTCTGCCCATCCTCGCCGCTGAACGGGACGTGCCACAGCACTTGATCCCCGGTTTGAGGCATAAGGCGGGCATCCGGGAGAGGCCGCCGATCAGAGAAGATGGTAGCAAGCCATGCGTGATCCCTATGCAATTCTCGGCGTCCGGCGCACCGCCGGTCAGGACGAAATCAAGGCGGCGTGGCGCTCGGTCGCCAAGGCCATCCATCCCGACCACAATCAGGACGACCCGACTGCCGCCGAGCGCTTTGCCGAAGCAGGCAAGGCCTACGAGCTGCTGCGCGACCCGAAGCTGAGAAGCCGCTACGACTATGCCCGGCGCGAAGCCGAGCTGCGCCGCATGGAGGCGATGAAGGCGAAGATGCGCGGCCCCGAGCCGGAGGAGCAGCCGGTCGATGCGGAAACCGCCGAAGAGGCGGTCTCGCGGATCTTCGGCACAGAGAGCCGTACCAGCGCCGCCAGGCCCGCGCCGAAGCCGGCAGCGGCCAAAGCACCCGAAAGGCCAGCCGCTGCCCCCGAGCCGAAACCCGAGCCTGTCACTGAGCCGAAGCAGGAGGCGGTCGCCAAGACGGAGCCGCCGCTGATGCAGCGTGCCGCAGCACCCGCCGCCGAGCTGGTGGCCGCCATCGTCAGACGCATTCGCGGCCGGGCGGCCAAACCCGCCGACAAGGTTCCAGATCTCGCTGTCGATCTGACCGTCACCATCCAGGACTTGATCGATCGTCAACGCCTGTCCTTGGAATTGCCCGACGGTGAAACCTTCAAGGTCCAGATACCGCCGGGTGCCGTCGACGGACAGACGATCCGCCTGGCGGAGCAGGGCTATCGCGTCACCCGCATGACACGCGGCGACGTCGTCGTCACCCTGCGCGTCGACCAGAGCGGCGATTTCCGAACCAGTGGACTCGATCTGTTCACGACACTGTCCGTCGATCTGCAGAGCGCCGTGCTGGGCTGCGAGCATGTCATCGCTACGCCGATCGGTGAGGCGACCGTTGTCGTTCCGGCCTGGTCCGGGTCGGACAAGGTCATTCGCGTCGACGGCTTCGGGCTGCCGGGTGCCTATGGCGCGCGCGGCGATCTGCTGGTCGAGTTGCGGCTCATTTTGCGCGACACGCCTGATGACAAGGTCACCGACCTCATGAAATCGCTGCGCGACGGCTTTTATTTGTGACGGTTTGCTGACACACTGAACCAATATTACGGGGACTAACAGTTCCTGATCCCGGCCGCGCTTGAACCACCGGAGCGGCTATGCCATAGGCAATTCTCGACAATTTGCCGCACGCGCGCTGACAGCGCAGATCTGGCGTTTTTGAATTTTGTGAAGTCTGGCGTCGGCCATCGTCGATGCCGGCAGATAGTATTGGGGACAATGCATGGCTCAGGCATCGGGTTTGATGAAGGGCAAGCGTGGCGTCATCATGGGCGTCGCGAACAACCGTTCGATTGCATGGGGGATCGCGAAGTCCATCCATGGCCAGGGCGGCGAAGTTGCTCTGACCTATCAGGGTGATGCACTGAAGAAGCGCGTCGAGCCGCTCTTGGCGGAAATCGACGGTTTCATGGCCGGCCACTGCGATGTCAGCGACGAAGCCACCATCGACGAGGTTTTCTCGACGCTTGAAAAGCACTGGGGCAAGATCGACTTCGTCGTTCACGCGATCGGTTTCTCCGACAAGGACGAACTGACCGGGCGCTACGTCGACACGTCGCCGGAAAACTTCGCCAAGACGATGCAGATCTCGGTCTATTCCTTCACCTCGGTCGCCCGGCGTGCTGAAAAGCTGATGACGGACGGCGGCTCGATGCTGACGCTGACGTACTACGGCGCCGAAAAGGTCATGCCGAACTACAACGTCATGGGTGTCGCCAAGGCCGCGCTCGAAGCGAGCGTCAAATACCTGGCGGTCGACCTTGGCCCGAAGAACATCCGCGTCAATGCGATCTCTGCCGGCCCGATCAAGACACTGGCCGCCTCCGGTATCGGCGACTTCCGCTACATCCTGAAGTGGAACGAGTACAACGCACCGCTGCGTCGCACCGTCACCATCGAGGAAGTCGGCGATGTCGGCCTCTACATGCTGTCCGACCTGTCGCGCTCGGTCACGGGTGAGGTTCACCACGCCGACAGCGGCTACCATGTCGTCGGCATGAAGGCGGTAGACGCTCCGGATATCTCCGTCATCAAGGATTGATCGGCGCCGCCGACCGGCCCGAACAGCCTCCTGCCCGGAGCGAAATGTTGTGCTGATCTATGTGATCCGTCACGGACAAACGGACTGGAATGCGGAAAGCCGCCTCCAGGGGCAGAAGGACATCCCTCTCAACGATACCGGCCGCCAGCAGGCGACCGGAAACGGGCTTGCGCTTGGTGCCATCCTCGGCGCCGACGCCGCGCAGTTCGACTTCGTCGCGAGCCCCCTCGGTCGCACCCGCGAAACGATGGAGCGCCTTCGCCGGGCCATGGGTCTTGATCCCACCGCTTACCGCACCGACGACCGGCTGAAGGAAGTCTCCTTCGGCGATTGGGAAGGTTTTACGCTACCGGAGCTGAAACGGTCCGTGCCGGAGCGCATCGCCGAGCGACGCAAAGTGAAATGGGATTTCATCCCGCCCGGCAATGATGCCGAAAGCTACGAGATCCTGTCCTGGCGGATTGCCGCATGGCTCAAGGACGTGAGCAAGCCGACGGTCTGCGTCAGCCATGGCGGCGTCATCCGTGCGCTGTTCAAGCTTTTTGGTGAGATGGACGAAGATGAGGCGGCTTCTGCTGCCATCCCGCAGGATCGTCTGTTGCGGATTGCCGGAAATTCCATCGGCTGGATCTGAGGCTTCCGTCCTGAACGGACCGGTAGAAATGCTCTACCTTTTTGTTTCCACGCATTTCCTGACGGAAAACCGCTTCGCACCTTTCCTGGAAAGCTCTGACGAAGCCGGGTCAGCACACCCGCCCCTCAAGGGGCGGGACTTGGGTTCTTAAATAGTCTTACTGAACGATTTCCAGATCGTTGATCACGCGCTTGCCGTCGACCTCAGTGTAGAACACGAGAACTTTGACGCCGGCGGTGAGACCTTCAAAATTGAATTCTTCAGGCGCCTGATAGCTTTTGCCGTCGTCGAGCTGAAGGCTGAGGCGATCGGTATCGACCCCGGTAATAACGGCCTCTACATCGGCACTTTCGGCAACGGCCGACAAAGGCGCAAGCAAGCCGGCGGTAGCCATGAGCGCGGCAATGACAAAACGCATCTTTCTTGCCCTTTTCAATGTATCTGCGATTATTCTTGTCATCACCCTTTGATCCCCGATTGTGGCAAAAATTGCCTTGCACCGTAGCTTTTGACAGGCTTTCCCTCCATTTCGGGGATGCCCGGCCGGTTGATGGAGACTGAACGCCAAACGTGCAGTTTTCAAGCATTCCGCCGGCTGAGCCGGCGGTGCATCAGCACTGTATCCCCATGAATTGTAGGGTTTTCCAAAGAAATGTGACGAAAGCCAATCTTAAGACTCGATCGCTACCTTCGGTTGGGGATCGAGGGGAATAGAGTGAAGATTGTTGACGTTCTGCGCCAACGCATTCGGGCGGCAGCCAGATTTGCGAAACCGTCGCTGATACCGGCCGCCATCGCGGGCATCGTCGTCTTTAGCGGCGGCCATGTCTATGAGCGCCAAAACCGCGAAAACGCCCGCAGTGATCTCAGGATCGACGTCGAGAATGAACTGAACCTCATTGCCAATCGCCTCCAGTCGGAGGTCAATACCAATATTGCGGCCCTCAACGGTTTCGCCAACAGCATTGGTGTCCATCCCGAGATGACCGCCGATGATTTCACCATCATGTCGACCAAATTGCTGCTGCAGAATCCGCAAATGGTGCGTGCGTCGGCGGCCCCGGGCGGCGTTGTTCGCATCGCCTTTCCGCGCGAAAGCCAGCAATGGTTCGTCGGCACCGACTTCAACAAATTCGGGGCGACTCGCCGCGCCGTTGAGCGCGCATCGTCCACGGTAAAACCGGTCATGATCGGGCCGATCCGTTTGCCGAGCGGGCGCAACGGCTTTGAACTCTTCCTGCCGGTCTTCGCCAAGATCCAGGGGCGCATGGAGCGATGGGGCTACGTTGAAGCAATCCTCGATGAAAGGGCTCTCTACCGATCCGCCCGCCTGCTTGAGGAAGGTGTCGAAACGCCGGAATTCACCGGCGACCACCGTCATGTCGACGTGCATCTCGCAATCCGCGACGTGTCGGAACCGGAGCGTATCCAGGATGCCTTCTTCGGTGACGACAGTGTGTTTCGAATGGCACCGGCCAAACGCCAGCTCACTCTACCTGGTGGTGTCTGGGAGTTGGCGGCGACACCGATCGGCGGCTGGGAAAAGTTGCCCCAAAACAGCAGGGACCTGCGCTTGGCGATCGCGGCGGCGGTCGCCGTCGTTGTCATTCCTATTCTGCTGGCCGGCGGGCTGGTCAACGAGCGCCAGCGCAACATCGCCAAGCTCCGGGCGCGCGAAGGCGAGGTGATGACGCTTTCGCATCGTCTCAACCTGGCGCTCGAAGCTTCCAAGATCGGCATATGGGAGATCGACCAGGCCACGCAGGAGCGCTCCTGGGACGATCGCATGTTCCATCTGCATGGGCTTACGGTCCATGATGACGAGCCGACCTACGATGAATGGCGCTCGACCGTGCACCCGGATGATGTCGGTATCGCCGCCAACGCGCTCTTCCGCAGCCTTGATGAGGGCCTGGAGTACCGCTCGCAGTATCGGGTCGTGCTGGCCGACGACAGCATACGCCATATCCGCAATGTCGGCTCCGGCCATCAGGGGGTTGATGGCCGGTCCAAGATCACCGGCATCAGCTGGGATGTCACCGATGACGTGCTCAAGAATGAAAGGCTTGGGGCTGCCAAGGCCCAGGTTGACCAGCAGAACCTGGAGCTCGAGCAGGCCCTCATGGGGCTTTACGAGCGCGAGCAGGATCTGGAAAAGCTGTCGCGTCGGCTCGATCTGGCGCTCGACAGCTATCGCTGCGGCATGTGGGAAGCGGATCTCGACAGCAACGTCACCTATTGGGACGAGCGCATGCACCAGCTCTACGGGTTGGTCTACACCGACGGCGCAACGAACGAAGCGACATGGCTCAACGCGCTGCATCCCGACGATCGCGGATCCGCGCTATCGGCGGTCAACACGGCGATCGGCGCGCGCGAAACCTATGTACACCAGGCCCGCGTGGTGCTGACGGAGGGCGCTGTCCGCCACATTCGTTCGGTCGGCAAATTGCATGTCTCGCCGGAGGGGCGCAGGAAACTGGTCGGCATCGCGCTTGATGTGACCGACGACGTGGTGATGACCGAGCAATTGCGCGCCGCCAAGGCGATGGCCGACGCCAAGAATGCCGAGCTCGAACAGGCACGCATCCGCATCGAGCACAATTCGCTGCACGATCCGCTGACGGGCCTGGGCAATCGCCGGATGCTGGACAAGGCGCTTGAGCGTCTGACCGGCCAGAACACCGATGCGCTCCAGAGCATTGCCATCCTTCACATCGACCTCGACCGTTTCAAGCAGATCAACGACACGCTCGGCCATGCGGCCGGCGATGCGATGCTGGTTCATGCGTCGGAGATCCTGCGTTCCAACATGGCGCCGGGTGACATGGTGGCGCGCATCGGGGGCGACGAATTCGTCGTCGTCGTCACCGGCGCGCCGGGCGCTGCCGAACTTGCGGCGCTCTGCGATCGGATCATCGCGGAAATGCGCCAGCCCGTCGATTACAACGGATTTCCCTGTCGCTTCGGCGTCAGCATCGGCGTCGCCGTGGCCCGCCAGGCGCATGCCGACGCACGCAAGCTGCTGGTCAATGCCGACATGGCGCTCTACCGGGCGAAGGAAAACGGCCGCAACCGCTATCAGTTCTTTACCCAGATGCTCCAGGCTGAAGTCGTCACCGCCAAGCGCGTCGCCGATGAAATCCTCGAAGGCATCGAGCGCGACGAGTTCGTGCCCTGGTACCAGCCGCAGTTCGACGCCTCGACATTGGCACTCTCCGGTGTGGAAGCGCTCATCCGCTGGCGCCATCCGCGCCAGGGCATTCTGACGCCGGACAAGTTCCTGGCGATCGCCGATGAACTGAACGTCACCGCGGCGCTTGACCGCCTCGTCCTGGAGAAATCGCTGGCCGACCAGATGCGATGGGCGGCTGCCGGTCTGCGGGTGCCGAAGATCTCCGTCAATGTCTCGGCCAAGCGCCTGCAGGACGAGCGGCTACTCGCCTCGCTCGAAGGCTTGAGCATCGTGCCGGGGCAGATTTCCTTCGAGCTGGTGGAGTCGATCTTCCTCGATGAAAGCGACGACATCGTCACCGCCAATATCGAGGGTATCAAGAAGCTCGGTATCGACATCGAGATCGACGATTTCGGCACGGGCCATACGTCTATCGTCAGCCTGCTCAAGATCAAGCCGAAGCGGTTGAAGATCGACCGGCAGCTCGTGGTCCCGGTTCTCGGCGCCCGCACCGAACAGGCGTTGATCCGGTCGATCATCGATATCGCTCGCTCGCTCGGCATCGAGACGGTGGCAGAAGGGGTCGAGACCATGGCACATGCCGAGATGCTCGGCATTCTCGGCTGCGATCTGCTGCAGGGCTATGCCTTCTCGAAGCCGCTGAGCGCAGAGAACTTCTTGGCATTTGCGACAGATCGGGGGTTGAGACTCGCTTCCTGAGGCGCTTGCAAATTCCCGATATATGTCCCGCAAAAATATGCCGCGGTTTCGCGCGACACGCCCAGGAACAAGAGAACTGAAGCGCAACGGGTTGATCTGAAAGATCGCGACGTGCCTAAGCGGTGGTCGGAAAGACTTCCCCCTGTCCCGGCTTTGCACTAAGAGAGGGGCGCCCGTACATGAAACATGTACGTCCGTTGCTTCTCAGAGTTCGGTTGCCTTATGTCGCACAATACCTTCGGTCACCTCTTCCGCGTCACCACCTGGGGCGAAAGCCACGGCCCGGCGCTTGGCTGTGTGGTGGACGGCTGCCCCCCCGGCATTCGTTTCACGCTCGGCGAACTTCAGGCCTGGCTCGACAAGCGCAAACCCGGCCAGTCACGCTTCGTCACGCAGCGCCGTGAGGACGATCTCGTCAAGGTTCTCTCCGGTGTGATGCTGGATGAGGACGGTGAGACGATGATTTCCACCGGCACACCGATCTCGATGCTGATCGAAAACACCGACCAGCGTTCGAAGGATTATTCGGAGATCTCCAAGCGTTATCGCCCGGGGCATGCCGACTACACCTACGACGTCAAATACGGTATTCGCGATTACCGCGGTGGCGGCCGTTCGTCGGCGCGCGAAACGGCGGCGCGCGTTGCTGCCGGCGGCATCGCCCGCAAGGTGGTGCCGGGGCTGGTCGTGCGCGCTGCACTCGTCCAGATCGGCAAGCACAAGATCGACCGCGCCAACTGGGATTGGGCCGAGGTCAACAACAATCCGTTCTTTGCGCCGGACCCGGCGATCGTGCCCGTCTGGGAGGCATATCTGGATGGCATCCGCAAGTCCGGCTCGTCCATCGGCGCCGTCGTCGAAGTGGTGGCCGAGGGCGTGCCGGCCGGCATCGGTGCGCCGATCTACGCCAAGCTCGACCAGGACATCGCTGCAAACCTGATGTCGATCAACGCCGTCAAGGGTGTCGAGATCGGCAACGGCTTTGGCGCCGCCGAAATTACCGGCGAGGAAAATGCCGACGAGATGCGCATCGGCGAAGACGGCAAGCCGGTCTTCCTGTCCAACAATGCCGGCGGCATCCTTGGCGGCATTTCGACCGGCCAGCCGGTCATCGCCCGCTTTGCGATCAAGCCGACTTCTTCTATCCTCACCGAGCGTCGTTCGATCGACAGTGACGGTAACGAGGTGGATGTGCGCACCAAGGGACGTCATGACCCCTGTGTCGGCATCCGCGCCGTGCCGATCGGCGAGGCAATGGTTGCCTGCACGATTGCGGATCACTACCTGCGTGACCGCGGCCAGACCGGCCGGCTTACTGCATAACTCCTTAAATCGGGATCGATTTAAGGGCAAAATTATGCAGCAACTCAAAGTGTTACGGCGACCCTTGCGCTCCTAGACAGGCGCGCCGCTGTAAGTAATTCGGGAAGAACAAGATGTCCTATGACCAGAAGCGTGTCGTTGATGCCATCCGTGCCTTCGAAGCCGGCGAGATTGTCGTCGTCACCGACGATGGCGGCCGTGAGAACGAAGGCGACCTGATCGTCGCCGCGGTCCATTGCACGCCGGAGAAAATGGCCTTCATCGTGCGCCACACCTCGGGCATCGTCTGCACGCCGATGCCGCGCGAAGAGGCAAAGCGCCTCAATCTCAATGCCATGGTGGCAGAGAACGACTCGGCGCACACCACCGCCTTTACCGTCTCGGTCGACTTCAAACACGGCACGACAACCGGCATCTCCGCTGACGATCGCACGCTGACGGTGCGCAACCTTGCCAACCCCAATGTCGGCCCGACCGATTTTGTGCGGCCGGGCCACATCTTCCCGCTGGTTGCCCGCGAAGGCGGCGTTCTGATGCGCTCGGGCCACACGGAGGCGGCCGTCGATCTCTGCAAGCTCGCAAGCCTGCCGCCGATCGGCGTCATCTGCGAACTGGTCAATGACGACGGTACCGTCACGCGCGGCCCGCAGGTCAGCGCGTTTGCCGAAAAGCACGGTTTGAAGCAGGTTTCCGTCGCCGACCTGATCGCCTACCGTCAGCGCAAGGAAACGCTGATCGAGCAGGGCGGTTCGTTCGACATCGAGACACCCTACGGCATGGCCAAGGGACATTCCTACTCGCTCCCCTGGGATCCGATGCAACACCTCGCCGTCGTCTTCGGCGACATCCGCGACGGCGTCGACATTCCGGTTCGCCTGCACCTTGAAAATGTCGGTGCCGACGTTTTCGGCAAGGACTGCCAGATCGACCGGATCATGAAGCGCATGGCCGAAGAGGGCAGGGGCGTCATCGTCTATCTGCGCGAAGGCTCGGTCGGCGTCGGCGTGTCGCAGACCGCCCGCAAGGGCAAGCATGAACGCGAAGCCCATGACGAGGCGCAGGCTCGTGAAAGCGAGTGGCTGGAGATCGGTCTCGGCGCACAGATTCTGAAGGATCTCGGCATCAGCTCCATCCGGCTCATCGCCTCACGCGAGCGCCACTATGTCGGCCTCGAAGGCTTCGGCATCAAGATCGCCGCGACAGACATCATCTGACGCTGAGCGATTGCACGTCTGCACACCTCGCAAGCCCGGACGAACATCCGGGCTTTTGCTTTTTTTGCGCGGTTCTTGGTGTTCGAAACGAAAAAGCCGCGCACGAGGCGCGGCTTTGAAAATCGGTCTGTGGCGAGTGCCATCACGGCAGGGCGTCGTAGCCTTCGCCGAAGCCTTTGAGGTCGACCGGAATGCCAATGCCTTCTTCCGGCGACTGGAAGACGATGAAGGTTGCCGTCGCGCCGGAACGGAAGGTCTTCAACAGTTCGTCTTCGAGCACGACCTCGGCATAGCAGCCGTCGGAGAAGCAGCGCACGAAATAGGCGCGGCCGATATCCTTGCCGTCGACGTTGAGGCCAAGGCCGTTCGGCAACAGCACGCCGAGCGGCGCCAGAACGCGCAGGATCTTCGCCTTGCGGTCGGCGGTCTTCAGCACGACGACCGAGAGGCCGACTTCCGGCCGGTCCTCGGCGATGACGTTCTGCATCAGGGCGCATTGGTCGGTTGACGCACCTGCCGGCTGATCGCAGACGATCGACCATGCGCCATGGTTGGACTTGACCGTTCCGGGCGCGCCAGCGGGTTGTTGGGCAGCACTCGCCGTAGGAAGGGCGAGGACGGCAAATCCGAGAGCGGCAAGAGCCGACAGTCGGGAGAAAAGGGGCAGGCCCATGTAAACCTCAAAACGTCGAATCATCAGGGCTATTCTTGAAGCGCGCGGGAGAAAATGAAAAGCCCTGTGGGGTACATTCCAGCGCCATATGGCGGAAATTGGGCTCGCGGAGCGCCATTGTCGCGCTGATGTGGCGTGATAGCGCCGTCAGTGGCGCAGACCGGGACATATAAGTCGATTCGCTGGGGGTTCCGAGGGGTGCCTGTGAGAAAAGTCGCATTTGTGCAAAAATGCCGCATGGGGTTGATTGCACAGATGTTGCGGCGTTGGGCAAACTGTGGTTTGAAGCGCTGCAGTATCGCAGGGATTCTGCGTTCCGGTTTGATCCTGATCAAGCGCATTGGGGAGACATATTGTGAAAAATAAGGCTTATGCAGTTATGGCAGCGCTTGCCTGTCTGCTTTTTGCTTCGAGCGCCTTCGCTGACAAGCCTGTCGATTGGCAGACGAACTTTCAGACGGCTGCGACGGGCATTATGGAAGAGATCACGTGGTTTGAGCACTATACCCTGTGGTTCATCATTCCGATCACTCTTTTTGTCCTCCTGCTGCTGATTGTCGTGGTGGTCAAATTCCGTGAGAGCGTCAACCCGGTTCCCTCCAAGACCAGCCACAACACCGCTATCGAAGTTGTCTGGACCGTTGGTCCGGTCATCATCCTGCTATTCCTGGCGATCCCGTCCTTCCAGCTTCTGACCGCGCAGCTGACGCCGCCGCAGAATCCGGACCTGACGGTCAAGGCGACGGGCAACCAGTGGTACTGGTCCTATGAATATGAAGTCGGCGAAAGCCCGCTCTCCTTCGACAGTCTGCTGATGAAGGAAGAAGATCGTGCGGGTCTCGGCAAGGAAGACAAGGCCGAATACCCGCGTCTGCTCGCCGTCGACAACGAAGTCGTCGTTCCGGTCGGCAAGACCGTTCGTGTGCTCGTCACGGCTGCCGACGTCATCCACGCTTTCGCAATGCCTGCCTTCGGCGTTAAGATCGATGCCGTTCCCGGCCGCCTGAACGAAACCTGGTTCAAGGCTGACCGCGAAGGCCTCTATTACGGCCAGTGTTCCGAGCTCTGCGGCAAGGACCACGCCTATATGCCGATCGCCATCCGCGTTGTTTCGCAGGAAAAATACGACGCCTGGCTCGCTGCCGCCGCAACCAATATCGGCGATGCGAACAAGGCGCTCATGGCGTCCATCGACGGCGCGGCCAAGGCCGTTGACGTCGCTGCCAACGCCGCACAGTAATCGGAAGGGGAGCTCGACCCATGGCTGGAACAGCCGCTCATCACGACCAACGCCATGATCACTCCGATCATGGTCACGCAGACCACGCGCACAAGCCGTTGACCTTCTTTCAGCGCTGGTTTCTGTCAACCAACCACAAGGACATCGGCACGCTCTACCTGATCTTCGCGATCATCGCGGGCATCATCGGCGGCACGCTGTCGGTGTTCATGCGCGCCGAGCTGCAGGAACCGGGCATCCAGATCTTCCACGGTCTGGCGCAGATGGTTTACGGCTTCGAGGGCGATGCTGCCATCGACGGCGGCAAGCACATGTTCAACGTGTTCACGACCGCGCACGCGCTCATCATGATCTTCTTCATGGTCATGCCGGCGCTGATCGGGGGCTTCGCCAACTGGATGGTTCCGATCATGATCGGCGCGCCGGACATGGCGTTCCCGCGCATGAACAACATCTCCTTCTGGCTGATCATTCCGGCCTTTCTGCTGGTTCTGCTTTCGATGTTCGTCGAAGGTCCGGCAGGCGCCTATGGTGCGGGGGGCGGATGGACGATCTATCCACCATTCTCGACATCAGGCATGCCCGGGCCGGCGATGGATCTTGTGATCCTTGGCCTGCACATCGCCGGTGCCTCGTCGATCCTCGGCGCGATCAACTTCATCACCACGATCCTGAACATGCGCGCTCCGGGCATGACGCTGCACAAGATGCCGCTGTTTGCCTGGTCGGTTCTGATCACCGCCTTCCTGCTTCTGCTCTCGCTGCCGGTTCTGGCAGGTGGCATCACCATGCTGCTGACCGACCGCAACTTCGGCACGGCCTTCTTCGCGCCTGAAGGCGGCGGCGACCCGATCCTGTTCCAGCACCTGTTCTGGTTCTTCGGTCACCCGGAAGTGTACATCCTGATCCTGCCGGGCTTCGGCATCGTCAGCCACATCGTTTCCACCTTCTCGCGTAAGCCGATCTTCGGCTACCTCGGCATGGCCTACGCCATGGTCGCGATCGGCGCCGTCGGCTTCATCGTGTGGGCGCACCACATGTACACCGTCGGCATGTCGCTCGACACGCAGCGTTACTTCGTCTTCGCGACGATGGTTATCGCTGTTCCGACCGGCGTGAAGATCTTCTCGTGGATCGCGACGATGTGGGGTGGTTCGATCCGCTTCACGACCCCGATGGTCTGGGCGATCGGCTTCATCTTCCTGTTCACCGTCGGTGGTGTCACGGGCGTTCAGCTCGCCAACGCCGGTCTCGACCGTTCGCTGCACGACACCTACTACGTGGTTGCTCACTTCCACTACGTTCTGTCGCTCGGCGCCGTGTTCGCGATCTTCGCTGCCTGGTACTACTGGTTCCCGAAGATGACCGGCTACATGTACTCCGAGTTCCTCGGCAAGCTGCACTTCTGGGTCATGTTCATCGGTGTGAACTTGATCTTCTTCCCGCAGCACTTCCTGGGTCTCGCCGGCATGCCGCGCCGCTACATCGACTATCCGGATGCCTATGCCGGCTGGAACATGGTGTCGTCCTACGGCTCGTACATCGCAGCCGTCGGCGTGCTGATCTTCCTCTTCTGTGTCGCTGAAGCCTTCGCAAAGAAGCGCGTCGCTGGCGACAATCCGTGGGGCGAGGGTGCGAACACGCTGGAATGGCAGCTGTCTTCGCCGCCGCCGTTCCACCAGTGGGAACAACTCCCGCGCATCAAGTGATGGGAAAGAAACAGAAGCCGCCGATCCCGGCGGCTTCACCCCGCCGGAGAACCGGCAAAAGACGGCCCGTATGGGCAAAAGACGATCAAGGACGAGACATGACGGTCATCGACAATCACGAAGCAGTTGGCAGGGGTGGTGCACCGCGCCTGTCCGAGGCCTCTGCACGCGATTATTTCGAGCTTCTGAAACCCCGCGTCATGTCGCTCGTTGTGTTCACTGCGCTTGCAGGCCTCGTGCTTGCACCCGGACATATCAATCCCTTCATTGGTTTCATCGCCATCCTGTGCATCGCTGTTGGCGCCGGCGCCTCAGGCGCGCTCAATATGTGGTATGACGCCGACATCGACGCGGTCATGACCCGCACGGCCAAGCGCCCGATCCCTGCAGGCAAGATCCTGCCCGAGGAAGCCCTCGCCTTCGGCCTGACGCTCTCCGCCTTTTCCGTGATCATCCTCGGGCTCGCCGTCAATTGGCTCGCAGCCGGGTTGCTCGCCTTCACCATCTTCTTCTACGCCGTCATCTATACGATGTGGCTCAAGCGCTCGACGCCGCAGAACATCGTCATCGGCGGTGCTGCCGGTGCCTTCCCGCCGATGATCGGCTGGGCGTGCGTGACCGGCGGCGTATCGGTGGAAAGCATCGTCCTGTTCCTCATCACCTTCCTGTGGACGCCAGCGCATTTCTGGGCGCTGGCGCTGTTCAAGATGGGCGACTACGGCGCCGTCGGCGTGCCGATGCTGCCCAACGTCTGCGGCCAGGCAACCACCAAGAAGCAGATCGTCATCTATGCAGTCCTGACGGCCCTGATCGGCATCTGTCCCACCTTGCTCGGTTTTGCGAGCATCGGGTATGGCGCGGTTGCAGCGGCACTAGGCCTGGGCTTCGTTTGGTATTCGATCGGCGTGCTGCGCATGCCTGAGGCGGATGAGCGCATGCTGCCCGCCAAGAAGCTTTTCGCCTTCTCGATCATGTATCTGTTCGTGATCTTCTCCGCCCTGATGGCGGATCACCTGATCGTCAATATCTGGCTGAATGCCGGGAGTGTTGCCTGATGGAAACCGTCAAGCTGAACGAAGCCCAGAAGAAGTCCCGCCGCGGCCGCAACATTGCGCTCGGTATCGTGCTGGCTGGCCTGGTCGTCCTCTTTTACGTCGTCACGCTGATCAAGTTCGGCAACGGCATGGTCAACTGAGGGAAGCGCGATATGACGACCTCTCAGGACCCTCAGCAGAAGCAGCGCTCCAACGGCGCTATCGTCGGTACTTGCATTGCCTTCGTCGTCGGCATGACCGGCATGGCCTATGCGGCCGTGCCGCTCTATGACATGTTCTGCCGCGTCACCGGCTATAACGGCACGACGCAGCGCGTCGAGCAGGCATCGGATGTCATTCTCGACGAAAAGGTCAAGGTGACCTTCGACGCCAATACCTCCGGCGGCCTGCCGTGGGAGTTCAGGCCGGTTCAACGCGACATCGATGTGCGGATCGGCGAGACGGTACAGGTGATGTACCGCGCCAAGAACCTTTCGTCGAAGCCGACGACCGGGCAGGCGACGTTCAACGTCACGCCGATGCAGGCCGGTGCCTATTTCAACAAGGTTCAATGCTTCTGCTTTACCGAGACAACACTGCAGCCGGGAGAGGAGATGGAGATGCCGGTGGTATTCTTCGTCGATCCGGACATGGTCAAGGCGGTAGAGACCAAGGACATCAAGACACTGACACTTTCCTACACCTTCTACCCACGCGAGCCGTCGAAGCCGGTCGCACAGGTGAAGACGGGCGAAACTGAGAACAAACTTTGACTGGAGGCCCGTTTCGGCTATGCCGAAAGGGCGACAAGAGAAAGACCTATCGGGGATTACTGACATGGCCGATGCACATCAGAAGAATCACGACTACCACATCATCGACCCGAGCCCCTGGCCGTTGCTTGCCTCGATCGGCGCATTCGTCATGGCGTTCGGCGGTGTCGGCTACATGCGCTATCTCTCGGGCGGCTCCTTCAAGCTGTTCGGCGCTGACCTTGCCAATCCGTGGGTCTTCTTCATCGGCCTCACAGTCGTTCTCTACACCATGTACGGCTGGTGGTCGGACACGGTGAAGGAAGCGCACGAGGGTCACCACACCCGCGTCGTCTCGCTGCACCTGCGCTACGGCATGATCATGTTCATCGCTTCGGAAGTGATGTTCTTCGTCGCCTGGTTCTGGGCCTACTTCGACGCCAGCCTGTTCCCGGGCGAAGCCATTCAGGCAACCCGCGCCGCCTTCACCGGTGGTGTCTGGCCGCCGAAGGGCATCGAGGTTCTCGACCCCTGGCATCTGCCGCTCTACAACACCGTCATCCTGCTGCTTTCCGGCACGACGGTCACCTGGGCGCACCACGCACTGCTCCACAACGACCGCAAGGGCCTCGTCTACGGCCTGTCGCTGACGGTCGTGCTCGGCGTGCTGTTTTCCTACGTCCAGGCCTACGAATACGCTCACGCTCCGTTCGCCTTCAAGGACTCGATCTACGGCGCGACCTTCTTCATGGCGACCGGCTTCCACGGCTTCCACGTTCTCGTTGGTACGATCTTCCTGCTCGTCTGCCTGCTGCGCGCGCTGCGTGGCGACTTCACGCCGAAGCAGCACTTCGGCTTCGAAGCGGCGGCCTGGTACTGGCACTTCGTTGACGTCGTCTGGCTGTTCCTCTTCTTCTCCATCTACATCTGGGGTGGTTGGGGCGCGCCGGTCGCTCACATGTAAGAAGATTTGAGCGCAAGCTCTTCTCGATAAGGCGGCTGCGACCATGCAGCCGCCTTATTTTTTGTTTGCATTACGGCGGAATCGATGGGGCGAGCCGACATGAATATTCGCGTGGCTGCGGTGACGACGGCCTGGCTTCTGGCAGGATGCTTTTCAGCCTCTGCCGGCGATCCGGCCGACCGCGTGGTGGTGCACAAGGAGAAGCGCATCCTGCAGCTCTACCGGGGTGGAGAGATGCTGCGCCAGTATTCGGTCGCGCTTGGCGGCAATCCCATCGGTCACAAGGAACGCGAAGGTGACCGGCGAACGCCGGAAGGCCTCTATGTCCTCGATTGGCGCAACGACAAGAGCGGCTATCACCTGTCGATGCACGTCTCCTATCCGAGACCCGAGGATATCAAGGCAGCGGCAGCTAAGGGCGTCGACCCCGGTGGCATGATCATGATCCACGGCCAGCGCAATTATTTCGGCTGGCTGGCGTTTATGACGCAGATGTTCGATTGGACGGACGGCTGCATTGCGGTTACGAATGCCGAAATGGATGAAATCTGGGACCTGGTTCCCAACAACACCCCGATCGAGATCAATCCGTGAGTGACGACAAAGCCCTCTATCCGCCGGTCGACCCGGTCATGGCAGGTATCAAAGGCCATTGCCCGCGATGCGGCCAGGGAAAGCTGTTCGATGGGTTCCTGACGGTAAAGCCCGCCTGCGCCAGCTGCGATCTCGACTATCGTTTCGCCGATTCCGGCGATGGTCCTGTCGTCTTCGTCATCCTGATTGTCGGCTTCATCGTCGTCGGTGCGGCACTGTGGATGGAGGTAAACCTCAATCCACCGCTCTGGCTGCATTTCCTGCTCTGGATACCGCTGGCGATCGTGCTCAGCCTCGGCCTGACGCGCATGCTGAAGGGCATCCTTATCAACCTGCAGTATCGCAACAACGCGCGGCCCGGCGAGATCGACCGTGGCTGAGATCGAGACCAGGAAGAAGGGCAGCCTTGTTGCGCGCCTCGGCGCATTCGCCGTGCTCGCTATCGTCTTCGCCATCCTCATTTCGCTCGGCACCTGGCAGATGCAGCGGCTGCACTGGAAAGAGGGCCTGCTTCAAGCGATCGCTGAACGGCGGTCGGCGCCGCCGGTGACGCTTGCCGAGGTCGAAAAGATTTCAGCCGAAGGCGGCGATATCGATTATCGCACCGTCAATGTTTCCGGCACCTTCGACCACAGCAAGGAGCGGCACTTCTTCGCGACCTACAACGGTCGCACCGGCTACTATGTCTTTACGCCGCTGAATATCGAGGACGGCCGTGCCTTGTTCGTCAACCGCGGTTTCGTTCCCTTCGAACTGAAGGATTCGTCGACCCGTCTCGCGGGCGAGCTTCCGGCGTCCGTGGCCATCCATGGCCTCGCAAGGCCGAAGCTCGCCGAAAAGCCGTCGTCGCTGGTCCCGGACAATGACCTCGCCAAGAATATCTTTTACTGGAAGGACCTCGACACGATGGCATCTTCGGTCGGGCTTCCCGCCGAGAAGGTCGTACCGTTCTTCGTCGACGCCGATGCTACGCCCAATCCGGGTGGGCTTCCGATCGGCGGCGTTACCCAGTTCGACCTGCCGAACAGCCATCTGCAATACGCGCTGACCTGGTACGGTCTTGCCGGAGCCCTGGTCGTCGTCAGCGGCGTTTTTCTGATGCGGCGCAAGCCATAGGCGGGCCTCTACAGCGCCGCGCGTCTTATTATCGCAAAGGTCGCTGTAGCACTTTGATTTGCTGCATGTTTTTATCCTTAAATCGAATAGGACTTAAGGAAACAGGCTGTAGCGCCGTGCTATCCCTGACCGACGCAGTTGGGGGACATGTGGAATGGGTTTGATATCGACGATCCTGATCGCGCTGACGGCGCTGTTGCATCTCGGTTTTCTCGTGCTGGAGATGTTTCTGTGGACGAGGCCTGAGGGACGTTCGGTGTTCCGCATGACGGTGGAGCAGGCGGAAGCGACCCGGGTGCTCGCCGCCAACCAGGGGCTTTACAACGGCTTTCTCGCAGCTGGTCTTTTCTGGTCTCTTCTGCAGCCGGAGGCGTCATTTGCCTTCGAGTTGAAGGTGTTCTTCCTTGTGTGCGTGATCGTTGCCGCTATATATGGCGCGTGGTCCGTCAAGCCGCGCATCCTGTTGATCCAGGGCGGCCCGGCGATTGCAGCCCTTGTTTTCGTTCTACTGGCATCCTGATCCATGGCATCATCCGCGGCAAAATCCCCGATCACCATTCGCCTTTGCGGGCCGCGCGGTTTCTGCGCCGGCGTCGACCGGGCGATCCAGATCGTCGTCCTGGCGCTGAAGGAATTCGGCGCGCCGGTCTATGTTCGCCACGAGATCGTGCATAATCGTTATGTGGTCGAAGGGCTGGAAGCCAAGGGTGCCATTTTCGTCGAGGAACTCGACGAGATCCCGCCGGAGCATCGCAAGCAGCCGGTGGTGTTTTCCGCCCATGGCGTGCCGAAATCGGTGCCTGCGGATGCCGATACACGCAATCTCTTCTATCTCGACGCCACATGTCCGCTGGTCTCTAAGGTGCACAAGCAGGCGATGCGCCACAACCGGCTGGGCCGCCACGTGGTGCTGATCGGCCATGCCGGTCACCCCGAAGTCATCGGCACCATGGGGCAACTGCCGGAAGGCGCGGTATCGCTCGTCGAGACGATCGAGGATGCGGACGTCTATATGCCGCCGGATCCGGAAAATCTCGGTTTTGTTACCCAGACCACACTCTCCGTCGACGACACTGCCGGGGTCATCAAGCGGCTGCATGAGCGCTTCCCCAATCTGACTGCGCCGGCTGCGGACTCGATCTGCTATGCCACCACCAACCGCCAGGAAGCGGTCAAGCAGGCGGCACCCGGCTGCGATCTGTTCCTGGTTGTCGGTGCGCCGAACTCGTCGAACTCCAAGCGCCTGGTCGAAGTGGCGCTGAAAGCCGGCGCGAAAAAGTCCGTTCTCGTGCAGCGGGCAGCGGAAATCGACTGGGATTCGATCGGCGAAATCTCGACCGTCGGCCTGTCTGCCGGCGCATCGGCGCCTGAGGTCATCGTCAACGAGATCATCGAGGCGTTCCGCGAGCGCTACGACGCCGTCGTTGAACTTGCCGACACCGTCGAGGAAAATGAGAACTTCCTCGTCAACCGCGAGATCCGGCACGTGCCGCTGACCGCCGCCGACATGGCCTTCGTCAACGGCGAATAACCCGCATATCTTGCCCGCATTTGAAAGTGAACGACCGTGGCAGTTTACACCGATATCACGGAAGACGACCTGAGCGCCTTTCTCGAGGCCTATGACGTCGGCCAGCTGACGTCCTACAAGGGCATCGCCGAGGGGGTCGAAAACTCCAACTTCCTGCTGCACACGACAAAGGGCGCCTATATCCTCACGCTCTACGAGAAGCGGGTGAACGCAGGTGACCTGCCGTTCTTCCTGGGGCTGATGCATCATCTGGCCGATCGCGGGCTTTCCTGTCCGCTGCCCCTGCCGCGCTCCGACGGCGAACTGCTGGGCGAATTGTCCGGCCGTCCGGCCGCCATGATTTCGTTCCTCGAAGGCATGTGGCTTCGCAAGCCGGAGGCCAAGCATTGCCGCGAGGTCGGCAGGGCGTTGGCTGAGATGCATGTCGCTAGCCAGGGCTTCGACCTGAGGCGCACCAATGCGCTTTCGGTCGGCGGTTGGCGGCCGCTATGGGTCAATTCCGAGGCGCGCGCCGACGAGGTGCAGACCGGCCTTAAGGACGAGATTTCCGCCGAGCTTGCGCATCTCGAGAGCCATTGGCCGAAATCGCTGCCGGATGGTGTCATCCATGCCGATCTGTTCCCCGACAATGTCTTCTTCCTCGGCGACCAGCTTTCCGGCCTGATCGACTTCTATTTCGCCTGCAACGATTATCTCGCCTACGATGTGGCGGTCTGCCTCAACTCGTGGTGCTTCGAAAAGAACGGCTCCTACAATATCACCAAGGGCATGGCGCTGCTTTCGGGTTATGAGAGCGTGCGCAAGCTGACGGCGGATGAGGTCGAAGCCCTGCCGCTGCTCTGCCGCGGTTCGGCACTGCGCTTCTTCCTGACGCGCCTCTACGACTGGCTGATGACGCCGGCCGGCGCCTTGGTGGTGAAGAAGGATCCGCTCGAATATTTGACGAAGATCCGGTTCCACCGGGCGATCGTTTCCAGCGCCGAATACGGCCTCCGGATCGAAGAGACCTCTGCATGAAACACGTTGATATTTTTACGGACGGCGCCTGCTCGGGCAACCCCGGGCCGGGCGGCTGGGGCGCGGTGCTGCGCTACGGCGAGGTGGAAAAGGATATGTGCGGGGGCGAGGCGGAAACGACCAACAACCGCATGGAGCTTCTGGCGGCGATCTCGGCGCTGGATGCGCTGAAGAACGCCTGCGAGGTCGACCTGCATACCGACAGCAAATATGTGATGGACGGCATCTCCAAGTGGATCCACGGCTGGAAGAAAAACGGCTGGAAGACCGCGGACAAGAAGCCGGTGAAGAACGGCGAACTCTGGCAGGCGCTGGACGAGGCCAACCGCCGCCATAAAGTCACCTGGCACTGGGTTAAGGGCCATGCCGGCCATCCGGAAAACGAGCGCGCCGACGAACTCGCCCGCAAGGGCATGGAGCCCTACAAGAAGGGGCGCCGTCCGGATCCTCTCGCAAAATGAAAAACGGGCCGCATGGCCCGTTTTTCATTCGCAGTGACGTCTAAGCCTAGAGCTGCTCCAGCATCGCGGCGGCGCCCGATACGGTCGCCTGGCCCGGGCTTTCCTCAAGATTGAGCGTCTTCACCACGCCGTCTTCGACAAGCATCGAATAACGCTTGGAGCGGACGCCGAGCGTGCCGGCGGACAGATCGATATCCATGCCGAGTGCCTTGGTGAACGCGGCATTCCAGTCCGAGAGAAAGTGGATCTTGCCCATGCCGCCCGACGATGTCGCCCAGGCACCCATGACATGCAGGTCGTTGACGGCAACCACGGCGATATCATCGATACCGCGCGACAGGATCGCGTCACGGTTTTCGAGATAGCCGGGCAGATGGTTGAGCGAGCAGGTGGGGGTAAAGGCGCCCGGCACGGCAAAGAGCACGACGCGCTTGCCCTTGAAAAGCTGTTCGGTCGTCACTTCCACCGGACCATCGGCGGTCTTTTCCTTGAAGGTAGCAGCGGGCAGCTTGTCTCCGACGGCAATGGTCACGGCATTCTCCTTGCGTTGCGCGCATGGCCAGACCGGCGTTCCGGCAGGGCGTTGTCGCGGCTTGAGTTGTGCGTCCGGGTGTCTCCGGCGATTGTTTTTGGACCCAACCGCCTGAAACCGGCAAGACTATAGAGGCGCATCAATCAAAGGCAAGGGTCGTTTCCATGCTGCGCCCGCCGGCGCGCACGGTGAGGATGACCGGCTTTCCCTTCAGCGTCTTATCCTTGCCGGAGAGCCGAACGGGGATCTCGGCCTTTAGCTCCGCACCTTCCGCCTGAGTGATTGCCGGCTTGCCGAAGGAGACGCCTGAGGCGCCGGCAAGAAACAGTTCGCGGTGCTCCTTGCCGGTGTCCGGCGGTAGCTTCAACGAGAGGCGCACCGCTGCCTTGTGCTCGTCATAAACGGCGGTTGTCACCTTGAAATCCTCGGAGGGCGGTTCCGGCAGGGCGGCGACTGCACCGTCGATGCGGGCGGCATCGAGCGGGTTGTCGAAGTCGTCATGCTTGAGCGTCAGATTCAGTTCGCCCTGCACCGGGATGCAGATGTCCTCGCAGATCCCGAGGAACACCGAGGCGCGGATCTTCACGTCTCCCTTGCCGTGCAGGCGCTTCAGCGTCAAGGGGAAGGCGACTGACTTGTCGTAGCCGACATAGCGCACCACCCCGTCGTCGAAGGTCTTGGGCACGGGAAAGCCGATCTTTTCAAGAACGACTCCTTCGGCCGGATCAAGCGTGATCTGCGGGGGAATGCCGCTAGCGCCGGGCTCGCGCCAATAGGTCTTCCAGCCGGGGTTCAGCTTGACCTCGAGCGTCGCCGGGATCGTGCCATCCTTTTGCAATGGCGCGGCAACAATGCGGATCATGCCGCCGGTTGATGTCATCCATTCGCTGGTCGCCGCCTGGGCGCTGGCAGGCAGAAAAAATGCGAGGAGAAGGCTTGCCGTGCCGATGCGCTGGACCATGTTCTGATATGTGGGACGTTTGATCATGGCCAAAGCAATATCGCTTTTGCCGGCAACGCTCCAGACGCCCCTTTGGGCGCGGAGATCATAAATGTTTGATCAAGCAGAACAGGGTAAACGCGGTACGTGCATTATTTGGCGGTCGCGACGTTGAAGCGCTTTTCATTTCGCGACGAATTGGTAGGCTGTCCGCATTATGGCGATACCCATGGCACAGAAGAAACGGGAACGCGGTTTCCTTGACGGTCAGTTCCTGATCGCCATGCCTGGGATGTTTGACACGAATTTTGCCCGCACCGTCATCTTCATCTGCGCCCATTCGGACGACGGCGCCATGGGCTTCATCCTCAACCGGCCGCAGCAGCTGACCTTCCCCGATGTGCTGATGCACCTCGAAATCCTCGACGAGGACGAGGCAATCCGTCTGCCGGCGATGACCCGCGATTTCCAGATTCAGGCGGGCGGCCCGGTCGAGACCGGGCGTGGTTTCGTGCTGCACTCTGACGATTATTTAAGCGATTCCAGCATTCCGGTCAGCGACGATATCTGCCTGACCGCCACGCTCGACATCGTCCGTGCGATCTCGCGCGGGGAGGGGCCGCACCGGGCGACGATGATGCTGGGTTATGCCGGCTGGGGTCCCGGCCAGCTTGAGGCGGAGATCACCCAGAACGGCTGGCTGACCTGCCCGGCGCGCGAAGAGCTGATCTTCGACAAGGCGCTCGGCGACAAATACGATCGCGCTCTGGCATTGATGGGCGTCAGCCCGGCGATGCTGTCGATCGAGGCCGGCCACGCCTGATACCCGGCGCCGAAGATCCGGCCATGAACTGTAATCCAGATTGCCTCAATCAGATTCGTCCATGAGACATCCGAGGCTGCGTGTATCCGCAGCCTTGCAGTGGCGCACCCTTGTGGAGCTTAAGCCCGTTTCATCAGCGGAAATCGCTCTTTCAACAGCCGCAGGATCGACTCCGAACCGATCGGCGGGCCGAACAGGAAGCTCTGGCCGTAGTCGCAGCCCATCTGTGAAAGCTGGATAGCGTCTTCCTCGGACTCGATGCCTTCGGCCACAACCTGCATGTCGAGTTCGCGTGCCATGGTGATCACCGAGCGCAGCAGAATGCCGCGCTTATCGCTCGGGTCTCGCACCAGCGCCTTGTCGATCTTGATCGTATCGAAGGGGAAGCGGGTGAGATAGGAGAGCGACGAGTGGCCCGTGCCGAAGTCGTCGAGCGCCAGCTTCAAGCCGGCTTCCTTCAGCTTCTCAAGCACCAACCGCGCCTGCTCCGGATTCTCCATGACAAGAGATTCGGTCAGCTCCATCTTCACCTTGGCCGGGTCGCAACGGTTCTTGTTCAGCACGGCACGAACGTCGTCATAGAGCTCGTTGTTGAGCAGCTGCGCGCTGGAGAGATTGATCGACACGAAGATCGGCAGATCGCCGGTCTGGATCTGCCATTCCGTGAGGTCGCTGGTCGCCTTGTCGAATGCGAACATGCCGAGCTGGTTGATCAGGTCGGAATTCTCGGCGATCGGGATGAACTCGGTCGGCGAGACATTGCCGCGCTTGGGGTGATCCCAGCGCATCAGCGCCTCGAAACCGGCAATCTCGGCGTCGCTGAGCCGCACGATCGGTTGGTAGACCAGCGACAGTTCCTTGCGCTCGATCGCTCGCTTGAGATCGGCTTCGAGCTGCATGCGATCCGAGCCGGAGGTTCTAAAGGCTGGACGGAAAGGCTCGACGCGGTTGCCGCCTTCCTTCTTGGCGCGGAACATCGCAAGCTCCGCGTCGTCGATCAGGCCGGCAGCGCTCTGCTCCTGGTCGAGCCAGGAGACGAGGCCGATGGACGCGGTGAGGTTGATTTCGCGGTTGCCATAGTTGAGCGGCACCATGATCGCCTTGCTGACCGCGTCGGCGAAATCGGCGACCTTGGCCGGGTCGCGCTCCGACATCAGGATCAGCCCGAACTGGTCGCCGCCGAGGCGCGCGAGCGTGTCTTGCGGGCGCAGCAGCCGGCGCAGCCGGCGCGTCAGTGCGATCAGGATGTTGTCACCGGCGGCAATGCCGAGCAGGTCGTTGACCTGCTTGTAGCGATCGATATCAATCGCCAGAACGGTCGGGCGTGCGGTCGTGGTGTCGGCCATCAGCAGGATGGCCTGCAGGCGGTCGAGGAAGACCTGACGATTGGGAAGGCCGGTCAGATTGTCATGCAGCGCGTTGTGCAGCAGACGTTCGACCGAGTTGCGCTGCTCGGTGATGTCGATGATCGTGCCGACGCAGCGGATGATCTCGCCATTGGCGCCAAGCACCGGGCGGGCGCGGATCGACAGCCAGTGATAATGGCCATCCTCTGCACGTACACGGAATTCGTGGTTGAGCTTGCCGCGGCGGTGTTCGAGCAGGACGTCGAGCGTGGCACGGAAGCGATCGCGGTCATCGGGGTGCAGGCGCGGCAACCAGTTGCGCAAGGGGCCGTGCATCGAGCCCATGGAGAGACCGAGCTGCAGGGAGATATCGGGAATGGTGACGACGCGGTCACGCGCCACATCCCAGTCCCAGACCGTATCGCCGGAACCCGTCAGCGCCAGCGACTGGCGCTCAAGATCGGAGAACAGGCCCTGCTGGTAGGCGCCGCCGGCAAAGGCGTGCTGCATGACGGTGAAGCCGATCAAGAGCACGATCAGGACGAGGCCGCCGCCAAGTGCTGGCTGGACGATGTCGTTTGCCAGCTGGCCGGTGACGGTCAGCCACGCGCCGAACAGCCAGACCAGAATGAGCAGCCAGGCGGGGACCAGCAGGATGGCGCGGTCGTAACGGTTGAAGCCGAGATAGGCGATCAGCACGATCCCGACCGTTGCCGTCAGTGCGAATGAGAGGCGGGCGATACCCGATGCGATTGCCGGATCATAGACCGCAACGCCGAAGAGCAGGCCAAGGCCGAGGATCCAGGCGAGTGTCGCATAACCCAGATGCTGGTGCCAGCGATTGAGGTTGAGATAGGTGAAGAGAAAGATCACCAGGCCTGCCGCGAGGAACACCTCGGTTCCCGCTCGCCATATTCGCTCGTCGCCGGCCGTGACGCTGATGAGCTTGGACAAGAAGCCGAAATCGACGCAGATATAGGCAAGCACCGCCCAGGCGAGTGCTGCCGTTGCCGGCAGCATCGAGGTTCCCTTGACCACGAACAGGATCGTCAGGAACACCGCGAGCAGGCCGGCGATGCCGAGAACGATGCCGCGATAGAGCGTGAAGGCGTTGACCGTGTCCTTGTAGGCGTCCGGTTGCCAGAGGTAGATCTGCGGCAGCTCAGGCGTCGCCAGCTCTGCGACGAAGGTGATGACCGCGCCTGGGTTGAGCGTGATCTGGAAGACGTCCGAATCGTCGCTCGGCAGCCGTTCGAGCGCAAAGCCCTCGCTCGGCGTGATCGACAGCATGCGTTGCGACCCGAGGTCGGGCCAGAAGAGCTTGGAATTCACCAGGCGAAAATGCGGCGCGACGATCACGCGGTCGAGCTGTTCGCCCGAAACGTTGGCGAGCGCGAAAACCGCCCAGTCGCCCTGGTGGTTCTCGGTGCTGGAACGCACTTCGATGCGCCGGACGATACCGTCAGCGCCTGGCGCCGTCGAAACCTGGAAGGCTTCGCTGCGGCCGCTATAGATCTCGGTCGTCGCGGTCAGGTCGAGTGCGGTGTCTTCGCGTGAAATCTTGACCGGCTCAAGAGCATGGGCAATGCCGCTAAAGGCGCAGAACAGCGTCGTGAGAGCGATCAGAAACGCTGCCAGCTTCGAGGCTGACCATGCGAAGGGCGAGCGGGTTAGAGGCATCAAAGGGGCAATTTCCTGTTCGGTACGGCATCATCGGACAGGAGAGAGAAAAGCACATGGTCACGCCATTGCCCGTTAATCCTCAAGTACTGTCTTAAGTAGCCTTCACGCTCAAAACCGGCCTTTTCAAGGAGCCGGATGCTTCTTGAGTTCTCCGGAATACAGGCTGCTTCAATACGGTGCAACTCAAGGCTCGAAAAGATGTAGGGAATCGCAAGCTTGAGGGCGGCAAACATGTGGCCGTGGCCGGCATGACGCTCGCCCATCCAGTAGCCGATCATGCAGTTTTGCCCGGCACCGCGACGGATGTGGCCGATGGTGATCCCGCCGAGCAGGGTCTCCGCGGGCTTGTGGAAAAGAAAAAGCGGTACGGCCTGGCCGGATGCGAATTCCTGCTCATTGCGGATGACGCGGCCGCGAAAGGCGCTTTCCGTCATTTCGTCGGCGCGCCAGGTCGGTTCCCACGGTTCCAGAAAGCCGCGGCTCTCGCTTCGAAGGTGGTACCATTGGCGATAATCGGCGTAACGGGGGAGGCGGAGCAGGTAATCCTGGTTGGCGATCTCGATCGTCTCGGGCTGTCGCGACAGGAACCGAAAAACCGATCGTGTCATATGTGCCTCCGAGGCCTTCCAGTTGAACGCGCGGAAGATCCTTAACCGCCCGGCGCACGGCGCCCTTTGCGCTGTCGCAAATCCGAGCGTTGCACAACTTTGCGCACAAATCGAATCCGATTTTACGAAAAGTCGCAAACACTTCGCCGGCCGGGCGCCATGGCAGTCCCGGCCGAGATCCGGTGGTCCGGATCAGCTTGCGACGGCGTGCGCGACGGTGGTTTTTCCTGTCAGTGACGACAGGATGTCGTTCATCGGCGCCAGCTGTTCGAGTGGTCCGATCGCCGACAGCGTCGGGGCGGTGTCGAAGAACAGGCGACCTGCCAGATCGGTCAGACGCTCGATGGTAATGCCAGACAGGCGCTCCATCAGTTCGTCGTTCGGGATCGGGCGGCCATAAAGCATCATCTGGCGGGCGATCTGGCCAGCGCGTGCGGCCGGGCTTTCCTGGCCCATCAGCAGCTGGGCGCGGATCTGGGCGCGGGCGCGCTCGATTTCCTGCTGTTCGATGTTCATCGACGACTTGCGCAGTTCGTCGACAATCACGGGCATCAGCTCCGGCAGGTTCTCGCCGCCGGTTGCCGCATGCACGCCGAAGATGCCGGTATCGGAGAAGCCCCAATGGAAGGCATAGACCGAGTAACAGAGGCCACGATGCTCGCGCACTTCTTGGAATAGGCGCGAAGACATGCCGCCACCGAGGATGTTGGCGAGGATCTGCGAACAGTAGAAGTCGCGGGCGTGATAGGCCTTGCCTTCGAACCCGAGCAGGATCTGCGCGTCCATCAGGTCGCGGGTCTCGCGGCTTTCGCCGCCAGTATAGATCGCGGTTTCGAGAACCGGCGTTGCCAGCGGCGTGCGCGGCAGCGTCGAGAAGCGCTCCTCGACCTGGCGCACGAAAGCCTCGTGCTCGACGGCGCCGGCCGCGACGACGAACATCCGGTCGGTGGTGTAGTTGCGGCCGAGATATTGGCGGATCTGGTTGGCGGAGAACGACATCACCGTCTCCGGCGTGCCGAGGATCGGGCGTCCGACCGTCTGGTTGCGATAGGCAGTTTCGGCGAAACGATCGAAGACGACATCGTCGGGCGTGTCGTCGGCAGCGCCGATCTCCTGCAGGATCACCTGTTTTTCACGGCGCAGCTCTTCCTCGTCGAAGCTCGATTCGGTGAGGATGTCGGCAAGGATGTCGACGGCCAGCGGCACGTGATCCTTGAGGACGCGTGCGTAATAGGATGTCGTTTCGGTCGAGGTCGCGGCGTTGACTTCGCCGCCGACATTCTCGATTTCCTCGGCGATCTGGCGGGCGGTGCGCCGGCCGGTGCCTTTGAAAGCCATGTGCTCAAGCAGATGAGCGATGCCGTGTTCGCCCACGGTTTCGTTGCGTGAGCCCGATTTGATCCACACGCCGAGCGCCACGCTTTCAAGGTGCGGCATCTGCTCGGTTACCACCGTCAACCCGGAAGGGAGCCGGGTGCACTCAACTTTCATCATACGTTTCTTCTCGTTCTTACCCCTGGAGACGGGTGCGCTCGCCGATAAAGGTCTCGACGCTCTTCAAATCCGCATCCAGGATATCGAAACGCTCCTCCCTGTTCATCAGGTCAGCAAGCCACGTCGGAAGCGCCGGGTCAATACCACTTGCCGATTTTACGGCGTCGGGGAATTTCGCGGGATGGGCGGTTGCAAGCGTCACCATTGGGGCCGACGCCTTCTCGTGCTTGGCCGCCACGAAGACGCCGATGGCGCTGTGCGGGTCGAGCAGGTAGCCGGTTTTCTCCAAGGTCTTGGCAATGGTCCTGGCGACGTCCTTTTCGGAGGCGCGCCCGGCCTGGAACTCCTTGCGGATCGCCTTCAGCGCCTTTTCGCGGATGGCAAAGGAGCCTGATTGCTTGAGGCTGTCCATCGCGGATCGGACTTCGGCCGGATCGCGATCGTTGGCTTCGAACAGAAGCCGTTCGAAATTGGACGAGATCTGGATGTCCATCGACGGAGACGTGGTCGCCTTGACCCCGCGCATTTCGTAGCGGCCGGTCTTCAGCGTGCGGGCGAGAATGTCGTTTTCATTGGTGGCGACAACAAGCTTGTCGATCGGCAGGCCCATGCGCTTGGCGACGTAGCCGGCGAAGATATCGCCGAAATTGCCTGTTGGCACAGTGAAGGAAATCTTGCGGTCCGGGCCGCCGAGCGCGATCGCCGTCGTGAAGTAATAGACGATCTGGGCCATGATCCGCGCCCAGTTGATCGAGTTGACGCCCGAAAGCTTGACGCGATCGCGGAAGGCCGCGTCGTTGAACATGCCTTTGACCAGGTTCTGGCAATCGTCGAAATTGCCTTTCACGGCGATGGCGTGGACGTTGCCGGCCTTCGATGTCGTCATCTGGCGCTGCTGAACGGCAGAGACCTTGCCATGCGGGAAGAGGATAAAGATGTCAGTACGTTCGCGACCGGCAAAGGCGTCGATGGCAGCACCTCCGGTATCGCCCGAAGTCGCGCCGACGATGGTCGCCCGTTCACCGCGCTCGGCGAGCACATAGTCCATCAGGCGGGCCAGCAGCTGCATCGCCACGTCCTTGAACGCAAGCGTCGAGCCGTGGAACAGCTCAATGACGAAGGCATTGGGGCCGGTCTGGACGAGAGGCGCGATGGCGGGATGACGGAAGGTCGCGTAAGCCTCGTCGATCATCTCGCGAAACTTCGCTGAGGGGATCTCACCGTGGATGAAGGGCTCGAGCACGGCAAAGGCGATATCCTGATAGGACTTGCCGCGCAGCGCCCGGATTTCTTTCTTCGACAGCGTCGGCCATTCCCTGGGAAGGTAGAGACCGCCGTCGCGCGCAAGGCCCGCAAGCAGCGCATCGCAGAAGCCGAGAGGGGCGGCCTCGCCGCGCGTCGAGATATACTTCACCATCCTAGTCCTTCGTCTTGCCTTCGGATCGCGGCGACCCTATGCGAACCGGCCGCAGCGCGTCTGTCTTATTGCGTCAGTCCTTGACAAAGTCCCCACGCATTCTTGTCACCAATGCAATTTCCGGCCCGAGCGTCGTTTCGGAAAATTCCGATCGAGATGGCTGACCCGATCGATTTTTCAATTCGCCGCTGCTATAGACGATGCCCGAAGGCCATGAAAGGCCTTCCGGCCGAGATTTCGGTCAAGGAGTTTCAACCGGTTCAGTAGAGGTTGTTCAACGTGTTTGGCAAAGTATCCCGGCCTGTCCTCGCAATATCCTTTCTCGCGATCCTCGCCGGCTGTAACAAGACGCAATCCGGCGGAGCGATCGATGCGGGCGGCAGTGCCGCAGCAGCTACGCCGGCCGTTGTCCAGGCTGCATGCCCGCAGGTGGTTTTGAGAGAAGGCACCTCGTCGTTCCGCACCTACGCCAAGGGCGGCAAGGACGATCCGACCAAGGTCATCTATCAGGCGTCGCTCGCCGATACGACGCGGCAATGCGTGCAGAGCGAAACCGCGCTCACGGTGACCGTCGTGGTTCAGGGTCGGGTCGTCAGCGGTCCCGCAGGCGGTCCCGGCAAGATCACAATGCCGATCCGCGTCGCAGCGGTCGACGAAGACAAGACGCTCTATTCCGAGCTGACGCAGCATGTCGTTGAGATCCCGGCAAACGGCTCGACGCAGTTCGTCTTCACCAAGACGGACGTCGCGCTCCCGGCCGGCGCAGGCTCCAACGCCAAGGTCTTCGTCGGCTTCGACGAAGGTCCGCCGGCAAAGCGCAAGAAGTAAGCGGCTCTGCCGCATGTTTCCTTAAATCCTATTCGATTTAAGGATAAAAACATGCAGCAATTCAAAGTGCTACGCAACTTTTGCGCGTCTAATTAAGATGCGCGGCGCTGTAGCAGCTGCCTGAAACGAAAAACGCCGGGGCAAGCCCCGGCGTTTTCATTTGGTGACTGTACCGGATTACTCGGCAGCGACGCTCTTGCCGCCTTCCCACTTGTAGAGCGAGAAAGCCTGCGAGGTGAGGTCGCCAGCTTCGCCGTAGGTGAGCTTGCCGAGCACGGTGTCGATCGCTTCGCCGGACTTGATCGCGGTCGCAACGGCGGTCGCATCCTCGGCGGAGCCGGCCTTTTCGATGCCGGCCTTCAGGACCTGCACTGCCGCATAGGCGTTAAGGGTGAAGGCTTCGGCCGGAATGTTCTTCGCCTTCAGTGCCTCGACGGCCGGAGCCGACGCCGGGTTGCGGGTCGCGTCGCTTGCGTTGGTGTAGATCGTGCCGGTCGCAGCGTCGCCGCCGATCGCCCAGAACTCGGTGTTCGACAGGCCGTCGCCGCCGAAGATCTGCGCTGTCACACCCTGGTCGCGCATCTGGCGTGCGAGCAGGCCGCCTTCCGGATGATAGCCGCCGAAGTAGACGACATCGACCTTTTCCGCCTTCAGACGGGTGACGATGGCGCTGAAGTCCTTGTCGCCCGGGTTGAGGCCTTCGTAGACGACTTCGGTGATACCGCCTGCGTTGATCCCCTTCTTGAAGCCGTCGGCGAGGCCCTTGCCGTAGGGAGCCTTGTCGTGCAGGACGGCGACGCGCTTGTCCTTAAGGTTCTTGACCACATAGGCAGCGGCAACCTCAGCCTGCTGGTCGTCGCGACCGCAGGTGCGCAGCACGTTCCACAGACCGCGGGTGGTCAGATCGGGCGTGGTCGCCGTCGGCGTTATCATCAGGATGCCGTTTTCGGCGAGAACGTCGGACGCCGCCATCGAGGTGCCTGAAAGCACCGGACCGACGACGAAGTGGATGCCTTCACCAGCAGCCTGGTTTGCTACCGATACGGCCTGCTTCGGGTCGCCGGCATCGTCCATCATCTTCAGCACGATCTTTTCGCCGTTGATGCCGCCGGCTTTGTTGATCTCCTCCGCGGCAGCTTCCGCGCCGTTCTTGACCTGCTCGCCATAGGCCGCGACCGGGCCGGTGAGCGGCGTGATGACGCCAACGGTGATATCGGCAAAGGCGAACGGCCCGAAGGCAACGCTGGCCGCCAGGGTCAGGCCCGTCAACATTGAAAGACGCATGATGTTTCCTCCTAGAAATACCCCTGAGGGGCTTGGCTGATATGGCCCTCGTGCGCGGTGCGAAAACCGGGGAGATCTTCGGAGGGACAGCCATGGCACATCAATGTGACATCCTGTCCCTCGGCGCCTAATCGGACGCCCGCCGTGATGGCCGAGAGCTTTTTCCCGCCCCGGTGAACATCCGGAGCGAAAGGGTCTGTAGCGGCTAGCGCCCGGCTTTGCCGGATCAGGCCGTCATCGACTCCGACCACTCGGATAGAGCGGCGATCACGCCCGGCAGCGCCGACATGCGGGAAATCACCGTTTCGGCGCCGGCATCGGTCAGCTGGTCGGCATGCGAGGGATGGGTGTGCGAGCCGCCGGTAAAGCCGACGACGCGCATGCCCGCTGCGCGCGCTCCATGGATGCCGTGAACGGAGTCCTCGATGACCAGGATGCGGGAAGGGGCGACGCCCATCTGCTTGGCGCCGTGCAGGAAGATGTCCGGCTTCGGCTTGACGCGGTCCGCTCCAAGGTCGCGGGCGGAATAGATATGGCGGCCGAAATGATCCTTGATCCCGACCTTGCCGAGCATCATCGCGAGCCGCGCCGAGGTCGAGTTGGAGCAGATGCAGTGCGGCAGCGTCAGCTGCGCCAGCATCGGCTTGACGCCTTCGATGATCTTGAGATCGCGCGCGAGGCGTTCGTCGAGGATCGTGTCGACCTTGCTGATGAGCGAGGCCGAAAGCGGGATGCTCGCTTCCTTTTCGATCTGCAGCAGCGTGTTCTGCCAGGTCATGCCGGCAAAGCGCTCTGCCATCTCCTCGGTGCTGATCGGATAGCCTGCTTCGGTCAAAAGGGCCGCCTCGACTTCCGAGGCGATGATTTCCGAATCGACGAGAACGCCGTCGCAATCGAAGATGATGAGGTCGATACCGTTCATTTAGGTCAGTTTCCCTGGGAGAAGGAGGCGCCACAGGCAGGGGGAGATCGCTTTCGCGGCGCGTGCTTTTGTACGCCGAAGGTTTATACGATGGCGGCCGAAATCTCAACCTTTGGAAATCGTCGAAAGGCTGCAGTCGCTTGCTCGACAGGTCCTGCCGGCACCTCTATCTGTAGCCGATGAACAAGCAACGGGACGATACGATCGCAAGCCGCATCAGCCGGGTACTGGCCGAGAGGATCATCTCGGGTGTGCTGACGCCGGGCGAGCGCCTGCGCCAGGATCACATCGCCGAGGAATTCGGCGCCAGCCACGTGCCGGTGCGCGAAGCGTTCCGGCTTTTGGAGGCGCAGGGGCTTGCCGTCAGCGAGCCACGTCGCGGCGTTCGTGTTGCGGCGTTCGACCTCAAGGAAGTCCGCGAGGTCGCCGAAATGCGGGCGGTTCTCGAGGTGCTGGCGCTGCGCCATGCGATCCCACATCTGACCGCTGCCATCCTCGATCGTGCCGAGGCGGCAACGGTCGCCGCGGACACGTCGCGCGACGTCCGTTCCTGGGAGGCTGCCAACCGCGCTTTCCATCGGCTGATCCTGGAGCCCTGCGGCATGCCGCGACTGCTCGCCTCGATCGACGACCTGCATGCCGCCAGCGCCCGCTTTCTGTTTTCGGCCTGGAGGAGCAGCTGGGAAGCGCGCACCGACCATGACCACCGCGCGATCCTTGCCGCCTTGCGGGAAGGGCGGGGCGACGAGGCAGCCAAAATCCTCGCGCGCCATGTCGGCTGGATTGGCAAGACGCCGGTCAAGACAGCTGCCGGCGAGACGCGAGAGGCGTTTTCCATCGTCGGATAGGTCTTTGAGCGCAACCGTTACGCTTGGGTCGCCGCCATGGGCGCAAAATTATAGATAATTTATTTGCCTTGTTTTTCAGTCTGTTGATGGAATCGACGTGCGATTTTGCGCGCCGTTGTCGGTTCGTCTCGGATTGACTGGTACGTCAGTCGGGGCTAGTGCGGCCATCTTATAGATAGAATAAAAAATTATCTATAATCGTGAATGCAACCTACGGAGACCCAGATGTCCAATCTCGCTTCCGCCCACGCGCCCCTCTTCGATCCGCTCCGCCTCGACGGTAAAGCCTGGCCGGTCAAGGCGCTGTTCGTGCTTCTCGGCACCGGCTTTCTCGCGCTCTCCTCGCAGATCAGCGTGCCGATGGTCCCGGTGCCGGTGACCATGCAGACCTTTGCCATCACGATGATCGGCGTCATCTATGGTTGGCGGCTTGGCGTTGCCACCGTCCTTACCTGGCTGACTGAGGCCATGCTCGGGCTTCCGGTTCTTGCCAATGGCGCCGGCGGTCTTGCCCATTTCGCAGGGCCGACGGCCGGTTATCTCGCCGCCTTTCCTTTGGTCGCTGGTATCGCCGGCTGGCTGGCACAGCGCGGCTGGACCGGCGATCGCGTTGTCCTGAGCTTCTCCGCCCATTTCGCCGCCAACATGCTGTGCCTTGCAGTTGGCGCCGCCTGGCTTGCGACGTTGATCGGTTTCGAACAGGCAATCGCACTCGGTGCTGCGCCCTTCGTGCTCGGCGCGGTGCTGAAGTCGGCACTTGCGGCGGCCGTGCTGAAAGCCGTCCAGCGCTATGTGCAGAAGCCGACGGACCTGCTTTGACGGTCCGGCTGCGCGGGCACCATCTGCTGTGCCTGCTGACCTTCGTGGGCGAGGGCTACACGCCCACGTTCACGCGCAACTATGTCAGGATCGCCGAACGCCTGTCGTCAGGTGAAAGCGTCACGGTTGTCGACGGCCCGGACGATATTTGCGTGCCGATGTTGTGTGACGCCGGTGCCCATTGCCGGGAAGACAGCATTGCACGGCGAGACAGTCTTGCACTCGCGGCCATCGCGAACATCCTCGACAGATCAGTCGCCGACGGAAAGGCCGCGGCGGTCTGTGTCGAATGCGAATGGGCCGGCCTCTGTAGCCGCGTTGCCGATAGCGGTTTTAGGGATGTTCTGGTGCGAGCAGGCACGGACCCGTGTTCACTGCGGGAAGAGGTCTGAAAAGGCCCTTTCGCCGCTATCGGTGAAGCGGATGGCGCGGCTGTTGTTCTCGCGTTTTGCCCAGCCCTTGTCGATGAACAGCGTCAGCAGCGCCTCGCCCAGCGAGCCTGCCAGATGCGAGCGTCTCTCGCTCCAGTCGAGGCAAGTTCGGCAGATTGGCCGGCGGGATTTCTTCAGCGATGCGTAGCTTATGCCGAGCGCCTCGATGCGGATCTGGCCCGTATCGGTCAAGGCGAGATCGTCGCCGGCGACCTCGATCTGTTTCGCCGCGATCAGGCTGTCGAGCATGCGCACGCCGTAGTCACCGGCTAGGTGGTTGTAGCAGACACGGGCCTTGCGCAGGGCCGGATCCCTGGGCCCGGGGCGATGCCGGTTCATGCCGCGGCTGGCGGCAAATCCCATGAGGTTCTCTAGCATCAGCCCGACCTCGTCTTCGGCCAGCTGGTAGTAGCGGTGACGGCCCTGTTTACGCTGGGTCAGCAGGCCCCCGGCCTCGAGCTTGGAAAGATGGGAACTCGCCGTCTGCAGCGTGATGCCGGCATGGGCCGCAAGCTCCGTCGGCGTCAGTGCGCGCCCGGCCATCAGCGCGGTCAGCATGTTGGCGCGGGCAGGGTCGCCGATCAGCGAGCCGATGAGTGCGATGTCTGGACCTTCCTTCATACTTCGATGGTAATCGAAGCATCAAAGGCCGGCAAGCGGGCATAGTGGGTTCATCGAAAGACAAACACGAGGAACTCAAGATGATCACCTGCTTCATCCGCTACGAAATCGACCCCTTCAAGAAGGAGGAATTCGCCGCCTATTCCCGCAACTGGGGTGAGGCGATCCCGCGCTGCGGCGCCGACCTGATCGGCTATTTCGGGCCGCACGAAGGTTCGGCGACAACCGCCTATGGCGTCTACAATATCGACAGCCTTGCTGCCTATGAGGCCTATCGCGCCCGGCTTGCCGCCGACCCTCTGGGCAGCGAGAACTACGCATTCGCGCGCAAAGAGCGTTTTATTCTGAAGGAGGATCGCATCTTCCTGAAAAACGTTTCGTCACCGGCTGGAAGGGACTGAGCTCATGATCACCGTTATCTTTGAAGTACTGCCGGCCGAGGGTCGTCGCGATACCTATCTCGGCATCGCCGCCGACCTGCGCCCGCTGCTGGACGGCATCGACGGGTTCATCTCGATCGAGCGCTTTCAAAGCCTTGCCGATCCGAACAAGGTCCTGTCGCTTTCGTTCTGGCGCGATGAGGCCGCCGTTAAGGAATGGCGCAACGGCGCCGAGCACCGCGCCGCCCAGGAGGCCGGCCGTCACGGCGTCTTTGCCGACTACCGTCTGCGCATCGCGTCAGTCGTTCGCGACTATGGCATGAACGAGCGGCATCAGGCGCCGGTCGACAGCCGCGCCTTCCACGAGGCTTGAGGGCCATCGGCATGCCAAGCGGTTGGCTATGCATCGCAATTACAAAATTTTTCCTGATGACCTTCAGGCTTTGGTAACCATCTTCGGTAACCATACGCTCCATAGTCCGTCCCGAGTAAGCGTATTTGCGAGTTGTCCATGTCATCAGTTGTTTCGCTTGCCGAAGTCTCCCGTTCCACCCGTCCGCTGGGCTGGCTCGATTCCATCATCAAGGGTGACTGCGTGGCAGCGCTCAATGCGCTTCCCGACAATTCGGTGGATGTCGTTTTCGCCGATCCGCCCTACAACCTGCAGCTTGGCGGCATGCTGACCCGCCCCGACCAGTCGGTCGTCGACGCCGTCGATGACGAGTGGGACCAGTTTGCTTCCTTCGAAGCCTATGACGCCTTCACCCGCGCCTGGCTGCTTGCCTGCCGTCGCGTGCTGAAGCCGACCGGAACGCTTTGGGTCATCGGCTCCTACCACAACATCTTCCGCGTCGGCGCCATCCTCCAGGACCTGCATTTCTGGATCCTCAACGACATCATCTGGCGCAAGACCAACCCGATGCCGAACTTCAAGGGCCGCCGGTTCCAGAACGCCCATGAAACGCTGATCTGGGCGACGCCGAACGCCAGCGCCAAGGGCTACACCTTCAACTACGATGCAATGAAGGCGGCCAATGACGACGTGCAGATGCGCTCCGATTGGCTGTTTCCGATCTGCTCGGGTCACGAGCGCCTCAAGGGCGACGATGGCAAGAAGGTGCACCCGACCCAGAAGCCGGAAGCGCTGCTTGCCCGCATCATGATGGCATCGACCAAGCCCGGCGACGTCATCCTCGATCCGTTCTTCGGCTCCGGCACCACCGGCGCCGTTGCCAAGCGCCTCGGCCGTCACTTCGTCGGTATCGAGCGCGAACAGGATTACATCGACGCGGCATCGGCGCGCATCGACGCCGTCGAGCCGCTCGGCAAGGCCATGCTTTCTGTGATGACCGGCAAGAAGGCCGAGCCGCGCGTGGCATTCAATACGCTGATCGAAAGCGGATTGATCAAGCCCGGCACCGTCCTGACCGACGCCAGGCGGCGTCATAGTGCCATCGTGCGCGCCGACGGCACGCTTGCCTCCGGTGGCGAGGCCGGCTCCATTCATCGCCTGGGCGCCAAGGTCCAGGGTCTGGATGCCTGCAATGGATGGACATTCTGGCACTTCGAAGATGGGAACATCCTGAAGCCCATCGACGAACTCAGAACCGTCATTCGAAATGACCTGGCAAAACTGAACTGATCAACCAGTTCCGCCAGGTCCTTCGAAAAGCCCTCTGCCCGGTTTTTGTACCTTCAGTCCCGGAAGGAGAGCTTTAAACGCCCGGAATCCGCAAGGTTTCCGGGCGTTTGTATGTTTCCCTCAACCTCGGGGACTTCCAGCTATTGGCGCGCTGCCATGTCAGCGCTGGATGCCATAGGCCGCGAGATCGGCCTTCAGCTTCTCCGGGTCGGTGAAATGCACCGCGTACCAGCCGGCGAGGCGCGCGCCCTCGACATTGGGCATGCTGTCGTCGATGAACAGTGTCGCTGGCGGATCGAGGTCGAAGTTGCGGGCATGAGTCTCGTAGATCGCCACATCCGGCTTGATCAGGCCGACATCGCCCGACACGGTGACGCCGCGCGGCAGGGTGAGGAACGGATAGAGCTGCAGCGCCTCGCGGAACGTATCGGAGGCGAAGTTGGTCAGCATCGTCACGTCGCGCCCCTCGGCGATCAGGTTCTCCATCAGGGAAACCGTTTCGACATAGGCGTGCGGGACCATCTCCTGCCAGTGCTTGCGGAAGGCGCGGATATGCTCTTCCCGTTCAGGGTGATCCTTGATCAGCAGAGCCTCGGCTTCTTCCCAGGAGCGGCCGCGGTCCTGCTCGATGTTCCAGTCGTGGGAGCAGACATTGGCGAAGAACCACTGCCGCTCGGCCTCGTCGGGAATGATGCGGCTGAAAGGCAGATTCGGGTCGTAGTGGATCAGCACCCTGCCGATGTCGAAGACGATGTGGCGGATTTCGATGCTGCTCATGAACCTGTTCCTCTTTACGAACTTTTACAGCGCCGCGCGTCTACGCTAGACGCGCTCGGCCTTGAAGGCATCTGGTATCGCCTGGGCGATCGCCTTCTTCATAACCGTCGGCAACGCCTGGGTTTTCAGCGAAGCGACCGGCTCCCACCAGCCGTCGTTTCCGGTCTCGGCGCGCGCGACATTGGCCCGGTAGACCGACAGGCGCAACTCGAAATGCGTAAACACATGGGTGATCGTGCCGCAGTCTTCCCAGGCCGCCGCAAAGGGCTGGGCCTCGACTGAAGTCTCGCCGTCTTGCCGCGCCGTCCACGCCGTGCCGGGCACTTCGGTCATGCCACCGAGTAGGCCGGTTTCGCTGCGCTTGCGCAGATAGACCGTGTCGCGGGCATCGATCGCCACGAAGGCGGCGCCGAGCCTCAGCGGCTTGTCCTTCTTCTTTGCCTTGCGCGGAAAAGTCTCGGGGTCGGAGACGGAAAGCGCCAGACAGTGTGGCCGGAAGGGACAGAGCGAACAGGCGGGGCGCTTCGGCGTGCAGATCGTCGCGCCGAGATCCATCATCGCCTGGGCGAAATCGCCGGGCCGGTCGGTGGGCGTCAAGGCCGCGACTTGGCTACGCATTTCCGGCTTGGCCGCCGGCAGCGGCGTTTCGATGGCATAGAGCCGCGAGATCACCCGCTCGACATTGCCGTCAAGTACGGCGCTCTGGCGGTTGAAGGCGATGGCGGCGACGGCGGCGGCCGTATAGTCGCCGATGCCGGGCAGGGCCTTCAGCCCTTCTTCCGTGTCCGGGAAACGGCCGCCATGATCGCGGGCGACGGCCTCGGCGCATTTCTTCAGGTTGCGCGCCCGTGCGTAGTAGCCGAGGCCGGCCCAGGCCTTCATCACGTCTTCATTGTCGGCGGCGGCGAGATTTTCGACCGCCGGCCACAAGGTCAGGAACTTCTCGAAATAGGCCTTCACCGCCTGCACGGTCGTCTGCTGCAGCATGACCTCCGACATCCAGATATGGTATGGGTTCGCGACCACGCCTTGCCGCGCCATCGACGGCGAGACCCGCCACGGAAGCTCGCGGTGGTGCCGGTCGTACCATTCAAGAAGAAGCGGAGCGGCCTTCGCCGCCGTGATCGTATTTGCCATGATTTGCCGGAAGTTCCTTTTCCGGCCTATACTTGGAGAAGGCGAGCCGGCGCATCAAGGCTCAATCGACATTGCATACAGAAAGTCGCGTTCGTGAGTGAACAGAAGTCCCGCAGGGGTGTGGTCCAGATCAGCGAGGTCGCCAACGGCCTGATCGATCCGGTGCTCGCCAAGCGCGCCGGCATCAACACCATGCTGCTCGGCTCCTGGGACGAGATCGCCGGCGCGGACTTTGCCGACTGCACCCGGCCGGAAAAGATCGCCTGGCCGCGACGCGCCTCGGAGATTGCCGGCGAGGGCGGCCATCAGCCCGGCGTGCTCACCGTTGCCTGCGAGGGCGCGCGTGCGCTTTTCCTCACCCATGCACAGGGCGAGCTGATCCAGCGTATCAACGGCTTCTTCGGCTTTTATGCCATCGGCCAGCTGCGGATCGTGCAAAAGCCGGTATCGCCGCCGCCAAAACGCAATCGCAAGCCAAGCCCGCTTTCCGGCGAACCGGCCCGCAAACTCGAAACCATGGTCGAGGGTATCGAGAGCGAAGAGCTGAAGGCGGCGCTGCGACGGCTCGGGACCGCAGTCATGTCTCCACGCCGGCGTTAGGCCAGCACCATCAGGCGGTCACAATTCTTTGAATTCTGTTGAAACGCTGCCCCTTGCCGCCCCGCGCGCGGCAAGATATCGAATCCGCACTGCAATTCCCTCCGAACACGGGTAAAATTCATGTCCGCTTCCGCAATGAACCTTTCGAAACGCCTGCTCAGCGGTGTTGCCATCGCGACCGTCGCTCTTGTGCTTGCCGCCTGCAGCGACGAGAAGAAGGAGCAGGCTTCGGCGACCCCGACCGAAACCACGGAAACGGCCGCCAAGGCCGACGCCAAGCCGGCCGACGCGATGACGACCGCTTCGACGACGGCTGCTCCGACAACGACCGCGCAAGCCAAGCCCGCCGGCACCGAAGTTGCCCAGTCGACCGCCGCTCCGGCAAAGGTCGAGCTGCCGAGCTCGGAAGGCTCCGTCGACATGGCCAAGCTGCTCGAGCCCGGAGCGCTGCCGGAAATGGCGGTCGGCGATGCCAACGCCCCGGTAACGATCGTCGAATACATGTCGATGACCTGCCCGCATTGCGCCGCCTTCCACAACAACACCTTCGAAGCGATCAAGACGAAGTACATCGACAGCGGCAAGGTTCGTTTCGTCCTGCGCGAATTCCCGTTCGATCCGCGCGCTGCTGCCGCCTTCATGCTGGCGCGCTGCGCCCCAGAGGGCCAGTATTTCCCGATGATCTCGATGCTGTTCAAGCAGCAGCAGCAGTGGGCTGCCGCTCAGAATGGTCGCGACGCATTGCTGCAGATGTCCAAACTTGCCGGTTTTACACAGGAGAGCTTCGAGTCCTGCTTGACGAACCAAAAACTTCTGGATGATGTGAACGCAGTTATGCAGCGGGGCGCAAAGGACTTTGGCGTACAATCGACGCCGACCTTCTTCGTCAATGGAGAGCACTATTCTGGGGATATGTCGGTTGACGTCATGTCGGCCCTCATCGACAGCAAGCTCTGATCCTTCGCTTTTCCTGAAAACGGGCGACGGCAGCAGCCGTGCGCCCGTTTTTCATGCCCTGGGGCCGGGTGAAGAGGGGCGTTCCGCGCCAGCGTTTGCCGCATGAAGTTCAACAAGCTTCGCCTGCTTGGCTTCAAATCCTTCGTCGAACCCAGCGAATTCATCATCGAGCGCGGTCTGACCGGCATCGTCGGCCCGAACGGCTGCGGCAAGTCGAACCTTGTCGAGGCATTGCGCTGGGTTATGGGGGAGAACTCCTACAAGAACATGCGCGCGTCCGGTATGGACGATGTGATCTTCTCGGGCTCCGGCAATCGCCCGGCGCGCAACACCGCCGAAGTCGGCCTCTACCTCGACAACAGCGATCGCACCGCGCCTGCCGCCTTCAACGACAGCGACGAAATCCAGGTGACGCGCCGCATCGAGCGCGAACAGGGCTCGGTCTACAGGATCAACGGCAAGGAAGCGCGCGCCAAGGATGTGCAGCTGCTGTTTGCCGACGCGTCCACCGGCGCTCGCTCGCCGTCGATGGTCGGCCAGGGCCGCATCGGCGAGCTGATTGCGGCAAAGCCGCAGGCCAGGCGCCAGCTTCTGGAAGAGGCGGCCGGTATTTCCGGCCTGCACTCGCGCCGGCATGAGGCCGAGCTGCGGCTGAAAGCCGCCGAAACCAACCTCGAGCGCCTTGATGACGTCACCTCTCAGCTCGAAAGCCAGATCGAGAGCCTGAAACGGCAGGCGCGCCAGGCCAGTCGCTTCAAGATGCTCTCTGCCGATATCCGCAAGCACGAGGCGATCCTGTTCCACATCCGCTGGGTTCAGGCCAAGGAAGCCGAAGCCGAGGCGACCAGCCAACTCAACCAGGTGACGGCACTCGTCGCCGAAAAGGCGCAGGCCCAGATGCAGGCCGCCAAGGATCAGGCGATTTCCAGCCTGAAACTGCCGGAGCTGCGCGAGAGCGAGGCGAAATTGGCGGCCGCACTGCAGCGGCTGCAGATCGCCCGTTCGCAGCTTGAGGAGGATGCTGGCCGTATCCTGCGCCGTCGCGACGAGCTGCAGCGTCGCCTGGCCCAGCTTGCCGAGGATATCGCCCGCGAGGAGCGCCTGGTTGCCGACAATGCCGGTATTCTCGCTCGCCTCGACGAAGAAGATGAAGAACTGCGCGAACTGCTCGCCGAGGCGGACGACCGGGCAAGCGAAGCCCGGGAACGGCTCGAGGAAGCGAACGAAAAGCTCTCCATGAGCGAAGCAGATCTCAGCCGGCTGACGGCCGAGCGTGCCGAGGCACAGGCCGGTCGCAACCAGCTTGAGCGGGCGCTGCGCGATCTCTCGGAGCGGCAGGCTCGGTTGGCGCGCCAGCTCTCCGACCAGGCCCGCGATCTTGACGAACTCGACCGGCAGATGTCGACGCTGCCCGACCCGCACGAAAAACAGGGCCAGGTCGAAGTGGCCGAGGCCGCCCTAGAAGAGGCCGAGGCGACTGTCGCAGCCATCGAAGAGACCCTCGCCGAAACCCGCCGCGCCGAGGCCGACGCCCGCCCGCCAGTCGATCGGGCGCGGGCCATCCTGAACGGCATCGAGACCGAGGCGCGCACGATCCGTCGCATGCTCGAAGCGGCCGGTGGTGGCGACTATCCGGCTGTTGTCGAGGAGATGAAGGTCGACCGCGGCTTCGAGACGGCGCTTGGCGCAGCGCTTGGCGATGATCTCGATTCGCCGCTCGATAGCGCAGCACCGGCCCATTGGCGTACACCGGGCGATCATTCCGGCGATGCCGCCTTGCCGCAAGGGGCGCGCTCACTCATCGAGCACGTTCGCGCGCCACAGGCATTGACGCGTGCCTTGAGCCAGGTCGGCATTGTCGACAGCGAGGCAGAGGCCGAGCGGCTGATGCCGCTGTTGAAACCCGGCCAGAGCCTGGTGACGAAGCAGGGCTCGGTTTGGCGGTGGGATGGCCACGTGACCGGTTCCGAAGCGCCAAGTGCTGCAGCACTAAGGCTGGCCCAGAAGAACCGCCTTGCTGAACTCGATACTGAGGCGGACGACGCCGGCGAGTCGCTCCGCCGTGCCGAGGCTGATCTTGCCGCTGCCGGCTCGCGCATCCGCGCCGAGGATGAACGGCTGAGGCTTGCGCGCGACGCCCAGCGCATGATCACGCGCCAGCTCGGCGAAGCGCGCGATGCGCTGGCCGCTGCCGAGCGCGCATCCGGCGATCTCTCGCGTCGCCGCGCGGTTGTTGCCGAAACCAAGAGCCAGCTTGAAAGCCAGCTTGAAGAGGTCGCCGAGCAGATCGAGACCGCCAACGACGCGCTTGCCGATGCGCCCGACCTTTCAGAACTTGAGCTGAAATTGCGCACGCAAACGGCAGATGTCGCCGCCGACCGGGCAGCGGTTGCCGAAAGGCGTGCGGCCCATGACGGACTTGCGCGCGAAAACGAGGCGCGCCAGCGCCGGATCACTGCGATATCAGGCGAACGCCAGACCTGGAAAGCACGGGCGGCAAGCGCCGAAGAACATATAGCCACCCTCAGGGATCGCGAGGCGGAAGCGCGCGACGAGGTCGAGGAGCTGATGGATGCGCCCGACGAGTTCGAGGACAAGCGGCGCGCGCTGATGAACGAATTGCAGAAGGCCGAGGCTTCACGTCGCGAGGCCGCCGATATCCTGGCCGAGGCCGAGGGTCGCCAGCGCGAGGCAGACCGCATGGCCGCAACCGCGCTTTCGGAGTTGGCAGAATCGCGCGAAAAGCGCGGCCGCGCCGAGGAGCGGCTGGTATCCGGCCGCGAGCGCCGGGTCGAGATCGAGGCACGCATCCAGGAGGCGCTCTCCTGTGCTCCGCATGAGGTTATGCGGCTGACCGGGCTTGCCGTCGACGAGGCGCTGCCGGAGATGCGCAATGTCGAGCGCGAGCTGGAACGGCTGAAGATCGAGCGGGAGCGTCTTGGCGCCGTCAACCTTCGGGCCGAAGAAGAACAGAAGGAGCTCTCCGAGCGGCTCGCTCTGCTTCTGAAGGAACGCGACGACGTCATCGAAGCGATCCGCAAGCTGCGCAGCGCCATCCAGAACCTCAACCGTGAGGGTCGCGAGCGGCTGATCGTCGCCTTCGACGTGGTCAACGCCCAGTTCCAACGGCTTTTCACCCATCTCTTCGGTGGCGGCACGGCCGAGCTGCAATTGATCGAGAGCGACGACCCGCTTGAAGCCGGCCTTGAAATCCTTGCCCGTCCGCCGGGCAAGAAGCCGCAGACCATGACGCTGCTGTCGGGCGGTGAACAGGCGCTGACGGCAATGGCGTTGATCTTCGCCGTCTTCCTCACCAATCCGGCGCCGATCTGCGTTCTTGACGAAGTCGACGCGCCGCTCGACGACCACAATGTCGAGCGCTACTGCAACCTGATGGACGAGATGGCGGCATCGACCGAAACCCGCTTCGTCATCATCACCCACAACCCGATCACCATGGCCCGCATGAACCGCCTGTTCGGCGTCACCATGGCGGAGCAGGGCGTGTCGCAGCTTGTTTCCGTCGACCTGCAGACGGCAGAGCGGCTGAGGGAAGTGGTGTAACTCTACTCGAACTCAAGCAGGAAGCTCCCGGTCGCGTCTTGCGGACCCATGTCGTCCCAAGTCGTTACCCGCAGCGATTTAAGATCGGCTCTGCCTTCGCGGTGAGCACAATACATGCCAACATCGTCGCCCTTCTTGTGCTCGTTCGGCATGTTGGCAAACCATTTCGAGTACGTCAGCGGCTCGCCGTCGTCCCAGCCCCATCCGCCGCGCGGCTCTCTGCCCTGGGACGCTTGAACGAGACCGATCCACGGACCCATCTTGTAGCTGACGCCGCCATTCGGATCGTATCCGGTGTTGAAGAAGTTCTCGTCGCTGTTGAAGAGTGAGGCGACGAACTCGTTCTCTGCGTCCGAAGTGATTGTAGCGAGATGTGCGCCGCAACTCTTGGCCCAATATTGTGCGACTGAGGCAGGGACATAGAGGTATCGCACGACGACGTAGAGATGCCCCTGGAAGGCACCATAGACAGTGTCGTAGCGAGGTAGGCATTCAACTGCCCTCAGAACCCGCCCGTCGGTCTCCAGCCCTCTCAAATCATCGATCTTGTATTCGCGGGCCTTGGTGGCGCTGTAGACGCCGTCGATATCCTGCGAAACGGCGATGCCAAGTGCCTTGGCGGTGCGTTCGCTGATAAAGCCGTTGCTCGGCTGCTGGTTCCGGCTTTGGTACTGCCGGATGGCAGTGCGGGTCTGCTCGCCGAAGACGCCGTCGGCCGTGCCGATCTCAAGCCCCGTCGCCGCGAGCGCCAGCTGCACGCTCCTCCGCGCTTCCTTGCTCGGAAGCAACCGGCTCTCGATCGTCTGCGGCGTTGAATTTTGACCCCGCGCTGTCGCCGGGTCGATCTGCGCCAATGCCTGCCTACCAAGTTCGGCATATTCGCCTGTGCGATGCTTGGCGACGAAGAAGCGCCAGATGCGCGGCGTACCGACACGAAGCGCCTTTTTGAAATCGGCTTCGGCTTCAAGCTCTGCCGGATCGACGGCAGTCGAGGGGGCCGTCTGCGTCGATGCCGCCGTCGGTGTTTCCGGCCCGAAGTAGAATTCCAGCGACAGGGACGAAAGGATCTGCGGTGATTGTTTGCCGCCCGTGTCCTTGCGCACATCGCGAACCACGCGCTTGAAGGCGGTGCCAACCTCAAGCCCGGGGCCGGAGAGGTTGGCGATCAGGGCGCGGGTAAAGGGTGAATGCCCGTCGGTGCCGTCGGCAGCGACCTGTCCCGGGGCGGCCGCAAAGGCGACCAGTGTACCGGCACCTTGCGTTTCGATCGGTGCAAGTCCGCGGGTGGCGCCGCCACGCGTGGCGCCATCGACGTCGACATTCAGTTTGTTGGCGAGCGGATTGTTGCGACAGGCGTCGAGGAACACCAGGGATATCCGGGCGCGTTTTTCGAGTGCATTGATGATCTCGGACAGCGCCACGGTTTCCGCCGGCACGTCGAACTCGCTTTCGAGCCTGGCATCCGTGCCGATCAGAAAATTCTCGCCATGGAGCTGCATGCCGTGGCCGGCAAAATAGAACAGTGCAATATCCTGCGGCCCGATCTTGCGGGCGAAGCGCGAGAGCGCCTCGGCAAAGCTCTTGCGGTCTGCATTCAGCACGAGGTCCGCTTCAAAGCCTTTGCTCTGCAGGAAGCCGCTGAAGGCTTCGGCGTCGCGGGTCGCGTTCGGCAAGCTTCCGGCGATCGCGTAGTTACTCATGCCAACGATCAGAGCCAGCCGCTTGCCGCCATTGTCGCCGAACACTGGGCTCGCAGCAAACAACAAAAGCAGAAATGACAGCATCGAAAAGCGCAGTTTCGCACGACATTTCATGACCTGCCTCCAAGCCCACAGGACTGAAACGGATCGCCATGACGGGATATTCGCCGATGTGCCCCTCATCGCTTCGTAATATTAGATATTTATGATGGATGCTGCAATGTGCAGTCCTGGGCCGATTGCGTCAGCGCCACGCGGTAAACTACAGCGCCGCGCGTCTTGTTAGACGCGCAAAGGTCGCTGCAGCACCTTGGATTGCTGCATGTTTTGAATCGAATACGATTTAAGGAAACGTGCAGTAGGCTCTATGCCGCTTCGCGAAATTCGGGCACGCGCTGCTCTTCGCGCCACGAAGAAGGGCTCTGGCCGGTGACGCGCAGGAACTCGCGGTTGAAGTTCGATTTCGTCAGGAAGCCGGCCTCGAAGGCGATCTGCGTGATTGCCTCGTCGGTCGCCGAAAGCAGCCGGCAGGCTTCCTCCACCCGGTAGTTGTTGACATATTGCGAGACGCTGATGCCGTGGATCCGGTTGATGGCATTGGAAATCCGCCGGGCCGGCACGCCGAGCTTGCGGGCGATCCGCGAGAGGTTGAGCTCGAGATCCTTGTAGAGCGCTTTCCTGCGCATCAGGTCGTCGATGCTTCGCACGATCTCGGCATCTTCTTCAGTCGCAGTGCGCTCTTGCGGCAAAGGCGCTGCGTCCCCCCGTCCGCTGTCTGTCGATGTGTCGAAGCTGGCGATCGAGGCGGCGGTGCCGAGAATGAGCAGGGCGAGTACGTTGCCTGCCGCAACGATCGCGCCGGAATAGGCACCTCCATTGCGCAGCTGGTCGAAGCCGATGGCGACGTCGCTAAGCGCTGAGGCGATCAGCGCCCACCCGGTGAACTTGAGCGATCGGTATGAGCGAAGCACGCCGTCGAGCCGCGAGGCGACCAGTGCGTTCGGGCCCCGCCGCGCAAGCCAGAGCAAGGCAAACCCGTAGCCGAGAAAGAACAGGGTGATCGCCGTGCCGACCGCATCGCGCCAGGCAAACATCATGACCCCGACGATGAGCGGGGGCAGGAGGTGCCAGGCGATTTGCCCCAGGCGTGGCGGACCATCGCTCGCAAGGCTGCTGAAGCAAACCCATGCCAGCGCCGCGTTGAACGTCGCAAGCATCGCCTGTGCCAAGAGGATGGTACGGATTTCGTAGCCCCATCGGATGCCGATCAGCACGGATTGCAGTGCATAAGCGCACACGAGCAGCAGGAACAGGCGTTGCTCGAAGGTCATGGCCTCGCCGCGCTGCCAAAACATCCGGACAATCACGATCATCAGCAGCAGGGAAACGACGAAGGGGAGCGGTACAAACAGCATGAGCGGAAGAATTCTTCGGGAGGGAGGTGGGCGGATGGCAGGATGATGCCCTTGATTGCGTTCAGGGTCGACCCGAAACGCGATCAAGGTCGCGACTGCGTTCGATTTCAGGCGAGCTATTCCGGTCCGGCGATGGTGCCAGACCGCACGAATGGAGCGTCAAATGTTGATCGGACCGCCAGCAATGGTTCTCGCCCCCATCCTTCTCCTCGCCCTGGCGAGCAATGCCGAGACATCGGCGAGGGACATCGATATCACCGGCGTCACGGCGATCGTCGCCACCGGCGACGCAAGCGCAATCGAACTCACCAGCGATGAGACTTTGCCCTTCAGCGCCTCGGTCGAGAGCAGGCGGTCCGGCTGGTTTGCCCCCTTCTATTCCAGCTGGTTCTACAGCGATTGCGTATCGGAGACCCGTATGCGCGTCGAAGGTTCGACCCTTTACATCGTTGTGGCAGCGCCCTCCTGGCCGGAATTGGAGGAGTGCAGGACCGCATTTCGCGCCAACCTGAAAAAGGGAGCGTCAATCTCTGTGGAGCAACCGGCGTTCCAAGCCGCGCTTGAGGGGGAGTTTTCGAGTGTGGCGCTCAAGGGCAAGGCAGCTGATGTTTCGATCGAGGGGCACGTCGGACAGGTGAGGCTCGATGTCGACGCCCTGCGGGCGCGGCTGATCTATGAGAAGACCTCGCAGTCCGAGACCGTGGAGATCTCCGGCAAGGCACTCGACATTCACCTCGGATTCGATGCGGCAAGTTTCATTGATTATCGGGTGATGGCGACGGCCTCCTGGGTCGACAGTTCGCGAACGGCGATCCCCGGCGCCAGGCCTCTGATTTGCATCAAGGGGGAGATGGTGCGCGCGACGATCCGCTGAGCCTCGAAGTCCGCCGCAGTGCGTTCGACAGTCGGAAAAATGATGCAATGCAGCATAAATCTTCGGCGGGTGCATTTCCAGGCTGAAGCATATACTGTAAATCGTCATAAAAGACTGTTTTTGGGTGGAGAGCAGGCATGATGAAATGGGTTTACACCTTCGGTGGGGGCAAGGCCGAAGGGCGTGCGGGTGATCGTGACAGGCTGGGCGGCAAGGGTGCAAACCTTGCGGAAATGTGCAGTCTGGGCCTGCCGGTGCCGCCGGGGCTGACCATCATCACCGATGCCTGCAACAGCTATTTCGACAATAGCCGCGAAATACCCGAGGGCCTGCACGACCAGGTCCGCGAAGGCATTCGCCGGATGGAGGAAGTCACCGGCCGGGTTTTTGGCGACACCAACCGTCCGCTGCTGCTTTCCGTGCGTTCCGGCGCCCGCGCCTCGATGCCGGGGATGATGGACACTGTCCTCAATCTCGGCCTCAACGATCAGTCCGTGCATGCGCTCGGTCACGACGCCGGCGATGCGCGGTTTGCCTGGGACAGCTACCGCCGCTTCATACAGATGTATGGCGACGTCGTCATGGGCGTCGACCACGATATCTTCGAGGAGATCCTTGAAGACGAGAAGGCCCGCCTCGGCCACGAGCAGGATACCGAACTTTCCGCGGTCGAATGGCAACATGTCATCACACGCTACAAGGACGCGATCGAGGAAACGCTCGGCGAGCCGTTTCCGCAGGATCCGGAAATCCAGCTCTGGGGCGCCATCGGCGCCGTGTTCTCCAGCTGGATGAACCCGCGCGCCATCACCTACCGCCATCTGCACAGCATCCCGGCGGCCTGGGGCACCGCGGTCAACGTCCAGGCGATGGTTTTCGGCAATCTCGGCAATTCGTCGGCGACCGGCGTTGCGTTTACCCGCAACCCCTCGACCGGAGAGAACGAGCTTTACGGCGAGTTCCTCGTCAATGCCCAGGGCGAAGACGTGGTTGCCGGCATCCGCACGCCGCAAAACATCACCGAGGCGGCCCGCATTGCGTCCGGCTCCGACAAGCCATCGCTTGAAAAGCTGATGCCGGAGGCCTTTGCCGAGTTCCGCACGATCTGCGACAAGCTCGAGCGGCATTATCGCGACATGCAGGACCTCGAATTCACCATCGAGCGCGGCACGCTCTGGATGCTGCAGACGCGCTCCGGCAAGCGGACGGCCAAGGCCGCCCTGAAGATCGCCGTCGACATGGCGGACGAGGGGCTGATCTCGAAGAACGAAGCGGTCGCCCGCATCGATCCGGCTTCGCTCGATCAGTTGCTGCATCCGACGATCGATCCGCACGCGCGCCGCGATATCATCGGCTCCGGCCTTCCGGCTTCGCCGGGGGCTGCAACCGGCGAAATGGTCTTCACCTCGGAAGAGGCCGTCCAGGCCGACAAGGAAGGCCGCAAGGTCATCCTCGTGCGCATCGAAACCAGTCCGGAAGACATTCACGGCATGCACGCCGCCGAAGGCATTCTGACCACGCGCGGCGGCATGACCAGTCACGCCGCGGTGGTTGCGCGCGGCATGGGCACCCCTTGCGTTTCCGGTGCGGGCGGCATCCGCGTCGATCTGCGCAACGAATTGCTGATCACGCCGAGCGTGACGCTGAAGAAGGGCGACATCATCACCATCGACGGCTCGTCCGGCCAAGTGCTGAAGGGCGCGATCGCCATGCTCCAGCCGGAGCTTTCGGGCGATTTTGGAAAGATCATGGCCTGGGCGGACGCCAGCCGCCGCATGACCGTGCGCACAAACGCCGAAACGCCGGCCGACGCGCGCGCCGCCCGCTCTTTTGGTGCCGAGGGCATCGGCCTTTGCCGTACCGAGCACATGTTCTTCGAGGATGGCCGCATCAATGTCATGCGCGAGATGATCCTGGCGGAAGACGAAGCCGGGCGGCGGCTGGCGCTCGCCAAGCTGCTGCCGATGCAGCGTTCGGACTTCGTCGAACTCTTTTCCATCATGCACGGGCTGCCGGTGACAATCCGTCTGCTCGACCCGCCGCTGCACGAATTTCTGCCGAAGACGGATGAGGAAATCGCTGATGTTGCCGGTGTTTTGTCACTGGATCCGTCAGCCCTGCGTCAGCGCGTCGACCAGCTGCACGAGTTCAACCCGATGCTCGGCCATCGTGGCTGCCGTCTGGCCATCTCCTATCCGGAGATCGCCGAGATGCAGGCTCGCGCCATCTTCGAGGCGGCGGTCGAAGCCGCGCGCGAAACCGGCGCTGCCGTCGTGCCTGAGATCATGGTGCCGCTCGTCGGCCTGCGCGCCGAACTCGACTACGTCAAGGAGCGCATCGATGCGGTGGCAAAGGCGGTGATCGGCGAAGCCGGCATCGACATCGACTATCTCGTCGGCACCATGATCGAGCTGCCGCGCGCGGCACTTCGCGCCCATGTGATTGCGGAAGCCGCCGACTTCTTCTCGTTTGGCACCAACGACTTGACCCAGACGACATTCGGCATTTCACGCGACGACGCCTCGCAGTTCCTGGCGACCTATCAGCAGAAGGGCATCATCGAGCAGGATCCCTTCGTCTCGCTCGATTTCGACGGTGTCGGCGAACTGATCCAGATCGCCACGGAGCGCGGACGCCGGACCAAGAACGGCCTCAAGCTCGGCATCTGCGGCGAACATGGCGGCGATCCGGCCTCGATCCGCTTTTGCGAAGAAGCGGGCCTCGACTATGTCTCCTGTTCGCCCTTCCGCGTGCCGATAGCCCGGCTCGCCGCCGCACAGGCGGCGATCAACGGCAAGGCGTGAGGCGGCATCGATACCGGCCATAACCTCAACGCCCCGGTCAAGGGTGCCCGGGGCGACTGCATGTTTCCTTAAATCCTATTCGATTTAAGGACAAAAACATGCAGTAATTCAAAGTGCTACAGCGACCTTTGCGCGTCTATCAAGACGCGCGGCGCTGTAGGCATCTCGTTTCAGAGCTACTTAGACTGCACGATAACCGGGCGTGCAATGACGACCGGCCGGTTCCAACCCCACATCATCACATCATTGTCATAGCGGTAGCTGCGCCGCTCGGCGCGGCGGTCGAGCTCGATGCGTTGCAGGCAGGTGGCGAATGCATCGGTGCCGCGCCGAAAGCCGTAGGAGGCGCAGGTGTTGCCGTCGGCGGCGCGCCGCTCTTCCGGCGTCATCGTCTGGCAGGCCGCAAGCAAGAGCCCGATGGCGGCAAGGGTCAGCAGTTTGGTCTTCATCGTATTCATGCCTCCTGAGCGGATGCAGATCGGCTCGGCGAAAGACCGGCTTTGCTTGTGCCCGAACCTCAGCTTTTGTCAGAAGGCTGTTGGGTACACCGGTCGCTCAGGTCTTTACCGCCGCCTGCAGGACAGAGCTCTGCCGCATGGCGGGCCGTCGTGTCCACCCTGATTTTTTCGGGTATGGCTGTAAAGATCGGTAGGGTGGATCGTGCAATCGAGGGCCGAGGCTTCGGCGCAGCTACAAGCCAAGGGCAGAAACGCACAACACGGATTTTGCATTCACGATTCGATCGCATGAAGACATGATGGGGCAGCCGTTGGGCGACCGTCAATCCGTTTTCGGCAAGTCCGGATGGTCACATGCGCTCAAGCACGCCGACAAAGGATTCGGCAAAGCTTTTCAGATCCTGGGTGTTCTCGCCGGGGTGCTCGAGCCGGATCGTCGAGCCCTCTTCTTCGAGGCAGACAAACAGGATTGGCGACGCGTCGCCCTCGGTCCCGCCGAGCCGAAGGACCGCGATGCTCAGGCAATCGTCGACCAGGCCGGAAGCGGGCAAGGCAAAGAGAAACTCGCCGCCGACGTTGTCGGCAACCGTGCGGATGAAGGCGGTGAAATCGTCCTTGCTTCCGGAGAAACCGTCGAGCGAAAGCTCCAGCTCCAGCAGCGCCATGGGAATGCGGGCGTCAGCCGGCGGAGGCGGTGCTGCGTGGGTGGCTGTTGCCACGGCTGCTTGCGATGCGACCATGATGTCTCTCCATCTTGCCGTGCCGGATGCGTTCCCAGCGTCGGCCCTTGCCCCCCGATTGACGATTCGCGACGACTTTTGCCGGCGTACGGGCATATTTCCAGTTTCTGATAGGTGGTTAACGAGAATGGCGATTTTGCGGCAAGTGGCTGCAGGCGCGCGGCCCAGGTCTCCAGCCGCATCCTATTGCCTGTTTTCACGGCCCCGGCCATGGTCTAAGAATGCTGGTCTGTTTCGATGCAGGGGATTGATTCCGTTATATGATGGTCCGGTACGAGCGCCCCTATTCCTATGCCGCCCACTGGGCGCGCCGCTTTGCCCGCATAGCCTTTGCGATCTTCGCGCTGTCCCTGCTGGCGCACCGGTTCGGCCCGTTGACGACGCCGCATTTCCTTGGATTGGTCGGGCTCTCCGGTGCTTTTGCACTGCTCGGCGTCCTGCTTGCCGTAGTCGGGCTCGCGCGGCTTTGGCAGGTGGCCGCGATCGGTGGCATCGCCTCCGCCTCGGCCCTTGTCTATGCGGCGCCCACGCTCGGTTTCATCGGTTTCGGCATCGCGCAGTACCTGACCCGGCCGGCGATCTATGATGTCAGCACCGACACAGTGACGCCGCCGCCTTGGCTGAAGGTGCCGCAGACGGAGGAAAGCTGGCTGAAGCGCAATCCGGCTGTGACGCCCGAGGACCGCGAAGCGCAGATTATCGCCTATCCCGGCCTGACCGGACGACGATACGACGGTGCGCTCGACCGCGTTTTCCAAGGTGTGCGCAATGTCGTCGAGAAAACGCGCGTCGGCGTCACGCAGGAACTCGGCGTCGAAAACGCCCGCGCCGATCTCGAGGATCTGGCGGTGCGGCCGAATGCCGGGGCGGACGCCGCCGCCGAGCCGGAGAACATACCCGTGCCGGAATCCCGACCGGAGCTGGCTTTGGAGGGCGCCCTTCCAGGGCGGCGTTCCAGTGACGTCGTGCTTCAGGGAGAATGGCGGACGCTGATTGCCGGCTTTCGTTTCGATGTGCTGATCCGCCTGCGCGAAGAAGCGGAAACGACGTTCGTCGACCTGCGCGTCGCGTCTCGCTACGGCCAGCACGACCTCGGCATCGGCGCCGCCTTCGCCGACCAGTTCCTGCGGGCGCTCGATGCGGAGCTGCTCGGCATCGCCGGCGATTGATCCGCAGAATACCGGCAGACGCTTCAGTCCTGCATGAGGGCGTCGTGGCCACCAGATCCATGAGGCAGCTTTTGGTCTCGCACGTTTGCGATCGGCGATGGTGCCTCGTCGTCCGCCTTGAGCCAGCCGCGATAGCGCACAATCAAGCCGGTCAATGGGCTTTCGACCTCGACGTGGAAGTGGAACAGGCCATCGCGATCTTCCTCGAACGTCCGGCCACCTGGCGCCAGCAACGCTGGAAGCGGGAGGCCGAGGAAGGACCAGCCGCGAACCCTGAGATGCAGGCGGTTTCCCACAGGCTCCAAGGCGCACAGGATCCGGAACGGCCCGAAACCCTCGGCAAGCAATCGTTCCTTCCGGTTCTCGGCTTTTTGCTGGGAGCTGCGCAAAACCTTCTCTCCAAACCGCCGCGTCCAGATCTCGCGACCATTGGCGCACTCGAAACGGATCTCGACCGGCACATTCTCGCCGGCCACGGGAAAGCCGAAGACAGAGGCGGTGAGGCGGCCCCATGACCCCTTGCCACGCTCGATGGTCGCACGCCCCCTGAAAATGGCTTGCCCATCCGACGTCTCATGCAGAGTGCGGATCGCCGTGGGCAAGCGATCCCATTCAGCGCCGAGAACTCGTCGGTAGAGGCTTTGCTGACGGACCATGCCACTTTCCGCTGCGTCCTTCACGCGATGAAACGCCCGCGCTCGTCGGCGGTCGGAACCATGCAGGTCTGGCGGCGCCCGGCGATGCGGTAGCGGTTCCTTGCAACGAGATCGTAGAGCGGATCGCGAAGGGCAGCAGGCAAAATGCGGCAGATATTCACCAGCGACCATGGCAGGCCCAATCCTGCAAGCGTGCGAATCGATCCGTCCGATTTGAAGCGCGCAATACCGTTCTCGATCAGGATGTTGCTTTCATAGTTCTCTGTATCGAGGCCATAGTGCCGGTAGAGCGCCTGGCCGAGCGGCGATTGCGCCGTCAGGTAACGATAGCGCGCTTGCCGGTCATGGCGCAGCATGAAGCGCACCCAGCCCGAGCAGAAGATGCATTCGCCGTCAAAGACGATCACCGGCCGATCGTCGGGAAAGCGCGGCACCGACGGGTCCTCGCGGTAGCTGTGCGCTTGCCGCCGCATCCTCAGCCAGCCCCTCCCGGCGCCAGGCGATAGTCGCCGAAAAGGGACGGCGGTCCATCGGTCTCAACACGTCCCTGTTCGACCAGGTCTTCAAGATGCGCCAGCACGGAGAGGGCTGCTGCGCCATGCAGTCGTGTGTCGGTGGAGGCATAGATCACCTTGACCATGTCGGGGATCTTGCCGTCGCCGGCGCGGACGCGCTCAAGCACGGCGCGCTCACGGATGCGCCGGTGGGCGCGCAGGCCCCTGAGGAATGAAGCCGGCTCGATGACAGGCCCGCCGTGGCCGGGCAGATAGAGCCGGTCGTCACGCATCAGCAGCTTTTCCAGCGAGGCCATGTAGTCTGCCATGGCGCCATCCGGCGGTGCGACGATCGTCGTCGCCCAGGCCATGACGTGGTCTGCGGAAAAGACCGTGCCGGTGCCGTCGAGCGCAAATGCCATGTGGTTGGCGGTGTGGCCGGGGGTGGCGAGCCCCGTCAGCGCCCAGCCGTCGCCTTCGATCCGTCCGCCATCGGCAAGGATGATGTCGGGCGAGAAGTCCATATCGGAACTCTCGGCGAAGGGGTTGATCTCGCCTTCATGCAAAGGTCTGGCGGCACGGTGAGGCCCTTCGCCGACGATTGCCGCGCCCGTCGCGGCCTTCAGTCGCCGCGCCAGCGGCGAGTGGTCGCGGTGGGTGTGGCTGACGGCGATGTGGGTCACCTCGCGGCCCCTAAGCGCCGACATCAACGCCTGAAAATGCGCTTCGTCCTCCGGGCCCGGATCGATCACCGCCACCGAGCGATTACCGACGATATAGCTGTTGGTGCCGTGAAAGGTGAAAGGGCCGGGATTGTTGACGGTGATGCGCTGCACGCCGTCGGCAACGGTCACGGCCTCGCCATGTGCCGGCTTGAAGTCGAGATCGAAGTCGGGGCCCTGCATGCGTCGTTTCCTGGCCTTCACTTGTATTCGATCTCGATGAAGGACATCGGTTCGCTGCCGGCATTGACGACGTTGTGCGCCATGCCGGCCTCGCGCCGGTAGGCCGCTCCCTTGGCGATATCCACCCGGCGGCTGCCGCCTTCCTCCTCCAGCAGGAACCGGCAATCGGTCATCGGCACGACGACATAACCGAGACCGTGGACATGATGGCCGGTATCGGCACCGGGTTCGAAGTCCCACCTAGTAATGCGCACGACCGCGTCATCGACAAGAATGCTGGGCACGGCGGGCGGACGGGCGCGAAACTGGCTCATTGGGGTCTCCATTCGCGCCGGAGAATAGGAGGTGACGGTCGGGAAGGGAAGGGCGGTGCGGCATCGGGCACTGGCGTTTCGCCGAGGGCGAAGTGTATGCTGGCGAACAAAGCCCAACAAAACCGCTCGAACCACAAACTTAATCATTGTGACGCGGCACGAGCTTTGCTAATCAGGCGCTCGATTTGGCGAAACTATTTCTCGCCAATTTCGTTGGGGCGTAGCCAAGCGGTAAGGCAGCGGTTTTTGGTACCGCCATCCCCTGGTTCGAATCCAGGCGCCCCAGCCACATTTTTCTTTCAAGCGTTCTGTCCTCTCAACGTCCCGGATGCCAAGTTCGGCGTCGCGCTTGACGATGGCTGTCGCGTTGCCGTGTATGCCCGGTCCTCGAGTCTCCTTAAAATTCTAGGGGCGTCTTTCATCTTTCCTCCATCTGTCTGCCGCATTCATGCACGCAACGTCTGGATGCACGTCTTCACGTCGCGTGAGAGGCGTTGGTTGCCAGGGAGGAAACAGCCGGAAAATGAATGGACCTCTGGCGGCATCGGCGATCGCTTCGGCATGGCCGGGACTGTTCGTGCTATTCGGCCTTGCCTTTGGATGGGCGTGGTCGATTGAGAAGAAGCGGCACTATCTGCTGCTTCTGACTGCCGCCTGCCTATTGTTTGCGACAGCGGCGTTTATGCAGATCATGCTGCTGCCCCTCGATATCGGCGCCAATACCATCCCGACTGGCCTGCTCTATACGCTTGCGGTGCTTGCTGCCGCGGAGGCCATCCTGCGTCGTTCAGGTCGCGGCATGGGCTGGAGGCGGCACTCGGGGCAATCGGTGTGATAACCGCTCTGCTTTGGTACTTCTACTATATCAGGCCGAACCTTCTGGTGCGGATCTACGTGCAGGCTTTTGGGTATGGGTTGATCCTTGCGGCCGCCGCCTGGCGCATTCGGGCTCTGCGACATGGTCGCCTTGTAGACCGCGTCCTGTTCTGGGTTGTGGCTGTCGTTGCGATCCACTTCTTCCCGCGCACCTGGCTGACATTTGGCACTGACGCGACCGCCAGCATCGAGGCTTTCGGCGCGTCGCTCTTCTGGAACATGATGCAGTTGCTGATCGCGGCGGCGGGTACAGCGCTTGCCTTCGCGCTGCTTGCGGCGGCGCTGACGGATGTCATGGACGATCTCAGGCGCGAGCGCGATGTCGACCCGCTGACGGGTGTCCTCAATCGTCGGGGGCTGGAGGAGCGAGTGGCAAGGCTGTTTCGCAATGCGGGTGCACCGCTCAGCCTGATCCTCTGCGATATCGATCATTTCAAGGCGATCAACGACGCCCATGGACATGCGGCCGGTGACAGAGTGCTGGCGACGTTTGCGGGCGTATTGCGCGACAGCGTGCGTGAAGCATATCTTGTCGCGCGGATTGGCGGCGAGGAGTTCGCAATCCTCCTACCTGGGATGGACGTGGATGCGGCGATGGCGGTTGCCGAGTGTATTCGCGAGCGGCTGGCAATTCACCGTTTTCCTGTTCTTGGCGCGACAGAAAGCGTGACCGCGAGTTTCGGTCTGGCGCAACGCGATGGCAGTGAACGTTTCCAGGCGTTCAGCGCGCGCGCCGATGCAAGGCTTTATCGCGCCAAGCGCGAGGGGCGCGACCGGGTCGTGGCTGCGGATATGCCGCTGACCGCTGGGCCGGCAGAGGTTGCTCAGCCGGCAAATGCAGCCAGTCCGGCTGCCTGAAGCAATAACCGAGGGCGGCTGGCTTCGGCGGACTATTCCAAGGAAGCAGAAAACCCGCCAACTGACGCTGGCGGGTTTCAAATGTCTGCCCCTTGATGCGCCGGTTATCAGCTTGCCGGTGCAGCCGGCTTTTCCGCCTTGGCGCCGCCGAGGAATTCTTCGCACCAGCTCGGGCCGTCGGCGCGCTTGTGGTCACCGACCAGGCGGATCGAGCGGATGACATAGTCCGAAGAGACGGTCAGCTGCACCGAGCAGCTCAGATATTCCGTGCGGGCCGAGGAGATACGCTTGCCGCGCTTGCCGTCCTTGCCGGTTTCGTACTGGGCCGGGGTCTTGCGGGTCTTATAGCCGCCCTTCCAGTTGTAGACGGTGGAACTGCCGCTTTCGACGTCGGAGAGCGGAGGACCATACTGGGCGAAGAAGCCGCCGGCCGGCTGACCGAGCCAACGCGATTCAACTGCGTTTCTGGAAATCGCCGTCGTCGTGGTGCAGCCTGCGAGCACAAGCGCGAGGCCTGCCACCGTCATCATGCGGAAGTTCATGTTTTCGTCCCTTTGGCTCTCGTTCGGAAGTAGGCGTGGCGCGCGCGCCCCAATCCCCTGAGTTTGCGCGCTTTCCGCTGAGCCTCTAGCGCCAAAAGCCGGCAAAGAAAATCCGCTGTCTGCATTCTATCTAAGGAAAATGCGAAGCGTTGCAGAAAGTCCCTATCTGGCCCCGGAAACCTCACCGCAACGTGATCGGTTGCAGTCGTTTCTGGTCCCTTCGCCCGCCGCTGCGGGCATGGGAAACCGTTGCTCCATTTCGATGCGAATCGCTCCGCGGGAGGGCTTCTGGTGGGCGCGGTCTTCGCCGAGACGCGAAAGCGCTAGAGTTTCGTCGGTGCGCAGGCATTGTCCGCTCCGCTGTGTCGGTCAGGGGCGGCTCCTGTGGGTCTACTCCCCGATCAGCTTGCAGCCGATCTTGGTGGCGCTCCCGGCGATCGCCTTCAGCGGACCGTCATAGACATCGCAATCGAGCAGGTTGTCCGGGCCGCTGCGACGGGCGGAATGGACGTTGATGTTGACGAGAGGTTCGCCGTCCTTGACCCAATGCAGCCGCGTCTCGATGTCGCCCTTGCCGGGGATCGCCACCACGGCCGGTTCGCCATCGCGCTCGGTCCTGTCCTCGCCGAGATCGATCATGCCGATCTGATCAGCATGCTCTTCTGCGCCCGCCGCCGGCTCGCCGGAATAATAGGCCGCGATCACGACCCCTTCCTTCAGCGCCTGAAGTTTGCTCGCGGCGGCCTGCGAGAAGGAAAGATCCACTTCAAAGCCCCAGGGTCCGGCAATATCGGCACCAGCCGGGCCAGCCAAGAGACCGGCAAGGATCATTGCGGCAAGCGACACGGGACGGATGATGGGCGACACGGCAGCACTCCTTGGCAATGGCGGGCAAAAAAGCGGACACAGCAGACAATCGACACGGGCCATCCCCGTCAAGGGGCGGCCTCAAGCACGAGCAATCGCCTTCTGTCCTGGTCGATTGCTGGTGTGCCTGACGGGTGTGTCGGACAAGAGGCGGAACGCGGTTTCGGCCGGGGTTTTCCACTGTACCGGCTTTTTTGGCGAGACCGAGAAGGTTTTTCGAAATAGGCGCTTGTGCAATCCAAATGCCTGTTCTATAGAGGCGCCGCTGGTCACGGAGTGTAGCGCAGTCTGGTAGCGCACCACGTTCGGGACGTGGGGGTCGGAGGTTCGAATCCTCTCACTCCGACCAGCTAAATCAATCCCTTAATTCGTTTTCTGTTCGGCCCGTTTTTGAGTGCGGACCGATTGCGGGCGCCTTCAGGGTAACGCAAGTCGTGGGCTTGTGAAGTTCGTCTCCGCATACGGATTGGCCCGCCTTAATTTGGCGCTGGCCGCTTATCCATTCTCCTCCGTGTTCGACATCTCCTCGAAGTTCTATTGCGGCGCGTGATTCCCTCTGGTGCGCGTTTCGCAGGCGTGAACGCGCCGTTCGTCGAATAACGGTGCATTGGTGGATGTTCGACTTGTTGGTCGATAACTAAGGGTTGTAGTCTCGGCAACTACATTGTCGTTGTCGAGAGGATAGGGAATGTTGTTTAGGCGGATAATAGTCGCATCGGCGCTGGTTCTGGCGAGCCACGGACTGGCGCAGGCGCAGAGCTGCGAGAAAAACTTCAAGGTATCCGGTGTGCCGCTGGTGACGGCCATCAGCTACAAGACCTGGCAGGAATTTTCCAAGCTGAAACCCGACACGGCCTTGCAGCGGCTTGCCCAGGGCGTTGCCGCCGAAGGGTTCTCGGGCATCAAGGTCAACAAGTCGCTCGGCACTGTCGACGCATTCCAGGAAACGACCGGTTCAGGACGCATCCAGACGCTGCGGGTCGTTGCTCGCAAGCGCGGTGCCGGCACGCGCGTCGATGCCATCTTCGACATCCAGGCCGGACAGGTGACCTCCAAGGACATCGTGCGCGACGGTCTCTGCAACATCGTTCGCTCGGCGACGGAGTAGTCGCAGGCGGCTGCTGGCCGTTCGTTTGCGCGGTGCGGCCAAACACCAGTCGGGATGACGGCCGCACAGCCATGCGGGGCTCGCTGCCGTGGCGCGATCAAGTACAAGCTGGAAGCGAACTGTGCCGCTGGGTGGGGGGCACGACGGCCCCCGCGTCTTCAGCGTTGTTTTTCCAAAGCCTTCAGCACGGATTGGCCGATTGCCTGCGCTTGCAGCATCGAGGAGAAGTTGCCCTGAGCCGGATGGGTGACGCCGCGATACTTGACGACGAAGCACCATTTGCCGTTCATGCGCTTCTCGACGGTCACGGTCGTCTCCGGTTTTTTATCCGTGGTCATCTTCGTCTCCTTGAGATCCTGCGCGCCGCCGCGTGGGCAATGCCTGATATCCGCATGACGCGGTCCATGTCCATAGACGTCTGGTTTATGTCGGCTATCGTGACGTGATAGAAACAAAGTTGCGATATCTGACGGTTTTTTGTTCGAAGCGTGTTGAAGCCGCCGGTTGTGGCGCCTAGACAGCCCTCATCACGCCAAGGAGTAAAATTTTGAAGGCTGTCGCATCGTTTTCCGCGTTCGTCGGGCGCACATTCGCGCTCTGGGTCATTCTCTTCGCCGTTCTCGGCTTTGTCTTCCCGGATATTTTCAAGCAGATCACGCCCTATATCGTTACGCTGCTTGGCATTATCATGTTCGGCATGGGCCTCACCATTTCGCTCGACGATTTCAAGGAAGTCGCCAAGCGCCCGTTCGAGGTCGGCATCGGCGTCATCTCACAGTTTCTGATCATGCCCTTGCTGGCCGTGTTGCTGACGGCCATCATCCCGATGTCGCCGGAAGTGGCCGCCGGTGTCATTCTCGTCGGCTGCTGCCCGGGCGGCACCTCGAGCAACGTCATGACATACCTCTCGAAGGGCGATGTCGCGCTGTCGGTGGCCTGCACTAGCGTCACCACGCTTCTGGCCCCGGTCGTCACGCCGTTTCTCGTCTGGACCTTTGCCAGCCAGTATCTGCCGGTTGATGCGATGGCGATGTTCATGAGCATCGTCAAGGTCGTGCTGGTGCCGCTGGCGTTGGGCTTTCTTTTGCAGAAGCTGCTGCCGGGCCTGGTCAAGGCCGCGGTGCCGGCATTGCCGCTGGTCAGCGTTGCGGGCATCGTGTTGATCGTTGCCGCCGTCGTCGGCGCCAGCAAGGGCGCTATCGCCAGCTCCGGCCTGCTGATCTTCGCGGTCGTCGTTCTGCACAATGGCCTCGGCTATCTGCTCGGCTTCTTCGCCGCCAAGGCCGCCGGCCTGTCACTTGCCAAGCGCAAGGCGATCGCCATCGAGGTCGGCATGCAGAACAGCGGTCTCGGCGCGGCTCTGGCCAATGCCTATTTCTCGCCCGTGGCTGCCGTGCCGAGCGCGATCTTCAGCGTCTGGCACAACATTTCCGGCGCGCTGCTTGCCAACTACTTCGCAAGCCGCACGGAAGACGAAAACGTCGAGCCCGTGGTCATCACACGCTGATCGGGAACTACAGCGCCGCGCGTCTTGTTAGACGCGCAAAGGTCGCTGTAGCACTTTGAATGGCTGCATGTTTTTATCGTTAAATCGAATAGGATTTAAGGAAACATGCAGCAGCTTCGAATGACAGGAGAGGGCTCGCAAGGGCCCTTTCTTGTTGCACGGCCAAAGCCTGCAAGGTGCATAGCCAGGCGGACTGTCCCACGGCGTTTGGAAACGGTGAAACAGCCCTATCGATCATCATGATCGACGCGCCAAATTACAAATGCCCCGGTGAATTTGAACCCAAGTAATTCGCGACCGCCAATCAAGGTGAAGCAATGTCGACAAGTGTCCCATTTTGGGACGATCGCATCTTGGGCGTCACGCGTGCGGCCATTTTCCGATCGTTCTAGCGGTGGCAGAAGCTGCGGGTGAGGGGCAGTCTCCAACGCCGCACCCGCCTACGTCGGGTCACGTTATTGTTCAATTGGAAACGGCCTGTTCATCGAATGGCGTCTTATCAGGGTGAACAATAAGCGCGATATTATCTTCAACAATCGTTCTCCCAGTGAGGCTCAGATGTTGAAGGAACCGATATTCACATTCCGCGAGATCGCCATATGGTCTGCCATCCTCGGCAGCGTCGTCGGATACCAGCTTTGGCAGCACACAGATCCCGCGCCGCTGACGATGGTGCTTCCGAGCATCGAGCAGCGGTCGTAATTTAAAGGCAATCCGGCGCGGCGCGAAACGCTACTCCTCAGGCATTCCGTTGCGCCGCGCGGCCTGCAATAACTCGATCTCACCGGCCGTCGGACCAAACTGGCTCTGAAGCCGTTTTGTTTCCTCAGCGTCCAACCGGTACTTTCGCGCAAAGGCCTCGATCGTCACGGCCCGCCCAAGAAAGCTTCGGCGCGGCACGTCCTCCCGTTCATGGTCCAGCATCATGGCTGCTCCTCCTTCCCGGTTCTTTGGAAGTAGTGCGGCAGGTCGTTTCGGGAAGAGGCGGTAGGAGCAATCTGGCGAGGCATCAAAAATAGATCAGCAGAAACGGAAAAAGGGCCCTCGTGGGCCCTTTCTGATCTTGGGGGAGTGGCGATCAGCCGTCGATCGTGTCGATGATCTCGCTCGCGCGGCCAGCGCTGACGCGACGCACTTCTGCATCCTCGCGACGACCCGCAAACAGCTCGGTTGCCATCAGCTGGTCGGCGAGATCGGCGGGCAGCGACAGGATCACGCGGGCGTCTTCCGTATGGATGCCGCCGAGCGCCGAGCGCTTGGCCGTGATCATGCCGCCGGCCACCGTGTTGTTGGTGTCGGGATCGATCAGGATGAAGGCGCCGGTCGTCCGATTCTGCTCATAAGGGTCGAAGATCGCCTGTTCGTCGAAGGCAAGGTGAACCTTGCCGATGGCGTTCATCGGCAACTGGTCTGCGTGCTCCCACTTGCCCGTCTTCAGGTCCAGCTGGCTTGCCGGCTGCACCTGCACACGCTGGCGGCGGCTGCCGCTTTTCAGCCAGTAGCGCTTGCCCGGCTGGATGCCATCAGGCTGCAGCGCAACGATCTGGGCGTCGAAGGCAAGGCCCGTCAGCGGCTGGCTGTCGATGGCGACGATCATGTCGCCGCGCGAAACGTCGACCTGGCGGTCGAGCACCAGGGTGATGGCATCGCCGGCGACCGCAGCGTTGCGCACGAGGTCGAAGGTGACGATCTTGGTGACGTTGGCAACCATGCCCGAGGGCAGGATCACGACGCTGTCGCCGGGCTTGACCGCGCCGCCGGCAACCGTTCCCTGGTAGCCGCGGAAGCTTTCGCCCGGGCGCGAGACGCGCTGCACCGGCAGGCGGAAGCCGACGGTCTGGGAGGAGCGTGTCGTCGCCAGTTCAAGCACTTCGACCAGTGTCGGGCCATCGTACCAGGGCATCGAAGCGCGGCCGTCGTAAACGACGTTCTCGCCCTTCAGTGCCGAAAGCGGAATTGCCGTGACCTGGCGCACGCCGAGCGATAGCGCCAGCTCACGAAACTCGTGGCTGATCTGGTCGAACCGGGCGCGGTCATAGTCCGTCAGGTCGATCTTGTTGACCGCCAGAACGAACTGCTTGATGCCCATCAGGGTCGCGATCGTCGCGTGCCGCCGAGTCTGCTCGAGCAGGCCGACGCGGGCGTCGACCAGCAACACCGCGAGGTCGGCCGTCGACGCGCCGGTTGCCATGTTGCGGGTATATTGCTCATGGCCGGGTGTGTCGGCGACGATGAAGGAGCGCTTGTCGGTGGAGAAATACCGATAGGCGACGTCGATGGTGATGCCCTGTTCGCGCTCGGCCTGCAGGCCGTCGAGCAGGAGCGCGAAGTCCGGCAGGCCGAGATCGTTCTGCTTGCCGTTGGAATCACGCCGCAGCGTCGCCGCCTGATCTTCCTTGACCGCCTTGGTATCCCAAAGCAGTCGACCGATCAGCGTCGATTTCCCGTCGTCGACCGAGCCGCAGGTGATGAGGCGAAGGGGGCGGCTGTCGCGCGTTGCGCGGACCGATTCGGACGCCGGAAACGCCAGAACGTGAGCGGCTGCGTCTTCCTGAACGGCATTCGCGGTTGCTGGTGCGGTCATCAGAAATATCCTTCGCGTTTTTTCTTTTCCATCGAACCGGATTGGTCACGGTCGATGGCGCGGCCCTGGCGTTCGGATACGGTCGCGGTTTCAAGTTCGGAGATGATGTCGTCGAGCGACGTGGCGTCGGAGCGGATGGCGCCGGTCAGCGGGAAGCATCCGAGCGTACGGAAGCGGATCACTTCCTCGCGCTTGGCCTCACCCGGCAGCAGTTCGAGACGCGGGTCTTCGGCAAGGATCATCATGCCGTCGCGTTCGACGACCGGCCGTTTCTTGGCGAAATAAAGCGGCACGATCGGAATGTCTTCGGCCTGGATGTAGCGCCAGATGTCGACCTCGGTCCAGTTCGACAGCGGGAAGGCGCGCACGCTCTCGCCCTTGCGCACCATGCCGTTATAGACGTTCCAAAGCTCGGGACGCTGGTTGCGTGGATCCCAGCGGTGGTCTGGGGTGCGGAAGGAGTAGATGCGCTCCTTGGCGCGCGAGGCCTCTTCGTCGCGGCGCGCGCCGCCGAAAGCGGCGTCATACTGGCCGGCGTCGAGCGCCTGGCGCAGCGCCTCGGTCTTCATGATGTCGGTGTAGAGCGCCGAACCGTGGCTGAACGGCGTGACGTTCTCCTGAGCGCCGCGCGGATTAACGTGCTCGATCAGGTCGAGGTCGTAGCGCTTCACGATCTCGTCGCGAAACGTGATCATCTCGGCAAACTTCCAGCCGGTGTTGACGTGCAGCAGCGGAAAGGGAACGCGGCCGGGATAGAAGGCCTTGCGCGCCAGGTGCAGCAGCACCGAGGAATCCTTGCCGATCGAGTAGAGCATGACAGGGCGTTCAAACTCGGCGGCCACTTCGCGGAAGATGTGGATCGCTTCGTTTTCGAGCGCCTTCAAATGCGGGTCAAGCGGCGGCTTGGTGCTCTGCGGATTGTGCAGTTCCGTTTCCGGATGGGTAAGAGGCATTTCAGTCTCCGGGAGGATCTTTGTCTTGGGAGGAGCGCGCCAGCCCTCAGGCGGCGCTGCTCGAAGTCGGGATGATGGAACTGGCGGTCTCTGGGACGTGAAGCCCGCATTCGCGCTTCTCGTCGTTTTCCCACCACCAGCGGCCGGCCCGTTCGGGCTCGCCCGGCTTGATGGCGCGGGTGCAGGGTTCGCAGCCGATCGAGGGATAACCGCGGGCATGCAGCGGGTTCACAGGAACGGCGTTGGCAGTGACGTAACTGCGGATGGTTTCGATGTCCCAGTCGGCGAGCGGATTGATCTTGATGAGGCCGCGCTCAGCATCCGCTTCGGCAAAGGGTGTCGCTGCCCGGTTGCCGGACTGGCCGCGGCGAAGCCCCGTCACCCAGTAGCTGGCGCCTTCGAGTGCGCGTGCAAGCGGCTTCAGCTTGCGCGCGTCACAACAGGCATGCCTGGCTTCGACGCTGTCATAAAAGCCGTTGGCACCATATTGCGCGGCATAGGCGTCGACGTCTGCCTTTTCCGGATGAAAACGCTTGATCAGGATGCCATAGGTCTCTTCGGTCTTGTCGATCAGCGCCACCGTCTCGTTGAAGAGGCGGCCGGTCTGCAGCGTGGCGACATCGACCGCCAGCTGGTTCTCGCCGATGACGGCCGTGATCACCTGATCTTCGATACCGAGCGACGTGGTAAAGACGGCACGGCCTTCAAGGCCGGCAACGAGCGCGAGACGTCCTGCGAGATCCAGGACTTCAAGCGCTTGGTTCAGAGCTTTCGCGGTGGCGTCGAGGGGTGACGTGGTCATGGCTGCGTCCTGTTCCAACTTGTCAGGAATATCGCAGCCGGGTGTGGCGAGGGACAGAAATAGCGGTTTCTAATGCTGGGCGTTTGGAGCAAATCTGCCTCTCAGATCGAAAAGCAGCGAAAAACGCAAGATAAGCTAGTAATTTACTAGACTTTATACTTCCTTTCGCGTCCTTGGCCCGGCCGTTACATGAAGAAGCGCGGCCCCTTCGGTCCGCGCTTCAACGGGCGATCGGTCAACGGTGCCGGTCAGAACTCTACTCAGGCCTTCTCCTGCTCGGCTTCCGGATTGCGAAAAGCAGCCGCAAGTCGGCGGCCGAGCACGGATGCGCGGGCCTAGCAACGACGACGTAGCGCTTGCCTCGAGGCCGGACCGCTCAAGATATGTTGAACGGCAGATGCTTTCCCATCCGTCGCTTCAGGTTCAATCTTGCGGGTTCCGAGGCAAATTGAGGAGTGGGAGATGATGAGGTCCTTTCCTGGCCGCGTTCTCGCCGGAAGCATCGTGACGTTGCTTCTGGTCACTGGCGCCTACGCTCATCACGGCTGGTCCTGGGCAGAGGCGGACCAGATCGAACTTGCCGGCACGATCCGTGAAATCTCGATGGCGCCGCCACATCCGACGCTTCAGGTCGAGACTGAAAAGGACGGGCTCTGGCGCGTCGAACTGGGCAATCCCAGACAGACGGAACGGTCCGGCTTCGTCGAAGGTGTCGCCAAAGTCGGCGATCAGATCGTGGTTCTGGGCAATCGCTCGCTCGATCCGAACGAGAAGCGCCTGAAGGCAGTCCGCGTCACCGTTGCCGGCAAGAGCTTCGACATCTATCCGGACCGCATCCGGACCGGTGGATGAGCGCGGCGGAACTGCTCGATTGGATTGCCGCCTGGCCGCTGGCGTCAGCGATGCGTCGATCCGCGATCCTCTATCTCGTCGTCAACGCGGCCCATATCTTGGCGATCGCGCTTTTGATCGGCGCGATCGTGCCTCTGGACCTGCGACTGCTCGGTTTCTTCGGGAACACTTCGCTGGAAGGGCTCGGGCCGTTTCTGTCGCGCGCTGCCGCGGTCGGTCTGGGTCTGGCGATCGTGACCGGTTTCTGCCTCTTTAGCGTTCGGCCGGCGGCTTATGCCGCGAATGCTGCCTTCCTCGCAAAGATCGGTCTGCTCGGGGTTGGCGCCGCCAATGCTATGACTGTGCATCTTGGCGGCGCCTGGCGGGCCGCCGTAAATGGCGGCCCGGTCTCATGGCGTCTTCGCGTATCCGCAGCCGTCTCGCTGACGGTGTGGCCGGCAGCACTTCTGGCTGGGCGCTGGATCGGCTTTCTCTGACGCCGATCCTATCGCTCGTTTGCCGTTCTCCACGCGGGGACGACCGGCTCCCGCTCGACCGTTCTGCCACGCACGAACTGCAACGTGGCCTCGGCGACGCGTTGGCCGAGATGCCGTGCTGTGGCGAGATCGGATGCCGGCGGCGCGAGATCGGCCCCCTGGTCGACATTCGACTGGGCGCCGGCGCCCAGCCAAAAGCCCAACCGGTTGAGATCATCAGGTGATCCGGTGGTCGAGTGGTTGGAAGGCGGCAGATCGAGGTTGATCCAGTGCATGCCGTGCTGGGCAGCAAAGAGTGCGAGCTGCATCAGCGTCGCGAGCTTGTCGCCGGAAGCGGTTCCCGAATTGGTGAAGCCGGCGGCGATCTTGTCTTTCCAGAGATAGCCTTTGGCCATTACAGCGTTGGAACTCGCTTCCTGAAAAGACTTGAACGCGGCCGACGGGCCTCCGACATAGGTTGGCGTGCCGAAGATGATCGCCTCGGCCGAGAGCAGATCGCTCCAGCGCGCCGGTGTGTCTTCAACGGTCAAGAGCAGGCACTGCGCGCCGTCGACCCGCTCGATACCGGTTTTGACAGCGTCAGCCTGCCGTGCCGTGTGTCCGTAGCCGCTGTGGTAGATGACGGCGATGCATATGTTGCTCATGGTTCGGTCTCCTTTGGTTTTGGTGGTGGATTTGTCGCGCGAGCGAAGGCGCGCGCCGTCGGCGCGTGCCAGGTTTGCTGAAGCGTTGGTCAGGGTCGGTTGACGGAGCTGTCGGCTCCAACGATTTTTAGGGCGCGGCCACCCGCCGTTCAGTGAACGGCATGGCCACCGAAATGTCGCAGTGTTTCCGGGAGATGTTTGAGCTTCTCCGGATTGCGGGTGACGTAGATGGCGGTGATCCGATCCTGCTCGATCTCAAGGGCAGTGGTCTGCAGGATCTCTCCGTCTTCGATGGTGATGAAACCGGGCAGCCCATTGATGAAATCGTAACGCACCAGCCGCGACATCGTCTGGGCAAAGATCAGCGCCAGCGAGGCGTGCAGCTTCATCACCTTGTCTAGGCCGACGATCGGCCGTCTTGGTGCCACCGTCTTACCGCCACCATCGGCATAGACGATCGCCTCGGTCGCAAGCAGCGAACGAAGCTGCTGCATGTCGCCGCCACGCGACGCCGCGAAGAAGGCGGAGGCGATTTCCAGGCCCTGTTCCCGTGGCATCGCAAAGCGGCGTCGGGCATTGCGGATATTGACGCGGGCGCGGCTGGCGAGCTGGCGGCAGGCCGCCGGCTTGCGGCCGATCGTCTCGCCAATTTCATCGAAGCTGACGCCGAAGACATCGTGCAGCAGGAAGGCAGCCCGTTCGAGCGGCGACAGACGCTCCAGCGCCATCATCAGCGGCAGGGTGATGTCGTCGAGGTCGTCGCTCTCCTCGACGATCGGTTCCGGCAGCCACGGCCCGAGATAGGTTTCGCGCCGCCGTCGTGCCGACTTCAACTGATCGAGGCAAAGGCGCGTCACGATCCGGCGCAGAAACGCCGATGGTTCCTTGACGGTCACACGGTCGGTGTCCAGCCAGCGCAGGAATGCCTCCTGGACGATGTCCTCGGCCTCGCTGACCGAACCCAGCATCCGATAGGCAATGCGGATCAGTCGCGGACGCAGCGGGTCGAAGCTCGTTTTGACGTCTTCGTCGGTCATCTCGGTCATCACATCCCCCACTGCCGTGCGGTGCAGGCGGTCAAGCAATGGCCAGCGCGCAGGCGGAGCCATGATGGCATTGCCGCAGCGGTTGCGACAAGCGGATCGAGCTTCGCTGTCATGTTCGTCTCCTTCATCTCGGGCACTTGAGAAGACAGGACGAGATAGCGTCAATGAATGTGACATGCCGCAGACGTTGCGGCAGTCGAATGCCGGGGAAAACGTGCCTCGTGGCGCAGGCGATCCTATCTGTCGCTGACGGCCCAGCGCGGATTGATCCAGGGCTCCTGATTGGACCGGGCAAGCGGTTGCTTGCCGAGGATATGGTCGGCTGCCTTTTCGCCGGTCATGATCGAGGGGCTGTTGAGATTGCCATAGGTCACGTGCGGGAAGATCGAGGAGTCCGCGACGCGCAAACCATCGACGCCGATCACCCGCGTCTCCGGGTCGACCACGGCCATTGGGTCGTCCTTGGCACCCATCCGGCAGGTGCCGCAGGGGTGGTAGGCGCTTTCCAGGTGTTCGCGCAGGAAGGCGTCGATCTCATCGTCCGTCTGCACCTTCTCGCCCGGCTGGATCTCCGGCCCGCGATACTGGTCGAAGGCCCGCTGGCCGAAGATCTCGCGGGTGAGGCGCACGCAGTGGCGGAACTTCTCCCAATCCTCCGGGTGGCTCATATAGTTGAAGCGGATCACCGGGTCGGCCATCGGATCGGAGGATCGCAGGGTGACGTTGCCGCGCGACTTCGACAGGTTGTAGCCCACATGCACCTGGAAGCCGTGGCTCTTGGCCGCCGCCTTGCCGTCATAGCTGATCGCGACCGGCAGGAAGTGATACTGGATATCGGGCTGCTTGACGCCCGGCGCCGAACGCAGGAAGGCGCAGGCCTCGAATTGGTTGGAGGCGCCGAGCCCACCTTTGGAGAGCAACCATTGTGCTCCGGCGACCCCCTGCCAGAACCACGGCAGCCAGGAATAGAGCGAGACCGGTTTGGTCGAGACCTGCTGGAAATAGAACTCCATATGGTCCTGAAGGTTGGCGCCGACACCGGGTCGATCGACCTTGACCTCTATGCCCATGTCCTTCAGGTGCTGTGCCGGGCCGATGCCGGACAGCATCAGCAGCTTCGGCGAGTTGAAGGAGGAGGCGGAGACGATCACCTCGCGGTTCGCCTTGACGATCTCGATCTTGCCGCCGCGCTCGATCTCGACGCCGGTCGCCCGGCGGTTCTCGATCACCACCTTGCGGGCAAAACAGCGCATGAGCGAAACGTTGGGCCGCTTCAGAGCCGGGCGGAGATAGGCGTTGGCGGCGGACCAGCGGCGCCCCTGCCAGACGGTCTGCTCCATCAGGCCGAAGCCTTCCTGCTTGGAGCCGTTGTAGTCGTTGGTAAGCTCGAAGCCCGCCTGCTCGCCCGCTTCAATGAAGGCATGGAACAGTGGGTTGGTCACCGGCCCGCGCTTGACGTGCAACGGCCCGTCGGTCCCGCGCCAGCCGACCTCGCCTCCGTGCGAATGCTCCATGCGCTTGAAGTAGGGAAGCACGTCGGCATAGGCCCAGCCACGTGCGCCCAGGTCCTCCCAGCGATTGAAATCCTCGGCATGGCCGCGCACGTAGACAAGGCCGTTGATCGAGGAGGAGCCGCCGATGACCTTGCCGCGCGGCGCGGTGATGCGCCGGTTGTTGAGGTTCGGCTCGGGTTCGGAATGATAGCCCCAGTTGTAGCGGTCCATGCTCATCGGCCAGGCAAGTGCTGCCGGCATCTGGATGAACGGCCCGATGTCCGAACCGCCATATTCGAGCACGATTACGGAATGCTTGCCGTCCTGCGAGAGGCGGTAGGCGAGCGCCGAACCGGCCGAGCCGGAGCCGATGATGATGTAGTCTGCCTGCATGATCGTGCTCTTTCTTCTGCGTCTCTAAACCGGCCGGTACCGTGCCTCTACCTCTGTCCCCTCATTCCTGTGCTTGTCACAGGAATCCAGCCAAGCGACGTCTGTCGCTTGAGGGAGTCTTTCGCGCCACCGACGTGGCGCTGCTGGATCCCCGGAACTCGCTTCGCTCACCCGAGGATGAGGGAGCGAATCAGATGCGTCCCGAGGAAGGCCGCTTGAACCTCAATACGGCGCCTGCACCGGGCTCATGCCGACGTAGACGGTCTTCAACTCGCTGTAATGGTTGAGCGCCGCCACGGAATTCTCGCGCCCGAAACCGGATTGCTTGGAGCCGCCGAAGGGGATCTCGACCGGGCAGAGATTGTAGGTGTTGATCCAGAGCGTGCCGGCTTCGAGTTGGTCGACGACGCGGTGGGCGCGGGTGATGTCGGCGGTGAAGACGCCGGCCGACAGGCCGAATTCGGTGGCATTGGCGCGCGCGACGACATCAGCCTCGCTTTCGAAGTCGAGAACGCACATCACAGGGCCGAAGATCTCTTCGCGCGCGATGGTCATGTCGTCGGTGACGTCGGCAAAGACGGTCGGCTGGATATAGGTGCCGTCGGCACTGACCGCATTCGGAATGCCGCCGCCGGTGACCAGACGCGCGCCCTCGGCTTTGCCCTTTTCGATATAGGAGAAGACCTTGTCGCGTTGCGCGCCCGACACCATCGGCCCGAGCTGGGTGGCTTCGTCCATCGGGTCGCCGATGACGATCGCTTCAGTGCGCGCCTTGAGGCGATCGAGGAACGCATCCTTGATGCCCTTCTGGACGAAGACGCGGGTGCCGTTCGAGCAGACCTGGCCGGTGGAATAGAAGTTGCCGAGCATGGCGCCGCCGATGGCGCTTTCGAGATCGGCATCGTCGAAGACGATCAGCGGCGACTTGCCGCCGAGCTCCATCGTTACGTGGCGAAGACCGGCAGCTGCCGCCTCATACACCTTGCGGCCCGTCGGCACCGAGCCGGTGAGCGATACCTTGGCGACATCGGGGTGGTTGACGAGCAGCGGACCGGTCGTCCGATCGCCCTGGATGACGTTGTAGAGGCCCTTGGGAAGGCCCGCCTCGATCAGGATCTCGGCGATCTTGAGGGCGCCGAGTGGGGTATTCTCCGATGGCTTGAAGACCATGGCGTTGCCGGCGGCAAGCGCCGGCGCACCCTTCCAGCAGGCGATCTGCTGCGGATAATTCCAGGCGCCGATGCCGACGCAGACGCCGAGCGGCACACGCTTGGTATAGGCGAAATCGCCGCCGAGCGGAATGTAGTCGCCGTTGAGCGCTGTGGCGATGACGCCGCCGAAGAATTCGAACGAGTCGGCGCCCGATGTCGGGTCGGCGACGATCGTCTCTTGGATCGGCTTGCCGGTGTCGAGCGTTTCGAGCTCGGAAAGCTCGCGGTTGCGCTCGCGCATGATCTCGGCGGCGCGCTTCAAGATGCGGCCGCGGGCAGTCGGGCTCATGGCCGCCCATTCCGGTTGCGCGCGCTTGGCAGCGGCAATCGCCTTTTCGACGATCGCGGGCGTTGCCGCATGCAGCCGGGCGATCACCTCGCCGGTTGCGGGATAGATGCTCTCGAAGACGGTGCCGGCAATGTCCTCGACATACTCGCCATCGATGAAGTGCGAGGCTTGCGGTTGGGCTCTCATGTCATTCTCCCCGCGGATAGCGTTTGGATTCCTCGAGATTGTCGAGGTTCATGTGGTTGCGCATGTAGCGCTCGGATGCTTTTTGCAGCGGCTGATGGTCCCACGGATAATAGGCGCCGTTCCTCAGTGCCTCGTAGACCACCCAGCGCCGGGCCTGGCTCTCGCGCACGGCGCCATCGAAGGCCTCCATGTCCCAGTGGGCGGCGCACATGTCGCGAAACGCATTCAGCGTTGCCGCCTGCACCGGTGTCTCCGGGTTTGCCGCGAGGTTCTTCAGCTCCAGCGGATCGGCTTCGAGATCATAGAGCTGATCCGGGTCGAGCGCGCAGTGGATATATTTCCATTTGCCCTTGCGAATGGCGACCAGCGGCGCGTGGGACGCTTCCGCAGCATACTCCATGAGCACCGGCTCGGTGCGCTCCTCGCCATTGATGACAGGCACGAGGCTGATGCCATCAGTCCAGGGCTTCACCTCGTCCATCGAGATGCCGGCGAGGTCGCAAAGCGTCGGGGTTACGTCGAGGTTCGACGTCGGCGTCAGGTGCAGGCCGGGCGCAACGGCGGGTCCGGCCGCCATCAGGGGCACGCGCGCCGAGCCTTCGAAGAAGTTCATCTTGAACCACAGGCCGCGCTCGCCCAGCATGTCGCCATGGTCGGAGCAGAACAGGATCAGAGTGTTGTCGAGCATCCGGGTGCGCGTCAGCGTGTCGACAAGTTCGCCGACCTTTTCGTCGAGATAGGAAATATTGGCGAAATAGGCGCGGCGCGAGCGGCGGATATTGTCCTCGGTCAAGTCGAAATTGACGTAGTCGCAGGAATGCATGATCCGCTTCGAGTGCGGATCCTGGTCCTCCTCCGGCAGCATGCCGACCTCTGGCAGAAGATGCTCGCAATCCTCGTAGAGATCCCAGAATTTCTTTCGTGCGACATAGGGGTCGTGCGGGTGGGTGAAGGAGACGGTCAGGCACCAGGGGCGGCGGCCCGCGTCGTCGTTTTCGCGCGACAGCTGGTAGAGCTTCTGGTTGGCGAGAAAGGCGACCTCGTCGTCATACTCCATCTGGTTGGTGATCTCGGCGGCGCCGGCGCCGGTGACGGAGCCGAGATTGTGATACCACCAGTCGATGCGCTCGCCCGGCTTGCGATAATCCGGCGTCCAGCCGAAATCGGCGGGATAGATATCGGTCGTCAGCCGCTCCTCGAAACCATGCAATTGATCAGGCCCGACGAAATGCATCTTGCCGGACAGTGCCGTGTAGTAGCCGGCGCGGCGCAGGTGATGTGCGTAGGTCGGGATCGAGGACTGGTATTCGGCGGCGTTGTCATAGACCCGGGTGCGGCTCGGCAGCTGGCCTGCCATGAACGAGGCGCGGGCAGGCGCGCAAAGCGGCGACGAGGTGTAGTTGTTGCGAAAGCGGGCGGAGCGGGCGGCGAGGCTCTTCAGGTTCGGCGCATGCAGGAATTCCGCCGGACCGTCGGGAAAGAATTTTCCGTTCAGCTGGTCGACCATAATGATCAGGATATTAGGTCTGGCGGTCATATGGCCCGTCCTTGGCGGTGGAGCTGGTCGAGAAGCGAGGTGACGTAGTCTTCCGTCAGCGCGATCGAGGCTTCGATGCCGATCGGCGCAGAGCGCAGACTCTGGCGGATGTAGAGCCCGTCGATCATCGCAGCTGCGCCTTCCGCGATGCGTTCCGCGTCATCGACGGGACAAAGCGCCTTGAGGCTCGCCATCAGGTTGGAGCGCAACCGCCGGGCGTAGACGACGAGGAACCGGCGGACGTCTTCCGAGCGCTGCGCCTCGGAATAGAAGGCGAGCCAAGCGGCGATGGTGTCGGGCGCAAACTGGCTTGCCTGGAACGAAACGCGGATCAACGCGCTCAGTTTCTCACGCGGTGTAATCGCTGCACTCAGCGCCGTCACCGTATCGTCGCGCAGTTGCCTTAGAAGACTGCGCACGGTCTCGATCAGCAATTGCTCCTTGCTGCCGAAATAGTGATGGGCAAGGGAAGGGGAGACACCGGCACGGCGGGCGATGTCGGACATGGTGACGGCGAGCGTGCCCTGATCGCCGATCACGCGCAGCGCCGCATCCACCAGCGCCTTGCGGCGCACAGGCTCCATCCCGACCTTGGGCATCCGTCTCTCCCTCGATGATGGTCAGTTTATTTTTGATTGACTCATCAATCAATAAAAATTTGCGATGTTTTCTCTTTCTTTTTTCGGAGAAATCCGGCTCAATCCGATGGTAGAGTTCTGGATATCAGAAGGACTGGAGGTTGAAATGACCCATGCATTCGATCCGGCTGGCAAGGCGGCGGTTGCCGGCAAATGGGGATGGTTCGTCGCGCTCGGCGTGCTGTTGATCATGTGTGGCGGCCTTGCCTTCGGCAATCTGCTGATGGCGACGGTGGCCTCGGTCTATTATGTCGGGCTGATCATGCTCGTCGGCGGCCTGTTCAATCTCGCCCATGCCTTTCAGGTCAAGGGTTGGAACAGCGTGCTCTATTGGGTGCTGAGCGGCGCCTGCTACGCCATTGCCGGGCTCTTTGCCTTCATCAACCCGGTGCTGGCCTCCTCCGTCCTCACTTTCCTGATGGCCATCGCACTCGTCGTCGCCGGTTGCTTCCGGATCTGGGTCAGCTTCAAGCTGCGGCCGATCCAGGGCTGGGGATGGGTCGCGCTCGGCGGTCTGGTCACGCTCGCCGCCGGTCTGATCATTGCCGCCGGCTGGCCGGTCAACAGCCTCTGGATCCTCGGCCTGTTCCTGGCGGTCGATCTGGTGATGCAGGGTCTGTCGCTGATCGCCTTCGGGGTGTTGGCAAAAGGCTAGCGCACGGCACGCTCGCCTTTGCCGTGTTCGGGTGGGATTGTAAGCAGAGCGTGCCTGTTGGCTGGCGTATTGGGAAGGCGACCGTGCGGGCCGCCCGTGTAACGACGCTCATCCCAGCGCTGATCGCCATCTCGGGTGTAGCGCTACAGGTGCCCCTGTCCGGCATGGCACTGATCCTGCTTGCAGTGTGACTGCTCTGGACCACGATGTTTGCGCTTGCCGCGATCTTTCTCGGTCGTGGCATGCACTCGTTATCGCATCACCTGAACCTGTTGCGACCAATTTTCCGCAGTTCGGGAAAATTCGATGAAACTACTGATTTTATTAGAAAGTTCGATAATGATCAGCGTGGGCGGAGCTGTCATATAGCTTTCATCAAAGCTTCATATTGGGGAAAGACTTCGTTGACTGTTGGTCGCCATCCTGCGGCCGTCCGATCGTCCGTTCTCAATCTTCTGGAGCCCGGCATGTCCGCCGCCCCCGCCGAAATTCTCTCGCTTCGCCGGTTCGGCGACGACCAGATCGTAACGCTTGCAAAGCTTGTGATCGAAAGCGCATTCCAGCCGATCGTCGAAGCGGCAACCGGTGCCGTGTTCGGCTACGAGTCACTGATGCGCGGCTTTCAAAAGCTGGGCTTTGCCTCGCCCTTGGAATTGCTCGACAAGGCGGAAGAGGCCGGCCAGTTGCTGGCGCTCGAGCATATGGTCAACAGTCGTGCCGTCGCAGGCTTCGCGACATTGCCGGAATTTTCCACCCGCACGCTGTTCCTGAATTTCGATTCCCGCCTGGTCGGCGGCGAAAACGCGATCGTCGAGCGCCTCGTCAATCACCTGAAGCGCGCCAACATCGCGCCGTCGTCCTTATGCTTCGAGCTGTCCGAACGTTTCGACAGCGGCAAGATGCCGGATTTCTCGGCGCTCGTGCGCGAACTGCGGCTGGCCGGATTCAAGCTGGCCATCGATGATTTCGGCGCCGGCTTCAATGGCCTCAAGCTGCTCTGCGATCAGCCCGTCGATTACGTGAAGATCGACCGGCATTTCATTTCCGGTATCGACGCCGATGCGCGCAAGCGCCACCTGGTGCGCCACACCGTCAACACCGCCCATGTGCTCGGCACCCGGGTCATCGCCGAAGGCGTCGAGACCGAGGCGGAGTTCCAGACCTGTCGCGATCTCGGCTGCGACCTCGTACAGGGCTATTTCATCGCCCGGCCGACGACGCACCTGAGCGAATTGCAGCCTGCCTATCCGCATTTGGCCTTGAATGGCGGCGGTCACCGCTCGTCGGCGACGCTCGACAGCATTCTGATCCGCAAGCAGATCGAACAGCTGCCGGCGGTGCGCGAAAGCGACGAACTCGAATCCGTGTTCGATCTGTTCCGGCTTAATCCCCGTCAGGCGTTCTTTCCGGTGCTCAACGCCAACGGCGAACCGCGCGGCATCCTGCACGAATATCACGTCAAGGAGATGATCTATCATCCCTTCGGCCGCGACCTGCTGAAGAACCGGCTCTACCAGCGCCGCATCTCGCATTTCGCAAGCCCGGCGCCGATCGCCGATCTCGATACGCCGGCCGACGAGATGCTGAAGATTTTCGCCGGCATGGACGGCAGCGATTGTGTGATCCTGACCGAGAATATGCGCTATGCAGGCATCCTGTCGGCATCGTCGCTGTTGAAGATCATCAACGAGAAGCAGTTGAAGACGGCGCAGGAGCAGAACCCCCTGACCGGATTGCCCGGCAATCGCGCCATCCGCGATTACGTTCAGGACGCGATCCTCGACGGCGATCAGCCGCGCTATTTCTGCTATTGCGACTTTGACGATTTCAAGCCGTTCAACGATACCTACGGTTTTCAGAAGGGCGATCTGGCGATTTCGCTTTTCGCCGCCCTGCTGCGGCGGCATTTCATTGGCGAAGAAAAGTTCCTCGGCCATGTCGGCGGCGACGATTTCTTCGTCGGCATCAGCGGTTGCACCGTCGATGAGCTGCAGGTCGTTCTTCACCGTCTACTCGACGATTTCGCCTCCGATGTCCGCCAGCTCTATCTACCGGAGCATCAGGCAGAGGGGCGTATCAGCGGTCATGGCCGCGATGGCACGGCCAAGGATTTTCCGCTGATGCGCTGTTCGATCGCCGTTCTCGGATTGCCGGAAGGTTTTGTGTTTTCGGACGGCCAAGCCGTCAGCGCCCGCATCGCCGAGATCAAGTCTCGTGCCAAGGCCAGCGCCAGCGGCCTCGTTCTGGAGGCGCTCGGCGTCTAACGCGTGGATGGGCAAACACGTTGCAGTCGGCAATGAGTGCCGCTGCGTCCATTTACGCCTGGGTTTTTGGCAGGCGATGGACCAGGTAGTCGCGCATCTGCGCAAGTGCCATGTCGCGTGTCAGCCCCCCTTCAGACTGCAGCCCGAGCCGCAGCCACAGCCCGTCGATCAACGATGTAATGGCAAGCGCCACATCTTCGCACTCGTTCGCAGGCAGGATGTGCGTCAGCGCCGACAGCAAGTTCGACCGCATCCTTGCGTGAATGATCTTCTGAATCCGCGCCAATTGCGGTTCGCGCGGCACTTCGGCGCAAAGCGATAGCCAGGCGTGGCAGACGGAAGGCTGGAAGAAGCGTTCCTCGAAATTGGCCTCAATGATCGCATCCATCCGCTCGAGCGGGGTACGTGCGCGATGCAGCCTCTCGACCACCGCTTCTTTCAAGGAAGCGTTCGCCTCGCGCATGGCATGCTCGAACAGTTCCTGCTTGCTGGCAAAATAATGCAGCACGATGCCCTTCGAGGCGCCGGCATGCGTCGCCACCTTTTCCAGGGTCGCCCCGGCCATTCCCTCTTTCTGCAGGACCTCAAAGGCCGCCCGCCGCAGCTCGCGGCGCCTGATCTCACTGATTTTCGTCAATCGCATGCGGTTTCTCCCAAGCGATTCTCACATTGACAATCTTTCCAGGAAGATCAATTGCTGACCCGTGGGTCAATTTGAAGTCCCGACGGACAATTGTGAGGATCGCGATGCTGCATTTGAAGAGCCTGATATTTGCCGCTGCTCTGTTGACGGCCACAAGTTCCGGCTTTGCCGGTGATCCGCAGGCATGCAAAAGCGTGCGGTTGGCGGAGCCCGGCTGGAATGACTTGGCCTTTACGACCGGCGTCGGGCTGAGCCTGCTGAAGGCGCTTGGATATGAGCCGGAAAGCAAGCTTCTCGGCATCGACGTCATCTATACGAGCCTGCGCAGCAAGGATCTCGACGTCTTTCTCGGCTACTGGGATCCGGCTATGGTCGCCTACTACAAGCCTTACCGGGAGGACGGTTCGGTCGAGACCGTGCGAACCAATCTTGAGGGGGCAAAATACACCTTTGCCGTTCCCGACTACGTCTGGGAAGCGGGCGTCAAGGATTTCTCGGATTTGAAACCCTTCTCCGACAAGTTCGAAAAGAAGATGTACGGCATCGAACCTGGCTCCAATCAACTGATGCTCGATGCCATCAAGGATCCAGATCTTGGTCTGGCAGACTGGGAAGTGGTCGAGTCGAGCGAGCAGGGCATGTTGTCCGAGGTGACGCGTCGGGTTCGTGACAAGGCCTTCATCGTATTCCAGGGCTGGGCGCCACATCCGATGAACACTGTATTTTCGATGAAGTACCTGACGGGTGGCGACAAGTTCTACGGTCCGAATTTTGGCGCGGCGACGGTGTCGACGCAGGTACGCAAGGGATACCTTCAGGAGTGCCCGAATGTCGCCCGCCTGTTGAACAATCTGGTTTTCGACGTCGATTTCGAGAACCGCGGCATGGGCTACCTGATGAATGACGGCCTGTCGCCCGATGAGGCAGGGGCTAAGTCGATCAAGGAAGAACCGCAGCGTCTGGAACCATGGCTCGCTGGCGTAACGACCTATGACGGGCAGCCGGGGCTGGCCGCGGTCAAAGCCGCGCTCGGTCTTTGATGGTGATCGATCAGCAGTCGTGGGCGGCCGCCAAGCGGCGAATAGAACTGCCCGGCGGCCAGCAGTTCACCTATGTCGATCACGGGCAGGGGCCGGTTCTCCTTCTCTTGCACGGCTACTCCGATACCAGCCGCAGTTTTTCCCTGATCGCGCCATCCTTAGGCGGATATCGCCTGATCATTCCAGATCTCGGCGGACACGGCGGTTCGATGCCCAGGGAAGGGATGTCGATTGCCGAACTCGCCCACGATGTCGATTGTCTGGCCGATCGCCTGGCCATTCACCAGTTTGTGCTTGTTGGTCATTCCATGGGAGCGATGATTGCTGTCGATATTGCCGCGCGCCGCCGGGAGGCGGTGCGTGCATTGATCCTGCTCTCGGGAAGCCTCAAGCCGGACTTTGGTCCGGGGACGGAGGTCGCCCGGGCGATACGCGGGCTCAAAGACCCGCTTGGTCCCGACGATGCCTTCTTCGACCGCTGGCATGCCTGCAGTCGGTCGGTCGACACGGCGTTCCTAAGGCATCTGCGCCGCGAAGCCGCAGCGATGCCGATGACGACTTGGCGAACGCTCCTTGATGCGCTCGCGGTGACGGATCTCAAATCGCGCGCGGCTCATGTCAGAGCGCCGGTGCTGTGCATCGCCGGAGCACAGGATCCTCTTTTTGACATCGGGCATCGGCAGGTTCTTGCCGAGACCTTCGCCTCCGTGCGCTCCATCACGCTCGACGGCCATGGCCACAACCCGCATTGGGAGAGTCCTGCCGATGTCGCAGCGCTGATCCTCTCGTTTCTCGGCGATGAGGTCGGCCAACCCGGATCGACATCGGGCCTTTCCGCGACGCATGGGCGGCGCTAGGTATGACGCTTGAGAGTCCTTGAGGTAGAGCCATGTCCCTTTCAGTTGAAATGACCTTCGTTGATCTTCCGTCCCCGGGCGGGGCGGAAAATATGGTGCTGTCGAAGGGACCATTGCCGACGCTCAAGCCGGGCGACATTCTGGTGCGCGTCGAAGCGGCAGGCATCAACCGGCCTGATGTGCTCCAGCGCAAGGGCGACTATCCGCCGCCGCCCGGGGCGAGCCCCATTCTCGGGCTGGAGGTTGCCGGTGAAGTGGTGGCTCTCGGCGAGGGCGCGCAGGGTTTTTCGATCGGCGACAAGGTCTGCGCCCTGGCGAACGGCGGTGGTTACGCCGAGTATGCGGCCGTGCCGGCGACGCAGGCGCTTTCCTGGCCGAAAGGGTATGACGCGGTGAAAGCGGCAGCCTTGCCGGAAACTTTCTTCACTGTCTGGGCCAATGTCTTCGGCATGGCCGAGCTGAAAGCGGGGGAAACCATCCTCGTCCACGGCGGATCGAGCGGTATCGGCACGACGGCAATCCAGCTGGCAAAAGCATTGGGCGCCGAGGTCTTCGCCACCGCCGGCAATACTGAGAAGTGCCGGGCCTGCGAGGCGCTCGGCGCGAAACGGGCGATCAACTATCGCGACGAAGATTTCAAGTCGGTCGTGCTGGAGGAAACCGGCGGTCGCGGCGTAGACGTCATCCTCGACATGGTCGGCGGCCGCTATTTCGACCGCAATATTGGTACGCTTGCCAAGGATGGCCGGCTCTCGATCATCGCCTTTCTCGGCGGCGCCAAGGTCGAGGCCGCCAACATCGCCCCGATCCTGTCAAAGCGGCTGCATGTCATGGGTTCGGCGCTCCGCCCGCGAACGGCGGCAGAGAAACAGGCGATCCGCGACGGCCTGCTGGCAACCGCCTGGCCATTGCTCGAAGCGGGCAGCGTCGCACCGGTCATCCACGCGGTGCTGCCATTCGAACAGGTGGCGGACGGACACCGGATGATGGAAGAGGGCGACCACATCGGCAAGATCGTCATGACCATGCGAACCTCGTCATGACCGCGCGAAGTTCGTCGTGACCATGCGAAACGCATCATAACCTAGCTTGAGTTACGACCTTCGTCGGCCTTGCAATCCCGGGAAATTCACCTACCTTGAAATTATCGCTAACGAACAGAAAGGAAGGTGATCCAATGTCTAATGAGATTTCGGTCGTCGTGACAGGCATGGGAGAGGTGAACACGTCGAGGCGAACTTCGGCCTGATTCCCGCCTTCCTTCGGGTCCTAAGCCCGGGCCAGCCACTTGGCCAAAACTCATGGAAGGGTCGCCTCGCGCGGCCCTTTTCCATTTCTAGCCCGCCATGCAATTTCCCATCCCGATCTTCAGATGCATTCTGCGCCGGCGTGCGCGTGCGCCTGCGATGTCGTCAAATACCGAAACGCCCGACCGCCGGGATCTTGATGCCCGGTTTGGCAATGTCGAAACCGGCGACGAGGCCGAAGAAATGCAGCTCCAGGCCGCTGCGCACCCCCGCCGAAATGCCTGCGAGGCCATAGAGCGTCGCATGCAGGTCGCGGCTATCGGCGTCGATCTGGAACAGTTTCCCCTCCGGCAGGTAGTCGCGCCCGACAGCATCTGGCGGCAACACCGCATTGAGTTCGGGGACCGAGCGCAGCACATGGGCAACGAAGGTGTTTGAGTTCGGCCCCGGCCAGATCCGGTAGCCGCCGGCCGATGAATAGGGGTAGGCAGCGATTGCCGCTTCGATCTTCGGGATCAGCCTGCTCGCCTCGACGCCGCTGGCGGTCGCAACCAATCGCGGCTCGTTCGAATACCAACGGGCGTCCGCCTGATAGGCGTTCCTGCGGATCGGCTTGCCCCAGCCGACCTTGTCGTAGCGATTATAGGCCTGGGCGCCCTGTTGCTTGGTGACGATCCAGGCGTGGCTGGCGACCGCTCCCTTCATGCCGCCCGTCGTGGCGGAGAAGATATAGACCGCCGCATCCGGGCTTTGCGCCGGCTTCGGCAGGATGCCCGCCGAAGACCAATCGGCATGGCGCCAACTCTGCGGTCGCTCCTTCATATACCACCATCCGGCCGACGCTAGAGCCGGCAGAAGGTAGATGACCAGAAAGACGGCGACGAGCCTGCGGATGAATTTCATGAAAGCGCCGGTTTCCTGTTGTCCGATTCCTGCTAAATGCATGCACTAATCTAGGAAATTTGAGGGCAAGACATGTCGAATCCCGTTCTCGTCGAAGTCACGCGCGGCAATCTGGTCGAAAGCCGTCACCGCGGCCTGGTCATCGCTGTCGATAGCGAAGGCCGTACGGTCTTTTCGCTGGGCGATACCGAGAGCGGCGTGTTCCCGCGATCGGCCTGCAAGGCAATGCAGGCGCTGCCGTTGATGGAAAGCGGCGCTGCTGACGCTTACGGCTTCGGCAACAAGGAACTGGCGCTCGCCTGCTCCTCGCATTCGGGCGAGCCGGAGCATGTCGCGCTTGCCACGAAGATGCTGGCTGCTGCCGGCCGCGACGTGTCGGCGCTCGAATGCGGCGCCCACTGGTCGTCTGACCAGAAGACGCTGATCGGCCAGGCGCGCTCGATGGAGGCGCCGAGCGCGCTTCACAACAATTGCTCCGGCAAGCATTCCGGCTTCATCTGCGCCTGCTGCCATTCAGGCACTGAAGTGAAGGGCTATGTCGGCTATGATCACCCGCTGCAGCAGGAAATCCGTGGCGCCATGGAAAACCTCACCGGCGCGATCCTCGGCCGCGACAATTGCGGCGTTGACGGCTGCTCGATCCCGACCTATGCGGTGCCGCTGAAGGGGCTGGCGCACGGTTTTGCCAAAATGGCGACTGGCGTCGGTCTCGCGCCCGAACGCGCGCGCGCATCGAAGCGGCTGATCGAAGCCTGCATGGCCGAGCCTTTCTACGTCGCCGGCACGAAGCGCGGCTGCACGCGGCTGATGGAAACGGCACCGGGCCGGATCTTCGCGAAAACCGGCGCCGAAGGTGTGTTCTGCGCGGCGATCCCGGAAAAGGGCATCGCCATCGCCGTCAAATGCGGGGATGGTGCCACCCGTGCTGCCGAGGCGATGGTCACCGCTACGCTTGCTCGCTTCTTTCGGGGCGAGCCTGACGTGCACGCGGCACTGATGGCGCAGGCCAACCACACCATGAAGAACTGGAACGGCATCCCGGTCGGTGACGTCAGGGTGACGGACGCCTTCGCCGCCTGATGTCGATCGGAATGACGCGCGCGCAGGAATCCCGGCCGCGCGTTGTTGCACACGCCCCGTAGCGACCAGTACTCCGCGTCTCACGCCGACAGAAGCGCCATGCCCTTGTCGCGATAGGGGCCGAGAGCATCATCGTTCATATCTTCCGGCACGATCAGGCCGGCAATGTCTTCGGCGTTGGCGACGTGGTGCGGCGAAGCGGCATCGAACTTTTCGGCTGTCGCGATGACGAAGGTGTCGGCGGCTTGGCCAAGAATGGCGCGCTTGACGGCGGCCTCCTCGTAATCGCCGGTCGAAAACCCATGAACCGGATGGATCGCGGTGACGCCCAGGAAAAAGATGTCGACACGGATAGCGGTAATGGCCGCCAGGGCGGCCGCACCCGTTGCCACCATGGAGTGCTTGTAAAGCCTGCCGCCGATAAGGATCACATCCGCCTCATGTCTCTCCAGCTCCGCCGCAATGGTCGGGCTGTGCGTGATGATCGTCAGCCGCATCTCGCGCGGAAGCGCTCTGGCGATTTCGGCGTTGCTTGTGCCGCCATCGAGAAAGATCGTTTGCCTCGGTGCGACGAGCCCGGCTGCCTTGCGTCCGAGCCGGCGTTTGACGTTGCCAGCAATTTCCTGGCGTGTGGCAAAGTCCGGTAGGGCAGGTGTCAGCGGCAGCGCACCGCCATGCACCCGCTTCAGCAGCCCTTCGGCCGCCATTTCCCGGAGGTCACGGCGGATCGTATCTTCGGAAAGTTGCAATTCATCCGCCAGGCGCTTGGCGACGATCTCGCCATCGCGGCTTAGCCGCGCCGAGATCAACGCTCGTCTCTGTGTGGTCAGCATCATTTCGCTCCTTGACTCTTCACGATATTACACGAAATATCATGAATATTCCAGAGTTATCTGGGTGTATCGTGCAAAGTAAGGAAAAAATCATGTTGATCTTGATTGCGGGTCCCTATCGCTCGGGTACGGGCGACGATCCGGCCAAGATGGCGGAAAATTTGAAGCGTCTGGAGGAACCGTCCTATGCCCTCTTCAGGGCGGGCCATGTGCCTGTTATCGGGGAGTGGGTGGCGCTGCCGGTCTGGCATGCCGCCGGCGGCGCCAGCATCGGTGACGACCTCTACGAGGAGATCTTTCATCCCGTCGCCGGGCGCCTGCTGGCGCTTTGCGATGCCGTGCTGCGTCTGCCGGGCGACAGCAAGGGGGCGGACAATGATGTCCGCATTGCCCGGGAGCGCGGCATTCCGGTCTATTACAACCTCGAAGATGTGCCCGGCTGCAGCGAAGCGCAGGTCGCCTGAGCGACAGCAGCCCCGGCGGGTATAGCTCGCCGGGGCTGCGGATTGGTGCCGGGCATGCCGCGACGCGTGCCTTGTCGCACTTGCGCCGGCTACCCGGAAAGGCGTGGACTTATTCGTGCACGTGCGGCTCGGCGACGAAGGTCAGCGTTGCCGTCAGCCCCTTCTTGTCGGCGGCGGTATCCGCTTCGAGCGGAATTGCGTGGCTGACGGCGAGAATGTTGACGCCGGCATTGCGCAACGTCACTTCGGTTTCGCCCTTCGCGTCCGTTTTTTCGGAGACGAGCTCCGGAAGTCCGGCGTAGTCGACGGTGATTTCCTTGCCTTCGAGCGGCTTTCCATCAAGCAGCAGGCGGACGCGAAATTTTTCGCCGGGCTTCAGCCCGATCGGATTGTCGAGCGGCACGATCTGCAGTGGCTGGGCCGGGAAGGCCGGCATGTCGCCATGCACATGCACAAGCGCGATACTGTATTTCACCGAGTGGCTCGCCTGTTTGGCGCCTGGTACCTCGCTCTTCGGCTTGTTCACCCATTTGCCGTCAGCACCCTGGCTCCAGTAGCCGTTGTCGAATTCGAGCGCGAGCAGGGCCGGTTCGCCGTCGAGCTTCAGCAGGGCATGGGTGCCGGCCGGCTCGATGGTGACCGGCAATGCCGTGCCATCCTCGCCGAGGGCAGAAACGGATTTCACCTTGGCCGGATCATAGGCTTCGTCGGCGGGGCCGTGGCCGTAGATCACCGCAAGGTCGCCCCAGCGCTCGCCGATCCAGGCGCCATGCGCAAATGCCGGCGTGGCTGCGGTGGCCAGCAGACCGGCGGCAAGCAGGGAGGAAATCAAGGTCTTCATGAGTGACTCCGAAAATATGTTATAACGTTACGTTCACGTTGTATTGAAGTCATGTTCGGCTTGTCAACCGAGGAGACTTCATTTCTTCTGCGGCCCGAAGGCGGCGCCAGGGTCGCCTTGATTAGCAAGGAGAGTAACGTGCTGAAATTGTTCTACACCCCGGGAACCTGCTCGCTGGCCTCGCACATCGGGCTGGAAGAGACTGGCATCGATTACACGGCCGCGCCGGTCGATTTTTCCAAGGCGGAACAGACCAAGCCCGACTATCTCGCGATCAACCCGAAGGGGCGTGTCCCCGCGCTCGTCACCGATCGCGGCACAATTACCGAGACCCCGGCGATCCTCACCTACATTGCCCAAAGCGCTCCGCAAGCGAAGCTGGCACCGCTCGACGATGCCTTCGAGTTTGCACGGATCCAATCCTTCCTGAGCTATCTCTGCTCGACCGTGCATGTCGCCCATGCCCACGGCCGGCGTGGCTCGCGCTGGGCCGACGACCCGGCGGCGCATGAGGCGATGAGGGCCAAGGTTGCTTCGAATATGACGGATTGTTTCGAGCTGATCGAAACCAGGATGCTCGCCGGTCCCTTCGTCACCGGCGACACCTACTCGATCGCCGACCCCTACCTGTTCACGATCGCTGGCTGGCTCGAGCCGGATGGCGTCGACCCGACACGCTTCCCGAAGATTTTGGACCACCGCAACCGCATGACGCAGCGGCCGGCAGTCGCCCGGGTTCTCGCGGTTCTGAAGGGTTAAGGATCGGGGCTAACGGCCAGCGAGTCTCTCGGGCAGGTCGAGCGGGGGTTCGTCTGCCCAGGCGACGAATTCCCCGTAGCTGATCTGATCGTCGATAATGGCGCGGACGAACAGGCGGCAATAGGCTGCCGGAATCTCTGCCAGCCGCACGTCAAAATGGGACCCCAGCTTCGCCAGGTCGACATTGGCGATCCGGCCTTCGGCAATTCGCTTTTCCATCCCAAGCCTGCGCCCGGTCACTGCACGGGAAAAGGCGTGGCGTTCTTCGCGAAGAGCACGTTTCCTCTGCTGCCATTCCTCGACCGTAAGGTTGTCAGCGCTGGAGGCACGGCCGAATTCGGCCACCCTGAAGTTCATCACAAGCATGAGAACAACGACAAGGCCGAGGCTTACGATGAGTCCGTTCAATGCCTTGCTGAGCCGCATTCGAAACCTTCGCTTTCAGGACACCCTGCATAGCAAATAGAAAACAAAGCTGGAAGCTGCAATGAGTTATCATGGCTATCCTGGCGTGTGTTGCCACAAGCCTGCGGTCCTTGGAAATCTGTCGGCTACATCAACATGTAATCCTTCGGTTGCGGCAATTCGGGCAGGTCGGTTTCTCCAAGCGCCTCGCGCAGATTGATCTCGATCGTATCGGCAAGCGCCACGATCGGCAGGTCGTTCGGCAGCGTGCCGAACGGCTCCTCCAGTTCATCGCCAAGCGCGTCGAGACCGAAGAAGGTGTAGGCGACGAGTGCCGTTACGAACGGCGTCGCCCACCCGAGCGCATCGGCAAATCCGAAGGGCAGGAGGAAGCAGAAGAGATAGGCGGTGCGGTGCAGAAGCAACGTGTAGCCGAAGGGAACCGGCGTGTTGCGGATGCGCTCGCAGGCGGCAAGCACGGCCGACATGCGTCCGACCGTGCCGTCCAGCATCATGTACTGAATGTCGCTGATCCTCTCAGTGGCACGCAGGCTGGCAAGCAGGCCGCCGATCTCGCGCAGCAGCAGGTCCGGGGCATTGCGGCTTGCCTTGTAGGTAGGCAGGAGATCCGCTGGCAGCCTCCGCAACGCCTTGTCGGGCTTGCTGCCCGGCCGCAGGTGGCAGACCAGCGTCTGCGCAAAGATGATCACCAGATTGAGCAAACGTGCCCGCGCGCCGTCCGCGTCACCTGCTTCGAGGATCAGTGTCTGGCGGGCAAAGTCACGCGAGACGAAAATCAGCTGCCCCCAATCCTTGCGGGCCTCCCACCAGCGGTCGTAGCAGGCATTGTTGCGAAAGCCGAGAAACACCGAAAGGGCGATGCCCAAAAGCGCGAACGGTCCGCTGTTGACGCTCGGCACCATCGTCGGGAAGGCCTGGTGCGACCAGACGACGCCGGCTGACAGGGCAAAGACGAACAGCACCTGCGGGAAGATCCGCTGGATGACCGAGCCGCGCAGAATGAAGAAGAGCTTGGGGAGGCTGGGGCGGTCGCGAACGATCATCGACGGGTACCTGTGCGGCAAGGATTTAGCATCGGTACAGGCGGGACACGAAAATTGGAAGAGCGCGCGATGTTGTCAGCGCCCGCATCCGTGCCTTGCCATGACCAGCAATGTAAATTGGCGATCTTCCCGCTGCCGTCCTTTTCGCCGCCTGCACCGCGGCACCAGTCTCCAACGATATTTCAGGCACCCTGTCGGCACGCGGGCGTCCCGCTCGTCCTTGATGAGAGCATCGAAGAGGAGACGAAAATGCGCAAGGTTGTTGCCGGCATGCAAATGTCCATCGATGGCAAGATCGATGGTCCCGATGGCTATGCCGATTGGGTCGAGTCCTGGTCGGATACCTTTGATCTCTTGCCCGAAATCGATGCCTGCGTGCTCGGAAGCGGCATGTATTCGGGCTACGAACAATATTGGAGCGCGATCAAGGCCGACCCGCACAGCCCGCTCGAATTGAGCGGAAACCTGCCGACACCAGAGGAAATCGAATACGCCGACTTCGCCCTGAACACGCCGCATTATGTGCTGTCCAACACGCTCGACGGCGTGCGCTGGGCGAACACGACGGTGCTGCGCGACGCAGCGGATGTTGACGCTTTGCGGCAACGGTCGGGCAAGACCATCTATGTGGTCGGTGGCGCGCAGACGGTTTCCGGCCTGCTCGACAGGGGCGTGATCGATGAGTTGCGCCTGACGATCCATCCGCTGGTGGTGGGGGAGGGCAAGGCGCTGTTTGCAACGATCGCGCAACGGCATCGCCTGCAGCTCAACGAGGCGAAGTCGCGCCCGGACGGCACTGTCAGCCTCGTTTATGCCGTCGGCGATTGAGCGATCCGGCTGGCTTGGGTTCAAAGGCAGGGAGCTAACGGCGTGGCATAGCAGGTATTTGTCGGGTAACGGCCCGGTGATCCGCCAGGCCCACGCGACGAGGAATGTCGAGTTAGGCCGGAAAGTCGGCTGACAGTTTCCGCGGCGCCTTCTCGCGCCAGGCGGCGATCAGCCTCTGTGTCAGGCTCGCGTCGTCGATCGCTCCAAGACGCACCAGCATCGCCGGCCATCCCTTGTAGTGATCGGTTTCGAAGAAGAGTGACGGATCGAGTTCCAGCAGCATTTCTTTTTCTTCGAGCGCGCACATGACCACCAGGGTGTCGGCGTCCTTCATGCGCGCAAAGCTCTTGCCTTTTACCAAGAGAGCGGGCGTGCCATAGGAGGTGCCGAGCGACACCTCCGGCAGGCCAGAGGCTTCGGCCAGCGTCACGACGCGGGCAAAAGGACCGTCGAGGTCTTCGCTCGGGCGGCCATTATGCGCGGCCGGAGGGTGGCTCATCGCCTGGCCGCCGAGGCGCAATCGCAATTGCCGGTCCGCGGCCAGGGCCAGCCCGGGAAGGGCAGGTCGCCGAGTTCGCGCCCGTCCATTCGTTCGAGATCGGGATGTTGCAATGGGTCGCGTGCCCAGGAGAGCGAGGCGTCCTGTCGGGTGTCGGTAAGAGATCGGGTCGGTTTCAACAGGGAGAAAATCTTCAGCATGGCGGGCCATCCTTTCGATGCTTCAGAGCATCTGCCTGTTTGACCACGATTTCAATTGAGATTGCCAAAGGGTAGGTTTAGAAAAACTATATGAAAGAATTGAATGCTATTCACCTGAACGGCTTGCGTGCGGTCGAGGCGGCCGGTCGCCTTGGCTCGCTGGCAGCAGCAGCCGAGGAATTGGGGGTGACCCCCGGCGCGGTCAGCCAGCAGATCGCCAAATCCGAGGCGCAGCTCGGCCGCATCCTGTTCGAGCGCACATCGCGTGGGCTGGTGGCCACGGATTTCGGCCGGCTGTTCCTGGCGCGGCTGAGCAATGCTTTCGGCGAGTTGGCTGAGGCGGTTGCCTCGGCGCGGCGGCGGGACGAATCGGTGCTGACAATCTCGGTCGCGCCGGTCTTTGCCGCGCGCTGGCTGGTCTACCGGCTCAATCGTTTCGCCGAGCGCCATCCTGATATCAGGCTGCGCATCGACGCGACGACCAGGCTCGTTAATCTCGATACATCGGATGTCGATGTCGGAATTCGTGTTGGTGAGGGTCGCTGGCCGGGGGTCAAATCGGAGCTGTTGCTGGAGCAGGAGGTTTTCCCGGTCTGCTCGCCGGCGATGGCTGAAAACCTGCGCGAGCCTGCAGATATTCTAAAGATGCCGGCGGTTATCGACGGCCATTCGATGTTTACCTGGGAGGTCTGGCTGCGCGAGGTCGGGCTTTCCGGTGCCGAATTGGGCGTGCGCCATACCTTCAACGAGGCATCGCTCGTGCTCGATGCCGCGATTGCCGGCCAAGGCGTGATGCTCGCCTGGCAGACGCTTGCCGGTTTCGCCGTGACCGAGGGCAGTCTCGTCGTTCCCTACGGTATCCGCGCGCGTACCGGCTACGGCCACTACTTCGTCAGCTCGCCCTCAAGGCGGGAGAGCAAGGCCACCACGGCGTTCAAACGTTGGGTGCGCGACGAGGTCGAAGAGGGCATGCGACTGCTCGACCTCAAGGCGCCACGCACCCGTTTCAAGCCACCGTCTGCGAGTGACTAATGTCGCTTCGCCGGCGTGGCGTTCGATGGCAGAAGCCTATTCGGCTTCCTTTGACCGAACCTCCATCATCGCCTTGAAAGCCGGACGAGACTGGCAGCGCGCCAGCCACGCCTTGACCTTGGGATGCCCGTCGAACAGTTCCGTCTGGCTCATGGCGTAGCGGAACACTTCCGCGAGGTTGAGGTCGGCGACGGTGAAGCGGTCGCCGACGATATGGTCCCGGCCATCGAGATGGCTTTCGAGATAGGCAAAGGCCTTGCCCAATGCGGTGACAGCCGCGCTGACCTTGGCTTTGCCCTCATCGGTGTTCTCGGTGCCGGCATCGTAGGTGAGAATGATGCGAACGGCGTGCGGCTCGACTTCGGTGGCCGCCCACATCGTCCAATTGCCGATCAGTCCTTCTTCCCGGACGTCGATGGGCGCAAGCGGCCCGCCATATTTGCGGGCGAGGTAGAGATTGTTGGCAAGCGATTCCGTCAGCACAAGGCCATCGTCGTCGATCGCCGGGATCAAGCCCATCGGATTGACGGCGAGAAACTCCGCCGACTTGGTGTTAACAGGCGCATCGTCCGCCAGCGGATCGGCCAGCCTATAGGCCTGCTTAACAGGTACGGATTTGAAGGGAATGCCGAGTTCTCCCGCCATCCAGTAATTGCGCGATGCGCGCGAGCGATAGACGCCATAGATCGTCAGCATGTCCGGTCTCCTCCTGTCATTTGCATACCCTTGTCATAGGCAATCGCGGACCGCGCAAGAAGCGGCGGGCGTTGATATCTCGCATGAAATCTTTTGCTGAACGACCGGTGCGGCGGTAAGGCCGCTTGTCTTTCAGACCTTCGCACACTAGCAATCCCAGCATCGATATGGGGGCTTGATTGGCGCGACCGCGGCGAGAGTGGATGAGGATGGACGCGGCAGTGCGCATTTTCTGCGCGCTGGTGTTCATCGTTTCCGCCCTGGTGCAACTGCCAGCGGGCGCCGCCATGCGGGCTGCACCGGATATGGCAGCCTATGTTCTGCCCGACGGCTCGCTTCCCGACCTCTGCCTGGCCGGCCATGACGATCCGGATGGCAAGGGCGGCACGAAAGCGCATGCATGCCAGTCCTGCTGTCTCGCCGCGCCGGTGCTTCTGCCCACGCCTCAGGCGTTTCACGCCAAGACCGCGCCTACGTTCCTGGCGCTCTCTTCGCCAGCAGCCAAGCTTTTGCTCGCTCGTCCGGTGCTGCTGGCTGGCTCCGGGCCTCGCGCGCCCCCACCGTTTTCCGCCTGATCTGCCTCTGAAGGGTTGAGTGCCAGCACGCGCACTGTCGACGAGGGGTTCTCGGTCGACGCGTTCGCTCCAGCGGCTGGCGCAACCACCACATCCAGACTTCAAGCAAGGGTAAGCCGCCAGCTGGTCATCGCTGGGCTTTTCCCGGGGGGACACCCATGACGACTGCATCTCTTTCCGGCGCCGCGCGACTGCCCGATGTCGCCGAGCGCGGCATTTCGCTCTACCGCGCGATCTGGCGCTGGCACTTCTTCGCCGGCCTTCTGGTCATTCCATTCATGATCAGCCTTGCCGTGACCGGCGGGCTCTATCTCTTCAACGACGAGATCGACGACACGTTCTTTGCCTATCGCAATATCGTTGCGGTGGGGGAGACGCCGCTGCCGCCCTCGGCGATCGTCGCCAACGCCGTCGAGGCGGTGCCGGGCAGCACGGCAGTTGCCTATCGCACGCCGGCCGGTGCCGATCGGTCGGCACGCGTGACGGTGGGCGTAGGCGCAGGGCGCCTGATGGTCTATGTCGATCCCTATACTGCCGGCATACTCGACATGGTCGCCCCGAGCGACGAGTTCAACCAGGTGGTCGAAGACCTGCACAGCCTCGACTTTTTCGGCAAACGTGTCGAAACGATCATCGAGATTGTCGCGGGTTTTGCGCTGCTGCTCGTCGTCACCGGCATTTATCTCTGGTGGCCACGGCAGCAGACCGGCGGTGTGATCACCGTCCGCGGCACACCGGGGCGACGGGTGTTCTGGCGCGACATGCATGCGGTCACGGGCATCGCCTCGGCGCTGCTCATCGTCTTTCTCGCCTTTTCCGGTCTGCTCTGGTCCGGTTACTGGGGCTCGACCGTCAACGGCAAGCTGACGGCGGCTGGTCTGGGCTACCCGGCCGAGCTCTGGGACGATGTCCCGACCTCGACGAAGGTGTCGACCGACGTGCTCTCCAAGGCCGGCTGGCTGGTGGAGAACGCGCCGGTCCCGATGTCGGCGGCCGGCGGCGGCTCAGTCCCGTCCATCGGGCTCGACAGGGCCGTCGCGATTGCCGACAAGGCCGGCATGCTGCCTGGCTATGAACTGGCCATTCCCGCCGACGAGACCGGTGTCTACACCGCGGCGATTTTTCCCGCCGATCTCGCCCGCGAACGCACGATGCACATCGATCAATATTCCGGCGAGCCGCTGGTCGACATCGCCTTTGGCCAGTACCCGCCACTCGGCAAGGCGATCGAATGGAGCATCAACGTTCACAAGGGCCAGGAATGGGGGCTGTTCAACCAGCTGCTGATGCTTGCGACCTGCCTGGCGATCATATTCGTGTCGGTTTCGGCGGTTGTGATGTGGTGGAAACGGCGCCCGGCCGGGCGCATCGGCGTGCCGCCGATGCCGCCGCGGCGTAGTATCTATGCCGGATTGTGGTTGCTGGCGCTACTGTTCGGGCTGGCCTTTCCGCTGACCGGCATTGCGATCATCGTAATGATCGTTGCGGACCAGGCACTGATGCTGGTTCCGCCATTGCGCAGGGTTCTGTCCTGATTTGGCATGGGGCGGCTCGCGCCGCCCCATCTTTCCGGCTATATTGAGCACCGAAATGCAACCTCTGCACGATTTTCCTTGTCTTATTTAGGGACGGCTAACCTTTGGCCGCCTATCGTTGGTTGGGGAAGTCAGACCGATCTCGACATTGTGCTTCCGGAGGCCTTGCTTGGCGAAGAACACGTCCCGCAATCCGCGTTATGCGGCCCTCAATGTGGGCGGCAACGAGGATACGCGCTGCCTGATCGATGCGAGCAATCGTCTGGCCGATGAGATGAGCCGGATATTTCCTTCCGACCCTGACATTGCCGACCGGCATTACTGGTTGGAAACGATCATCAACCACGTGCCCGACTATATCTATGCCAAGGATACCGAGGGCCGGTTCCTCATCGCCAACCAGGTCACTATCGAAGACAACGGACTGGAATCGCTTCGCGACATCATCGGCAAGACCGATTTCGACCTGCATCCGCCACATCTGGCCGAGATCATCGCCACTGTCGAGCGCCGGGTGATCGAGACGGGAGAGCCGATCTTCGGCATCGAAGAGCGTGCGATGGTGACCAAGGGTCGCGATCGCTGGCTGATGACGTCCAAGGTGCCGTTGCGCAACAAGCGCGGCAAGATCGTCGGCATCGTCGGCGTGTCACGCGATATCTCCGACCGCAAGGCGGCAGAACGTTTGCTGGAGGGCCAGGCGCATCTTCTGGAGATGATCGCCAACGGCCGGCCGCTCGAAGAATTTTTCCGCGAACTGATCCTGCTGATCGAGGCGCTGGTGCCGCGGATCCGCGGCTCGATCCTGCTGCTATCGGCCGATGGCCGTCACCTGCTGCATGGTGCCGCGCCGAGCCTGGACGAAACCTATTGTGGCCTGATCCATGGTCTCGAGATCGGCCCGAAAGCGGGCTCCTGCGGCACGGCCGCCTGGCGCGGCGAGCAGGTGATCGTTGCGGATATTCATAGCGACCCGCTCTGGGAGGATTGCAAGGAGGTCGTCACGCCCTACGGCTTCCATGCCTGCTGGTCGACACCGATCCATTCTCGCGATCGGAAGGTGCTCGGCACCTTTGCCCTCTATTCGGAAACCGTGTGCGTTCCCGACGAACCCCAGAAGGAGCTGATCGCCATGGCAGCCCATCTGGCGGGCATCGCGATCGAGCGCAAGCAGGCCGAAGACCGCATCAGCTTCATGGCTCACCACGATGCGTTGACCGGTTTGCCGAACCGAGCGCTGTTCGAAGAGCAGGTCGCCGAAGCCCTGGAAGCGTTGCGCGGAACGAGGCAATGGGCGGTCCTCGCCTTCCTCGATCTCGACAACTTCAAGCTCGTCAACGACACGCTGGGTCATGCGGCGGGTGACGAGTTGCTCAAGGTGACCGCCACGCGCATGCGCGCATCGGTGCGCAAATCCGATATGGTCGTGCGCGTCGGTGGCGATGAATTCATCCTTCTTCTGAACGGCCTGCCCTGCGAGCGCGATGTCGTGCTCGCACGCCTTGAGGATATTCGGGCGGCTATTGCTGCGCCCATGCAGATCAACGGCCGCAGCCTGCAGATATCCTGCAGCATGGGCGTTGCCTGTTTCCCCAACCAGGGCAAGACGGTCGGCGAGCTGCTCGCCAATGCCGACATGGCGATGTACCGCGCCAAGGAGCTCGGCCGCAACAATCTGCAGGTTTTCACCGAGGAGATGGCCGACAAGGCCCACGAAAAGCTGTTGAAGCAGGCGGAGTTGCGCCAGGCGATCGGGGGGCAAGAATTCCTGCTGCATTTCCAGCCGCAAGTGAATATCGAGAGCGGCCGGGTCTTTGCCGCCGAAGCGCTGCTTCGCTGGCGGCATCCCGAGCGTGGCATGATTTCGCCGGGCGATTTCATTCCGCTGGCCGAAGAGACCGGACTGATCGTGCCGATCGGCGATTGGGTGCTGCGCGCCGCCTGCCGTCAGTGCAAGGCGTGGCACGAGGCCGGGCTGCCGTTGCTGATCGTCAGCGTCAACGTTTCCGCACGCCAGTTCCGCGAGCGAAACTGGGCGGCGCATGTCGCCGCCGTTCTCGCCGAGACCGGGCTGGAGCCGCGGTTTCTCGAGCTGGAATTGACCGAGAGCCTGATCATGCAGGACGTGCCGGGCGCATTGGCGACCATGCACGAACTGAAGGCGATCGGCGTGCATCTGGCGATCGACGATTTCGGCACGGGATATTCGAGCCTTAGCGCATTGAAGCGGTTTCCCGTCCGTCGCCTGAAGATCGACCGATCCTTCGTCGAGGATATCCCTGGTGATGTCGACGACAGGGCCATCACCGCGGCGATCATATCGCTCGCACAAAATCTCGGGCTGCGGGTGATCGCCGAAGGCGTCGAAACCCAGGCGCAGGTGGAGTTCCTGCGCCATAGCGGTTGCGACGAGATCCAGGGCTATTTTTTCAGCCGCCCGCTTGCATCAGCGGATTTTGAGGCGCTGTTGCGCCAGCCCGGCTTGAACGCCGACGGCATTTGAGCCACGCCGGCGTAACGCCGAAAAAGCTGTCGGAAACGTGATCCGACGTTTACCGACACAAGCCTCGTTCCAGCCGTAGATGCCAGCATTCTTAAATTGGGCGGGTCTGCGCGAATCGTTTCATTAATCAATTTCGTGCAGCACTCCAGTTCGTCGCGCACTCAAGCCTTTCAGAGTTCGATGTCCTCTTCAGTTATTTTCTCCCGTCGCCAGTTTCTCCGCACGTCCGGTATTGCGCTCGCCTCCGCGGGCCTTGCGAGCTGCACGTCTTCGATGAACACCGATCGCTTCCGCCAGGAAACTGCGCCGATCTTTCGCAATCCTGCTCTTGAAGGGCGTTGGGTCGATCCGCGTGCCGAGGTCATTCTGGAAGGCCCTGCCTATGGAGGTCCGTTGCCGACGGGCCTGCCGCCGCAGAGCGCCTATTTCGGCGATATCTATGCCGCTGTCGACGATGGCGGCAATCAGATCCCGGCCGTGCCTTATCGCCAGATCGATGCACGCTTCTATCGCCAGGAGGTCAGCGATCCCTTCGGCGAGCGTCCGGGCACGATCGTCGTCGATACCGGTGACAGGTTCCTCTATCTGATCCAGCCGGGTGGCAGCGCATTGCGCTACGGAGTTGGTCTCGGTCGCGAGGGCTTTGCCTGGTCGGGCCGCGGCGTCATCCAGTGGAAGAAGAAGTGGCCACGCTGGACGCCGCCCGATTCGATGATCGCGCGCCAGCCGAAGCTGGCAAAGTATTCCGCCAGCAATGGCGGCATGGCACCTGGTATCGACAACCCGCTGGGCGCCCGCGCGCTCTACATCTTCCAGAACGGGCAGGACACGCTCTACCGCGTGCATGGCTCGCCCGAATGGCAGTCGATCGGCAAGGCCGTTTCGTCGGGTTGCGTGCGCATGCTCAATCAGGATGTCATAGATCTCTATGACCGCGTGCGAGGCAAGGCGCCGATCCTCGTCGTCTGAGCTGCGCTTACAGCGCCGCAGGTTGGATCAGTCCGGGCGTTCGACCTGCGCGCCCGGTTTCTGTGCTGCGCAAGATCGGCGCGACAGCCACGATCCCGGCACGTTTCTCAAGTTTTGAAATTTCGACGTTGCCGCCCGCGATCAGACTTCGCTCTCGCCGGAGGAGAGCCGTCGCGTCAGCTGATGTAGGGTTTCCCTGATTTCACGGGCTTCCTCCAGGCTGCAGCCCGACGCCTTGCCGATATCAGCGAGAATGCCGAAAGCCTCCGTCTTGAGGTCATGACCCTTCTCCGTCAGGCTGACGATCACCTGCCGTTCGTCGCCGGGATCGCGTTGCCGACCGACATAACCTGCCGCCTCTAGCCGTTTCAGCAGCGGGGACAACGTTCCCGAATCGAGCCCGATCTCTTCGCCGATACGCTTGACCGTCATTCCGTCCTGTTGCCAGAGCGCCAGCAGCACGAGATATTGCGGATAGGTGAGGCCAAAACGATCGAGGAGCGGCTTGTACGCGCGGTTGAAGGCATGCGCAGCGGAATAGACGGCGAAACAGAGCTGTTTACCGAGCGTCAGCGCTTCGTCCGGGAGCGTGTCGAATTGTGCCGCTTTGATCGTCATCTCAGCATTGTCGCAAATTTGGGCCGAAAATGCAATTTGCAAAATTAATTTGCGCACAATTTAATTTTGCAGTATGTAATTCTCATTCGACAACGAAACGCAAAGGAGACCCCGCCAATGCCCATTCTCTATCGTACCACTGCATCCGCAACCGGTGGCCGCGCCGGCCAGGCCAAGAGCGCCGATGGCGTTCTCGACGTTACGTTGACCGTGCCGAAGGAACTTGGCGGCGACGGCGCCCGCGGCACCAATCCCGAACAGCTCTTCGCTGCCGGCTATTCCGCCTGCTTCCTCGGCGCGCTCAAATTCGTCGCCGGCAAGGAGAAGGTAAAGCTTCCGGAAGACACCACCGTGACGGGCACGGTTGGCATCGGCCCGCGCGAAGACGGCACCGGCTTCGGCATCGACGCTGCACTCGAAATCACTTCGCCGGGCGTCGACAAGGCGGTTCTCGAAGATCTCGTCCAGAAGGCGCATATCGTTTGCCCCTACAGCCATGCGACCAAGGGCAATATCGACGTCACGCTGACGGTCGCCTAGAGCCTTTGCAGGAAAGTGCGAAGCGGTTTTCCGTCAGGAAATGCTTGGAAACAAAGAGGCCGAGCGTTTGCGGCTTCGTTTAAACCGGAAACGCTCTAAGCCTCTCGTTTCGCTAATAAACAATAAAGCCCGGCTCCCGCCGGGCTTTATTGTTTGTCTGCTCAGCTTCGCGCGTCATTGACGGCGAGGGCGCGCTACCCGTTTCCTGCCGCGCGCAGCAGCATCAGGCCTTCTTCAGGAATTCGGTGCGCAGCACGAGGCCCTTGATCTTCTCGACCCGGCACTCGACTTCGTCAGGATTGTCGGTGAGGCGAATGCCCTTGACCACCGTGCCGCGCTTCAGCGTCGTCGAGGTGCCCTTGACCTTCAGGTCCTTGATCAGGGTGACGTTGTCGCCGTCGTTGAGGATGGCGCCGTTCGAGTCTTTCACGTCCATGGGATGTCCTTTCAAGATGCAGGCACGCCCTGATCCGGCGGATCAGGGCGTGCAGAGATGGTCTATTCTATCGCCGCGGCGGACAGCGTCCGCGCCGTTGCGCTGCGGCGCTTCCGCTTTAGAGGAGCCGGGGAAACGCCCTCGCTCCTGCCTTTCCGTATCTCCTGACGGAAAACCGCTTCGCACTTTCCTGGAAATACTCTAGCGCCTGCTCAGGCTGCCAAGGATGCCGCGAACCAATGCGCGGCCAACCTGGGTTGCAACGGTGCGGGCAACCGATTTCATCGCCGCTTCCACCACGGTTTCGCGTTGATATCCGGAGGAGCGCGGACGGGCCTGCTTTCCGGCCGGGGCCGCAGACTCGTCGTCGCCGAAGCCCGGAAGCGTCCAGCGGCCACCGCCGGTATCGGCTTCCACCGGCGCCTGCTCGGCTTGCTGCTGCGCTTCCGCCACCTTCTTGGCGCGCGCCGTCAGCATTTCATAGGCCGAATCTCGGTCGAAATCTTCGTCGTACTGGCCACGGACGGGGCTGACATCCATGACCTTCTGCCGCTCTTCCGCCGTCAGCGGGCCGACACGCGATTGCGGCGGGCGCACCAGCGTGCGCTCCACCATCGACGGCGCGCCCCTGCCTTCGAGCGTCGAGACCAGCGCCTCGCCGGTGCCGAGATTGGTGATGACGGTGGCGCAGTCGAACTCCGGGTTCGGGCGGAAGGTGTCGGCGGCGGTCTTCACCGCCTTCTGGTCGCGCGGCGTATAGGCGCGCAGCGCATGCTGGACGCGGTTGCCAAGCTGGCCGAGGATCGTTTCCGGCACGTCGAGCGGGTTCTGCGTCACGAAATAGACGCCGACGCCCTTGGAGCGGATGAGGCGGACGACCTGTTCGACCCGCTCGGTCAGCACCTTCGGCGCATCGTTGAACAGCAGATGCGCCTCGTCGAAGAAGAACACCAGCTTCGGCTTCTCGGGATCGCCGACCTCAGGCAGCTCCTCGAACAGCTCGGACAAAAGCCACAGCAGGAAGGTCGCGTAGAGGCGCGGGTTCATCATCAGCTTGTCGGCGGCAAGCACCGAGATCGCGCCGCGCCCGTCATTGGTCGTGCGCATGATGTCGGTGATCTTCAGTGCCGGCTCGCCGAAGAAATGTTCGGCGCCCTGCTGTTCCAGGATTAGCAGTTCGCGCTGGATCGAGCCGACGGAGGCCTTGGAGATGAAGCCGAACTGGTTGGAAAGCTGGGTGGCGTTCTCGCCCATGTAGTTGAGCAGCGCCTGCAGATCCTTCAGATCGAGCAGCGGCAGGCCGCCCTGGTCGGCGATCTTGAAGGCGATGTTGAGCACGCCTTCCTGAGCGTCCGTCGCATTCATCAGCCTCGACAGGAGGAGTGGACCCATTTCCGACATGGTGGTGCGGACGCGGTGGCCCTTTTCCCCGTAGAGATCCCAGAAAATGACCGGGAATTCCTGGAACTCGTAGGGGTTGGTCGGCAGGCCGATCTGTTCGGCGCGCTTGAGGATGAAGTCTTTGGCCTCGCCGATCGCACCGATGCCCGAGAGGTCGCCCTTGACGTCGGCGCAGAACACCGGAACGCCGGCGTTGGAAAATCCTTCGGCGAGGATCTGCAGGGTAATGGTCTTGCCGGTGCCGGTGGCGCCGGTGATGAGCCCGTGGCGGTTGCCGAATTTCAGCTCGAGATATTCGCCTTTGTTGATCGTATCATCCGGCTTGCGGCTGGCGCCGATAAAGAGCTTGCCTTCTTCCACCATGTGGGCTTCATCTCCGTTTCATCAATGAAAGCGGGCGGTTCGCGGCATGTCTGCCGGGCCCGTCATCGAAATGTGGCTCGTTCCTGTTATAGGCGGTGCTGCTCCACCCGGCAACAAGGTGATTGCGGCGCGCAACCCGAAACCAGCGGAGCTGGTGGCGGCCGATCGGTCGCATTGCCAAGCGGTCACGACCGTGAAACGATTGCCCCGAGCCGCGGAATTGCGCCGCTACGCGATGCGCGGAGAGCTGCTTGAAAGCTGGTGGATTGCCCGGCATTCCATCCATCGTCGCTTGTTATTTCGGAAGCGATCATTTACCTTGACGTCAACGTCAAAATTCAACGAGGAGTTATCCATGAATGAACTGGTCACGCGCGTAGCGGAGAATGTCGGCCTAGAGCCTGCGACGGCTGAAAAGGCTGTCGGCATGATCCTCGGCTTCCTGCAGCGCGAAGCGGCTGACGGTCCGGTCGCCCAGATGATCGAATCGATCCCGGGCGCAACCGACCTGATCGCACAGTACAACGGCGAAGGCACGGGCGGCGGCGGTCTGCTCGGCGGCCTGATGTCGGCGATCGGCGGCGGCGGTGTCATGGCGCTCGGCCAGCAGCTGATGAGCCAGGGCCTCGGCATGGGCGAGATCACCTCGCTCGCCAAGGAAACCATTGCTTTCGCCAAGGAAAAGGCTGGCGCCGATGTCGTCGACGAAGTTGTCGCCTCGGTCCCGGGCCTCAGCCAGTTCGTCTGATCTCTTTCGGCTCTGCTTGAAGAAAACCCACCGGCGCCAGCGCCGGTGGGTTTTTTGTTGTCTTGGTGTCGTACCCTCGATCGACGATAGAGCGTTTCGGGTTTGGACGAAGTCGCAGAAACGCTCTATCTCTTTGTTTTTTACGGATTTCCTGACGGAAAATCGCTTCGCACTTTTCCTGGAAATGCTCTAACCATCGGCACCGTGCTTCAGCCGCCGCGTCATCGCATCGATCTGGCGTTCCGTTTCCCGTACCTCGGTCTGATGAAGCGGCAGTCCCTTTGCCAGGCTCGGCACGACGCTGGCCATCGTCCCAGAGAAAGCAGGCCGAGCCCGCCGTATGCCCAGGTGTGGGGATCACTTCAAAATCCGCGGAAGGCAGTTCGCGATCAGCAAAACCACCGGCCATTCGGCAATGTGCCCGGATCTGCCGGCGTTCCAGGGTCCAAACAGCGGTGCGCCGAGGTGGTCTGAGGCCCAATCGCAGGAGGGCATCGCCTGGTGATGGTGGTTGATGTGCTACCGTGCGATCGCGCCCACCGAAACGAGGCCTTCGGCCTCTTCGGCCAATTGCCGCGAGGCGCAGACGAGCAGGGTGCCAGCATCGCGACGAAGTACGAAGGCGCGACCGGTGAAATTGGGGGCGAAGCTGAGCCGTTCCGCCCCGGCGCCGTAGAGGGTGTCGAACAGATGCTCCATCACGCTTTCTTCTGTTCCTTAACAGGAAGGGCGCGATCAAGAGTTGTCGCCAGCAGGATGCAGGCGAGTGCGCCGATGCCGATGAAGGCCGCACCGGAAGTCCAGCCGTAAACTTCGATCGCGGTTCCGACAGCAACAGGTCCGACGAGCTGCCCGAGATTGCTGCCTTGCATCAAGAGGCCCATCGCCATCGGTGCGGGCGCCGGGCTTGGCGACAGCATCGGTACGGTCGATATCAAGGTCGCAGGGATCAGTCCGCCAATCGCCGAAAATAGCACGCATGATGTAAACGTCAGCAAGTCACCCGACTGCGAAAGGAAGATCCAGAGGCCGGCAGCGCCCATCAGCGTGGCTGCAGTGATAACCAGACGACCGCGGCCGACGCCGCGGGACAGCATGTGGCCGGCGGCAAGATTGCCGATGACGTTGGAAAGCGTGATGAGGGCACTGAGCACCCCAGCCGTTCCAAGCGCGACGAGCAGGATCGGCAGGAAGCTGGACAGGGGGAACGTCATAAGGCTGTAGAGGGCGAAAAGGGCGAAGAGCAGCACCGGCCCTCGGCTTTTCACCGTTGCGATCACGTCCGCGTGGAAGCCGCCAGCGGATGGGCGGGGCCTGCTCTGCGAGGGCGATATCGCTGCAATGATCGTCAACAGGCTGAGGAGCGCGACGAGGCCGTTGATCCACCAGATTGCCTGCCAGGAGGCAAACAGAGGACCCGTGAGCATCGCGATTGCCATGCCCGCCGGCATGAAGCAGCTCCAGACCGCAAAGACCAGATCACGCCGCCCGGAGCCGACAATGCGCATGAGGATCGCCGGACCGGCAACGACGACGAGCAGGAAACCGAACCCCTCGAAGATGCGGGACAGGATGAGCAGCGTGAAGTTCTGGCTCGCGGCACCGGTGATGATGCCGAGCAGGAGGATGCCCATGCCGACGCCGAGCATGCGCCGGTCGCCGATGGCCGCGACCATGGCTCCGGCCGGCATGCCGCCGACAACGCCGACGATCGCAAAGACGGAGGTAAGCCAGCCGAGTGCGGTCAGGTCGAGCCCGAGATCGGCCTGCAGCAGGGGGCCGGCGATCAGCCCCTTGCCCACCTGCATTGCGGCGACCATGCCGGCGGCAACGACCGCCGTTACTGCGGTCCAGCTGGTCCTTTCCGGGACGAAAGCGACGACCGTCGACATCAGGCCACCTCCGCCACACGCGCCCGGCCGGCGACCAGCGCCCGCGCCAGTTCGGCGACGTGGCGGCCCTGGAAGCGTGCACCCTCCAGATCGTTGGTGCTTGGCTGCCGGTCGCCGCCATTGCCGTCGTCGGCGAGCGTCGAGGCGCCATAGGGCGAGCCGCCGCTGATCTCATCCATGCGCATCTGGCCCTTGAAGCTGTAGGGCAGACCGGCGATCACCATGCCGAGATGCAGCAGCACCGTGTGTGTTGCCAGGATCGTCGACTCCTGGCCGCCGTGCTGGCTGCCGGTCGAGGTGAAGACGCTGCCGATTTTTCCCACCAGCGCATCCCTGGCCCAGATGCCGCCCGCCTGATCGAGGAAGTTCTTCATCTGCGCGGCCATGTTACCGAACCGCGTCGGCGTGCCGATGATGATCGCGTCATAATCGGGCAGTTCGGCAACGCTTGCGGCGGGTGCGTCCTGGTCGCGCTTGTAGCCGGCATTGATGGCGACGGCTTCCGGTACGATCTCCGGCACCCGTTTCACCGCAACGCTGGCGCCTGCGGCCCGTGCGCCTTCCGCAACGGCTGCGGCCATGGTCTCGATGTGACCGTAGGAGGAGTAGTAAAGCACGAGGATCTTTGTCATTTCCGGTTCCCTTGTTGCGCTTGCTTCGGTCTGCGGAGCGTTCGCGGCCGCTGATGTCAGGCAGGATGGGTGCTTTCATCGATCTGAAAAAGTGATATAAAATGCATCAAACTGATCTATGGAATCGATCATGATTGACGCCTTGACCCTGGACCAGATGCGGACTTTCGTGGTGGTTGCCGAAAGCGGCAGTTTTCGCTCCGGCGCTGCCCGGCTGTCCCGCGTCCAGTCTGCCGTCAGCCACGCCATCGCCAATCTCGAGGCCGGGCTCGGGGTTTCCTTGTTCGATCGCTCCGGCCACCGGCCGGTGCTGACACCCGAAGGCCAGGCTCTGCTTGCCAATGCGCGCGATATCCTGTTGCGCGTCGATGCCATGCGTGCCCGCGCCCGCGGCCTCGGCGAGGGCATCGAGCTGGAACTGTCGCTGATCGTCGATACGCTGTTTCCGATTGTGACCGTCGGCGCTGCACTGAAGGAAATGCGGGTGGCCTTTCCCTCGGTTGCCATCAGGCTTTCGGTTTCGCCGCTCGGCGGCCCGCTCGATGGCCTGATCGAGCGACGCTTCACGCTCGGGATCATGGTGGGTGAAGATTTTCGCGATCCGGCGATCGGCCGGCAGGCGCTGACGGACGTCCAGCTGATCGCGGTGGTGGCCGCGCAGCATCCGCTGGGTCTGAACGCCGTCAACGGCGTGCTCGGCAGCCCGGAGCTCGCCGACCATCTGCAGATCGTCCAGTCGGATCCCTCGCAGCGATCGGAGGGGCGCGACTTCGGCGTGCTTTCGCCGCAGACCTGCCGAGTCAGCAACCAGGATACCAAACATGCGATGATCCTGGCGGGGCTCGGCTGGGGGCGGTTGCCGCTGTGGCAGGTGGAGCGCGATCTCGCCGAGGGCCGGCTCGTTCGCTTGCCTACGGCCTCGCTCGGCCGCAACAGCCAGGTCGCCGCCGAGGCCTATCTCGTGCACCGGATCGACGAGCCGCTCGGGCCGGCGGCGCGTGTTTTTGGCGACGCGCTTACCCGACTTTGTCGGCGCTGACGGCCGCGCCTATCTCCTGCCGGCGACGGCGAATATCAGCGTGAACATGACCAGTACCATGCCGACCCCGAGCGGACCGGCAGTGGGATTGATCAGCGCCATGAGAAAGCCGGTGGCGCCCGATCCGGCCGCGCTGCCGGCAGCATAGGCCAGCGAAAAGGCGGCACTGCCAGCCACCAGCATGCTGCCGCGATATTGCTCGCCGAGCATGGTCAGCGCTGCCGTGTAGAGGGCGAAGCTGGCAGCGCCGATCAGCGCGAACAGCGCCAGCAAGAGCGGTGCCGACGTCACCAACGGAATGGCGAGATAGCCGGTTGCCGCCACCGCGGCTGCAGTAATCGCCACCCGCCGACGCGGCAACTTGTCGAGCAAGACACCAATGAAGGGCTGCGCCAGTGCCGTCGGCACCGCAAGCACCGTCACGCTCAACGCCGCGAAGGCCTGACTGTGGCCGGACTTGACGAAATAGACCGGCATCGCCGAGATCGCCGCAATATCGGCAAAGCCGAACATCAGCACCATCAGGATCAGGGTCGGCGCGTGCCGGAAGAACGCGAACAGATCGCGCGTCGAAGATGGCTCCGGCCGCGTCCGCGCGCCCATCGTCAGAAGGCCGGTGAGGAAGGCGACGAGCGCGATATAGATCGCCAGCAACGCAAAGCCGAGCCCGCCGCTGGTGCCGAGAAGCGGGATCGCCAGCGGCCCGGCGGCAAAGCCGCCGCACATGCCGGCGCCGTAGAGGCCGGATACCCGGCCGCGCAGCCGGTCCGGGCAGGCGGTGTTGAGCCAGGCTTCGCCCAGCATGAAGACCATACTGACGAAGAAGCCGAGCGCGAGGCGGGCGATGAACCAGACCGGAAGCGAGGAGGTGGACGCAAGTGTTGCGAGGCAGAGGGAACAGCCGCAGAGGCTGGCGATGATCAGCTTGTCTGCGGAGGCAAGTCGCGTCAGATGCCCGAGCAGCAGGGTCGCCGCGGCAAGGCCGGCGGCAAAGCCCATGGCATTGAGACCGATCGTGGCGGCCGAGACGCCGCGGCCTTCCAGCGACAGCGAAATCAAGGGATAGGTGAGCCCTTGCGCGACGGAAAAGGCGGTAACGCCAAGCACGACGGCGATGATGGCCGGCCAATCCGGAGCGATGTCGCCCACCTCAACGGTTTTCGACGTCATCGGCCCCTCCCATCGACAGTGCGTCCCCTGGGGAGATCGGCATCGATCTCCCCAGGGGATCTGCATAGATCATCCGCCGCCGGTTTGGAACTCGACCGGCGGCGGATCGGCAACTATTGTCAGGCGGCCTTGTCCCACACCGGCGACAGACCCTCGGGGCTGACGATGCGGCCGTCCGGACGGGCGAGGCCATGGATCGCCGCCATCTCGCCGTCACCAAGCGCGAAGTCGAAGATGTCGAAGTTTTCCTTCAGGCGCTCGATCGTTGCTGTCTTCGACAGGGTGATGACATCCTTCTGCTGCACCAGCCAGCGCAGCGTCACCTGCGCCGCGGTCTTGCCGTGGCGCGCACCGATGTCCTTCAGCAGCGGATCGTTCGGGATCTTGCCGTTGGCCATGGCGTAGTAGGCTGTGATCGACATGCCGTGCTTGCGGGCCGTGGCGAGCACCTTCGTCTGGTCGAGATAGGGATGGTATTCCACCTGGTTGGTGGCAACAGGCGCGTCGCTGAGTTTCACCGCCTCTTCCATCTGGGCGGTGTTGAAGTTGCTGACGCCGATGTGGCGGACCTTGCCGGCCTTGTGCACTTCATTCAGTGCGCCGATGCGCTCGGCCATCGGCACGTCGCTACCACCCGGCCAATGCAGGAGAAGCAGGTCGACGTGATCCGTCTTGAGCTTCATCAGGCTCTCGTCGACAGAGGCGAGAAAATCGCGATGGGCATATTTGTCGACCCAGACCTTGGTGGTGAGGAAGATATCGGCGCGGGCGATACCCGATTTGTGGATGGCTTCGCCGACTTCAGCCTCGTTGCCGTAGATCTGGGCGGTATCGACGTGGTGGAAGCCGAGCTTCAGCGCTTCCGGCAGCACGCGCAGCACGTCGGCACCGGGCATGCGAAAGGTGCCGAAGCCGAGCGCCGGGATGTTGGCGCCGTTGGAATTGACCGAATGCATGTGGGAACTCCTTGTTTTTGCAGAACGCCCGGCCATCGGCCGGGCGGGAAAGAGGCGAGGGTATAGGTGGGCCAGTTGGCCGCTTGGTCAAGCCGGCTGGGCGACTGTTTCTGCCTTGCGATCGAGTGCGCCGCTCAGAAGCGTCAGCAGCAGCGCGCCAACGACCAGAACGGAACCGACGACCGGCGTCATGCCGAGGCCAAGCGACGAGGCAACGATGACGCCGCCAAGCCAGGCGCCGATGGCGATACCGAGGTTGAAGGCGGCAATGTTGAGCGCCGAGGCGACGTCGACAGCGCCGGGCCGATGCTGCTTGGCAAGCTGCACGACGTAGAGCTGCAGGCCGGGCACGGTGGCGAACGACAGGAAGCCGAGGCTTGCCAGTGTCACCAGCGTCAGGACTTGCGACGTGGCCGTGAAGGTGAAGAGCACAAGGACGACGGCTTGAGCAAGGAAGAGGCCAACCAGCGCCTTCACCGGATCGCGGTTGGCGATCTTGCCGCCGGCGATGTTGCCGATCGCGATCGCGACGCCGTAGAGCACCAGGATCAGGCTGACGGCGCCTTCGGAAAAGCCGGTGATTTCCTGCAGGATCGGCGCCAGGAAGGTGAAGGCGACGAAGGTACCGCCATAGCCGAGCGCGGTCATGGCGAAGACGATCAGCAGCCGACCAGAGCCGAGAACGCGCACCTGGTCGATCAACCTTGCCGGCGGCGCCTTGGTCAGCGTGTTTGGCAGCAGCGTGGCGATGGCGGCAAGCGCTATGACTCCAAGCCCGGTGACAGCCCAGAATGTGGCGCGCCAGCCGAAGGTCTGGCCGATCCAGGTGCCGAGCGGCACGCCGGTGACGATGGCGACCGTCAGGCCCATGAACATCATGGCAATCGCCGAGGCACGGCGATCCTCGGGCACGAGGTCGGCGGCAATGGTCGAGCCGACGGAGAAGAAGACGCCGTGGGCGAAGGCGGAAATCACGCGGGCAATGAGCAGAGGCTCGTAGCTCGGCGCCAGTGCCGCCGCGGCGTTGCCGATGATGAACAGCGCCATCAGTCCGACCAGCAGCGGCTTGCGCTCGATCCGGCCGGTGAGCGCCGTCAGGATCGGTGCGCCGAAGGTGACGCCGAGCGCGTAGACGCTGACGATGAGGCCGGCAAGCGGCAGGGTGATGTTGAGATCGGCGGCAACCGTCGGCAGCAGGCCGACGATGACGAACTCGGTGGTTCCGATCGCATAGGCCGCGATCGTCAATGCGAAGAGTGCAATGGGCATGACAAGACCTTTTCCCGTCCGGCTGGGAGGACCGGGCGTTTTGGTGTTGATGTGTTCGACGGGAATATGAGGGTGGAGAGCTTGCGCGATAATCCGTATAATCGGATAAACGGCTGTGAACTGAATTCATAGGTGAGTGATGGACAACCGCGCCGGTGAAATGGAGGTCTTCGTCGCCGTCTGCGAAACGCGCAGCTTTTCTGCCGCCGGCCGGCGGCTGAGGCTATCGCCATCTGCGGTCAGCAAGCTGGTCACCCGGATCGAGGATCGGCTGGGCACGCGCCTGCTGGTGCGCTCGACCCGGTCCCTGCAATTAACGCCGGAGGGTGAAGTCTACCTGCAACGCGCCCAACGCATTCTGACCGAGATCGCCGAGACCGAGCAACTGGTTGCGGCCGGCGGCCGGCTCTCTCCCCGCGGGCTTCTGCGCATCAACGCATCGGTCGGCTTCGGCGAGCGCTACATCCTGCCGCTCGCGCCGGAATTTCTCGAACGTTATCCGGAGGTGCGCCTCGATCTGACCCTGACGGACAGCCTGATCGACGTGGTCGGCGAACGGGCCGACGTGGCGATCCGCACTGGCCCCTTGCGCGATTCGTCGCTGAAGGCGCGCAAGCTGATGGAGAGCCGGCCGGTGGTGATCGCGTCACCGGCCTATCTGGCCAGACACGGCGTGCCGCAGACGCCTGCCGACCTGGAAAATCACAATTGCATTCGCTTCAACTTCCGCCGCAGCGTCGACGAGTGGGCCTTCCGTGCCCCCGGCCAAACTTCGGCCGAGCTTCTGTCGGTCTTCGGAAATCTGCAGGTCTCGAGCGGCGCGATCGTCCAGCAGCTTTGTCTCGCCGGTGTCGGCATCGGCCGTATCGGCCGCTTCCACGCTGAGCCGGACTTGGCCGCGGGACGGCTGGTTGCGTTGCTGGAGGATTATCGGCCGGACGAGATCGAAACGGTCTACGCCGTCTATGCCGGCCATGAACATCTCGCGGCCCGCATCCGCGCCTTCATCGACTTCCTGGCCGAACGGATCTGATGCATGGCCCGCGGGATGGTGTGTCTTAGTCGGCCTTGACGGCGACGACGAAGAACCTGGGAAAGCGCAACAGCACCCGGCCGTCGCTCATCGCCGGATAGGCGTCACGGATCCGGTCGGTATAGGCTGCAGCAAAGGCGTCGCGTCGCTCAGGCGGCAGCGCATCGAGATAGGGGCGCAGGCCCGTGCCCTTGACCCATTCGACGATCGCTTTGGTGTTCGCCAGCCGGTGATAGTAGATCGTGTGCCAGACCTCGATATGGGGCGCATGGCGCGACAGACGCTCGACATAGACAGTCGGTGCCGGCAACGCATTGCGGCGGATCGTCCGGCCCTCGAAGGCATCGGCGAAGTCGGCGCTGCGGGCCGTTTCTTCCATCAGCAGATGGGTCGGTTGGTCGATATTGTCGGGCATCTGCACCGCCAGCGTACCGCCGGGCGCAAGCGAAGCGGTCAGCCGTTCCAGCACGTCGAGGTGATCGGGCAGCCACTGGAAGACGGCATTGGCGAAGAATAGCGACGCGCCCTTCGGCGGCACCCAGGTCGCCAGGTCAGCCTTCTCGAAGGTCAGGCCCGGCAACCGCTTGGCGGCGGCCAGCAGCATGTTTTCGTCGCTGTCGAGGCCGGAAAGGGAGGCGTCCGCAAATCGCTGGTGGATCAGTTCGGTCGAATTTCCCGGGCCGCAGCCAAGATCGAAGGCAGGACCGGAGGGCAGGTCCGGAACCTGCGCCAGCAGATCGCGTGCCGGCCGCGTGCGTTCGTCTTCGAATTTCAGGTATTGCGACGCCGACCAAGCCATTGAGACAAAACCTCAGATACCGAATTGCAGACTTTCGAGCGAAGGCAGGATCAACGCCGGCCCCTGGTCACGATATTCGTCAGGCATGTCGGCCCGGTTGATCCAGACCGTGCGGAAGCCGAACTTCGTCGCCCCTGCAATGTCCCAGCGGTTTGACGACTGGAAGGAAACCGCATGCGGGTAAAGCCGATAGCGCGTGGTGACGAGATCATAGACCGCTGGTGCCGCCTTGTAGGTCTTCACCGTGTCGACGGAGAAGACGTCGTCGATGACGATCTCGAGCGCTGCATTGTGCACCGCTGCAGCCAGCATATCAGGTGAACCGTTGGAAAGGATCGCGAGCCGCGCTCCGCGCTCCTTCAGCCCTTTCAGAACGGCGGGAACCTCCGGGTAGCAATCGAGCGTCCAATAGGCATCAAGCAGCGGTTTCCTCAGCTTGCGGTCGGCGGAAGGGAAGCGGGAAAATGCGTAGTCGAGCGATTGCTCGGTCAGTTGCCAGAAGTCCTGATAGGCGCCCATCAAGGAGCGCACCCAGGAATATTCGAGCTGCTTGGCGCGCCAGAGTTCGGAGAACGCCTGTCCGTCCGGACCGATCTCGGCGGCATGGCGCCGAACCGCCGCATGCACGTCGAAAAGCGTGCCATAGGCATCGAACACATAGGCCGCGTGGGACATTCTTTCCTCCCGTCTGTCATCCCCGGCCACTCAGCGGGACAAAATGTCATACCCCGTAAAAGCGTGGCCGAAAACAAAGGCTTACCGCATTGTGCCGGTGTTGGCACGCCGCGAATACCGTTCTTTTGCGCGATCATGTCAAAGATTTGTGCGTTGCACAACGGCATTGCGCCACCAGGCGTCAGCCTTTGCCTGGTTTCCAGACCTTTGCGGGGAAGCGGAGGGCCTGTTTGGCAAGCTTTCCCTTGAGCCCGAGCGCCGCATCGCAAAGCCCGACCACATGCCGGTTCGGCTTGGCTTCCGGCCGCAGGGCATGCAACGCCGCGGCCGCTTCCTCGGGCGACATGTACCGCGCAAGAATGCCGAGGCTCAGTGCCGTCGCGCGGCCGATGCCGCGCAGACAGTGCACCAGCAGATGCGCATCCTCAGGCAAGCCGTCGATAAAATTGAAGGCCGCCTCGATCGCGTCCGGACGGGCGGCGTCAGGAGCATCGGGGTCGGTGGCGTCGCCGAAATAGAGTTCCAGGTGCTTTTCGGGCGGCAGCTCGATCATCGACAGCAGCCGGCTCGCCGGCGCCCGCATCGAGATCAGGTGCGTCGGTGCCCAGAGCGCCCGATTGTGCCGCGCCTCCGTTTGTGAACTGATGACCATCTGGATGGGCCATCCGTTCGGATGGGCCGGATTGGCATTAAGAACGGGGCTGTAGAGTTCTTCCCCGGTGGCAGCTGCCGCTAGCGCCATGACAGGACCTCGTCGTGATTCTTCCTGTGGTGATTTTGCCCTGAAACCGGTTCTGACTTAAGGGCAAAATCGCATCCGCAGCCAAAAGCAAACAGGCTTTGGAATGTCCCCTTCAGAACCGTGTGATCACGCTGATGCCGAGATCGGTGGCGCGGTCCATCGAAACGAGGGCAGGGATCGCTTCCTCGAGCGAGATCTCGCGGCCGATCAACTGTTGCGGATTGAGCTTGCCGCCAGCGATCATCGACAGCATGGCGTCGTATCGCCAAGCCTGCATGCCATGGCTGCCATAGATCTCGAGCTCGTGGCCGATCACCTGCGCCATTGGGATTTCCGGCGTGGCATGGTCGCCGAGCATCAGGCCCACCTGCACGTGGCGGCCGCGCCGGCGCAGGTTCTTGATCGAGTTGAAGCAGGTGACGGGATGGCCGAGCGCGTCGATCGAGACATGGGCGCCGCCGCTGGTGATCTCCTTCACGGCACCTGCGACGTCGTCCGTGTCGCGGCCGTTGACCGTGGCAACGGCGCCGAGCTTCTTGGCGAAGGCGAGTTTTTCTTCGGAAATGTCGATCGCGATCGGATGTGCGCCAAGTGCAGCAGCAATCATGATCGCCGAAAGGCCGACACCGCCGCAGCCGTGAACCGCCACCCATTCGCCGCCCTTGACCCGTGCCTGGTCGGCGACGGCGCGAAACGAGGTGGCAAAGCGGCAGCCGAGGCTGGCGGCAGTCTTGAAGTCCATGTTCTCAGGCAGATGCACCAGGTTCTGGTCGGCGAAATCGAGTGCGACATATTCGGCAAATGAGCCCCAATGGGTGAACCCCGGCTGGAACTGCGCCTCGCAGACCTGCTGGTTGCCCGAACGGCATTCGCCGCAGCGGCCGCAACCGGAAACGAAGGGTACCGTCACCCGGTCGCCGACCTTGTAGCGCATCACGCCGCGGCCGGTGGCGGTCACGATGCCGGCGAGCTCGTGGCCCGGCACGTGCGGCAGGCGAATGTCGGCGTCGTGCCCCATCCAGCCATGCCAGTCGGAGCGGCACAGACCCGTCGCCTCGACCTTGACGACCACGCCGTTTTCGGTCGGCGTCGGATCGGCAAACGTGCGAATCTCGGGCGTCTTCTCAAAGGCGTCGTAGTACATGGCTTTCATCGGGGCACTCCTTGCGATGTCTGGCCGGTGCGGCGCGACCGTCTATGTGCCGCGCCATCAGAATTTCGTCGACCTCTTCCTCGCCGTCGAGCAGGCCACCTGGAACGCGCCCGATTTCGTGGAACTCTTCGCGCCTGTAGAAGCGGATGGCCGTCTCGTTGTCGGCGCGGGCGACGAGCTCCAACATCCGGATGCCGGTCGAGCGGGCATGGTCGGTCAGGTGTGCAAGAAGCTCGCGCGCCACGCCGGAACCGCGCGCCTCGCGGCGCACATAGACCATGATGATGGTGGCACGGTGCGCCATCCGGCTGGAGCGCTGGCGCATGAGTCCCATCATGCCGACAGGCTCACCCCCGTCGAGCGCGACGAAGACGGTGTTTGCGGCGAGCCTTGCCTGCCATTCCGCCGTCGACAGCCGCGCCCAATCCGCCGCGGTGGAAGCGAAGGCTTGCGGCTCGCGCTGCAGCGCCTCCAGCCGTATGCGGCGGAAGATTTCCACGTCGTCCTGATCAAGATGCCTGATGATGTGCACGTCTGCCCCTTTGCCATGCGAGAGAGACTACGCGAGAGGCCGTTCCGGTGCCAGAATGGACGCCATGACATTTTTTGATGTACCCATTCACCCCCATGCTGCTTTTTCGAGCTATGGCGGAAGATACGGAAGACAAAACGTGAAGGAGACGCAGATGGCCGTCGATACATCCCCCCGCTCAGTGACCTGGACCTATGTCGACGGCGAATGGCTGTCCGGCAATCCGCCGCTGATCGGCCCGACCTCCCATGCCATGTGGCTGGGCTCGACCGTGTTCGACGGCGCCCGCTTCTTCGACGGCATCGCGCCGGACCTCGACCTGCATTGCCAGCGCGTCAACCGCTCGGCAACGGCGCTCGGACTGAAGCCGACCGTGAAGCCGGAAGAGATCGAGGCCTTGACCTGGGAAGGCGCCAAGAAATTCGACGGCCAGACCGCGCTCTACGTCAAGCCGATGTATTGGGCCGAGCATGGTGCGGCCGGGATGGTCGCCATCGATCCGGAATCGACCCGCTTTGCGCTTTGCCTGTTCGAGGCGCCGATGGGTAACGGCCATGGCGGCTCGTCTCTGACCCTGTCGCCGTTCCGCCGGCCGACGCTCGAATCCATGCCGACCGATGCCAAGGCCGGCTGCCTCTATCCCAACAATGCCCGCATCCTGACCGAGGCGCGGTCGCGCGGCTTCGACAATGCGCTGGTGCGCGATATGCTCGGCAACATCGCCGAAACCGGCTCGTCCAACGTCTTCCTGGTCAAGGATGGCGTCGTGTTCACGCCGGCCGCCAACCGCACCTTCCTTGCCGGCATCACCCGCTTCCGCGTCATGACGCTGTTGCGCGAAGCCGGTTTCGAGGTTGTCGAGGCGACGTTGTCGATGGCCGATTTCGAGGCTGCCGATGAGATCTTCACCTCCGGCAACTATTCCAAGGTCCTGCCGGTCACCCGCCTTGACGACCGTGACCTGCAGGCCGGACCGGTCGCCGCCAAGGCACGCGATCTCTACATGGATTGGGCCCATTCGAGCCAGGACGCCTAACGAGATCGACTATGGCGCGGGTCAGGTTGCCCGCGCCACGGTCGCGGCCCAGGTCTCGACGCTGCGCAGCATCGTCGGCGCATGCTCGGGATCGTCAACGAGTTCGGCCAGTTCCGACAGCCGGTGCACGCCGGTCAGCACCGCGATGCGCCGGCGGTCGAGGGCCCGACCCGTCAGTTCTTCATAGGTTTCGACAATCCGCGCCGTCAGATCCGGCGAAATGAAGTTCGAATAGATGAACTCACGGTGAAGCGGGCCAATGCCTGAATCGGCAAAATCATAGATGCCGTTGAGCCGGCGCTCCCCATGGTCGAAGGCCATGTTCCAGCCATGGCCATCGAAGAAGCCGTAGGTGGAGCCGTGCGGGTCGGGGCCCAGGCGCTCGAAGGCTTCGACAGTTTCCGCCGCCAACGTGGCAAGGTCGGCCGGAAGAGCCGGCAAGGCCTTGCCCCGGATCGTCTCCACCGTTGGTCCGTGAAAGGCTGCTTAGCGCCCCTGCACGATCTTTATGAGGTTGACCGTAGGTTGGCCGGGGCGGACGTCCGCATACTTCAGCCGGCCCGATGCCAGAGCGCTCGTCAACCGCTTGCAGGTCAACGCCTGGACCTTGTTGATCGGAACGCTCATGATCAACGCGCCAGTTTCGAGGTCGGATTTCGACCATCTCTTGCTGATGCAATCCTTCACAATCGCTCTCTGAAGCGCGGGGCTGCCTTGAACCGCCGTCTGCACCGTCTCATACTCGCGCTGGCTTGGGGCGCAGGAGGCTAGGGTCAAAAGGGTAAACGCGAACGAAGCAATATGGATCGGTTTCATGGCAATCTCCGGTTGGAGAATTGCCGGTAATTGTGGCGGCTGTGATTCGCAACCCTGACGTTGGGCGGTGCGGTTTCCGGCCGGTTGCTCGACGATGAGAGCCGGAAACCGCTTGCATGAGCGCTTGTGCGCGCAAGCTCGCGCGGGCCTGCGATCACAGATCGCCGGCGACAGCCTACTTGTCTGCGGCCGGTGCCACGACCGTGACGGTGTCGGCTGCCAGTTCACCGCCGATTTCCACCGTCTTCTTCTGCTTGTCGTAGACGCAGATCTGGGTGACGGCATTTTCGGCGCCCTTGGGCTTGCCCGAGACCAGCGCCAGCCCGAAGCTTTCCGAGCCGAACGGATCGACGACGACGACCGGCTTGTCGAGCGAAGGGGCGGCCGCAATGCACTTCTCCGAAACGTCGGCCCGGAATTCTTCCCAGGCATCGCCTGAGGACGCATGGGCGCCGGTCGCGGCAAATCCGCTGCCACAAGGGCAAGGGTCAGGATCGGGCGATGCAGCATGTTCAGTCCTTATTCTCAACTGGTTGCAATGGGTGCACGCTGCCCGCGAAACGTGGCGCGAATGTGCTCGGGCCGCGGGCGCTTTCAAAATGATGTTGAAAGTATATTCCGTGGGTTGAGGAAAAATTGGCATCGCATCGGTTGCCTCCGTCAAGGCCGGTGCCTATGTTCCCGCTCACAGATTTCTTTGACGAAATCCCATGCCAAGAGGAGATGCCCACATGGCTTTCGAATTGCCGAACCTTCCCTATGACTACGATGCGCTGGCGCCCTACATGTCGCGCGAGACGCTCGAGTACCACCACGACAAGCACCACCTCGCTTACGTGACCAACGGCAACAAGCTTGCCGAGGAAGCCGGTCTCTCCGACCTCTCGCTCGAGGAAGTCGTCAAGAAGTCCTATGGCACCAACCAGCCGCTGTTCAACAATGCCGGCCAGCACTACAACCACATCCACTTCTGGAAGTGGATGAAGAAGGGCGGCGGCGGCACCAGCCTGCCGGGCAAGCTCGACGCAGCCATCAAGTCGGATCTCGGCGGCTACGACAAGTTCCGTGCCGATTTCATCGCGGCTGGCACCGGCCAGTTTGGTTCGGGCTGGGCATGGCTTTCGGTCAAGAACGGCAAGCTCGAAATCTCCAAGACCCCGAACGGCGAGAACCCGCTCGTTCACGGCGCTTCGCCGATCCTCGGCGTCGACGTCTGGGAACATTCCTATTACATCGACTATCGCAACGCGCGCCCGAAGTACCTCGAAGCGTTCGTCGACAGCCTGATCAACTGGGATTACGTACTCGAAATGTACGAAGCGGCTTCCAAGTAAGCCTTCCCAAGCCTCGACTTCAGGACCCGGCGCTTGCGCCGGGTCTTTTCGTTTGGGGGTGACCGGTGGAGGCGGGATGCTCGGCCGTCACCAACGTGTCATCGCCCGGCGCTACTGCATGTTTCCTTAAATCGTCTTCGATTTAAGGATAAAAACATGCAGCAATTCAAAGTGCTACAGCAACCTTTGCGCATCTAATAGGACGCGCAGCGCTGTAGGGAGAAGCACCATGCACGCAGACACATCACCTCTCCTCCGCTTCGGCGTCATCGCCGACCCGCAATATGCCGCTGTGGAACCGAACCTCGTCCTCGGCCGCTATTATGCCAACAGCCTGACGAAGCTCGCCGAAGCGATCGAGACCTTCAACGCCGAAGACCTCGCCTTCGTGGTGACGCTCGGTGATATCATCGATCGAGGCTGGCAGAGCTTCGATGCGATCCTGCCGCTCTACGACAAGCTTCGTCATCCCAAGCATTTTCTGCTCGGCAATCATGATTTCGGCGTCGATCCGGAGAAGCTCGGGCAGGTTTTCGGCCGGGTCGGCATGCCCTCGCCCTATCAGACATTTGCGATGGCCGACTGGCGGTTCGTGTTGATCGACGGCAACGAGGTCAGCCTTTTCGCCCCGCCACCCGGCGACCCGCGGCGAACCGCAGCCGAGACGTGGATCGAGACGCTGAAATCGCAAGGGGCCGATAACGCCCATCCCTGGAATGCCGCGCTCGGCGACGTGCAGTTCGCCTGGCTGGAGGAGACGCTGCGCAAGGCGGAGGCTGCCGGCGAGCAGGTGGTCGTCATGGGCCACTACCCGGTCTATCCGCCGAACGCCCACAACATGTGGGACAGCCAGCGCATCGTCGATCTCTTCGGTCGTTTCAAAAACGTCGGCGCCTATTTCTGCGGTCACAACCACGACGGCAATTACGGCCTCGCCGACGGCACTCATTTCGTCAATATCAAGGGCATGGTCGAGACGCCGGATACGACAGCCTATGCGATCGTCGAGATCCATGCGGACAGAATGGCAATCCGCGGCTACGGCCGCGAAACGGATCGAACCCTGCAGTTGGAGACGATCATGCCCCGCCTGGTTGTGGCCGCCAGCCGCTGATCCAGAGGTCCCGCAGGCCTTCGCCTTCGCCTGGAAAGAAGTCGTCGGTCGCTTCGCAATGTTCGACCCGATCGGCGCGGAAGTTGCGGATCGCCTGACGCAGCTCGCACCAGGCGACGATATTGGCGGTTTCGGAATAGTAGATCAACGCGACCGGCCGGATCGTCCGCTCGGTGGCGCGGCCGAGTTCGTCGCGATAGTCGATGCCGAGCTTGCGTTCGTCGCGGATCGCGCGACGCACCAGTGCCAGATCGACGCCGGTAGGTGAGGGTGCCACCGTTCCCCAGGCATGCAGCGCCTGTGAGCGAAGCGCAAGCCGCAGCGGTTCTGGCACAGCACCTGTGATCTTCTGATTGACGCGGCCGGCTGCCGCCCTCAGCTCCTCGTCTCCGGTGCGCGCCAGCAGCGCCAGCGCCAGTACGATCGCCTCGGTTTCCTCGATCGAGAACATCAGCGGCGGCAGGTCGAAGCCGGGGCGCAGGATATAACCGATGCCGCGACCACCTTCGATCGGCACGCGCATGGCCTGTAGGGCGGCGATATCGCGATAGATCGAGCGCGGCGTCACCTCCAGCGTCTCGGCCATTTCAGCGGCGGTCACCGGCTTTCGGGCCAGCCGCAGGATCTGGATAATCTCGAACAGGCGCGAGGCCTTGCGCATCGAAAAAACTCCGCTGTTCCAAAACGCTCCTGACAAGACCCTGTCAGTTGGCGACGCTTATAACATTGGGCAACGGATTGAAAAATAAGCAATCCGCTCAGGCAACGATCGAACGGACCTCGGACAACTGACATGAGCTATACGGAAAATCTCTGGCTTTTCTTCACCCTTCTCTTCGGCATCATCATCGTGCCGGGCATGGATATGATCTTCGTGCTGGCGAATTCGCTGACCGGGGGGCGAGCCTCCGGCCTGTCGGCGACGGCCGGTATCATGGCGGGCGGTGTCCTTCACACCCTCTACGCGGCGCTCGGGGTCAGCGTCATCCTTCATCTGGTGCCGCAACTGTTCAACGTGCTGCTCATCGGCGGTGCCGCCTATATCGCCTGGATCGGCTATTCCCTCATCCGCAGTTCCATCACCATCGGCGGTATCGACGGCGCCGCGCGGCTGTCGCGCTGGGCGAGCTTTCGTCAGGGCGCACTCACCAGCCTGATGAACCCGAAGGCCTATCTCTTCATGCTGGCGGTCTATCCGCAGTTTCTCAAACCCCAATTCGGGCCGGTATGGTCGCAGGCGGCGGTCATGGCGTTGATGATCGCCACCACCCAGCTTGCCGTCTATGGCGGCTTGGCGCTCGCCGCCGGTCGCGGCCGCGACTTTCTCGTCGGCAGCCCCGGTGCGACGGTTCTGATCGGCCGTATCGCCGGCGTTGTTCTGGTGCTGGTCGCAGCTTTCACCGTCTGGCAGGGCTGGGCCGGCGGACGGTAGAGCCGTCACGTACAAACATGACTGCCGTAGTCATGTTATTGGAACGACGCGGTCGAGACGATCAAGAATCGCGCGGCCGCGTCAAATTATGCTGTTGTGACAAGGACATCAAAAAAATGTTACTTCCGTCGAAAGGCTAAAATGACATCATGCCGGCGCATTCAACACGAAGGCCGCAGATGCGGATTCGAATGACCGGGAGATCACGATGAAGATACGCGCTCTAATGCTTGCGGCCGCCCTCGCTGGGCTTGGCGTTACCGCCGTGACCGCGGCTGACGAACCGCAGGCGGTTCGTCAGGCCCTGATGAAGAAGGTTGGTCAGGCTGCTGGTGCGCTCGGTGGTATCGCCAAGGGCGAAAAGCCTTATGACGCTGAGATCGTCAAGGCGTCGCTGACGACCATCTCCGAGACGGTCAAGGTCTTCCCGGACCATTTCCCGGCCGGTTCCGAAACCGGTTTGGAGACGGAAGCAAGCCCGAAGATCTGGGAGAACATGGACGATTTCAAAGCCAAGGCGGCCAAGCTTGGTTCTGACACCGACGCCGTGCTCGCCCAGCTTCCGGCCGATCAGGCTGGCGTCGGTGCGGCACTCGGCATGCTCGGCAAGGATTGCGGCAGCTGTCATGAGACCTATCGCCTGAAGAAGGACTGACGGTAGGTCGTTCTCCCCGAAATTCTCAGACGATGCGCCGACTGTTTCGGCGCATCATCGCGCTGTTGCCGCAGTAAGGTTGTGGCTTGTCACGCAGTTTTGAGTGTGAGCGAACCTACTGCATGTTTCCTTAAAACGTATCCGATTCAAGGATAAAAACATGCAGCAATTCAAAGTGCTACAGCGGCCTTGGCGCGTCTGATAAGACGCGCGGCGCTGTAGCGGGTTGGGGATGCAGTTGAAAGGAAGCCTGATGGGCCGACGGATTAGAAAGCTGGTCTCGGGTCTCGTGATTCTGGGCCTTGTCGGCGGTGCGGCCTTTTGGTGGCTGACCAAGCCCGCGCCCTGGGCGGCGGCTCATTGGGAGGGTCTCGGAGAGCCAGATCTGACCAATGGCGAGCAGATTTTCTGGGCCGGCGGCTGCGTCAGCTGCCATGCAAAGCGCGGCAGCGAGGGTGACGCCCGGCTGGTTCTTGCCGGCGGGCCGCCGCTAAAAAGCCCATTTGGCACCTTCCACGCGCCGAATATCTCGCCTGACGAAGCGGCCGGTATCGGCGGATGGACGCTTGCGGAATTCGGCAACGCCATGACGCGGGGCGTCGGTCGAAACGGCGAACATCTCTATCCGTCCTTCCCCTACGCCTCCTACATCAGGATGACGCCGAAGGATGTCAACGACCTCTGGGGCTACATCAAGACGCTGCCGAAGGCGAGCGACGTTGCGCCGGACCACGAGCTGCCGTTCCCCTATAATATGCGGTTGGCGCTCGGCGGCTGGAAGCTGCTGTTCCTCACCGACACCCCACGCGTGACCATCGATGCCGCCGATCCGAAGCTGACGCGCGGCCAATATCTGGTCGAAGGGCCGGGTCATTGTGGCGAGTGCCATACGCCACGAAACGCGCTTGGTGGCTTCGAGCCGGCCCAGTGGCTGGCTGGCGCGCCGAACCCGGAAGGTAAGGGACGCATCCCCGACATCACGCCGGGCTCGAAGAGCATCGGCGGCTGGAGCGCCTCCGACATCGCCTCCTATCTCGAAACCGGTTTCACGCCGGAATTCGATTCCGTTGGTGGCTCCATGGTCGAAGTCCAGAAGAATATGGCGAAGTTGACCGCTGCCGACCGCGAGGCGATTGCCGCCTATCTCAAGGCCGTTCCCGCACTCTGAAGCGTAGTCCGGGCCGCTTGATTCCGGGTGGTCGGCACGCTCTAACGTCTCCTGGAACTACTGCATGTTTCCTTAAATCCTATTCGATTTAAGGATAAAACATGCAGCCATTCAAAGTGCTGAAGCGACCTTGGCGCGTCTGATAAGACGCGCGCCGCTGTAGGAGAAGACTTGCCATGCGTGCTCATGAAACCGTGCCCTACGACCAATGGATCGAGCGCAGCCCCGAGGAGATGGCAGCGCGTGCGGCTGAATTCTACGAGGACATCAACCGCCGCCGCACCACGCGCTCCTTCAGCGAAAGGCCGGTGCCGAGCGCGGTGATCGAGACCTGTCTGCTGGCAGCCGGCACCGCCCCGAGCGGCGCGAACCACCAGCCCTGGCATTTCGCGGTCATCGAAAGCCCTGGCATCAAGGCGAAGGTGCGTGAAGCCGCCGAAGAGGAGGAGCGCGTCTTCTATCAGCAGAAGGCCCCGCAGGAGTGGCTCGACGCGCTGGCGCCGCTTGGCACCGATGAGGACAAGCCGTTTCTGGAGACGGCGCCCTACCTGATTGCCATCTTCTCGCAGAAGCGTGGTGGCCCCAATCCGGGCGACACGAAGAAGAACTACTACATCAACGAAAGCGTCGGCATTGCCACCGGCATTCTGATCGCGGCGCTGCACCATGCCGGGCTCGCGACACTGACCCATACGCCGGCGCCGATGAATTTTCTCAACGAAATCTGCGGACGGCCGGACAGCGAAAAGCCGTTTCTGATCCTGGTGGTCGGTTACCCCGCGCCCGACGCGACCGTGCCGGTGGCCGGCAAGGTGAAGAAGCCGCTTGAGCAGATATCGACCTGGTTGTGATCGCCGAAGCATGTCGCGCAAAAGTGTTCAGCGGTTTTGCGATGCCGACAGGCGCAAAAGACAATTTCCTTAAATCCTATTCGATTTAAGGATAAAAACATGCAGCCATTCAAAGTGCTACAGCGACCTTTGCGCGTCTAATAAGACGCGCGGCGCTGTAGAGATCGTGATGCGCTTTAACTTGCTCATGCGGCTGTCGTTGCTGCCGCATGTTCCCGGCCATAAAGCGCTGCATAGCCGTCGAGTTCGGGCGAGCCGAGACCGAGCGCGCGAAAGATCTCGACCGCAAAGGTGACCGGCGCCGTGCCGGCAGCCGTGACCACACGGTTGTGGCTGAGAGCCTGCGGCTGATCGCGATAGGAGCCGTGTCCGTGATAGCCGCGGAGTGACGCAAGGCTGTCCGCGCTGTTTCCGGTGTGATCCGTGGCGTCGAGAATTCCGCTCGACGCCAGCGCATCGACGCCGCCGCAGATGGCGGCGACCAGCCGTTCCTGCCGATGGAAGGAGCGGATCGTGGTGGAGAGGTCGGGGGCGTCGGCGGTTCCCCAGATCGCGCCGCCGCAGATCACCAGGCCATCGAAGCCCGCGGGGTCGAGCGCGTCGATCGACAGATGCGCGGAGACGTCGAGCCCGCCCATCGACGTGACTGCCGCGCCGTCCAGGGTGGCGACGTCGATATCGACGCCGAGGTGAGCGCGCGCCGTCGCCATCAACAACGCGCATTCCCAATCCGCAAACCCTTCATGAAGCACGATTGCAAGCCGCATCGCCTCATCCTCAGCCAAGTTTCTGCATATAGCGCATGCCCGTTACCGGGCGAGGTACGAAGCGCTCGGATTCGTAGAAGTGATGGGCCTTGAAATTACCCGTGGCGGCGCTGACCGACAGGTAATCGCAGCCGGCCATCTTCGCCTGTTCGCGCGCCTTGGCGACGAGGTGGCGGCCGATGCCGGTGCCGCGATTGTCGGAGCGCACGAAGAGATGATGCAGCTCCATGCCGCGCGCGCCTTCCGCAGCCCGGTAGATCGGCACGAGGATGGCGTAGCCGATCAGTCGGTTGCCGGCCTCCGCGACAAGCGCGGTGATCCAGGGCGTGCGACCGAAGAGGTCGCGCTCGAGCTGCTCCGGCGTGATCGGGGCTGCGTCGCCGTGATGGGCGGCGAGTTCCGCGATCATTTCGCGCAGTTCGGGAAGGTCGCGCTGTTTGGCGCAACGGATCGTCACCATCGGCGGCCGCGTCGATGGCAGAGGATGGAGAGAGGGGATGGCGGTCTGTAGCATTGTCGGCTCCTCATGGTTCTCTAGCCATCAGGTGCCGTGAAAAACAAAAGCCGCCTGATGGCGGCCTTGTTGAAATTGATCAGCAGGCCGCTCCTATGGGAACAGCCAAAAATACGCGCGGCAGATGGGTGCGTTCTTGATCATGTGCGTAGATTGTCCGTTTCCGCGCTTTTGTCAACGGGGATTTTTGCACTGAGTTGGAGACGGGTCGCGACTCCGTTCGAAGTCGGCCCAAGTCTGCAGCCTCGCGCCGGCGCTCAATGGTCGCTGTCGCACATGGAATGGTCTGCAAGCGCACGGATGACGTAGCAATCGCCGATCGTGTGGTCGCCGTTGCAGGCGACGATGCGCTCGAGCTCGCGTTCCAGTTTCTGCAACTGGGCGATTTTCTCCCGCACGGTGATCAGGTGTTCCCTGGCGATACGGTCTGCTTCGCCGCAGGGGCGCTCCGGATGCTGGCTCAAGGCCAGCAGATCGCGGATCGATTCGATCGAAAGCCCCAGATCGCGTGCATGGCGGACGAAGGCGAGACGTTCGAGTTCGCGTTTCTCGTAGCGCCGCTGGTTGCCTTCGGAGCGTTCCGGGGCCGCAATCAACCCCATCTGCTCGTAGTAGCGGATTGTCGGAATTTTTACGCCCGTGCGGCGGGAGAGATCGCCGATCGAATACATGTCCATGCTCCAAACCTATAGCTTCTGGAGCATTAGATAATCGCTTTCCGGCGACGGTCAATGTGGGGCTGGGAGGAAAGGCCCGATCGGGCCTTTCCCTTGGCGATGCCGGTTAGCGTGCGAGAAGGGCAAGCAGCGTCTCGTCGAAGAGATCGCTTTCCTCAAGCTGCGGTGTGTGGCCGCTTTTTTCGAACATGCGGACCGTCAGATCCGGAAAGTCCCGGCGATAGGCGTCCCAGGTCTCGGCCGGCGCAACGAGATAATCGCATTGCCCGAGTGCCAAGAGCACCGGCATCGCAAGCCGGTCGAGCCCGTCCCGAATATCGATGTCGCGAAACACTTCGCCCCAGAGATGGTCGAAGACGGGATTGTTGACGGTGACATCACGCCATAGCGGTGCCGCGTCGAAGGCGGGTAGATGCCAGCTCTTGGCGCCAAGACGGATGAGCAGCGACTTGAACCGCTCCTCCGGTCGGGCGGCGATATCGGTGCCAAGTTCGGCCATCTCGCGCTCGAAGATCGCCTTGCGCTCCGGCGCGACCAGCTCCTCCCACCGGCGATCGGCAAGCGCCGTATGCGCGGCGGAATGGCTCGGTCCGGTGCCGACCATGATCACGTGGCTGATATTCTGGGGATGGCGTTTGGCGTATTCGAGCGCCATGTAGCCGTGGCCGGAGTGCCCGAGGACGGCGAAGCGATCGAGACCGAGATGCCGGCGCATCCACTCGATATCGTCGAGGACCACGTCGAAGCCGATATCATCGCGCGTGTAGGACGCATGCGCCGGCGCGAAGCCGCGGTGATCGATGAAATGGAGCTTTGTCCGCTGGCGCAGTTGCTTCGAGAAGGTACTGGGATAGTAGGCGGCGCTGCCAATGACGAGCAGCGGCATGCCGCTGCCCTCGATGCGATAGCCGAGCTCGAACGGACCGGCGCGCAGGCTACCGGTTTCAGGCAGGGATGAACTGGTCGTTGTCATGGATATGATCCTGCAAACGGCCGGAGAACGATGGCTCAATGGTTGGCGCTCTCATCGGCCTTAAAAAAATGCCCACGCCAAACGGTGCCGCGAGGCGGCCTTGGCGTCGGTGGTTCTTTCTTGCCGGTGAGCGTCGCTAACGGATCAGGCGCACGGATCAGTATCCCTGTTTTGTTGCGACTTCATACCAGTCCGCTCTGTTGAGCCGCAACCGTCGAATCGAGACATTCGGGCCGTCATCCTCTCATTCGAAAAAAGGTGGCACAAGGACGCCACAATCACCGCCTAGCGATCTGCACGGCACTCGATTCGGCCCAGCGTCGATCCGAATGCATGTTTTGCAACAGTTAGTTAGAGGCGTCGGCATATATGCGTGGCGCACGACGGAGGAACACGTGCCGCTGCTCATCAATCGCCGCCAATTGCTCGTCGGCTCCGCGCTGATCTATCCGGCAATCGCCCTCGGCCCGGCCGCAAAAGCCGCCACCGGCGGCGATGTCGATACACGCCTTGCCGAACTCGAAAAGCGCACGGGCGGACGGCTTGGCGTTTCCGTTCTCGATATGGAAACCAACGTGTCGTTCGGCCGCCGCGAGAGCGAGCGTTTCGCCATGTGCTCGAGCTTCAAGACGCTGGCGGCGGGATTCGCGCTCGCCCGTGCGGATCAGGGCGCCGAAAAGCTTGATCGCCGTATCGTCGTTGCGCAGAAGGATATCGTCGCCCATTCGCCGGTAACCGAGAAGCATGTCGGCGGCGAGGGCATGACGATCGCCGAACTCTGTGCCGCGACGTTGACGACAAGCGACAACGCGGCGGCAAACCTTTTGCTGGAAAATTTCGGCGGTCCGCCGGCGCTGACCGCCTGGTTGCGCACGATCGGCGATGAGACCACGCGCCTCGACCGGAACGAGCCCGCACTCAACGAGGCGAAAGTGGGTGACCCACGCGACACGACCACGCCTGCCGCAATGCTGGAGACGCTCGGCAATCTTGCTTTCGGCCCCGTGCTGGCGGAAGCGTCGCGCAAGCTGTTGATCGAGTGGATGGTCGCCAATACCACTGGCGACCTGCGCATCCGCGCCGGCCTGCCGAAGGCCTGGAAGGTCGGCGACAAGACGGGAACCAACGGCAACGGCGCCGCGTCTGACATCGCCATCGTTTGGCCCGAGGGTAGGGGACCGCTCCTGATCGCGGTCTACATCGCTGAGGCGACGGCGCCGCTGGCTGAGCTGAACACCGTCTTTGCCGATGTCGGCCGGATGGCGGCGGAGATGGTCTAACCGCCGATCGTCAGGTGAGCACTGGTCATGGCGTCTTCAGCTGTCTTCAATCTGATAACCTGGCCGCTGCGACGTCCAGCATTGTTATAGTCAAGGCGATCTACAGCATTCCGGGCATGAAGCCCCAGAAATGTCGTCGCGTTGAAGCTTGCAGGCGATTCATGCGGCGCTTCCGTCGGCGATATCGGATGCGGTATCGTCGCGCTGCTGGTCGATGCCCATCGCGCGTTCGACCGCCTTGCGGATTTCCTCCTCGATCGCTTCGCGCTGCTCCGGATCCATCGCCTTCAGCTCGTCTTCGGTGATGCCATGCGCTTCCAGGATCTGTGCACGGATCTGTTCCGCCAGGCTCATCTTGGCGCGTTTCAGGAATTCGTCGCTGACTGAATCGCCGGAGGCGGTCTGTTCGCCGCTTCCGATCGAAGGCTTGGCCTCTTCTTCCCGGGATGCGCTGATCCAGAAGGCGTTCGATAGCGAGGCCGACGTGGATGCCGGCGCAATGGTCGGCGAGAGCCGCGGGCGCGTGTCACCGCCGCCAGTTTCTTCGAGCGGCATGACCGTTCCCGATTGGGCACGGCGCTGCGAGAAATAATAGTTGGAGATGCTGCTATCGATCTTCATGGGAAGCCCCCGGAATCTGCTGTCCGGGGGAGGCTGCTTCTGGTGGCTTGCGCGGGGCTTGCCGATGCAACCCATTAGCGAGAATTAGGGATGCCTTTTCGCGTTTTAGGGTAGGGTATAGGCGATGACGTAGTCTCCGGGCTTTGTGCCGACCGAGCCGTGGCCGCCGGCGACGATCACCACATATTGCTTGTCGCCGACCGTGTAGCTCATCGGCGTCGACTGGCCGCCGGCCGGAAGGCGCGCCTCCCAGAGCTGTTCGCCGGTCGTCACGTCATAGGCGCGCAGATAATCGTCGACTGCCGCCCCAAGGAAGGCGACGCCGCCCTTGGTGATCATCGGTCCGCCGATGCCGGGAACGCCGACTTTGAAGGGCAGCGGCAAAGGCGTCATGTCCTCGACGGTGCCGTTCTTGTGTTTGTAGGCGATCTTGCCGGTCCTGAGGTCGGCACCGGCAACATAGCCCCATGGCGGCGCCTGGCAGGGGATTTTTAGCGGGCCGAGGAACGGGCCCATGAAGACGCCATAGGGCGCGCCGTCGTTGCGGTTGAGGCCTTGCTCGGATCCCTTTTCGTCCTGGCCCTTCGGCGGGATCTGATCGCGCGGAACGAGACGAGAGGTGAAGGCGAGGTAGGTCGGCATGCCGAACATCACCTGTCGCTCCGGGTCGACCGCGACCGAGCCCCAGTTGAACGTGCCGAAGTTGCCGGGATAGACGAGCGTTCCCTCAAGCGACGGCGGCGTATAGCGACCCTCGTATTTCAACGAGCGGAACGATATGCGGCAGGCGAGCTGATCGAACATCGTCACGCCCCACATGTTCCGCTCTTGCAGCGGGGCGGGCATGAAGGTCAGGCCGGAGACCGGCTGGGTCGGTGCGGTAAAATCTTCCGGGATTGCGCCCTTGGGTGCCGCGACTTCCGCAATCGGGATGATCGGCTCGCCGCTCCGTCGATCGAGCACATAGATGTCGCCCTGCTTCGTCGGACCGACGAGTGCCGGCACGACCGTGCCATCCTCCTTGGTGACGTCGAGCAGTGCCGGTTGTGCGGGCACGTCCATGTCCCAGAGGTCGTGGTGCACCGTCTGTTGCACCCAACGCACAGCACCGGAGTTGATATCGAGCGCGACGATGGAGGAGGAATATTTCTCCACGTGCTCGCTGCGCCCCATGCCGAGCTGGTCCGGCACCTGGTTGCCCATGGGAATATAGACGAGGCCAAGGCCCTCGTCGTAGCTGAATACCGACCAGCTGTTGGGCGAGTTGGTGCTGTAGGTCTGGCCCTCGGCAAGCGGCGTCGCTACATCGGGATTGCCGCTGTCCCAGTTCCAAATGAGCGCGCCGGTGTTGATGTCGAAGGCGCGGATGACGCCGGATTGCTCCTGGGTGGAATAGTTGTCGTTGACGGCGCCGCCAATGATCAGCTTTCCGGCAACCGCAACCGGCGGCGAGGTCGAGTAGTAATAACCGGCCGGATTGTATTTCATGCCCTTTTCGAGGTGCAGCACACCGTTGTCGGCAAAGCCGGTGCAGACGGCGCCGGTTGCCGCATCGAGCGCGATCAGGCGGGCATCGGATGTCGGCAGATAGACCCGCTCGGCGCAGACGCTGCCGGCGGTTGCCGCCGGGTCGGCCCAATAGGTGACGCCGCGGCAGGTCTGGTGCTGCCGGTCAGGGTTCATGCCGGAGTTGCTGTCATATTTCCACTTCTCTTCGCCGGTCGCCGCGTCAAGCGCGATCGCCCAGTTGTGCGGCGTGCAGGCAAAGAGCGTGTCCTTCACCTTGATCGGCGTCACCTGATAGGTGGTCTCGCCCACGTCTTCGGGGCGTTTGATGTCGCCCGTCTGATATTGCCAGGCGACCTTGAGATTGGCGACATTTTCGGGCGTGATCTGATCGAGCGGCGCATAACGCTGACCGAATGGCGTGCGCCCGTATTGATGCCATTCTCCTGATGGTACGTTGCCGCCGAGAGGCGGATTGGCGGCGACCACGTCGCTCGGCAGATCGCCGCGGATGTCGTGCGGATCCTGGGTCATCGAGTAGCCGGCAATGCCGATCGACACGAGCACGGCAAGCGCCAGCGGCCAGGCACTGGCGGCATACCGTTCTCCTGTCGGGCTCTCAAATCCGAGCGGACGCCGGACCGCCGGTAGCATCAGCCACAGGCCGAGCAGCACGATGATGCCGCCACGAGGGCCCAGTTGCCACCAGTCGAAACCGACTTCCCAGACGGCCCAGGTGAGCGAGCCAAGGATGACGAGCGTATAAAGCCAGATGGCGGCGGCCTTGCGCATGAAGAGAAGGATGGCCGTCAGCAGGAAGCCGATGCCGGCGATGAGATAATAGGGACTGCCGCCAAGCATCAGGAGCTTGGCTCCGCCGCCGCCGAGCGCAAGGCCAATGAGGGCGAAGACGATGGCCGCCAGAATGAGCATGGTGGGAACTCCCGAATTGAAGAACGGCGCCGTGGCACGGCTTTTTCATTGAGGCGGCGCGAATGAGCGGCCGCGCGGGAAAAAATCGGTTTCGGGGTCGGCGGTCGCGAAGGAGGCCGCGGCCGTCAGATCGGGCTTGGGCAAGTCACGCGACTGCCCGCCCCCTAGCACCTAACGCGCCGGTCCTGCCTTTCAATAGCCATAATTTCGCAGCGCAAAAAATTAGGGTGCCCGCAATGAAGTTGCGCGCCGAGGGATCGAGTGACGCTTTGCTGCTTTGATGTGAGGGGGCAGCCGTCGTCACGCGGCAGACGATCACTGTCGCGCGCTCACCGCGCGGTCGTGAGAGAATTTGCTCGGCTGACTAAGCGAGCCGAAGGCGCAGCGGTTTGGTGTTTTCCCGACGCAGCACGCCCTTGGCCTCGAGATCGAGCTGGACGGCCTTCAGCCACCAACCGGCCTTCGCGCCGCCTGGAAAAAGATCGTCCGGCAGCAATGGCAGCAGCTTCTGCTTGGCTTCCGCGATCGTGAGGGCGGACAGGGGTGGGCGGGCGTCCTTGTCGAGACGATGCCGGTAGAGCGTCAGCCAATGGCCGCTGGTAAACTCGAGAAACATCGGCGCATTGCAGCAGGTGGCGACGACACGGCGGGTCTTCGACGTCGGCGTCAGCCGGTGCTCGCGAAGCTGATCGGCCCCACGCACGCAGTCTATCCGATCCTTGCGGAAGAGCACGAAGTCCGTGGACCCATCGCTGTTGAGTACTGGTGCGGCGCCGGGTATTGCCTCGAGCAGTGCGCCTGCCTTCCGGCAGCTCGCGCAATAGCAGGCGGTCGCCACGATCGGCCTGCCGACGGCGTGCATCTGCACCCGCCCGCAGTTGCATTGCGCATTCAAGGTCCGGTTTTCGCTCTTGCTCACCCGCCGTCTCCGCCTTCATAAGAAATCAAACTGTACCGTCCAGTTTGATTTGTCAATGCGGTCGTGCTACTGCGACCTTTGCGCGCCTAATAAGACGCGCGGCGCTGTAGTCAGGAACTTGTGCTATCGCGTGCTCATCTGAGAGGTCGTGGTTGAGAATGACGAATCCCGTCGAGACGCGAATGACGAGAAAGCGCCAGTCCATCCTGACTGCCGCCACTGAGCTGTTTCTGCAGCGCGGGTTCCTCGCGACCAACATGGACGAGGTGGCGGCGATGGCCGTCGTGTCGAAACAGACCGTTTATGCCCACTTCGGAACCAAGGAGGCGCTCTTCCTCGATATTGTCACCGGCATGACGGGCGTGGCCGGTGATGAGCTGGAGGAGCAGGTCGCCGATCCCATAGATGGGCGCCCGATCGAGGATTTTCTGCTCGATTTCGCCGAGCAGCAGCTGGCGATCGTCATGACGCCGCGGCTGATGCAACTGCGGCGCCTGGTGATTGGCGAGGCGGAACGCTTTCCGGAATTGGGCAAAAGACTGCATGCGAAGGGGCCGCGTCGTTCGATCGACAGGCTCAGAAAGGCCCTTGCTCATTACCGCGAGGCCGGCGATGTCGAGGCGCAGGACCTGCGCGCCGCTGCGTCCTTCTTCAACTGGCTGGTGATGGGCGAGCCCGTCAACGATGCCATGCTGCTCGGCGATCGGGCGATTCCCGATGCCGGTGCTCTTCGCGCCCACGCAAGGGAAAGCGTGCGGATATTCCTGTCGGCCTATGGCCGAAAGCCATAGGCCACGACTACCGGGCGCGCGCACTATGCTGCCGTCGATTTACCTCACGTGCCGCAGAAGGTTTGCCGCACTTCCTCTTCCGGCTGCGGCGGATCGGCATAGGCGGTAAAACGCGGCTGGTCTTCGTAGGGCTTGGACGTCACGTCGACGAGCGCTTCGAACAGCGAGAAGTCGGCATCTTCCGTCGCTGCTGCAATCGCCTGTTCGATACGGTGGTTGCGCGGAATATAGGCCGGGTTGACCGCCCTCATTGCCACGGTGCGCTCGCCTGCTGCGCCGGGCTCTCGCTCCAGGCGCTGTCGCCAATCGGCAAGCCATGAGGCAATCCTGGCAGGGTCGGTGAACAGGGATATCAGGGCAGCGTCCGCCGCTGGATCGGCCGCACAGTCGCAAAGCCGGCGGAAGGTGAGGATGAAGTCGGCTTCACCGTGATGCATCGCCGTCAGCAGCGCCTGGACGAGATCAAGGTCGCCTTCCTCCTCGCCGACAAGCCCGATCTTGCGGCGCATGCCGTCGAGCCAATGCCGCTGGAAGATCGCGCCATATTCGCCGAGCGCATCGTTCGCGAGATCGACCGCGGTCGCCGCCACCGGATCAAAGAGCGGCACCAGCGTCTCGGCAAGCCTCGTCAGGTTCCATTGGCCGATCGCCGGCTGGCTCGCATAGGCGTAGCGTCCGAACTGATCGATCGAGGAGAACACCTTCTTCGGATCGTAGGCATCCATGAAGGCGCAGGGGCCGAAGTCGATGGTCTCACCCGAGATCGTCATGTTGTCGGTGTTCATGACGCCATGGATGAAGCCGACATGCAGCCAGCGGGCAATCAATACCGCCTGCCGCGCGACCACCGCCTTGAAGAAGGCGAGATAGGGGCGCTCGTCATCCCGTACCTCCGGGTAGTGGCGGTCGATCGCATAGTCGGCCAGGGCCTGGACCGAAGCCATGTCGCCGCGCGCCGCAAAAAACTGGAAGGTGCCGACGCGGATGTGACTTGCCGCAACACGGGTAAAGACGGCACCCGGCAGGATCTGCTCGCGATAAACAGGTTGGCCGGTTACCACGGCGGCAAGCGCTCGCGTCGTCGGGATGCCGAGCGCGAACATGGCTTCGCTGACGATGTATTCACGCAGCACCGGGCCAAGCGCTGCCCGCCCGTCGCCGCGTCGCGAGAACGGGGTCTGTCCCGGTCCCTTCAGCTGGATGTCACGCCTCTGCCCGTTCCGATCGATGACCTCGCCAAGAAGGATCGCGCGGCCATCGCCGAGCTGCGGCACGAAGGTGCCGAACTGGTGGCCGGCATAGGCCATGGCGAGCGGCGCGGCACCGGCAGGCACGCTGTTGCCGGAAAAGATCTGCCCGCCGTCGCGCCCGAGACTGTCGACGTCGAGGCCGAGTTCTTCGGCAAGCGGCCGGTTGAGCTTGATCAGCCAGGGTTCGGCAACCGGTGTCGGGTCGACACGGGCGAAGAACTGCTGCGGCAACCGCGCAAAACTGTTGTCGAAGCGAAAGACGTCGGTTTCGGCGGTCGGCGAAGGAGGCGCGTAGTTCATGGTTCTGCGGTCAGCGGTTTCTGCCGGGACTTCCGGCCACCGCCCTTTCGCGCCAAGTCTACACGAGCTGTCCCCGTTTCGCGAGGGTTGACAGACGAGGCGGCGCCCTCCCGCGAGAGGTCGTTCGCGGGAGGGCCGGGAGGGCGAGTACCGTCTTCGTTTCAGGCGCTAAGCGCCGTCGGCGATAGGCAGGCCTCGCAAATCGCCGCGATATGGCGGTGGTCGGTGCCGCAGCAGCCACCGAGAACGCGCAGTCGCGGCAAACGATCGGTCAGCATCCGATACTGCTGGCCGAGCGCCGTCGGATCGCCGGGATCGAGCGTCTCGCTTTCGTCGAGCTCGCTGTGGCTTTTCGTCGAGGCATTGGCGCGGATGCCGCCGATCCTGTGGACCCAGGCGCTACCGGCATCGAGACTCGCGTCGAAGTGGTCGGGATGGGCGCAATTGATCATGTAGTATTGCGGAAACCGGCCGGTCGCCGCATCGACGGTCTCGATCGCATCCTTGAGCGCGCGGCCGTTCGGCAGCCGCCCGTCTGTCTCCACCGTAAACGAGATGGCGCAGGGCATGCCGTGGCTCTGCGCCGAGCGGGCGATGCCGATTGCCTCGTCGATATTGGTGATCGTATAGGCGCAAATCATGTCGGCGTCGCTGACGGCGAAGGCAGCGACCTGTGCGGCATGATAATCCTCGGCCTCGTCAGGGCTCATGCGACCAGCCCTGTAGCCGTCGCCACGCGGGCCGATCGCACCGCTGAGCACGATCGGGGCCCGCGGCCGCTCGTACTCGGCGCGCAGTTCCGTCAGCAAATAGACGGCATCCTGGTTCAGTTCGGCGAGCGCCCTGGCATCATAGCCAAGCTTGGCGCCCCAGTCGGCGCTCGCACGCCAGGTCGCAGAGTCGAGCACGAAGCCAGTGCCGTGGTGTTGTGCGATGTCGAGATAGCGCGTGTAGTAGTTTAGCAGCCGCCGTCGTCCTTCGGACGTCGACAGCAGGACGAAGGAGGCAAAGTGCGGGAGCTCGACGCCTTCGTGAAAGATCAGCGTCGTTTCCATGCCGCCGTCGCTGAGAAAGGTTGCACCTTTCATGAGCGGCAGGCTGCGTCGGTATTTGGCCATGTCGGTCTCCACCCGTTTTTTGCTAGCGTTGGATCCCGGCGGAGCGCTCCCATTCCCGCAAGGATGGTTAAATTTCTGCCTTTTTATCGTCTTCTAAACTAGGCGACTTAAGGTATACTATTGCTAATATACGTAAATATCTCAGTGAAATCATAGGCTTGCTGGTTGCGATTTGCCGCGGCATTGCTCGCTGGTCGCCATGTCATTGGCGGAAACTGTACCGAAGGTAGGGAAACGGCTAATGCGAAAGGGTGAGGAAACGCGCGCCAAGATTCTCGACGCCGCCGAAGTCTCGGTGCTGGCGAAGGGATTTGGCGGGACCTCGATCGATGAGTTGATCGCCGAGACCGGTATCACCAAGAGCGGTTTCTTCTACCATTTTCGCGACAAGAACGAGCTGGCGAAGGCGCTGCTCGAACGCTACGTTGAAAACGACGAGCGGATCTATGACGAGATCTTCAGCCGGGCGCGCGAGCTTGCGGACGATCCGCTCCAGGCGTTTCTGCTTGGCCTCAAGCTGTTGTCGGAACTGCTCTCCGATCTTCCGAACGGTCACCCCGGCTGCCTGGTTGCGGTGATCTGTAGCCACGAGCGTGCCTTCGACCGCGACATACAGGAGATCAATCGGCAAGCGGCGCTGATGTGGCGCCGCCGTTTCGGAGCGATGTTCCGCGATATCATGCAGGTCTACCGGCCACGTGAGCCGCTGGATGTCGACCAGCTTGCCGACATGGTCTCAACGGTGATCGAGGGTGGCATCATCCTGTCGAAGGCGCTGAAGGAGCCTAAGAACCTGCCCGCCCAGCTGCTGGTCTTCCGCACCTTTGTCCGGCTGCTGTTCCAGCCGGCAGCCCCGTGAGCATCAGTCTTTGTCGTCTTCCATGGTCTGCGCCATTTCGGCGAGCTTGCGCACCGTATTGAGGTTGCGCGCGGTGCCCGGCTTCAACGCCGGCAGCTTCAGCTTCGATCGCCCGGATCCACCAGGATAGTGCACATAGATTTCGTGCCCGGCGACCTGCACTTCCTCACCGTCGGGCGCGACAAGCCTGTCGAGCGCGTCCGCCGGCGCCGCATTCGGCAGGAAGACCACATGCAGCAGATTGGTCTTGGCGTCGGGGAAGGGGGCGTTCTCGGCAACCGTCTGCAGCTGCCTGGCGTTCTGGATCATCACGCCGGGCGCCTTGCCGAGCTTCTCGCCAAGCGCAGCATCGAGTTTTGCCGCCGCCTCCGGCGCCGGCAAATCGGAGCGGAACAGCACGTTGCCGCTCTGGATATAGGTCTTCACGTCGTTAAAGCCGAGCCCCTCGCAGATCGCTCTGAGGTCGGCCAACGCCAGCATGCCGGCCCCGCCGACATTGATGGCACGAAGGAGGGCGACGTGAACGGGCATGGTGCGTCTCCTCTTGCATGTTTCCTTAGATCGTATCCGACCTAAGGCTAAAACATGCAACCATTCAAAGTGCGACAGCGACTTTTGTGCGTCTGAAACGACGCACGGCGCTGTAGGTTTTACATTCTGCCGGCGACCTTGATGGCGAAGGCATACTCGAAGGCGATCTCTTCAAGTCGCTGGAAGCGGCCGGAGGCGCCGCCGTGGCCGGCGTCCATGTTGGTCTTCATCAGGATCGGCTCAACGCCCGTGGTCTTTTCGCGCAGGCGGGCGACCCATTTCGCCGGTTCCCAATAGGTCACGCGCGGGTCGGTCAAGCCGCCGAGCGCAAGGATTGCAGGGTAGGGTTTTGCCCCGACATTGTCGTAGGGCGAATAGCCGGCGATGATGTCGTAGAACTCAGGGCTGTCGATCGGATTGCCCCATTCCGGCCATTCCGGCGGGGTCAGCGGCAGGGTGTCGTCGAGCATGGTGTTGAGCACGTCGACGAAGGGCACCGCGGCGATGATGCCGGTGAATTTTTCCGGAGCCATGTTGGCGATGGCGCCCATCAGCATGCCGCCGGCCGATCCGCCTTCGGCGACGATGTTCGCGTAGGACGTGAACTTCTCCTGATTCAGATAGTCAGCGGCGGCGATGAAGTCCTTGAAGGTGTTGGTCTTCTTGGCCATCTTGCCGTCCTCATACCAGGAGAAGCCCCGGTCCTTGCCGCCGCGGATATGGGCGATGGCATAGACGAAGCCACGGTCGGCGAGCGACAGGCAGTTGGTATTGAAGCCGGCAGGAATGGTGATGCCATAAGCGCCGTAGCCATAGAGCAGGCACGGTGCCGAACCGTCGAGCGGCGTATCCTTACGATAAAGCAACGTCACCGGCACCTTCGTTCCATCCCAGGACGGCGCGAAGACGCGGCGGGTGACATAGTCGTCGGGATTGTGCCCTGATGGTACTTCCTGTGTCTTGAGCAGCGTGCGCTTACGCGTCGCCATGTCATAGTCGAAGAGCTGCGACGGCGTCGTCATCGACGAATAGGAAAAGCGGATGACGTCGGTGTCGTATTCGGCAGCGCCGGAGAGCCCAAGCGAATAGGCTTCCTCGGCAAAGGCGATCGCGTGCTCTTCGCCGGTCTTGCGGTCGCGGATGACGATTTCCGGCAGACCGTCGCGGCGCTGCAGCCAGACGAGGTGGCGGGCATAGGCCATGTGGCTGAGGATCAGCGTACCCGGCCTATGGGCCACGACCTCGCGCCAGTTCTCCTTGCCCGGTGCTTCCACCGGCGCTTCCATGATCTTGAAATCCTTGGCGCCGTCGGCATTGGTGAGGATGTAGAAGACGTCGCCGCCTTCGGTCATGGCATATTCGAGACCGATGACGCGACCGGCGACCAGCTTCGGCTCGGCCGTGAGATCCTTGGTCGAAAGCAGGCGATACTCGCTGGTCTCGTGGTCGTTGATGTCGATGTAGATGAAGTCGTCGAGGAGCGATCCGCCGACCGACATGAAGAAACCTGGGTCCTTTTCTTCATAGACCAGCCGATCGTCCGCCTGGGGCGTACCGAGCACGTGGTGGAAGATCTTCGACGGACGGTGGTTGTCGTCAAGCACGGTGTAGAAGAAGCTCTTGCCATCAGGCGCCCAGGCGCCGCCGCCGCCGGTGTTCTCGATCACGTCGGCAAGATCCTCGCCGGTCGAAAGGTCGCGCACCTTCAGCGTGAAATATTCCGATCCCTTGTCGTCGTACCCCCAAAGGCCGCGGCTGTGGTCGGTCGAGTGGTCGAGGCCTGCAAGGCGGAAATAGGACTTGCCTTCGGCTTCCTTGTCGCCGTCAAGCAGCACCTGCCGGATGGTCTCGTCCTTATTGTCGGCGTCGCGCGGGATGCGGAAGTAACGCGGCTGCTCGCCGCCGGTTACGTAGAGGCTGCCATAGGCAAAGGGGCCATCTTTCACCGGTATCGAACTGTCGTCTTCCTTGATGCGGCCGCGCATCTCGGCAAACAGCGTCTTCTGCAGCGCCTTGGTGTCGTCCATCGCCGCGCTCATGTAGGCGTTTTCGGCCTCCAGATGCTTGCGGATGTCAGGGTTGAGGATCGAGGGATCCTTGAACATTGCCTGCCAGTTGTCGTCCCGCAGCCAAGCGTAGTCGTCGGTGCGGGTGATGCCGTGGCGCGTATCGGTCACCGGCTTTTTCGCGGCGACGGGAGCTTCGGGCAGGTTCTTGAAAACGGACAAGGCGTGTCTCCGGGATTTATGCGGCGGGAGACAATGAGATAGAGAGCCCGGCTGCGACGATCAAGCGGAAAGGACTTCGCCGGTCGATGGTTCCTTCTCCCCATCGGTGGGGAGAAGGCAGTGGAACGCGACCGGGCAAGCGTTCGATCGTTCGCTGGGCAGACCCAAGGCAGTGAGGAACGACTAGCTCTTTGCTTTCAGTTGCTTTCGATATTCCTCCACCGGCAGGCCACCGACGCCCCAGTCTTCGAATGCCACCTCGTCGATGACGACGAAGGTGGTGGCCGGGTTCTTGTCGAGCACCGTGACGAGCAGGTCGGTGACGCCCTTGATGAGCGCCGCCTTCTGTTCGCTGGTCGCGCCTTCGCGGGTGATCTTGATGTTTACATAGGGCATTGCTGGCTCCTTAGCCTGGTTGTCGGATGTCGTAGTGAAAGACCTTGGCGATGATCTGCCAGCGTCCGTCAACGAAGATCAGCGACAGGAAGTCGGTGAACGCCTTCTCGCCGATTGCGCATTGTACCTTGGCGAAGGCCGTCACCGGGCCGGCAAATTCGATCGAGACGATCCTGTCTGCGCGCACCTCGCCACGGCTTGCCGGCGAGGGACGTTTGTCGACGATCGGGAAATACCTGTTCATGTCGAGTTCGAGCAGTTCTCCCCCAGTCGCGGTGGCGTAGTGGGCTTTCGGGTGAAAAACCTCGCGCAGGATCGCCGTGTCGCTGTGGTAGAGCCCGTCGAAGTAGCGCCCGAGCACATCGATGACGGCCGCAAAGTGCGGATCGTTGTGGGTGCCGCTCATGCCGCGATCAGCCCTTCGGCCTTCATGGCTGCCTGCACTGCCGGGCGCTCGCGAACACGCTGCATGTAGGCCGTCAGGTGCGGCCACGGGCTAAGCGAAATTCCGGTGACGCTGGTCCAATTGACGACGGTGAAGAGATAGGCGTCGGCAACGGAGAAGGCTTCGCCGAGCAGATGGGCGCGGCCATCGGAAAGCAGGGTTTCGACGTTGCCGAGCCGTTTGGAAACCTGCGCCGCGGCCGTCTCCTTGGCATCGACGCTTGCCGTCTTGCTGAACAGCGGCGAGAACGCCTTGTGCAGTTCGGAGGCGATGAAGTTCAGCTGCTCCTGCAGGCGGGTGCGTTCCAGCGTGCCGTTGGCAGGGGCAAGCCCGGCCTTCGGAAAGCGATCGGCAATGTACTGCACGACGGCCGCACCTTCGGTGACGACGTCGCCGGTTTCGAGCACCAGTGCCGGCACATAGCCCTTGGGGTTGACCGCCTTGAAATCGGCGCCGCTTTCGGTGAGGTGCGTCGCGGTATCGACCTTGACGATCTCGAACTCGACGCCCGCTTCGCGCAGGCTGATATGGGGCGAGAGCGAGCAGGCGCCGGGGGCGTAATAAAGCTTCATGGCCATGTTCCTTTTGCAATGATGGTCTCTGTCGAAGACGGCGGAACCTAAACCGAAGCGATAACTTTTGTATATGAGATTACTTTATGTTACCGACGTTTGCGGTTTCCCCACGGTAACTGGAGAATTTTGCCCATGAGCTTGAAAATTCGAAAGAATAGAGCTGCGGCATTGCCGCCGACCTGCCCGGTCGGGGAGTGCATGGTCATGCTTGGCGGCGCCTGGGCGCCCAACATCATCTGGTATCTGAGCGGCGGTCCACGCCGCTTCAGCGAACTCAAGATCGATATTCCCGGCATTTCGGCGAAGGTGCTGAGCACGCGCCTGAAGGATATGGAGGAAAAGGGTGCGATCGAACGGCGGATCATGCCGACATCGCCACCTTCGGTCGAATACAGGCTGAGCGATCTCGGTCAGGAATTCGTCCCGGCGATCCATGCGATCGTCGAAGTCGGCTACAAGCTCAAGCTTCGCCGCGAGGCAAAGCTTGCAAAGGAAGCCGCGCAGAATGTCGCCCAGGTAGAGCTCGCCTGACGGCGGGATGTTGCGCGATCGTGACGGCTACCACCGACCTTTGAGGGACTGCGCCGCATGCTCAATGAAGGCGCGAACCTTCGGCGTTTCCGCCTGGCGATCGACGAAGCAGGCATAGAAGTCGAAGGGCTCGTGGTCGGTGTTGGCAATGCCTTCGCGCGGTGCGCCGCCGAACAGCGGCACAAGCAGGCCGCGCGCAATCAGGTCCGTTGCGATGAAGGCACCGAGCCGCGTGATGCCGGCGCCGGCGATCGCCATTTCGGCAAGTGTGTCGATATCGTTGCTAACGATCGTTGCCTTCAGTTCCGGCTCAAAACGCAGTCCATCCCGCACGAAACCCCAGCGAAAGATTCGCCCGTGCCCGGCATAGCGGTAGACGAGGCAATGATGATGGATCAGGTCTTCCGGGTGCTCGGGCCGGCCGCGCCGCTCGATGTAGGACGGGGAGGCACAGATGACCATCGGCACCGAGGCAAGCTTGCGCGCAATCAGCCCAGGCTCCAGCTGCAGGCCGAAGCGCACGCTGATATCGATGCCCTCGCCGATGTGGTCGATCTCCCGATCGGTGACGACGAGTTCGATCGAGACCTCCGGATGGCGTGCGGCAAAGGATGGCACGAGAGGCGCCACCACATGACGGCCGAAGGCGACCGAGGACGCGATCTTCAGCGATCCCCGCGGCTCCTGGCTCAGCGATGCGACTGCAACGGCTGCGAGTTCGAGATCATGGACAACGCTGCGCACCCGGTCGAAATAGACCCGGCCGCTTTCCGTGAGGCCCAATTGCCGGGTCGTGCGGCTAAGCAGTCTGGCGCCGAGCGCCCGCTCCAGTCGGGCGATATTCTGGCTTGCCGAGGCCGGCGTGATGCCGAGTTTGCGCGCCGCCGCGGCGATACTGCCTTCCTCCACGCTTCGAACGAAACTCTCGATGCCGCGCAACGTATCCATAATGACATCCATCGACTGTGTATTCCCATTCGATGGTTTTGCCTAACTCTGAGCAAGGCTGCAATGGCCTACCTCCGCGCGACGTCATCCGTATAGTGCCGGCCATGCCGCTGGGATGGTCCCTGCGGGCAAGCTATGGAGATCCTCACCATGGAAGATACGATGCCACCGCCGCGGATCGCGCGCAGCCGCAAGCTGCCACCGCGGGCGGTGCCGATTACCTTTGCCTTCTTCATGTCGGCGATCATGGCGTTTCTGATGTGCTGCGTCATCGTCGGCGTAAACACCGGTATCGATGCCGGCTACCCCGGCCGTGTGCTCAGCACCTATGCGCTGGCGATGCCGGTCGCTTTCCTTTGCGTGCTGACAGTCCGCCCCTTCGTGCTAAAACTCGTCGGTGCCGTCTGCCGCATGCCTGGCTGAGCGTGCGGGTCCGTCCCGGATTTCCGGGGCGGCTGTCAAGTCAGAACTGTCGTCGGCTTGCCGCAGCCGATGGTGCCATGCGCGAAGCTCGTCGCATCACAAAAGCGATCGGCGTGACAATTGAACGACACCGCATCGGAGCATGCTGCTGTATAGGATAGGCGTTTCACTTTCTTCAGCAGTTTGGACGAATGCATGTTGAACAATTCTTACGGCAAGCTTGCCTCTCATGTTTATAATTTAGACAAATATATTGGAAAGTCCTTCGGCGACGTCGAGTATTATCTCGAGCGTTTGAACGAGTGTTCCGGCCCGATACTGGAACCGGCTGTCGGCAACGGTCGCGCGCTGATTCCGCTGCTTGAAGCCGGCCTTGACGTCAGAGGCTTCGACGCGTCGCCAGAAATGCTCGGCTATTGCCGGGCGCATTGCAAGGAACGCTCGCTGACACCGGCGCTATCGCAGCAGACTTTCGAGGCCTTTGCCCATGAGGAGCGCTTCGAGGCGATCGTCATTCCCGCCGGATCGCTGCAGCTGATCGCCGACCATGCCACGGCGATTGCGACCGTCAAACGTTTCCTAGACCATCTTCGGCCGGGCGGTCGCCTGATCTTCGACCTGTATCCGCATGATCTTTTCGCCGACACCCAGCCGAGCATCCGCAATTGGCAGACCGAGGCGGGCGACCTGCTGACGCTGACCAGCCAACGGGTCAAGGCCGACCTGATCGCCCAGACGACCGTGTCGCATCTGCGCTACGAACTCTGGTGCGAAGGCAAGCTGGCGTCGAGCGAGCTCGAATTCTTGACGATGCGCTGGTGGGGCGTGGAGGAAATGGCGCTGACCCTGCGTGCTGCCGGCTTCGTCGATCTCGTCGTTTCCGGCAATTACGACTTCGGCAGCGCGCCGAAGCATGGCGACGAGGTTGTCACCTTCGAGTGCCGCCGGCCGCGGTAGCCGACAGCGTTCTCCAGCAAAAGAAAGCCACGCCCCCACATGGAGGGCGTGGCCGCAAATGTTATCGGCAACGGCTTGCGGCGTTGCTCTGGTCAAGCGGCGAACCGTTCACGGTCAGCACCGAGCCGGGAGCCTGCGTGATGGTGCCGGGTGCCCAACCGGTGTCGAGCAGGCAATCCTTCGGTGTGTTGGTGACGCTGACATTGCCCTTTATGTCGGCAGCCGGGCCGGAGAAGTAGAGGCCCGCCGTACCGGCCTTGTCGACCGTCATGTTGTTGAGAACGATGTTGCTCGCGGCGCCGCCGAGGAACTCATAGTCGCTGCCGTAGATATAGGCGCCATAGGTGCCGGCATTGGTGACGGTGACGTCCTGCAGCGAAATGCCCGAGACCGGGTTGAAGAAGATGCCGGCGTTGCGCGTGCCGTCGATCTTCAGGCCCTTGACGTCGACATTGGTGGTCGTCGCATCGAGGTTCGGGCTGGAGATCAACATCAGGCCATTGATGCCGCCGGCGAGGCGCATGTCGTTGATCGCAACGTTCGACGTGCCCTGCAGCACCACCAGATCCATGTCGCGGTCCTGCTTGGAATTGTCGATCGTCACGCGGTCGAGTTGGATGTCCTTGCCGGCGACGAGCAGCACGCCTTCGCGACGAGAGTTGCTGATGGTGACGTTGTCGAGCTTGATATCTGTCGTGCCGGTGATTAGCTCGTATTCGGTGCGGCTGAGTTTCTTGAATTCGCCGCCGGCAAACACGCCATAGGTGACCTTGTCGATCGTCGTGTCGCGTACGGTCACGTTTGTGCTGCCGATCGCGCTGACGGCGGCATAGGGTGCCTTGTTGGGATTGTAGACCGAGAACTCGCAGGCTGTGTTGTTTTCGCAGATGAACAGGTCATGGATGCGGCTGTTCTCAACCACCGCGCCGTCGACGCGCGTGAAGCGAATGCCGTCATGATTGGTGGCGGAGATGTCGACATTGTCGATCGAGACGTTTCCAGCATCGGCTGCGGCGATGCCGGCGAGACCGCCGCGCACGGACAGCGACGCGATGCTGCTGCCGGACGCCATGGTGACGACGTCTTGTGCCGGATTGTATCCGGTGAGGGTCGTTGCCGCTCCGTGGTTGACGAAGGATGCGGTTGCTCCTCTCCTTGCGCCGCGCACCGCAATAGAGCCACCGCCACCGACAAGCGCCTGGCCGGAGCCGAGCGTCAGCGACTGGTTGAGACCGAGATTGCCATCGGCAAGGATGAGCGCATCGGCCCCGGCTGCGCCGATCAGAGCGTTGATCGAGGCCGCGTCGCCGTTCGCCGAGGAGATGTTGACGACCTTGCCGGGGTTGCGGCCGTTGGCAACGAATTGCGCCGCCTCGACATCGCCGGTTGGGCCGGCATGCGTGCGGATTTTGCTCGAGCGCTCGACACGCTGGACCATCGGGTCGAAGGCATCACTTGCCTTCGCCGTCGCCCCGAATGGGATGCGCAGGCGTGCCATGACGGCACCCTTGAGCTTGTCCTCATTGTCGTAGGTGCCGGTAACGCCGAGTGAGACGGTCGATCCCTCGGAAAGCCCGGGCAGGTTGGCGAAGGTCAGCTCCGCGCGCAGCTTGGCGCCGAACATGTCGTCGAGGTTCTTGCCGCCGTACCAGTAGCTGCCGCCGAAGACTTTCAGCTGGACGTCTGATCCTTCGTCGAAGACCGGAAGCCGCCGGCCGATTTCGGCGTCGAGCCCGCGCCGCCCGCGCTCCTTGCCTTCCTGGACGACGAGCACATGGTCGCGAACATAGGCGGCATTGAAGGCGCTCAGCGTCTTGGCGCCGGAAAGCGGCAGATAGAGATTGCTGCGCATTTCGAGGTCGCCGCTGAGCGCCTCGAGACCGAAGGATACCTGGCTGAACGAATTGCCGTACTCGCTCTTCAGATAGTCGTAGTAGCCATAGGCGCCGATGACCCACTGGTCATTGGCGCGGAAGCGGTAACCGGCGCCGATCGAGCCCTGCCGGACCTTATCGTTTTCTATCGTTCCGCGTGTATCGATGAAAATGGCGTTGCCGGAGTCGAGCACGAAAGGCAGGAAGAAGCCGCCACTGACAGCCGAACCGCCGCTGAAGAAACCGCCTTCGATTTCGGCCTGCGGCCTGAACTCCACAGCCAGGGCCGGGGACGAAAGCATCGTGGCGTCTGCAAGCGCAAACGCTAAAATAGTGTTGTATTTCATATTATTAACTCCGCATACACTGGGCGTGGCGACGCCCATGGCGGTGCGGTTAGATTATAAGACTATTTTACTCAAGTTTATTGATAGATTATCCAAAATCTTTCCAGCGGCGTGATGACGCAGGGCGCGCCAGTGCCGCGTGTTTACAATCCTGGCGATAATCTGGGAATTCGTCTCGGCTGCCGAATCCGCTCAGAAAGGCCCCGCCGCTCGGTCGAACTGGTCGTCCAGCAGAAATACGACCGCGTTGCGGAGTGAGCGACGCAGCGCAGTCGTGGCGGCGGTGGAGGAGGGGTCGCGAGGCGGCGTCAGGCTGCAAGCCTGAGGCCGATCCCCCAGGGATCGACGAGATTGTAAGCAGTGCCGTTTCGCTCGACCTGAATGCCCATCTCGTCGAGCTTGCCAACCGCCTTTGCAAGCTCTGCCGGATCCTTGAACTGGATCGTGTAGTCGGAGAGGCCGGTCATATTGTTCTCGCGCTTGGGCGCGCCGCGAGAGTTCCAGATGTTGGCCGCGACATGGTGGTGATATTTGCCCGAGCCGAAGAAGCTTGCGCCCGGGTAGCGCGCCATCAACCCGAGCCCCAGCACGTCCCGAAAGAACGCGTCTGCCTCGGGGATATCGGACACCTGCAGATGGATGTGCCCGATGCCGGTACCGTCGGCAAGCCCGTTCCAGTCGTCTTTCGGCGCCTCGTCATAGAGCGCCTGCAGGTTGAGCGGCAGCGTATCCATGCCGACGGTTCCGTCCGGCTTGAAGTTCCAATCGGTCCGCGGCCGATCACGATAGACCTCGATGCCGTTGCCTTCCGGGTCGGCGAGATAGATCGCTTCGCTGACGAGATGGTCGGACGCGCCCTGCAGGCGGACATTGTTATGGGCGGCATGGGCGAGCCAGCGTCCTAGTTCCTGACGGTTCGGAACGAGGAAAGCGGTATGAAAGAGACCAGGTGCGTTTCGTGGCGCCCTGGCGACATTGCCGGCCGTGGTCAGCGTCAACAGCGGCCGGGCGCCAACGCCCAGCGTCTCGCCGCTGGCGCTCGTCTCAAGCGGCTTAAGACCCATGATGCGCTGATACCACTGCGACACTGTCGCCAGATCCTCCACGACCAGATGCGAATGATCGACATGCGCCGGCATCGCCAATGCGTGATTGGCCGCAATGTCGATAGGCGGTGTGCTCTGGGTGGATATCATCTGTTGTCTCCTTGCGCGGCGAAACCGGTGGCCCTTTCGGGCCTCAGTTTCGTTGAAACTGCCCGGTGAATATGGGCCGAAGTCGGCGTTCACGGAAGACCGTCAGTCATTTGATGTTGTGTTCGATGAGCGTTGACAGTGGCCGTTGTCGCCCTAGCTCAATTACACAGGGCAATGCGATCGCGGCGCTTTCGATTTGATTTCAATCAATGCCGGAAGAACCGTCTGGGCTCAGTCTCGAATGCGTGGGATTTGCCCCCGCATTTCGGTGCCGGCGATCCGGGTAGGCAACGCAAAGGAGTGCAGCATGTACAAGAAGATCATCGTCCCTATTGCCATGGATCAGCTGGAGCATGGCGAGTCCGTGCTCGGCATTGCAGAAAAGCTGATCGATGAAGGGGGCGAGATTGTTCTGCTCAATGTCGTCGAGGATCTGAACGCCTATGCCCAGGGCTACATGATCGTCGATTTCCCGCTTGAGATGGTCGAGGAATCGCGCAAGCATGCGACGAAGACGCTGGAAGCGATGAAGGCCAAGCACGGAATCAATGGACGCATCGAGATCCGCACCGGCGGCGCGGCCGGCACGATCAATGCGCTCGCCCACGAAGAAAACGCCGACCTCGTCATCATTGCCTCGCACCGGCCGGGTCTCATTGACTATTTCATCGGATCGACCGCCAGCCGGGTCGTCAGCCATTGCCCCTGCGCCGTTCTCGTCGACCGGTGAGCCGCCAACAATCAAGAACAGGAGCGGGGCGCGCCCGAAGCGCCACGACTTCAAGGAGTCTTCCCATGGACAAGCTTGCGCTTGACGACTTTCGTGAACGGCTGAGCAGCCGCAAACGCGAACTCTACGGCCGACTGGTGAAGATCGAGCACGATCTCGATGAGCCGATGAATGCCGACGTGCCGGATCGGGTAACCGAACGGGAGAACGACGAGGTGCTGGAGGGCATTGGCCTTGCCGGTCAGGAGGAGATCCGTGGGATCGACGCGGCGCTCGACCGTATTGCGGCCGGCACCTTCGGAACCTGCGTGCGTTGCGGCCTACCGATTTCCGCAGAACGGCTCAATGCCGTGCCCCATGCGCCGCTCTGCCAGGAATGCGCCGCCGAGGTCGCCGCCGGCGCGAAGTGACGATGTTTTTCGGCGACTGTTACTTGCCCTAGAGGCTGCTTGCGATAGGCAGCCTCGCTGCTACGTCTTACAGCGCCGCGCGTCTTACTAGACGCGCAAAGGTCGCTGTAACACTTTGAATTGCTGCATGTTTTTATCCTTAAATCGAATAGGATTTAACGAAACATGCAGTAGGTGATCCGGACTTACCTGACGCTCGTCAGGTCCAGCTTCAATCTCGGCAAGAACCGTCCTGGTATAACAGAGGCGACCACTCCGTCATCGACCGCCCCCAGCCGGCGATAGAAATCGGCTGCGCCCGGGTCGGCATCGACAGTCATGACCTTCGCACCCTTGCGCAGCGCCGTTTCCACGCTCCATTCGAACAGGCGTCGGCCGATCCCGCCACCCAGCGCGGCCGGATCGACGAACAGCTTGTCGAGATCGGCGATCTCTCCGTGATACAGGACCTGCGCCATGCCGACGATATCGTCATCCTGAACGGCAATCTGGATATCCGACTGCATCCAGTCGTCCGCCGTCACCGTCAAGGCCGGGCGGCAGGCGGCCATGAAGGCCTCGTCATAGCCCCAGACGGCCTTTGATCTTAGGCAAAGCGCCGTCAGGATTGCTGCCTGTCCCGGCTCCGGCGTGCGCAGCAAAACTCTCCTTTGGACGTTGTTCTCCCGCCTCTGCGGACAATTTGGTCGCAACCCGTGCTGCAGACAAGGGACGTCCGTCTTCGCAATCACGTCATGTCTCTGTTGTAATGCGTTGCAAAAGTTGATGCTTTCGCCATCGTCGAGCACTTTGCCACGGCGCCAGGCTGTGGCAGGATAAGGCAAATAAGCAAGACGACCGCCGCCTGAGCGCGAAAGAAGGTCGGAAGCGGGGTAAAGTGGAATTCGCCGGCGTCAAGTGGAACTACGATCGATCGGAACTGATTGCCGATGGCATCGTGCACGGCGTCGGCCTTGCAGCGGCCCTCGTCGGCGTAACAGCACTTATCTTTTACGCGATGCTCTGGAGCACGACCGGCCAGCTTGCTGCCGCCGCGATCTATGGCGCGGGACTGCTGGCAACCTTGTCGATTTCGTTCCTCTACAACCTCTACCCGGTTTCGCGGACCAAATGGTTTCTGCGCCGTTTCGACCACTCGTCCATTTTCGTGCTGATCGCCGCCACCTACACGCCCTTCCTCCAGCGCGGCTGGGAGGATCCGTTCCTGTTTGCGATGTTGATTGGCATCTGGGCGATCGCCACCCTCGGCGTGGTGATCAAGTGCCTCTTCCCCGGCCGCTTCGACCGGCTTGCGATCCTGCTCTATCTCGCCATGGGCTGGAGCGGCGTGCTTGCGGTGGGGCCGTTATTGTCGGCACTCTCGGCGACAACGTTCGTGCTGATCCTGATCGGCGGCATCATCTATTCCGCCGGCGTGATTTTCCATGTCTGGGAAAAGCTGCGGTTCCAGAACGCCATCTGGCATTCCTTCGTCGTCACCGGCGCCGCAGTGCATTATTCGGCCGTCGTCAGCTGTCTGAGCGGCACGGCGATTTCCTGATCAAAAAATCCGGGCGCTCAGTTCGGGGCGGCTACGGGGGCTGCCGCCACTGGCGTCTGCTGGCAGCCTTCCGAGGGCCTCAGAGCCTCCGCCATCCGCGAGATGACGCCATCGAAGCTGGTCAACCGGCTCTTGCGGTACTGCAGACGGAAATAGGCGGCGCTGCCGTCGCAGAGTGCGATGGCGCGTGTGTAAAACACTTCCTCGCCGCGTACGCCCGAGAAACTGGCCCAGGCTGAGGTCACGCGTGAATAGGAAATCCGCCATTGGTCTTCCCGCTCGGTCGCCATGCGGTCGTTGACGTCGATCTCGAAATCGCCATCGACAAGTTCACTGCCAAAAACGGAGAGCGTGGCGCCGTTATCGTTGGCATGAAAGCTGACACCGTCGCCATTGTCGGCTTCACCTTGCACTTCGAAGCCCGGCGGAATGTCGAGAATATAGCCGAAGCGGGGATTGGCGTAGGCGTGCCAGTCATTGTCTGCCGCGGCCGGGCAAGCAGCCGAGAACAGAAGAACGAATGCAGCCAGAATGCGACGCATGCGGACCTCCTTCCGGCTTGCTTCGACGGTTTCACTATCAATAGCACATCCGTGCACGAACAGCTGTTTCTATTGGAACAGCGCTGAGCTTGCGAATGCTTCCGTCTGTTTGCGTCAATCCTCGGTAAACGTCATCGCGTGACCATTGAGACAGTAGCGCAGACCGGTCGGCGGCGGGCCGTCGGGAAAGACGTGTCCGAGATGGGCATCGCAGTCGGCGCAGCGGATTTCTGTGCGCACCATGAAGTGCGAACGGTCCTCGATCTCGCGGATCGCCTCGTCGTCGATCGCCGCGAAATAGCTCGGCCAGCCGCAACCGGAATCGAACTTGGTATCGGAGCGGAACAGCGCCCGGCCGCAGCAGACGCATTCATAGGTGCCCGCCTTCTTGTTGGCGAGGAACGGGCCGGTGAAAGGGCGCTCGGTGCCGTGCTCGCGGGTGATGCGGTACTGTTCGGGCGACAACTGCGCGCGCCACTCCGCTTCGCTCTTGATCACTTTCGCCGCCCTTGCGTCTCTCATCGAAGATCTCCCTGTGATTTTCGCGACTATATAGGATCGGCGGTGACGCGCCGCAAATCACGCTCGCGTGCCGATATGGGTGCGCATCGGCGCCAACGAGGCTGCAGCCTATCTCGACAGCCTCGTCGTGTGACCGCGACCGTCAGTTTGGCCGATCAGCGTGCCTTCGCGCCGCAATCGCAACGGATTGATCGTGGACTGGCCGGGCGCCGTTTTCAATCGCCGCCGACGGCCGGCGGCACCTCGGGAATATCTCGTCGGATCACGGTTGGGCCGGCACCGTGAACACGTTTGCTGTCGTTGTAGAATGCGATGAACTCGGGCGCTGGTAGGGCCTTGGAATAGAGCCAGCCCTGGCCGTATTGCACGCCGCGCGCGAGCAGATAGTCCGCCTGCTCCTGTCGTTCGATGCCTTCGGCGACGATGTAGAGGTTCAGCGATTTGGCGATGTCGATGATGTGCGGAGTAACGGCGCTGGTCGCCGAGACGAGACCCACCGTATCGATAAACGACTTGTCGATCTTCAATGCGTCGAGCGGCAGGTCCTGGATATATTGCAGGCTGGAATAGCCGGTGCCGAAATCGTCGATCGCTACCGAATGGCCGAGCCGACGGGCTTCCTCGATCGTTGCGCGGGCGGATTTCACGTCCATGAAACCGCGTTCGGTCGCCTCGAGCCAGATCTGCTCGGTGAGGACGCCGGAGTTTGCAAGCGCCGCCTGGATAACCGGCAGGACGCGCCCGGACTTGATGTCGTCGGCCGACAGATTGATGGCGATGTGTAGCGAGCGGTCGGCGACAAGGACCGGCCCGAGATCCTTGATAACCCCGCCGATGACCTGATCGGTAATGGCCTGGATCAGGCCGCTTTCCTCTGCGAGCGGGATAAAGGTATCGGGCCTGACCAGCGAACCGTCGGGTCTGCGCCAACGGACCAGCGCTTCCGCGCCGACGCAGATGCCGGTCTTCATCTCGATGAGCGGCTGGTAGTGCACGATGAATTCGCGGCGTTGCACGGCGATCGAGAGTTCGCCGAGCGGCGACAGACGCCGCCGCGACAGCCAGAAGACGAGGCCGACCATTAGCGCAGCGACGATCGCGCCGAGCGGCAGGAGCAGTAGCCGTTCGCGGCCGAGATCTTTCAGCAGCAACGCCCGTGACGATGTTGCAATGGCAATCCAGCCGGAGCCGGTCGCGGTGGCAAACAGATTGTCCGCATCGGTGCCGGTCTGCGTATGCTCGATCAGCCGCTTGATCAACGATGCATCCGGGTTGTTCAATTCGCTGACGAGGGTGCCGGTATCGCTGGCGATCGCAAGGCGCGTATCCGGGGTGGCGAGCACGTCGACGAGCCGAGCCGGATCGGTCAGCACGCTGTAGGATCGGTACCGGAATCCCAGCATCGCCCGACCGTTGCTGATCGTCGGATGAACCCGGGCCGACACGCCGATGCCGCTGGCTGTGGTGAAGTCGACTTGCCCGCGGCCGACGCTCGTTTCCGGCTTGCCCCAGGAGGAGCATTTGAGCGCATCGCCCTCGAAGTAACCGATATCCTCGACGGAGCGCGTGTTGACAACCAGAGCGCGCATCGCCGCGATATGTTGCTGGGAGCAGGGCGTGAAGCTGAATTGGTCGGCAGACTTGAGCGCGGATGTTGCTTCGCCGAACGCCGTATTGGTACGCATGATCGCATATTCGGCAAGGCGGCTGAGGCGGGTCTCCTCTCTGCTGGTGGCGACTGACCAGGAGAGATAGAACGCGGCGACGATCGGAAGGATGGCGCCCAGCGCCGCAAGTACACTGGTCACCGCCACAATGTGAGACCGTTCCAAGCCAGACCTCGCAGGTTCAAGAGAAACGCCGTGCAATTCGGTGCATCAGTCAATCAGCGATAACGAACGATCTACAGCGCCGCGCGTCTTGTTAGACGCGCAAAGGTCGCTGTAGCACTTTGAATTACAGCATGCCACGCCCGGCGGGAAGCATGAAATGGCGCTGAAGCCCCTGAAAATTCAAATGCTTGCCTATCTTCAACTTATCGAGGAAAGGGCGTTGGCCTTCGGTCGAAGTCGGCATCTGTGCCGCTGCGTATCTTATATCGGAGATACCATCCAATCGCGACGAATTACCAGATACAGCGCGTTTCATGCCATCGATACCACTGGATGTTGCTAACAACACTTTAATCGCATGCGCAGGCCGATCGGCGGCGATGACCGGTGTTGTGCGGACGTGTATGCCAAGGCGATGTCGCATCGGATGATTTTGCCTTGTCGGTCAAACGTGACCACCAATCTCACGAGAAAACTGGAGATTTTCCGGGCATTTGCCGGACTTAACAGCGCATAACGTCGATTTTACCCGATTTACCCTTGAGGCGCCTTTACCCTTCTTTTATGTCGGGTGTTCGTTCGTTCGTTCGTCGATCAATCAATCAAAGCGCAAAGGAGCTGGCCCGGACGATGGATGTTGCGGCCCTGACATTGCTGGCTCTTGCTCTCCCTTTCGTCGCGGCACTCGTCGCGCCGCTCCTGACCCGACTCCTTGGGCATAACGCGGCCTGGATCCTGGCGCTTTTTCCTGCCGCGATCGTCCTGCACTTCATGGGCTTTTGGCCGGAAGTCTCTCGTGGCGAAGTCGTCACCGGCGGCTATGAGTGGATTCCGTCGTTCAATGTCAGTTTCTCCTGGCTGATCGATGGCCTGTCCCTGACCTTCGTGCTTTTGATTGCCGGTATCGGCGCGTTGATCGTGCTCTATTCCGGGGGCTACCTGAAGGGCCACCCCCAGCAGGGGCGGTTCTTCTCGTTCATCCTGATGTTCATGGGATCGATGCTCGGGCTCGTCGTGTCCGACAGTTTCCTGATGCTCTTCGTTTTCTGGGAGCTGACCTCGATCACCTCGTTCCTGCTGATCGGCTTCGACCATTCGCGCGAAGCCGCCCGGCGCGCCGCCCTGCAGGCGTTGGTGGTCACCGGGGGAGGCGGGCTGTTTCTGCTCGCGGGCCTGTTGATCATCTGGAATGTCACCGGTGTCACCCAGCTTTCGTTGTTGACGTCTTTCGGTCCGGAGATGCGCGAGAGCCCGTTCTATCTCGCCGCGTTGCTGTTGGTGCTCGGTGGCGCCTTTACCAAGTCTGCCCAGTTTCCGTTCCATTTCTGGCTGCCCAACGCGATGGAAGCGCCGACACCCGTTTCGGCCTATCTGCATTCCGCAACGATGGTTAAGGCCGGTGTCTATCTGTTGATGCGCCTCAACCCGGTGCTCGGCGGAACGCCGGAATGGCAGATGCTGTTGCCGCTCTTCGGCGGCACCACGCTCATCATCGGCGCGGTTCTCGCTTGTCGCCAGACTGACCTGAAGCTGATGCTCGCCTACACCACCATGGCATCTCTCGGCCTGCTCGTGATGCTGACCGGTCTCGGTTTTCCGCATGCCATCGAGGCGGCGGCGCTCTATCTGGTGGCGCATTCGCTGTTCAAGGGCGCGCTGTTCATGGTCGCCGGCATTATCGACCACGAAACCGGCACGCGCGATGTCACAAAGCTCGGCGGACTGCGCTCCGCCATGCTGCTGACGTTCGTGATCGCACTTGCCGCAGCACTTTCCATGGGCGGCCTGCCGCCGTTTTTCGGTTTCCTCGCCAAGGAGGAGATCTACTACGCGCTGCCTAGTTTTGACCGGCGCGCGATGGTTTTCGCTTCACTTGCCATCCTCGGCAATGCGCTGATGTTTGCCGTCGCTTTCGCCGTCGCGCTCAAGCCCTTCATCGGCGCAAAGATCGAAACGCCGAAGTCGCCGCATGAGGCGCCGCTGCTTCTCTGGCTCGGGCCTGCACTCCTGGCTGCCAAGGGACTGTCGGCTGCCATGTTGTCCAACCTCACCCACGAGCTTGTGTCGACACCGATGGCGACGGCGATTGCCGGCGAGCCCAGGCAGATCACGATCTCGGCGATCCCCGATATCGGCATGCCGCTGGTGTTGTCCTTTGCCACCATCGCTCTGGGCATTGTCTGCTATCTCAACCTCGCCCGCTTGCGTGCCTTCATCGCGACCATCCTGAGTGACATCGGCTGGGGGCCGGATCGCGGTTTCGATCAGTTCATGCGAAACCTCGTGCGCTTTTCCGTCGCGCTGACCCGCCGGCTGCAGTCAGGTCGCCTTGAAGTCTATATGACGGCGACCTTCGTGCTGGTGGCCGCCGTGCTCCTGGGCGCGCCGATCTACTATGGCGAATTGCCGCGCGCACCGTTCTTTGCGGGCGACGTGCCGCTGCATGAGCTCGCGATCATGGCGATCGCCGTCATCGGGCTCTTCGCTGTCGTTCTCGCCGCCGACCGGCTGACCGCGATCGTCTCGCTCGGCATTCAGGGCTTTGCAGTCGCCGTCATCTTCCTGCTTTACGGTGCGCCGGATCTCGCCTTTACCCAGTTCATGATCGAGACCCTTTCGGTCGTGGTGCTTGCGCTGGTGATGACGCGGTTGAGGCTCTCGCCCTCCGATCATCGGCCGCTCGGCCAGAGACTTCCTGATTTCACCATCGCGCTCGCCTGCGGCATCGGTTTCGGGCTTATGCTGCTGAAGGTGACCGGCGTGCCCTTCGACGCCTCGTTGACCGATTTCTTCAATCTCTATTCGAAGACGGTTGCGCATGGCGCCAATGTCGTCAACGTCATCATCGTCGATTTCCGCGGCACTGATACGCTCGGCGAGATTGCCGTCGTCATGGTGACGGGTCTCGCCATCCTGTCTCTCGTTCGCCTCAGGGCCGGCTCGCTGCGGCGCATCGCCGATAATGACCCGGACGCGGAGGACGGCGCATGAGATCGGTGATCTTCCGTGCCGTTGCGCCGTTTCTGACCAGCCTGATGGTGCTGTTTTCGATCTTCGTCCTGTTGCGCGGCCACAACGAGCCGGGTGGCGGCTTCATCGGCGGGCTGATCGCCGTGTCGGCGCTGGCGATCTACGGTATCGCCTGCGGCGTGGAGACGGTACGTCGCGCCATTTATTTCCATCCGATGGCGATTGCCGGCGCCGGCCTCTTCGCTGCCACCATCGCCGGCCTGATCTCGATGGCTGCGCGCGTGCCGTTCATGACCGGGCTTTGGATCTATCCTTCCTTGCTTGGCGTGGAGGTGCCGCTGTCGACGGTGATGCTGTTCGATGGTGGCGTCTATCTCGTCGTCGTCGGCGCCATCAGCTCGATCGCCCTGTCGCTCGAAGAGCGGGGAGGTGAATGATGGAGGCATGGTTCGCGCTGCTCGTCGGCATCTTCTTTACCGTTGCCATCTACCTGTTGCTGTCGAAATACATCATTCGCGTTCTTTTGGGCGTGGCGGTCCTCGGCAATGCCGTCAACCTTTTGATCTTCACCGGTGGCCGGTTGACGCGCGGCGTGCCGCCCGTCATTCCGGAGGGCGCCGATACGCTCGCAGGGCCGGCGGCGAATGCGCTGCCGCAGGCTCTCATCCTGACGGCGATCGTCATCTCCTTCTCTTTCTTTGCTTTCCTGCTGGTCCTGGCCTGGCGCGCCTACGAGGATCTTTCGACCGACAACACCGACGAGATGCGCGTCGCCGAGCCGGAAGAAGAGCCGGCTCCGCCGCTTGGATACTGACCGACCCATGGCCGTTTCGACTTCACCTCCCGCCGATCTCTCCGCTGCCCTCGTTCTCGAGCCGGTTGCGGCTGCCGACTGGCTGGTGATCCTTCCGGTTGCCTGGTGCCTGGCGATCGGCGCGCTGCTGGTCATGCTGCGCCGTCCGATCGGCCTGCACCCGTTCGTCGCGGTGGCCGGGCTTGCCGGTCTGGTGGTGATCGACGGGCTGCTGCTTCAACACGTGATCGCCAGCGGCCCGGTGACGATGGTCATGGGGCGCTGGCTGCCGCCTTTCGGGATAGCCTTTACCGTCGATCTGACCGGCGCGCTCTTTGCGCTTGCGGCCTCCATCGTCGCGCTTGCCGGCGGCATCTACTCGCTTGCCGATATCAACGACAGCGGCCGGCGATACGGCTTCTATCCCTTCCTGATGCTGTTGATGGCGGGCGTCTCCGGTGCATTTCTGACCGGCGACGTCTTCAATCTCTATGTCTGGTTCGAGGTGCTGCTGATCTCGTCCTTCGGCCTGATCGTGCTCGGCTCCGAGCGCGAGCAGATCGACGGCGCGGTGAAATACGGTTTCCTCAACCTCGTCGCGACGACGCTTTTCCTGATCACCACCGGTTATCTCTACGCAAGCTTCGGCACGCTCAACATGGCCGATATTGCCCGCAAGGCGGAGGGCCTGCGCGGCACCGCGCCGCTGATGACGCTGACGGCCTTGTTCCTTTTGGCCTTCGGCATGAAGGCTGCGGCATTCCCCGTCAATTTCTGGCTCCCGGCGTCCTATCATACGCCGCGTGTCGTCGTGTCCGCGCTCTTTGCTGGTCTGCTGACCAAGGTCGGGATCTACGCTCTGATCCGTGTGACGGTGATGCTGTTGCCGTTGGAACGGGAAGAACTCAGTTTCGTCATCGCGGCGGTCGGCGCCCTGACGATGCTGGTCGGTGTGTTCGGGGCGCTGGCGCAGTCGGATTTCCGTCGCATGCTCGGTTATCTCGTGATCTCCGGCATCGGCTCGATCCTCGCCGGCATCGCCGTTGGCGGGCCGGGTGGCATCGGCGGCGCGATCTTCTATGCGCTGCATTCGATGCTTGTGATGACGGCGCTTTACTTTGCTTCCGGCGTGGCAGCGAAACTCGGCGGCAGCTTCTCGTTGTCCTCGCTTGCCGGTCTTTACCGCCGCCATGTCGGTTTCGCTGCGATCAGCCTGATGCTTGCCTTTGCCGTGTCCGGCCTGCCGCCGTTCTCGGGCTTCTGGCCGAAGGTCATGCTGGTCAAGGCCGCACTCGACATTGGCGCCTGGTGGCTTGCCGCAGTGCTGCTCGTCACCGGTTTCCTCACGACGATCGCCACCGGTCGTTTCTTCCTGCTTGCCTATTGGCGGGACACGGCAGACGGGCAGGCGGCAACGGCCGAGACGCAGATCCCGGCCGCCATTCTTCTGCCGCTTGCGGCGCTGACGATGCTGACGCTCGCGATCGGCCTTTATCCCGAGCCGCTGCTTGCAACGATCCAGAATGCTGCCGCCGGGCTTTCGGAACCGTCGAGCTATCTGAACTCGGTCTTCCCGGGAGCCGCCCGATGATCAAGTTCCTTTGGATCAATCTGATCTTCACTGCGATCTGGGCTGCAATCAGCGGCAGTCTCAGCGTGCCGAACCTGTTGCTCGGCTTTGCAGTCGGCGCGCTATCCCTGTGGCTGATCCGGCGCGAATTGCAGCCTGTTGCCTATCCGGTTCGACCGCTGAAGATCCTGCTGCTGACCGCATTGTTCTTCAAAGAGCTGGCAGTCTCGGCGACCAAGGTCGCTCTCTTGGTCGTTCAGCCGAAAATGCGGCTGAAGCCGGGCATCTTCTCCTACCCGCTGACGATCAAGAGCGACTTCGAGATTGCGTTGCTTGCCAACCTGATCACGCTGACGCCCGGCACGCTTTCGGTCGACGTCTCCGAGGATCGCAAGACCCTCTATGTGCACGCGCTTGATTGTGCGGACCCCGGTGGCCTCAGGCGCGATCTTGCCAACGGCTTCGAGCGTCGGATCAAGGAGGCCTTCGAATGACGATGCCGGAGCAGATACTCAGCGGCGCCACCGTCTTCGCGCTCGCGCTCTTGTCACTGGCGCTGCTGGTGACCGTGTGGCGCATCATCCGCGGCCCAACACTGCCCGATCGGGTCCTGGGCCTCGATATGCTCGTGGCGATCGCCATAGGCCTGATTGCGGTCGTTGCCATCCGCACCGGCTTCAATCTCTATATCGATATCGCCATCGCCCTTGGACTGGTCGGCTTTCTCGCAACCGTCGCCTTTGCCCGCTTTGTTCTGGCGCGCGGTCTCTCGCCGGAGAAGGCGAGCCCGGAGCAGGCTGCGGCCGGTGCCGGAAAGCGAGGTCGGACGCCGCAGGCGAAAGTTGCCCGACGCAAACGCAAAGGGGGACGCTGATAGAACCGATGTTTGAGGCCATCATTACGCTTTCTGTTGCTGTCCTGCTTGTCGGCGGCGCCACCTTTTCCCTGCTGGCGGCAATCGGCATCGTGCGCTTTCCCGACCTCTACACCCGCATGCATGCGGCCTCCAAGGCGGGCACCGTCGGTTCGGGCCTGCTGCTTCTGGCCGCGGGACTGCACTCGCTCGACGTGGCAATATTGTTTCGGGCGCTGGCGGGCTTCTTCTTCTTCGTACTGACCGCTCCGATTTCTGCCCATCTCTTGGCAAAGGCTGCTCATCAGGCGGGTTACAGGCTGGCGAAACAGTCGGTCATAGATCAGCTTCCGCAAAAGGAAGAGCCGCGCCGGCATTGAACGGCAACGTTTCTGATTTTGTATTTCAGAACATTCCGATAGAGCGCCGCCGCGTCAGCAATTTCGAAATAAAGTTGCTAGCGGCGGGCAAATTTATGTTTGGAATTTTCGCTGATCAATGTTAATCGAGTAAATGTAAAGTGTCGTTGTGGAAAATACTTAGAGCTGAAATTCCAGCTTGAGTTGTGAATATTGGCTGTTGCTTTGAGAGGTTGGTTGTTCCAGCGACTCGGCAATAGGTTTCGTGATCAAAATTCCAACTCTTGATATTGCGGCAAGAATTTGTCCTTGCTGTACGATTGATGGTCTATCCCAAGGCAGCGAAGGCTTCCCGACGGCATTTGCACGTATTCCTCTCCCTGAAACATGTTTCGGGCTTGTGCTGTATTCCGATAGGAGAAAGAAATGACTGAAACAACGCTTGGCGCGAGCCATGAACTTCTGGTTGAGCTGACGGCTGAGATCGTGTCCGCTTACGTCAGCAACCATGTCGTTCCGGCTGCCGAGCTCTCCACGCTGATCGCCGACGTCCATTTGGCTCTCAACAACACGGCGGCACCTACGCCGGTCGTGGTCCCCGTTGAAAAACCGAAGCCGGCCGTATCGGTCCGCAAATCCGTGCAGGACGATCAGATCACCTGCCTGGAATGCGGCGGTACCTTCAAGTCGCTGAAGCGCCACCTGATGACGCATCACAGCCTGTCGCCGGAAGAATATCGCGAGAAGTGGGATCTGCCGACCGACTACCCGATGGTTGCTCCTGCCTATGCCGAAGCACGTTCGCGGCTCGCCAAGGAAATGGGTCTCGGCCAGCGTCGCAAGCGTCGCGGCAAGTAAGCTGACCTGCCGCCCATCGCCACGACCGCGCCCTGCGCCGGTCTGGTTCGAGGGGCGGAGCGTAACTGAACACACAAAGGCCGGGCTGTCGCCCGGCCTTTGTGTTTTTCAGCTTGGGAAAATGTGCCTATTCGCGACGCTACAGCGCCGCGCGTCTTATTAGACGCGCAAAGGTCGCTGTGGCACTTTGAATTGCTGCATGTTCTTATCCTTGAATCGGATACGATTTAAGGAAACATGCAGTAGGCTGTAGCTGCAACTGGACGCAAAAGGGGCGGGAAAGTGTGCAAAAAATTTCCTTATTCCCCTCCCGAGAAATGGATATATGAATTAATTCCTATTGAAGGGGTTTTCATATGTCCTTTATCGAAGCCGACGGCCGAAACGAATTTTCATCCGGGACGGTCCATCATCTCAAGACGGCCGCGTTGACGGCAGGGCAGGTTGCTGCAGTGAAGCGCGGGCAGGGCGGCGCGCGTGAGATGTCGACGCGGTTGACCTGCCGCCTCGTGCAAAATCTGACGGCCGAAGCGGTGCATCTTGCCGCAGACCGGATACCGCTTCTTCGTGATAGGAGACGCGCCAAATGCCATGTGCGCCAGATCGCCATGTATGTCTGCCATGTCGTCCTGCAAATATCGCAAGGCGATATCGCCAACGCTTTCGAGCGAGACCGGACGACCGTCCGGCATGCCTGCTCCGTCATCGAGGATCGACGGGATGCTGCCGATTTCGATGCGTTCATAGAGACGATCGAGCGCCTGGTGTCATCTGCGTTCACCGCACAAGCGGAGCGGGGTGAATAGCTGTTCGCCAGGCATTCGGCCGGTAGCGATTGGCCGGCACGGATCCTCAGGCATTGTCAGCGTCAAAATGGCTGCGTCGCGCAACGCTTGTGGTGCCGGGCGACGCTCACATTCGCGCAAGTTCGGCGATTGTGTGAATGCATGGGGACGGCCGCGATCTCAGGCGGCGAGGCGGGTCTCGGCTTCGTTCTTGATCCGCCGGATCATCGAGCGCAGGCCGTTCGCCCGTTGCGTCGACAGATGTTCGATCAGGCCGATCTTGCTGAAAGTAACGATGGCATCCAGCCTGGAAATCTCGGAGGCACGCTTGCCGGAATAGATCGTAAGCACAATGGCGACCAGTCCGCGCACGATGTGGGCGTCGGACTCGCCTTCGAAGAGCAATACCGGATCTTCCGGGTCGCCGGTCGCCTGGGTGGCGAGCCAGACCTGGCTGGCGCAGCCTTGCACCTTGTTCTCACTGGTGCGCTTGGCGTCCGGCATCTCGGGCAGGGCCTTGCCGAGTTCGATCACATAGCGGTAGCGATCCTCCCATTCGTCCAGGAAGGCGAAGTCGTCGATGATCTGGTCAAGCGTGGTCATGGTCCGGTCCGTTTGTCGACACCGTCAGGCGGCGCGCTTGTCCGCCCGAGGTCAGTGCCTCTGCTCCGATCCCCAGCAGTCCTTACGGTGCCGGGATCGTTGTGACCCTCATATAGGTGATGGTAGCACAGATGAGAACCGCGAATTGCCAACTCGGACGCATCAGAGTTCGATTCGGGCGAGGATCTACAGCGCCGCGCGTCTTATTAGACGCGCAAAGGTCGCTGTAGCACTTTGAATTGCTGCCTGTTGTTATCCTCAAATCGAATGGGATTTAAGGAAACATGCAGTAGCGCTAGATCGAAACGCTTGTAGGAATTGCGATGGCACCGGCAGCCGCGCCGACTGTTGAATCCAGAGATGCAATCGAGGTGGTGAGGGAGGCGCTTGCTTTCCTGGCGTCGTCCGCGTCGCTGCCAGCGCCCTCAGCGCGCAGATCCTGCTCCGCTCTCCTCAGCAATTGCTTGAGCTGTTCGGCAAGTGCCTTGAACTCTGCAACCGTCCTCGCATCGGAGTTTTCCTCCGAACTCCCGGAGCTGAATTCGCGGTAGGCGCGTTCGGCAAGGGACGATGGCTCTGTCTTGTCGGCGCTGTTGCCTTCTTCGCCGCCGGCATTCGCCATCTCGTCGGCATTCACTTCCATCGCCGCCGATGCAACCGTTGTTGCTGCGGATGCGGCACCGGCCGCCGTGCCGCCACCGGCCAGGCCGGACGAGCCGCCACCGGCGAATTGCTGTGCGGCCGCGCCAAGCTGCTGGGCCAACTGTTTTGCAAGCCTTGCAAGCGTCTCCGGGTCCGAGGCCCAGAACCGCAGCATCTGCATCTGCTCCTTCAACTCGTCCAATTTCTTCTTGGCAATGGCCTTGCGGTTGGCGGCGGTCTCATCGTCCGTACGCAAAAGATTGAGAAGGGAAGATCTGCTCTTTTGCTCCAGCGGCGCCACGTCGGTGCCCGCTTGCGATCCGGCCGCGGGGACACGCGTTGCGCTCGCATTTGAAAAGAACCCGTATATCTGCATCGGGGCAGTCTCCGCTGAATGTGCGGGGACCTAAACAGCCATGTCTTGTGCGGACCTGTTGCTGGACCGCCCCTCGGTTGCAAACCGAAAAAAGAAAACGCCGCGAGGGGATGGGATCCTCGCGGCGGCCGCAAGAAGGCGGCAAGTCAGGCAGTGTCAAAGGATGGCTCGGCGGCGGTCGCGCGGACCTGCTGCCACGGCAAGAAATGTTTACTTGGCGAGGGACGCCTTCGGGTCGAGGCGCTTTTCCGGAACCGGCGTACGCTTGAACACCGGAGCCGTCTCCGCAGCGGTCTGTTCGACCGGCGCCACCAGCGTGGCGGCAGCCTCGGTCGCCTGACCGACAGTGCCGGTCGTTACCTTGGCATCGGGCTTGATCGCATCGGTTTCGGCAAACTGGGTGTCAAGGAATTCATAGGCGATACGGGCGCCTTCCCGGGCCCGATGGCCAAGTGCGACGAAGGTTTCAGCACCCTTCTCGCAGACCTCCGGCTTCTGGATGCAGATGGCGCTGATATACTGGAATGCCTCATTGGCGGCCGAGAAGGTATCGCCGAGCTCGACCTTCGGTCCGTGCTCCAGCTTCTGCGCGCTCGACGGATCGAGGAACGGCAGCAGCACCAGCACCATCGAAAACCAGAATGTCGCCTTGATGAGAAACCACATGTTCTGCCCATCCTATATTCGGCTGCCGCGCCCGCCGGTCTTCTAGCCGGTTTTACTGCTTTCGGCATCCTGGAGCGCCGCAGTATCCCCTGATACCCGTTCACGCCCGCCGTCGTTTGCATGAGGACCGCCGTCTTTCGTCGCCCGGCCCTTTGTTGAGACTGACATTAGGCAGGGAATCACAAGACCGCTTTTCAAAAACCCGCAGCATTTGTTTCGAATTTTAATGAAATTCCCGATTTTGAGGATTTGCCGGGCATTTGTGTCGCATTTTAGCTTTCGCCGTTAAGGTTCATGGCGGCGGGCCGCCGGCAAAGGCCGAAAGCGTGGGCAACGGCACCGGGGCGCCCTGCCCAAATCCTTAACGTGAGGCGGAAAATGCACGGAAATCCGTTGCTTACGCCCCGTTAACCACAAGAAATGAAGGTCGCCCGAATTGCCTCAAAACGGGATTTTTCAGGCATTTGGCGCCGTTCCGGGACAGTCCCGTTTATTCTTTCATTAAGCCGGGGATGCGAGATTCCGACATGTCACGAGGCAGTTCGAATGGCGGCCCGCATGAAGCGGAAATCGGTCACGCTCAGTCTCGCAAGAACAACAAATGTGGCAGGGTAAGGCGTGAGCGTATTGCGTGACATGGCTGGCAGATGGACGTCCCGCGTGGACGAGGCCGCTGCCCTGTGGTTGCCCCGCCGCGAGGCTGGCTCCGCCATTGGCCGTCGGGACCTCAAGCGTCTGCGTACGGTCGCTGCCGTCTCCCTGACAGCACTTCCGGCAGTACCGCTGGCGCTTGCGCTCGCCATGCCCGTTTCCTCCGCATTGCCGCTTGGGACCGCTCTTTGGGCGTCCGCCTCGCTGCTGGCCGCTGCTACCGCCATTGCTCGTGGACGCGGCAACCAGGCCTCGGAAACGCTCGAGCCGGCTGTACCAGATCTTCCGGATCTTTCGGCCGCCTACGACCTTTTTGCCGGTCTTGTCACCGTGCACGATCTGCGCGGCAATGTTCTCTCCATTCACGGCCGTGACTCGGCCGAGCATCTGACCCTGATGCGCGACCCGGGCGGCCGCGGCTTCATCGAGCAGATCCACGTCTCCGATCGCATCACCTTCCTGAGCGCGATCGATATTCTGCGCCAGGGCGGCGAGCGGGCGACCGTCAACATTCGCATCGAGCGCCGGTCGCTGCCGGCTGAAGGCGAACAATTCGTCCATATGTGCTGCGAACTCGCACCGCTTCTCGACCGCAACGGCGGTCTGACGGCGATCCTGGCACAGTCGCGCGATGTATCGCAGGAAGCACGGCTGCGCGTCGAAGCTGCGGCGAGAACCGCAGAAGCGGAATCGGCCAACGATGCCAAGACCCGTTTCCTTGCCGCCGTCAGCCATGAACTGCGCACGCCGCTCAACGCCATCCTCGGCTTCTCCGACGTGCTGACGGGCGAGTATTTCGGCAAGCTCGAAAACGACCGCCAGCGCGAATATGTCAGCCTGATCCACAAGTCGGGCGAGCACCTTCTGTCGGTCGTCAATACGATGCTCGACATGAGCAAGATCGAAGCGGGCCGCTACGAGCTGGTTCCCGAGCCCTTCCGCGTGGCCGAGGCGGTCGCGGCCTGCGAAGCGATGCTGTCGCATCAGGCCCAGGAAAAGGGCGTCAAGCTGGCGAGCCGCGTGACCCGCAGTGTCGGCGAGATCAATGCCGACCAACGCGCCTTCCAGCAGGTTCTGATCAACCTTGTCGGAAACGCCATCAAGTTCACCGACCACGGCGGCATGGTGACGATCGACGCCGAGCTTGACGGTCCGGCCTTGAAGCTGACCGTCAGCGACACCGGCATCGGCATCGCCGCCGACAAATTGCAGATGTTGGGGCAACCCTTCGTCCAGATCCAGAACGACTACACCCGCCGTTACGAGGGCACCGGTCTCGGTCTCTCGCTGGTCAAGGGCCTCGTGGCGCTTCACGGCGGCGAGGTCGCGATCCGCAGCCGCGAGCGCGAAGGCACAGTCATCACTGTTACGCTGCCCAGCGACGGGTCCGGCATCGTCGAGGCCAATCGCGAGGAACCGCGCTCGGCCGTGACCGTCGAATTTCCGCCGCGGCTGAGAGATAGTGACACGCAGGCGGTTGCCGATGGCGACCGATTCGAAAGGACGGGTTTGAACGAGGAACGGGGATATGGCGCCGCGCAAGCGAAAACAGCCTGATCGCAAGAAGGCGGCGCGTTCCGCGCCAGGCCTTGCCATGCGTGGGCTGGCTCTCGCCGGCCGCGGGGTTGCGCTTGCTGGACGGCTGGCGGCCCGGCACCCGTTGAGTGCCGGCGGTTCGGCTGCCTTTGTTGTGGTCTTCTCCTTCGTTGCTGCAAACGCCATGTGGTACCAGCATGGCGCCCATCCATCGCCGTTGCTTCGCACCCGCGTGCCGCTTGTCAGTCCAGAGACCGCCGAGCGCATCGCCGTCGCCAAGGGCGCCGAGATCGAGCCGCGCAACGTCACCACCTTCGTCATCAAGCGCGAGGACGACAAGGCGACGGAAAACGTCGAGGAGGTGATCGCGGCGGTCCCGTCTGAGGCGCCTGCCGAAAAGCCGTCGCCCGAACGTGTCGCCTCGGTGCCGGAGACGTCCGCGTCACCACTGGTCGCCGATATCCAGAAGGAACTGAACCGCATCGGCCTTTATGATGGCGTGCCGGATGGACGCACAGGCCCGCGCACGTCAGCCGCAATCCTGCGATTTGAGAAGCAGGCCGGACGCACCGAGACAGGCGCCGTGAGCGCCGAACTGCTGCGCGCCCTGCGCACGACATCTGGCCAGAAGATGGCCGCGGCACTGCCGGCAAGCCGGCCCTACGCCGATCCGAAACGTGCAGTTGCCGATGTCGACCCTGTCGCCGCAGCCATCCGCTCGGCCGAGACCGACAAGATGCTGATTCCGCGTGCCGAGATCCCGGTGTCGAGCGAGCTGGTCCTGGACATCCAGAAGGGCTTAAGCAACCTCGCCTATGCCGACATCGTCGTCGACGGCGTTGCGGGGGACCAGACGCGTGCAGCGATTCGCCATTTCGAGAAGCACTACCGGTTGCCGCAGACCGGTGAGCCCAATGCCAAAGTGCTGAAGAAGCTCAAGGAGATCGGCGCGCTTTGAGGGACCTTCTCACGGGCGCGTCTCCCATCCGTTGAACACATTCTTGTCGCGGCAGCCAATTTGCATGCCTGGCTCCGCCCGTGTACAGGCATGTCCATGCGTCTCAAATCCCACATTTTCGTCTCCGCGTTGCTGCGCCGCGCCTTTGCGCTCGGTGGGTACGCAGCTATCCTGCGCAAGGGGGCGGAGGACGCTGGCGCGATCTTTATTCGTCAACGCACGCGGATGGGTACCGAAACGCTGTTTGCACCGGCGCCGCAGAACTTCTTCGATGACGACGCCAATATCGGTCGCAAGTTCGAGATCCGCTTGAAGGATCGCGATGGCGACGCCGTGGATGATGCACTCTCCCGTGAAATCCGTTTCGATCCGGATTGCTGGATCGTCGAGATCGAGCTGGACGATCGCGCCGACCTGTTCGATGTCGTGCCGGAAGACGGCGCAAACCACTCTTGAACCATATGTGAGAGCTGGGCCGGCTCGGTCGTGACCAGGACTAGAGCATTTCCAGGAAAAGTGCGAAGCGGTTTTCCGTCAGGAAATGCGTAAAAACAAAGAGATAGAGCGTTTGTTCGGTTCCGTCTAAATCGGAAACGCTCTAACGGCGGCCGAACACCCGTTGCGGCTTGGCGCCGCCGGCGGCCCCGGCTACCTTGCGGACGGTCAGCTGGCACGCATCATTGGCATGGTCATCCGCAAGATAGGGCTGGTGCCGTGCCGCGGGCGCGTCCCGTTCCTCGGATTGCAGCCAGGCGTCAAGCTGTTCGCGGCTCGATGTCGGGTCCATGGCGCCGGTCAAGGCTTCAGCGCGCGTGGTGCCGCCGATGCGTTCGGCGAGGTGCGGATAAAGCGACTGCAGCACGAAGGTGAGATCGTCGGTCGGCAGCGATAGGGCGATCAGGCTCGTCGCCAGCTGTTGGCCGGAAACGTCGAGAAGAATGCGCTCGACCAGGTGCCCTCCGGCATCGAGCGCCGTCGCCAGCGCACGCGAAAACAGGATGATCTCGCCGCTGCGGGCAAAGCGCACCAGGAGGGCGCTTAGCGTAGTGCTGATCGGTATAATGGTAGATGCGGCGGCAGCCGCCTCGTGCGCCGCGACACGGGCAAGTGTCTTGATTTCGGTGCGCAAGGTTTCCTCGCGCGCGGCCCTTGCAGCATCGACATCCGGCTCGGCCAGCGTTGAAGGCGCAGCGACTGTCTGTTGCCGCACGTCCGGGCGGGCGGAAAGGCCGGCGGGGTTGTGGTGCTCGACCAGGGCATCGATCACGGAAGGCGACAGAGCGGTGCGGCGGGCGATTGCACCGGCGTGGGCCGCTCCCTGCTGGCGGATGATGCCGATAAGCGTTCGATCCGACAGGGCCTGCGAACGGGTCAGGAAAATGGCGGCGATCGAGATCGGCATGCTGCCGATCAGGGCTGCGACCGGCTCCGGAACATGGGGGCACTGCGACAGCGCGGCGGCGGCCTGACGGCGCGCTTCGCTGCTGGAGCCGAGGAACAGCGGCTCGAACAATTCGGAAAATTGCTTCATGTCGGACTTGCGAGGGATCCGCAGGCTTTCGAAACCGCTGACGGTTGCCATCAGGACGACGTCCTTCAAGCGGCCCGTCTGTGGCCTTTCCAACTCACGAAAGCGATCCGTCACGATAAATCCTTGCACGCAAAACATGATCGCCATTGCCGGCGATCCGGAACGGCACACGTCACTAAAAATAAAAGAAAAGCGTTAGCGTACTGTTAACTATGGACGTTGGGGCTTTATTCAGGCTTGCGGCGTGCGAGCGGCTGGTGATTTTGTGCGCTTTCTATCGCAAAGCCCTGCTTCCTGTGGGCTCGATCGTTTCCAGCCTTAAAAAATCCACAAGCGGCTTTAAGTGATCGCGGTGACGGTGAAGGGTTCCGGACGCCCGCCGACGCAAGAGGGCTTAGTGAAGAGGGGCCTTCCGATGGGAGAAAGCTTACTGTGAAGAAAATAGTGTTGCGCGCAGCGGCCATATGCGCGCTTTTCCTGGCGCCGGCGATTGCCGAGGCGGCAGAGGGGTTTGCAACCGCCAACGTCAATATGCGGTCCGGTCCGAGCACGCGCTATCCGGCAGTGTCGTTGATCCCGGCCGGAGAAGCCGTCGAAATCCACGGCTGTCTTGCCGATCTGCCCTGGTGTGACGTTTCCTTCTTTGGCGGCCGCGGCTGGGTCGCCGGACGCTATGTGCAGGCGGATTATCGTCGCAACAGGGTCTATGTCGAACCGCAATATTACCGCCCGCTCGGTATCCCGACGGTGGTCTTCCAATTCGATCGCTACTGGGACCGCAACTATCGCGGCCGTGACTTCTATCGCGACCGTGACCGGTGGCGTCGTGGGCCGGATTGGGTCGACGACAACCGTCGCCCGCGGGACTGGGAACGTCAGCGTGACCGCGATCGCCGCGAGTGGGAACGCGACCGCACCCGGCAGGACTGGGAGCGTAACCGCAGAGACGGCGAGCGCTGGGACGATCAGGCAGGCGGCGATGACCGCCGCGACTGGGAACGTCAACGGGACCGCGATGGCACCCGCGTGCGCGAGGACTTCGAAGATGGTTACGGCGGCGCTCGCCCGGTTCCATTGATTCGATGCCAGGCGATGGACCCATCCTGCGTGGAGTGATGCGAGTGGTGGGCGATGCGCCCAGCTTTCGGACGGGCGGCCCAAGGGCCGCCCGTTTTTCGTTGGCGTTCGGATTTTCGCTGCTCTCGGTCGGAACCATTGCCGTTGCGATGCGTTGAAAGCGGGCAAGAGAAGGAGCGTTGCAATGGTAGAAAAGAAACTGCAGGCGGTGCGTGACACGGTCGAGAGTGAAGTCGAAGCATCGGCTGCTCGCGTCGAGTTGGAAGCGCAGATTGCCGAGTTGCGCGCCGAGATTGCCCGGCTGACCGATAGCGTGTCGGCGATCGGGTCCGGTGCAAAAGCGGTTGTTCAGAGCGAAGCGGAGTTGATGACCGAGCGGGTGCGAGAGCGCGTCCGTGAAGAGCCGATTTCGACGCTTCTGACCGTTGCCGGCGTTTCCTTCCTGTTTGGACTGTTGTCCAGGCGCTAGCCATTCCCGTTCCGCCCGAAGCTGTTACCCCGGATACAGTGTTTTGTTTTTCCGGGGGACATACTCCCACAGGTTAGGGGTGCAGATGCGGCGTTAACCATCTGTTAACCAGCCTATGGCTCAATCGAAGCGGACCGTCTATGATTGGTCTGTACCACTTGAGCAAGCAGCAACCTCCGGGCGACCGGAAGAAGGAGAAGATGAGAAAAGCGCGCCTGTCCGGGCACTGCCCGGGAAAATGCGCTGGCCCCGAAAGGGCAGGGTGAAATCTGTACGGTAGTTCATCCGTCTCAAGCCTATATGGAGACGAGCATGGCAGACGTGATCAGAATGCAGGACCACAAGGTCCAAATGCCACCACGCAGACCTCCGGCCATATCGGGCGGAGCAAAAGTGCTTCTGTTTACCGGAATCCGCTACGAGCGTCTCGATGGCCGCGATCCGCAGCCAACCGCGCCCGACGGACGTCGGATCAAGAAGCAGTAGTTATATCCACCGCCCATGTGTCGGCTGCATCGGCCGGCCTGCGCACGGCTTTGCTTGTGCCAACAACGCTCCGCCCCTTGCGGTCGCGTTCATCTTCTCCACGACATCGAGATAGGAACGGCAAGGCTGAAGGCCGCGTACCCTGTCCGAGGGACTGCGCTGACTAACGACGGAACGGCTCGCAGCGTGATTCCGCCAGGAAGTTCCGGACCTGATCCTCGAAGCTGTCGAGCGGCGCCATGGCGCGCAGCACCGCATAGCCATCCTCTTCCTTCATCTCCACCATGATCGATTGTGCCAGAGCTTCCGGCGGCGTCTTGCGCAGTTCCACCAGCTGGATCGGCGTCGCAACCACGAGGTCGAGCCTGCCGTTGACGGCGGTGTGGTCGTTCATGCTGAAGACCTCATTCGATGCGCTGTCGAAAACCGCAAGCGACCAGAAAGGTATCGCGCCTCTGGCGAGGAACCGCGCCGGACCGTCGGTGATCGAAAAGCTGCAGACGGCCGTGCGGAGATAAGGGTCGTCGTTGCTGAGGCCGGTCGGTCCAGGGGTACTCGTCAAAGAAAAGAAGCTGTCCATCTCGAGAAGACCGAGAACGCGCGTATAGGCGTCGCGACCGGTAAATTGCGGCAGCACCAGCACGATGATGATATGCAGCAGTGCTGCGCCCACGAGACCAAGGATGGAAGCGAACAGAACACTACGCATCGCCGCATCCCGTTTTCACGATTTTCGGCATGGCGAGATCGATAAGGCCGGAGGAACCTGCCGTCGGGGTATCGAGCAGCGTCAGGACCAGCCGGAAGGTTCCGGAATGCCGTAACGCTACCCAGTTGTCCGGCTTGGCGTTCGGCGAGACATGGATGGTGAAGGAACTGTCTTCGGCGCGCAGCACCGTCCACGAGTTGATCGCCGAAGGCAGATCCGAGCCGGGGCGCAGCGGCACGCCATCGGCATTCGCTGCATAGAGCGTCCAGAATCGCGCCTGCGGCGTCAGCCCCGAGACATCGTAGGAGCAGGCGGCCGACAGCTTCTCGCCCCTGTCGTCGACCTGTGCCATGAACATCAGCCCTTCGGCGCCGCCATAGAGCAGTTCGCCGGCCCGGGCGCGATGTGCCTTGGCATAGGGGTCGGCATTCTCGGTCTGTGCTTCGGGGAAGGCGACCCACGGGCCGATCGAGATCGAGCCGAAACCGACCGTCGCCTTCAGCGCCCAGACGGCTGAAGCGATGCCGCCGCCGAAGGCGATGGCAAGGGCAAGGGCGACGAGGAGGGGAATTCGGAACAAGGGCGGCTCTATCGAATATGGTTATGCATAGGCGCAATGCGCCGCGCAGCCCATGTCTCGCCCAAACGGGCGCGCGACGCAACGGCGATCATCGCGCCGACCTGGCAACCGGTATCGATCCGGCCGTTCAATTCAAGGTTTCGAGCGCGTTCAATTGCTGGCGGCATTCGGGAGAGCCTGTTGGGAGGACCCGCCGTCGGCGGCGCCGAGTACGGCGACTTTGCCGCCGCTCCTTTCCGGCGCCTTCAAGGCGGGGGCCTTTTCGAAGGTATCGCCCACCGAACGCAGGAGCCGTGTCACGTCTGCCGATAGCGACCGCGGCCGCACCAGCGGCGGCAGGGCATTTTCATCCGGCTTGGCATTGGCGACCTCCGGTTGCTTGCTCGGTGCAGGCGCAGGGGACGTTATCCCCGGTATCTGGCGGTGCTCGATGCCCTGTTCGGCATAATCCATCAGCCGCTTGAAGGTCATTGCCGGCAGCGAACCGCCGGTCATGTTGTTGGTCGAAGTATAGTCGTCGTTTCCGAACCAGACCGCCGTCGTGTAGTCACCGGTAAAACCGACGAACCAGGCGTCGCGATAGGCCTGGGTGGTGCCGGTCTTGCCGCCGGTAACGATGCCGTTGTCGAGGGCCGCCTTGCGTGCCGTGCCGATCACCGGGATCTGCGTCAGCATCGAATTCATCGATGCGTTGGCCTGCTCGGAAAGGATGCGTCTGGCCGGCGGTTCGTCGCGGGAAAAGTCGTAGAGGATGTCGCCATCATAATTCAGGATCTGGCTGATGCCGTGGCGGCGTGATTGTAGGCCGCCGGCTGGGAACACGGCATAGGCCGTCGCCTGGTCGAGTACCGTCACTTCGGAGGTGCCGAGCGGCATCGTCTTGTCGGTGCGCAGTGGCGTTTCGATGCCCATGTTCTTGGCGGTCTGCGCGATCAGCTCCGTGCCGAGCTTGTCCTTGGCGAGGCGCACCGGGATCGAGTTGATCGACCTAGCGATCGCCGTCAGGATGGTGATGCGGCCGGCATAGCTGCGGCCGTAATTCTGCGGTGACCATCCGCGCCAGGTGATCGGTGCGTCGACGACGATGGTCTCCGGCGTCATGCCTTTTTCCATGGCCGCCGCGTAGGTGTAGACCTTGAAGGAAGACCCCGGTTGGCGCAGCGCCCGCGTGGCGCGGTTGAACTGGCTCTCGCCATAGTCGCGGCCGCCGACCATCGCCCTGACAGGACCTCCGTTTTCGACCATCACCAGTGCGCCCTGCTTCACATGGAAGCTCTCGCCATATTGCCGAAGGCTGGACTCGACCGAATCCTCGGCCGCATTCTGCAGCCCCATGTCGATGGTGGTGCGCACGATGAGTGAATGCTGGGCAAATGGCCGGGCGATGCGCTGCACTTCGTCAAACGCCCAGTCGAGGAAGAAGTCGGGCGCCTTCACCTGGGCGCGATCGATGACGGTTGCCGGGTTGAGACGTGCCGCAATCACTTGGCCCTCAGTCATCAGCCCGCCCTGGACGAGGTTTGTCAAAACCTCGTTGGCGCGGCCGCGGGCGGCCGGCAGGTTGACGTGCGGGGCGTAGCGCGCCGGTGCCTTGAAGAGGCCGGCGAGCATGGCGGATTCCGCCAGGTTGACGTCGGTGATCGCCTTGCCGAAATAAAACTGCGCCGCTGCCGCAGCACCAAACGTCCCGCCGCCCATATAGGCGCGGTCGAGGTAGAGCCGCAGGATCTCTTTCTTCGAAAGGTTGGATTCGAGCCAGATGGCCAGAAACGCTTCCTTGATCTTGCGCTCGATCGTGCGCTCGTTCGACAGGAACAGGTTCTTGGCGAGCTGCTGCGTCAGCGTCGAGCCGCCCTGGACGACACCGCCGGCGCGTGCATTCTCGGTCATGGCGCGGGCGAGCCCGAGAAAATCGATGCCGTAGTGGTCGAAGAAGCGCCGGTCTTCCGTTGCGAGCACAGCCTTGATCAGATGATCCGGCAATTCGTCGATCGGCACGGAATCTTCGTGAATGATGCCGCGATGGCCGATTTCGTTGCCGTAGCGGTCAAGGAAGGTGACGGCGAAATCGCTTTGCGCCCGCCAGTTGCCCTTGGTCTCCTCGAAGGCCGGAAGAGCGAGAGCCAGCATCAGCACCGAGCCGGCCGTTCCCCAGGTCATACCTTCACCGAGGACCTCGAAGACCGCCTTCTTCCAGCCCGTGACGCGGAAGCGGCGGAAGAAAATAGTGGTATCTTCCCACCATTGTGAGAGTTTGAACCCGGCATTCCAGACCGTCGAATCGATCCAGGAATCGATTCTCAGAAAGATGTGCCGCTTTTTCGGCCGGTTATCGTCTTTCCTCGGTTCCCGCACGGTCTCAACGTCCTGAAGGCTTTTGGCATCATGCCGGTGCCGCGCGATATTTGCACGGCGTCAAATTCCAATCTACTTGCATATCGCGCCGGTGGCCTTAAAAAACCGGCAATTTTCTGCGAAATTTCTCTCCTGCATGTTTCCTTTGGTCGTCGCCGATTAAAGGACAAACCTGCAGCAACTCAAATCGCTACTGTGACCTTTGCACGTCTGATAAGACGTGCCGCGCAGTAGCGCGACCGATTTGACGAAAGTGTGATGGCGATGGGCGAAATGCCTTTCTGGAAGGCGAAGAGCCTTGACGAGATGAATGACGCGGAGTGGGAAAGCCTCTGCGACGGCTGCGGGCTCTGTTGCCTCAACAAGCTCGAGGATTGGGAAACGGCAGAGATCGCCTGGACCTCGATCCGCTGCACGCTGCTCGACGGCGAGAGCTGTCGGTGCAAGGACTATCCGAACCGTCAGGCAACGGTGCCGGATTGCATTCAGCTGACGCCGGACGCGGTGCGCGAGATTACCTGGCTGCCGCCGACCTGCGGCTATCGGCTGGTGGCGGAAGGCCGCGACCTCTATTGGTGGCATCCGCTGCTCTCGGGCGATGCCGAGACGGTGCACACCGCCGGCATTTCCGTGCGTGGCCGCACCGTTGCGGAAGACGGCATCGACATCGAGGACTACGAGGATTACCTCGTGACCTGGCCGCTGGAAGTCGGCGAGAAAAGTTTGGGTTAACAGCCTGTTAGCTGCCCTTGCGGAATCGGTTTTGGAACGGGGCGCCATTGCAGGCACTGCGGAGAGCAGCTAGAGATCGGTGGTATTCCATCGTTCTCAGGCATTCCGATGATCAGCACCGACCGCCTCATTCTCCGCAGACCGCAGCTGGAGGATTTCGAGCCCTATCAGCAGATGTGGTCGGATCCAGAGATCCTTCGTCATATCGCATCGGCCCCCTTTTCCGGCGAACAGATGTGGACGCGGTTTTTGCGTCAGGAGGGCGGCTGGCAGTTCTTTGGCTTCGGTTATTTCGTGATCGTAGAGAGAAGCTCCGGGCGCTTCGTCGGGCAGGTCGGCTTTCAGGAACTGCGCCGCGAGATTTCTCCCGCCCTGACCGGGACGATGGAGACCGGCTGGACGATCGCGCCTGAGGCGCAGGGACGCGGTTATGCCAGCGAAGCTGCGCATGCGGCTTTCGGCTGGGCGCGGGAACATCACGCCGGACGCCGCGTAACCGCTATCGTCAGCCCGGCCAATGCGGCATCGATCAGAATCGTGGAGAAACTCGGCATGCGGCCGTTCGCGCAGACGGAGTATCACGACAAGCCGGTCACGCTTTTCGACTATGTTCTCTGAGACGATTGCCTGCGGATAGAAGGTCGTCTGCAGACGGCTTTCGAAACGTCGATGCCGGCCGCGTCAATGACGGCCGTTCTTCTTCACCAGGCTTTTGGGGGCAACATTGCGCCACGCGGTTTCCATCGACTGGCGAACGAGATCCTCGTCGGCCTCGACAAAGTAGAGTGAGGTCCAGCCCTTGTTGCCCCAGCCACCGGGGACCGCAGCGCAGACGCCGGGTTCCATTTCCAGCAGCATGCGCTGCTGATCCGGTGTGAACTTGAAAACCGCCCGCCCTGCCTCGGGCAGAGACATGAAGATGCGCTTGCCCACACGGAAGTCCCGCGTGCCGAAATGGGCATTTTCTTCCGTTCCCGGCAGGCTCAGCGCCAGTTTTTCAATCTCGTCGGTCAGCATGGAAAAAGAGTAACACGGTTTTTCCGATTGGCCAAAAGGCAGGAAATCGCCACACGGCTGGCCATACGCGCGGCTCGATACGCCACCGCGGGAGGCGGGATTCACAGCGTTGTCAGCTTCTATTGGGGCTGCGCGGGCGGGGGGAATACCAGCTGGATGCGACCGATCACCCCCGAGAACGAGAAGGCTCTTCAAGACACAAGGCGCTTTTAGAGCTGCATTAAGCCAAAAAGCGAAAGCCGCTCGCGGCGTTGACCGCGGGCGGCTTTAAGGTCGATGGGCATAGTCGTGTCGACAAGCCTATTCTCGCGCGCTAGCGCAGGCTTATTCAGCCGGCTGAACGGGCTTCGGTGTTGTCTGGGTGGCTGAGCGCATTTCGCGCCATTCGCTTTCGAAACGGTCCAGCAGCGACTGCGGTACCTTGGACTGCTGAGATGCCGGCTGGTTGTTTACGAGCGTCTGCATCCGATCCTCCCGGGCCTGTTGCAAATTCATGACTAGTTGACGGGCGGACAATTTCACATCGTAAACGCTTTGTAAATCAGTGGCTTAAATCATTTAAACGATTGAAAAATCTTTAAATCGATTAATTTTTCAATGATCCACAGTTGCATTCAGCCGACCGTGGACAGCGGGCCAATTTGGCGCTCGGTGAGTCGGGAGGGCGGTCTTTTGAGCAAGCGGCTTTGGCGATCAGGCGCTGTAGTGGGTTGATAGCGCGCGTGCGCGACGTCACCGCAAAGCGAGCAAGTTCAGTTGCGAACGGCGTTTCGATAATCGCGATCTGGCTGTGAGATGAGAGTATTTGACCCCATGAGGCGGCCTGAAGGCCCGACGTGCGCGCGGCAACACCAAACAATGCAGAGGCTTAGATGAGGGGTCGGACTCTTCGCCGGATCGCGCTCATTCAACCCCGCAAGAGCCGGACTCAACTTTGGAAGATGTGCGGCCAAGAGATTCAAAGGACTCGGGATTTCGAGCCCACTTCAAGTCTTGACGTAAGCCGAGCGACGGAGGCTGCGGCCATCTGGTTCTCGACCGAGTACCCAACGATAGCAGGAAGGGCTTAACAAATGGCTGATCGTCAAGCCGGCGGCTCCGTCGCGGAATGCGCCTCGTTGATTGGCGGCTGGCACGGCGCTGCAGCGGATCGATGTTCGGCACGGACCGCTGTCAGGCGGAGGTTTTCTTCCGTCGAGTTTCACCGTCGAAGGAATCGTTGCAATCTGCGGTCGGGTCACTGTGGATACAGCCATTCACAGGTGGCTGTTCGCCCGGCTGGGCGGCCGACATTCATTTGCCATTCAGCCTCTATCGGTTATTGCTTTTGCCATGATGCTTCCCAAGTCGAAAGTGCGTTCATGTCTTCACCAGTGATCATAGCCGCGCTTGCCGCAGGCCTTGCGGGCTTTGCTCCGCCTGAGGTCAACGTGCCCACGGACTTTGTCGTCCGCGTGGCCGGCGATTGCAGCGCGGCTGCTCAGCAAGTCGTTTCGGAAACCGGCGGCGAACTGCTGTCGGCACAGCCGACGTCCGATGGCCAGTGCGTGATCACGGTGCTTGTGCCGGGCAATGGCGGGCGACCGAAAAAGGTGACCGTAAGGGTGCCGATGTAATTCGCCCGTGACGACGGTGCGAAAGAGGAAAAGTGGGTACGAATGCGCATTCTGATAGTCGAGGACGACGTCAACCTGAACCGGCAGCTCGCCGAAGTGCTGAAGGAGGCCGGCTACGTCGTCGATCAGGCCTATGACGGCGAAGAGGGTCACTATCTCGGCGATGCCGAGCCCTATGACGCCGTGATCCTCGATATCGGCCTGCCCGAGATGGACGGCATCACCGTTCTTGAAAAATGGCGCGGCGGCGGCAAGAGCATGCCGGTGCTGATCCTGACGGCGCGTGATCGCTGGAGCGACAAGGTGGCCGGCATCGATGCCGGTGCCGACGATTATGTCGCCAAGCCGTTCCATGTCGAGGAGGTGCTTGCCCGCATCCGCGCGCTGATCCGCCGGGCGGCCGGCCACGCAAGCTCGGAAATTGTCTGCGGCCCGGTGCGGCTCGACACAAAGGGGTCGAAGGCAACCGTCGACGGAACGGCGCTGAAGCTGACGTCGCACGAGTTCCGGCTGCTCTCCTACCTCATGCACCACATGGGCCAGGTCGTATCCCGGACGGAACTGGTCGAACACATGTACGATCAGGACTTCGACCGCGATTCCAACACGATCGAAGTTTTTGTCGGCCGTCTTCGCAAGAAGATCGGCAACGACCTGATCGAGACGGTGCGCGGCCTCGGATACCGCATGCAAGCGCCCGGCAATGGCAATTAGATCCCTTACGGCCCGCGTATTGGCGGTTTCGACCGTCTGGGCCGTCGTTGCCCTGGTGGTGATCGGGGTTGTCATCTCAGCCCTCTACCGGCAAGGATCGGAACGCGGCTTCAAGGACCTGCTGCGTGCCCAGCTTTTCAACGTCGTCAACTCGATTTCGGTCAATGAGAAGACGGTGCTTGCCGGCAGTCCCCAGCTCGGCGACCTGCGCTTCTCCCAGCCGCAGACCGGCTGGTACTGGATCGTCGATCCGATCGGCGAGTTCGACACGCCGCCGCTGATTTCTACCTCGCTCGGCAACGCGAAGCTGCCGATCGCGAGCGTCGACGAAGTCCCCTTCGATACCGGTTACGTCCGTTTCTACACCACCAAGGACCCGTTCGGAAACGAGGTCGAAGTGGCCGAGACCGAAGTCGTTCTCGACATTCAGGGCCACACCGCCCGTTTCCGCGTTGCCGGCAATCGTGACGTTCTAGAGGCGGACATCAACCGCTTTACCCGCAATCTGACCATCGCGCTCTCGATCTTCGGCCTCGGCGGGCTCGGCATGAACGCGCTGACCATTCTCTTCGGTCTCAGACCGCTCGACCAGGTCCGCCGCTCGCTGGAGAAGATCCGGGCCGGCGAAAGCGAAAGGCTCGATGGTGCCTTTCCGCGCGAGATCCAGCCACTTGCAAACGAAGTGAATGCGCTGATTGACAGCAACCGCCGCATCGTCGAGCGGGCGCGCATGCAGGTCGGCAACCTCGCGCACTCGTTGAAGACGCCGATCGCGGTCCTCCTCAACGAGGCCCGCGTGCTTGAGGCGTCGCATGGCGAACTCGTCAGAAACCAGGTCGATGCGATGCAGATGCAGGTTCAATCCTATCTGAGCCGCGCGCGGATCGCCGCCCAGCGCGAATCCATTCTCGCCCGCACAGAAGCGCAGCCGGCGCTGGAGCGGCTTGTGCGCGTGATGCGCAAGCTCAATCCGGAAAAAGAGGTTCATCTGTCGATCAACCCGCCGGGCCTGGTGCTAGCGATGGAGCTGCAGGATGTCGAGGAGACTGTCGGTAACCTGCTCGAAAACGCCGCTCGCCACGCCAAGGGCGAGGTCTGGCTGAATGTTCGTCCGGCTACAAACGAAGAGCACGCAAAGGAAACCGGTCGGCAATGGATCGTTCTCGACGTCGACGACGACGGAGCTGGCCTCGACCCGGATCAGATCGCGCTGGCGATGAAGCGCGGCAAGCGGCTGGATGAGAGCAAGCCGGGAACGGGCCTCGGTCTGTCGATCGTCAGTGAAATCGTACGGGAATATCAGGGCACGCTGACGCTGTCGCGCCGGGAAGAGGGCGGGCTGCGCGCCGAGCTCGTGCTGCCGGCTGCGGTTTAGGTGTCACACTGGCGCGCGAAAGTATCGCGTCGACTGCCCTTCCAGTTGCCTCTGCCAACAGGGAATGCCAAAAGAAAATCAAAGGGAAGTCTCCGCTCGGCCCCGCCGGTCGGCGCAGGCGGAGCCCCGCGTTAGAAAGTACATGTCGCGGATCATGAGGAACCAGGCAGAAATGACACGAACTATTGTCGTCAGCGGCAGGATCGCGTTGATCGCGTCGGCGGTGGCTCTTGCCGGCTGCAGCACCACCTCGGGCGGACAGACCGCGGCGGCCGGGTTGGGCACGACCGCGACCCGCAGCGTGTCTTCGACGACCTACATCACGGCCCTGCAGGGCGGCGTTATCGGCCGGCTCAGCAATCTCGATATCGGAACGTCGGACCGCCAGCGTGCGCTCGAGGCCGAGTACCGCGCCCTGGAGGCTGCTCCGGGCGGTCAGCCGGTCAACTGGCAGGGGCGTAGCGTCACCGGTTCGGTCGTCGCCGCCGCACCTTATCAGGTCGGTTCGCAGAACTGCCGCCAGTACAGCCACACCGTGACCGTCAAGGGACAACCGACGACGGCGCGTGGTGCGGCCTGCCGGAATTCCGACGGAAGCTGGACGCCGCTCAGCTGACCGGATTTCCGGTTGCGGCGAAACGCCTCAAATCTCTGTCATTGCAGGTTTTCGAGTTGGAATGGCATGGGTGCCATAGTATTGAGCATCCATGTTGTTCTGGATCCTCGTCGCCACGTTGACGGCGGCTGTAGCTGTCGTACTCATCCTCCCGCTCTTGCGGGCGGCAGCGCCCGCATCGTCTCCCCATAGTCATGATATCGAAGTTTATCGCGATCAGCTCGATGAACTGACGCGTGACCAGGAGAGCGGCCTGATCAGCGGCGACGATGCCGAACTCGCCCGCGCCGAGGTCGCCCGCCGGCTGCTTGCGGCTGGCGAGATCGACAATGCCGCCGAGCCGGCCGCAGCCACGCGCCGCGGCGTCAACATCGTGGCGCAGGCCTTCGTGCTTCTCTGTCTTCCCGCAATTGGGCTCTGTCTCTACATGTTCACTGGCAGCCCAGGGGTTCCGGCGCAGCCTTTGGCGGCGCGCCTTGCCGATCCCGGTGCCGATATCAACATTCTGATTGCGCGGGCGGAAAATCACCTGGCGCAGAACCCGAACGACGGTGCCGGCTGGGACGTGCTGGCGCCAATCTACATGCGCAACGGTCGCGTCGAGGAGGCGGTCGCCGCCTATGACAGCGCCGTGCGCCTGCTGGGGCCGACGCCGGCGCGGCTGGGTGGCTATGCCGAGGCGGTGATCACGCTGTCCGGCGGACTTGTGACCACCGAAGCGCAGTCGGCTCTCCGCAGATCCCTCGCCATCGACCCGAACGACCCGCGTTCCGAATTCTATCTTGCCCTTGGCCTGAAGCAGGAAGGCAAGAAGGACGAGGCGCTTGCAGCCTTCAACAGGCTGATCGCCAGTTCCCCGGCGGATGCGCCCTGGGTGCCGCTCGTCAAGCAGCACGTGGCCGAGCTTTCAGGTGGCGCTGCCGGCAATGTTGCGGGCGCTGCACCGGGAAATCCGAGCGCGGACGATATCGCCGCCGCACAGGACATGAACGCCGGCGACCGCCAGGAGATGATCCGCGGCATGGTCGAAAGCCTGGCGAGCCGGCTTAAGGAAGACCCCGCCAACGCCGAAGGCTGGGCGCGGGTGATCCGTTCGCATGTTGTGCTTGATCAAAGAGACCAGGCGGCGGCCGCCCTAAAGGAAAGCCTGAAAACCTTCCCGGCGGACGGCGAACAGGGAAAACAGCTGCTTGCGCTGGCCCGTGAACTCGGGATCAAGACGGACGGAGAGACGCAATGACGCGAAAACAGAAGCGACTGGCGATCATCGGCGGTGGCGTCGGCTTTCTGACGCTTGCCGTCCTCCTCGTAATGTTCGCCTTCAGCCAGGCGATCGCCTATTTCTACGTGCCGAGCGATCTCGCCAAGACCGACGTGCCGCCGGGAACCCGCATCCGTCTAGGCGGGCTGGTCGAGGCCGGTTCGGTCAAGCGCGGCGACGGCAAGACCGTGACCTTCACCGTTACCGATACGCTCGGCCAGGTGCCGGTGACCTATACCGGCATCCTGCCGGACCTGTTCCGTGAGGGGCAAGGCGTGGTCACCGAGGGCACGTTCGTTGCCGGCAGCTCGGTCTTCGTTGCAGACTCCGTGCTCGCCAAGCATGATGAGACCTATATGCCGAAGGATGTCGCCGACCGCTTGAAGGCGCAGGGTGTCGAACTCAGCGGGAAGGAAACCGTTCGATGATTATCGAACTTGGACATTATGCGCTGGTTCTGGCGCTTGCGACCGCCTTCGTGCAAGCGGCTTTGCCGATCCTTGGCGCCAGGCTCAACGATCGCGCCCTGATGGAGCTCGCCTCCAGCGCGGCGATTGCCTGTTTCCTGCTCGTCGCCTTCTCCTTCGCCGTGCTGACCTTCGCCTATGTCACGTCGGATTTTTCGGTCCGCAACGTCTGGGAGAACTCGCATTCGCTGAAGCCGCTGATCTACAAGATTTCCGGCGTCTGGGGGAACCATGAAGGATCAATGCTGCTCTGGCTCTTGATCCTGGTGTTCTTTTCGGCGCTGGTCGCCACATTTGGTCGTAATCTGCCGGAAACGCTGAAGGCGAATGTGCTCGCGGTGCAGGCCTGGATTGCCGTGGCTTTCACGCTGTTCATCCTGCTGACATCCAACCCTTTCGCCCGCCTTATCCCGGCACCGGGCGAAGGCAAGGACCTGAACCCGATCCTGCAGGACGTCGGTCTCGCCATTCACCCGCCCTTACTTTATCTGGGCTATGTCGGCTTTTCCGTCTGCTTCTCCTTTGCCATCGCCGCCCTGATCGAAGGGCGTATCGACGCTGCCTGGGCGCGCTGGGTGCGTCCCTGGACCCTTGCTGCCTGGACGTTCCTGACGGCCGGCATTTCGATGGGCTCCTATTGGGCCTATTACGAGCTTGGCTGGGGTGGCTGGTGGTTCTGGGATCCGGTCGAAAACGCCTCGTTCATGCCGTGGCTTGCCGGCACCGCGCTGCTGCATTCCGCTCTGGTCATGGAGAAGCGCGAAGCGCTGAAGATCTGGACCGTGCTGCTGGCGATCATGACCTTCTCGCTGTCGCTGCTTGGCACCTTCCTCGTTCGCTCTGGCGTGCTGACTTCGGTTCATGCCTTCGCGACCGACCCGACCCGCGGCATCTTCATCCTCGCCATCCTCGTTTTTTTCATCGGCGGCGCCTTTTCGCTGTTTGCCTACCGCGCATCGCGGCTGAAAGCCGGCGGCATCTTCGCGCCGGTTTCGAAGGAAGGCGCTCTTGTCTTCAACAACCTCATCCTGACGACCGCGGCCGCGACCGTGCTGACCGGCACGCTCTACCCTCTGGTGCTTGAAGCGCTGACCGGCGACAAGATTTCGGTCGGGCCGCCCTTCTTCAACATGACCTTCGGGCTGTTGATGCTGCCACTCCTGTTTGCGGTGCCCTTCGGTCCCCTGCTGGCCTGGAAGCGCGGAGATCTCATGGGCGTTGCCCAGCGGCTGTTTGCAGCGGTTGCCGTCGGCCTCGTCGTCGGCTGCGTCTATTACTACGCCATGAACGGCGGACCGATCCTCGCTTTGTTCGGCATTGCGCTGGGCGTCTATCTGATCGCCGGTTCGGTGACGGATCTGGCGCTGCGCTCGGGGCTCGGCAAGGTCGCGGGCAACGTCGCCTGGCGGCGGTTCTCCGGCCTGCCGCGCTCGGCCTTCGGCACCGCACTTGCGCATATCGGCCTCGGCGTCACGCTGATCGGCATCGTCGCCGTCACCGCCTTCGAAACCGAGACCGTCGTCGAGATGAAGCCGGGTATGACCGTGGACGCGGGAGGCTACACCCTGCGGTTCGACGGCATGCGCAACGGTAGCGGTCCGAATTATTCCGAGGAATCCGGCCATTTCACCATCAGCAGCGGTGGCGTCGTCGTCACCGACATCTGGTCGTCGAAGCGGCTCTATCAGGCGCGGCGCATGCCGACCACCGAAGCCGGTATCCGTACCTTCGGCCTGAGCCAGCTCTACGTTTCGCTCGGTGACCAGATCAGCGAAGGCGGCATCGTCGTGCGCATCTGGTGGAAGCCGATGATCCTGTGCATCTGGGGCGGCACGCTGTTGATGATGGCGGGAGGTTTCGTCTCGCTCAGCGATCGCCGCCTGCGCGTTGGCGCGCCGACGCGCGCCAAGCGGCCGAAGACGATCCCGGTGGGAGCGGCCGAATGAACCGATTGCTGCTGGCGTTCTTTCTGTTTCTGGCGTCGCTCGGCCCGACCTTCGCGGTCAATCCGGATGAGGTCTTGTCCGATCCGGCACTCGAAGCACGGGCGCGGGCGATCTCGGCCGAGCTCCGCTGCATGGTCTGCCAGAACCAGTCGATCGACGATTCCAACGCAGAGCTTGCCAAGGATCTCAGGGTTCTGGTGCGCGAGAGGTTGGCAAATGGCGACAGCGACGAGGCGGTGATCGACTATGTCGTCTCGCGCTATGGCGAGTTCGTGTTGCTGAAGCCGCGGTTCGAAACCAAGACGATGATCCTGTGGGGCATGCCGATCCTGCTTTTGCTGGTCGGCGCCGCGACGTTGCTGGTGGCGGCACTCAAACGCGGCCGGCAATCGCGCGGCACGCCGCTTTCCGACGACGAGAAGGAAAAGCTGAAGAAGCTGCTTCAGCCGTAGAGCATTTCCAGGAAAAGTGCGAAGCGGCTTTCCGCCAGGAAATGCGTAAAACAGAGAGATAGCGCGTTTCTGCGACTCCGCCTAAGGCGGAAACGCTCTCGATCCCACGGGCAATGCGCCGTTGCAGACGCCCGCCACCAACATTACCAAAAATTCATCCTCCGGACAGAACTCAGTAAGGTCCAATCCGTTACATCTTTCGTCATCGGCTGTTCCTCCAGTCAGCCAAGAGCGAAATCGCTACCCCCGCGGCGATCCTCGAAATCAAGATGCCGAAGCTGCTTCCAGCGGCTTCAAGGAAGAGAAAAGGCAAAACGGATGATTACGACCAAACTCCTGCGTCCCTCCCTCAAGACTGTTCTGAAGACCTCGACCGTTGCGGGTCTTGCGGCCGTCATGCTGACCTCCGGCCTGCCGGCCACGATTGCCCAGTCCTTCGCCGAACCCGTCAAGGTCGATGCGCCCCAGGTGCCGAGCTTTGCCAATGTCGTCGACGCGGTTTCCCCGGCCGTAGTCTCCGTCCGCGTCCAGTCGCGTGCTAATCCCGTTTCCGACGAGGGCAATGGCTTCACCTTCGATTTTGGCGGTCGCGGTCTGGATGAGCTTCCCGACGATCACCCGCTGAAGCGTTTCTTCAAGGAATTCGGCGGCCCGCGCGGCGATGACCGTGCCGAACGCGGCCCCGGCCGTCGTGGCCCGCACGGCGAAGGTCGCCTGCGCCCGACTTCGCAAGGCTCCGGCTTCTTCATCTCCGAAGACGGTTACCTCGTCACCAACAATCACGTCGTTTCCGATGGCTCTGCGTTCACGGTCATCCTCAATGACGGCACCGAGCTTGACGCCAAGTTGATCGGCAAGGACAGCCGCACCGATCTCGCCGTGCTCAAGGTCGATGACAAGCGCAAGTTCACCTATGTCAGCTGGGCCGACGACAACAAGGTCCGCGTCGGCGACTGGGTCGTTGCCGTCGGCAACCCCTTCGGTCTCGGCGGCACGGTAACCTCCGGCATCATCTCGGCCCGTGGCCGCGATATCGGTTCGGGTCCCTATGACGACTATCTGCAGGTCGACGCAGCGGTGAACCGCGGCAACTCGGGTGGTCCGACCTTCAACCTTTCGGGCGAAGTGGTCGGCATCAACACCGCGATCTTCTCGCCGTCGGGCGGCAATGTCGGCATCGCCTTCGCCATTCCGGCATCCGTCGCCAAGGACGTCGTTGCCGACCTGATGAAGGACGGCTCGGTATCGCGCGGTTGGCTCGGTGTTCAGATCCAGCCGGTGAGCAAGGATATCGCCGAATCGCTCGGTCTGTCTGAGGCAGCCGGCGCACTCGTCGTCGAGCCGCAGGCCGGCTCGCCGGGCGACAAGGCCGGCATCAAGAAGGGCGACGTGGTCACTGCGCTCAACGGCGACACGATCAAGGATCCGCGCGATCTTGCCCGCAAGGTAGCCGGCATGCGCCCGGGCACCACGGTCGACGTTGCACTGTGGCGCAACGGCAAGTCGGAAACCGTCAAGCTCGAGATCGGCACGCTGCCGAAGGACGACAAGGAAGCGGCCACGGATCAGGGCAACCAGTCCGAGGAAACCCAGCCGTCGAGCGAGCAGGCCCTGGCCGACCTTGGCATGACGGTGACGCCGTCGGATGACGGCAAGGGCGTGACGATTGCCTCGGTGGACGAGGACTCGGACGCCAGCGACCGTGGCCTGAAGCAGGGCGAGAAGATCGTTTCCGTCAACAATCAGGAAGTGAAGTCGGCGGACGATATCCTCAAGGTGATCAACATCGCCAAGAAGGACGGTCGCAGCAAGGCGCTCTTCCAGATCGAGGCCGAGAACGGCAGCCGCTTCGTGGCGCTTCCCATCGATCAGGGTTGATCGCGGCTGCGAATGAATGACCAGGGCGCCGCGATATCCAAGCGATTTCGCGGCGCCGGCCGTTTGGGGCGAAGTGATCGCCATGCCGGTTGTCGGAAGAACCGAAACCGGTTGAGACAGACAGGGGTCCGGGACTATGGTCACGCGTATGAAGATTCTTATTATTGAAGACGATATCGAGGCAGCCGCCTATCTGGCAAAGGCGTTCCGGGAAGCCGGCATCGTCTGTGATCACGCGAGCGACGGCGAAAGCGGCCTCTTCATGGCCAGCGAAAACAGCTACGACGTTCTCGTGGTCGACCGCATGTTGCCGCGCCGCGATGGCCTGTCGGTGATTTCGGAGCTGCGTCGCAAGGAAGTCCATACGCCGGTGCTCATTCTGTCGGCGCTCGGCCAGGTCGATGATCGGGTGACGGGTCTGCGCGCCGGCGGCGACGACTACCTGCCGAAACCCTATGCCTTCAACGAGCTTCTCGCCCGCGTTGAAGTGCTCGGCCGCCGCAAGGGTACGCCGGAACAGGACATGGTCTACCGGGTCGGAGATCTCGAGCTCGACCGCCTGTCGCACTCGGTTCGCCGCCAGGGCAAGGAAATCCCGCTGCAGCCGCGCGAGTTCCGGCTGCTCGAGTACCTGATGAAAAATGCCGGCCAGGTCGTGACCCGCACGATGCTGCTCGAAAACGTCTGGGACTATCACTTCGATCCGCAGACCAATGTCATCGACGTGCACGTGTCGCGACTGCGTTCCAAGATCGAGAAGGACTTCGATCTGCCGCTGCTCCGAACCGTGCGCGGCGCCGGCTATATGATCAAGGATGACCGGACCGCCAGCGCATGAGCAAACTCGGCGTCCTGTTGAGGACAACCGCCGTCCGGTTGTCCGCGCTCTATCTGATCCTCTTCTCGCTCTGCGCCGCCTTTCTCGTCTTCTATGTCACCGGCATGTCCGAGCGTCTGCTACAGCAGCAGACGCGCGACGCAGTGACCGCAGAGGTGACCCAGATCGAGCAGGTCTATACCCGTGCGGGGATCAATGGGCTGCTGCGCTCATTGGAACGGCGCGCGCGCCAGCCTGGCGCCAATCTCTATGTGATCGCCGGGCCAAGCGGTGAAATCCTTGCTGGCAATGTGGCGAGCCTGGAGCCGGGCCTTCTCGATCGCGAAGGCTGGACGGAGAAACCCTTTGCCTACCAGCGCTATACCGACGAGACCCGCCAGGACAGCCATGTGGCACTTGCCCATGTGCTGATGCTCGACAACGGCCTGCGCATCCTTGTTGGCCGTGACCTGCAGGAGCCGCAGAAGTTTCGTGCGCTGGTGCGCCAGGCGCTGATGGTCGCCCTCGGCATCATGGGCCTCGGTGCGCTGATCATCTGGTTTGCCATCGGCCGCAATGCGCTGAAGCGCATCGACCGCATGTCCGAGGCGAGCACCAAGATCATGGCGGGCGACCTGTCGCAGCGTCTGCCGACCAGCGGTTCCGGCGACGAATTCGACCGGCTTTCCGAATCGCTGAACGCGATGCTCGGCCGCATCGAGAAGCTGAACGAGGGGCTGCGCCAGGTCTCCGACAACATCGCCCACGACCTGAAGACACCGTTGACGCGGCTGCGCAACAAGGCGGAAGCCGCACTTGCGCGCAAGGGTACAAGTCAGCGCGGCGCGCTGGAGGAAATCATCGGCGAGTCGGATCAGCTGATCCGCACCTTCAATGCGCTCCTGATGATTTCGCGCGTCGAAGCGGGTTCGGCTGCTGCCGAGATGAGCGAGATCGACCTTTCGCAGATTGTGTCGGATTGCGTCGAACTCTATGAACCAGTCGCCGAAGATGTCGGCCTGCGGCTGGAGGCGGATGTGGCGCCAGGCATGGTGATTTCGGGCAATCGCGAGCTTGTCGGCCAGGCGCTCGGCAATCTACTCGACAATGCGATCAAATATGCCGAAGGCGCCGCCGATCCGCTGATCAAGGTTTCGCTCGGCAGGCGCGACGGCAAAGTCGTTCTTTCGGTTGCCGACCACGGGCCGGGTGTTCCTAGGGAAAAGCGCGACGAAGTCGTCAAGCGCTTCGTTCGGCTGGATGAGAGCCGCTCCAAGCCCGGCACGGGTCTCGGCCTGTCGCTCGTCGAGGCAGTGATGGAGATGCATCATGGTGTGCTGGATCTGGCTGCAACCGATGCTGATGGCGCTGACAACTGCAAGGGACTGACGGTACACATGGTTTTCCCGGCGTCCGCGACCTGATAGACCGGTTTGCGGAGAACACGGGGGAACGGTATGCAGGACACGATGGCAGGGCACTGGTGGGGCATGGAGACGGCGCCGATCAAACCGGCAAGCCAGGCTGACGCCAAATCCGCGCTGTCGGTGCTGAAGGATATGGCCAAGGGCCATGACCAGATCAGCCGTCTGCTGGCATCCGAAACGCCGTTCAAGGCGTTCATCGTCGCTGCCTTTGCCCTGTCGCCATTCCTGCGCGACACCGGCGGCAGCCAGCCCGGCATACTCGAACAGCTCCTGTCGGAGCCGCTGCAGGAATTTCTCACCGAAAGGGTCCGGCGGGCGCGGGATGCCTGGGTATCGGCAGAGCCCGGCGTGGCACTGCCAGATACCGAGATCATGACGCGGCTTCGAAAGGCCAAGCGCGAGCTAGCCTTCGCCGTTGCGCTTGCGGACCTCTCACGACATTTCGACGGTCGCGAGACGACGCGCTGGCTGAGCGAATTTGCCGGCGCTGCCGTTTCGGCAACGATCGATCATCTGCTGCTGAGCGGTCACCAGGGCGGCAAGCTCGCGCTCAAGGACGTGACGGCCCCGAGCCGGGGGTCTGGCGTTGTCGTGCTCGGCATGGGCAAGCTCGGCGCCTTCGAGCTCAATTACTCCTCCGACATCGATCTCGTGGTCTTCTACGATCCGCAGTCCGGCATCATCATCGATCGCGACGATGCATCCGAGACCTTCGGCCGGCTTCTGCGCCGCCTCATCCGCATTCTCCAGGAGCGCAGCGGCGACGGCTACGTCTTTCGCACCGACTTGCGGCTGCGCCCGGATCCCGGCTCGACGCCACTCGCAATCCCCGTCGAGGCGGCGATGCTCTATTACGAGAGCAGGGGGCAGAACTGGGAGCGCGCAGCTTTCATCAAGGCGCGGCCCGTTGCCGGCGACATAGCTGCGGGCGATGCCTTCTTGAAGGAATTGACGCCGTTCGTCTTCCGCAAGTATCTCGACTATGCGGCAATCGCCGACATCCATTCGATCAAGCGGCAGATTCACGCCCACAAGGGCCATGGCGAGATTGCGGTCAAGGGACACAATATCAAGCTCGGCCGCGGCGGCATTCGTGAGATCGAGTTCTTCGTTCAGACCCAGCAGCTGATCGCCGGTGGACGCATGCCCGAACTGCGGCTGAAGGCGACGGAGCCGATGCTGCATGCGCTGGTAACGGCCGGCTGGATCGACGAGACGACCGCGGCCGAACTGGTCGAGGCCTACTGGTTCCTTCGCGATGTCGAGCACCGCATTCAGATGGTGCGTGACGAACAGACCCATGTGCTGCCGGAGACCGAGGCAGAGCTGAAGCGGATCGCCTTCATGCTCGGCTTCGAGGATACGGCTTCCTTCTCCAAGGCGCTGTCGAAGGTGCTGCGCACCGTCGAGCGCCGTTATGCCCAGCTCTTCGAGCAGGAGGCGAAGCTTTCGAGCGAGACGGGCAATCTGGTTTTCACCGGCCAGCGCGACGATCCCGATACGCTCGAGACCCTAAGAAAGCTCGGCTTCCAGCGGCCGTCGGACATCTCGCACACGATCCGCACCTGGCATTACGGCCGCTACCGCGCGACGCAGTCGGTCGAGGCGCGCGAGCGGCTGACGGAGCTGACGCCGCAGCTCCTGCGCGTCTTCGGCGAAAGCCGGCGCGCCGACGAGGCGCTCCTGCGTTTCGACCATTTCATCTCGGGCCTGCCGGCCGGCATCCAGCTGTTTTCGCTGCTCGGCAACAATCCGCGGCTCTTGTCATTGATCGTCAACATCATGTCCTCGGCACCAAGGCTGGCCGAGATCATCGCGGCGCGGCCGCATGTGTTCGACGGCATGCTCGACCCGGGCCTTCTGGCGGAGCTGCCGACCCGGGATTATCTGGCGCCGCGCATCGCCAACTTCGTTGCCGGCGCCCGCCACTATGAAGAGGTGCTCGACCGGCTGCGCATCATCGCCGCCGAACAGCGGTTCCTGATCGGCATCCGCCTGTTGACCGGCTCGATTTCGGGCGCGCAGGCCGGTCGCGCCTTTACCGATCTCGCCGACCTGATCATCGCTGCCGCAGTGGACGCGGTGCTCGCCGAGGTCCGTTCGGTCCATGGCGATTTTCCGGGTGGGCGCATTGTCGTCGTCGGCATGGGCAAGCTCGGCAGCCACGAGTTGACGGCGGGCTCCGACGTCGACCTGATCCTGCTCTACGACTATGACGACGCGGCCCCGGAATCGGATGGCGGCAAGCCGCTCGATCCGATGCGCTATTTTACCCGGTTGACGCAGAGGTTGATTGCAGCGCTCTCAGCGCCCACAGCCGAGGGCGTACTCTATGAGGTCGACATGCGGCTGCGGCCGTCCGGCAACAAGGGCCCGGTCGCCACCCGCATCAACGCCTTTGCCAAGTACCAGCGGGAAGAGGCCTGGACCTGGGAGCATCTGGCCCTGACGCGGGCGCGCTGCATCTGCGGCGACGACAGTCTGAAGGCGCAAGCCGATGCCATCTTCGCCGAAGTGCTCGGCCACACGCGTGATGTCGCCAAGGTCAGCACTGACGTGATCTCGATGCGCGAGATGATCGACAGCGAGAAGCCGCCAAGCGACATCTGGGATTTCAAGCTGATCCCCGGCGGCCTGGTCGATATCGAGTTCATTGCGCAGTACCTGGCGCTGATCGCTCCCGCCAAGGGCGTGCCGCCGCTTGAGGCCGGCGCCCACACGGCCGACGCCTTGAAGGTCCTCGGCGGTGCGATGATGAACCCCAATGATCTCGACACGACGATGGAGGCGCTGAGCCTCTTTACCGAGCTGTCGCAGATCGTGCGCCTGTGCATCGAAGGCGAGTTCGACCCGAAGGAGGCGCCTGCCGGTCTTGTCGATCTCGTCTGCCGGGCAGGGGACTATCCCGACCTGAAAACGCTGGAGGCGGATATCAGGCGGCTGTCGAAGGCCGTCCGGCGTATTTTTCAGTCGGTGGTTTCGGGATAGGGCTGCGGGTCGCTGTCGCGATCGGGCATGCGCAATGAAATGATGGTGCCGACATTTTCGGCGGAATGGATCTTCATCGTTCCGCCGTGAAGGCGCGTCAGCGACCGGGAGATGGCAAGCCCGAGGCCGGAGCCGCCCTTGCTCTTGGCATACTGGCTCTGCACCTGCTCGAAGGGCTGGCCGATCTTCTGCAGGGCATCACGCGGGATGCCGATGCCGGAGTCGGCGATCGTCAATGTCACAGCGCCCGTGACCTTGCGGGCGCGCAGCGAAATGCGCCCGCCTTCATTGGTGAACTTGACCGCGTTCGACAAGAGATTGAGCAGCACCTGCTTCATCGCCCGCCGATCCGCGACCACGGTCAGGCCCGAGGCGATTTGCTGCACCACATGGATGTTCTTCTGCTGCGCCGGGATCGTGGTGAAACGCAGCGTCTCCTCGATCAGCGGCGCGAGATCGATGGTCTCGCGGCTGATGCGCATATGGCCTGCTTCGATCTTCGACATGTCCAGGATGTCGTTGATGACGTTCAGCAGGTGTTTGCCGCTGTCGTGAATGTCGCGCGAGTATTCATCGTATTTCTCCGAGCCGAGCGGCCCGAACATCTGGGTCTGCAGGATCTCCGAAAAACCGAGAATGGCGTTGAGCGGTGTCCTCAGCTCATGGGACATATTGGCCAGGAATTCCGACTTGGCGTGGTTCGCCGCCTCGGCCCGTTCTTTTTCCGCCTGGTAGTTGGCGTTGGCGATCGACAGCTCGGTCTTCTGCCGCTCCAGGGTCATGCGCGAAGCCGAGAGATCGCCGATGGTCGCCATCAGCCGGCGCTCGGATTCGCGCAGCCGCACCTGGTGACGCTTGAGCAGCGTGATGTCGGTACCAACAGAAACGAGGCCGCCGTCGCGCGTGCGCCGCTCATTGATCTGCAGCCAACGCTCGTCGGCGAGCTGCACTTCGGTGGTCTGCGAATGGTTGCTACGGTCAGGATCCGCAATGCGGCGTTCCACTACCGGGCGTGCCGCAGCGGCGTGTACGGCGATGCGTTCGGTGCCTGGCACCAGAACGTGATCCGGCAGCTTGTAGGCTTCCTGGTAGTGCGTGTTGCACATGACCAAGCGGTCCTGCTTGTCCCAGAGGACGAAGGCCTCGGACGTACATTCGATGGCATCGGCCAGACGCTGATCAGCTTCGGCATAGCGCTGGGCGAGGCGGTGCTGCTCGGTGACATCCATGGCGATGCCGATGAGATGGGCGCGGCCTGAAACGGTGCGGATGATCTCGGCGCGGGCGCGCAGCCAGACATAATGGCCGTCCGCATGCCGCATGCGGAACACCTGGTCGATCTGTCGCGCATCGCCGCGGGCAATTGTCCGCGCCACGCCATAGATACCGCGATCGTCCGGATGCATCAGCCGTGCGGCGTCGCCGAAGGAAAGCACGCTGCTTTCGCCGGGCATGCCCAACATCTCATACATCGACCGCGACCAGAACAGCCGTCGGTTGGCAAGATCGAAATCCCAGAGGCCGCAGCGGCCGCGCGACAGGGCGGTTTCGACCCGCAGGTTCGATTCCGCAAACACCCCGTCGGCGTCGCGGGCGCGTTTGGCCTGGATGTAATAAGCGTAAAGCACCACCAGCAGGATCGCCGAGATGCCGGCAAACAGCGTCACATTCAGCGAAACCTCGTCGCGCCAGGCCGTTTCGAGCTGGGTCACCGGCGTTGCCGCCAGGACGACGCCGGCCGCTTCCGGCAACTGCGCCAAAGCGACGATATGGTCGACGCCGTTGATGGCCGTCTTCATGACGCTGGAATGTTCGCCGTAATACTGCAGCGTGGCGATATCGGGTGCAACCGAGGCAAGCGTCCGGCCGATCAGCGGCACACCATCAGGTGTGCTGGCGAAGATCCGTCCATCCTTGCGCACGGTCAAAAGAAACATGCCCGCGTCGAGCATGGTGTTGGGCAGGTATTGGGTCAGCCGCTGTTCGGCATCCCAACGCCGGCCCTCTTCGAACAGCGTCATGCCGTCAGCCTGGAACGCCGCGACCGCCGTTGCCGCGGCAAGCCCGACCGTCTGGCGCGAGTTGTCTTCCATCCGGGCGTGCTCGCCCATGATGCCGGACATGCGCGAAACGGCGACTATGATCAGGAATGCGATGATGAGGATGGGGATAGAGCGCTTGAGAATAGGTTCCGCGCTCGCAAGACGCTGCGACGTCGGCTCGGCGAAAATCTTCGCCTGCGAGATGAACTCGCGTTCCAGGCCGGAAAAGCCCGAAAACTTGAGTCGCAACCGCCCGTCGGCTGCGCTCGCTGGTCGCGCGTCCGCCATCTTACCCAATGTGAAACCCTCTGATGATTCGGCGCGCCGCTCGCCCGAATCTGACTCAATGAATCACAGGGCGATTCGCCTTGTCCAGAGGTAATGGTAAAGATTTCTTAACCATTTCTAATCGTTGGGAAATAATAGGCCGGGTCGCGCGAGCGACCCGGCCCTTGAAAAATGCCTGCATTCCCGGCCTTTTCAGGCCTTGAGCATGCGCTCGACGATGTCGCTGACATCGGCCGAAAGCTTGGTCGCGCCAGCGATTTCCTTCAGCGCATTGCGGGCATGATCGGCGCGCGTGTCTTCAAGCGAGCGCCAGGAGCGCATCGAAGTCAGGATGCGTGCCGCGAGCTGCGGATTGCGCGGATCGATATCGAGGATCTGCTTCGCGAGGAAACGGTAGCCCTCGCCATCGGCGCGGTTGAAGCCTGTCGGGTTGGCGAAGGCATAGCTGCCGACCAGAGACCGGACACGGTTCGGATTATTGCCATTGAATAGCGGCTCGGTCATCAGCGCCTTGACGCGATTGAGCGTCCCGGCCCCGGGGATTGTCGCCTGCACCGCGAACCACTTGTCGATGACGAGCGCGTTGTCGGCAAACCGTTTCCGGAAGGTTGCCAGTGCCTGAGCCGTCTCTGGCGCATCCGGGAACCGGTGCGCGAGCAATGCCAGTGCATGGCTGAGGTCGGTCATGTTGTCGGCGGCTGCGAAGACTTCTGCTGCCCGTTTCGGATCATCCTCGCCATGGACGAGATAGGTGAGTGCGGCGTTGCGCAGGGCTCGACGTCCCGCACTTTCCGCATCCGGACTGAAGGAACTCGTCGACGCCATTTCGTCGGCAAGCCGAAGGAAGGTTCCGCGGCCGGAAACCGCAATCGCCTTGAGGATCTGCTGCCGGGCGGTATGGATGGCATCGGGGTCGTTGTCGGCGCCGATCTCGCGGGCGATGTCGGCTTCGCTCGGCAGCGACAGCGCCTGCGACCGGAAAGCCGGCTCCAGTCCGTCGTCAGCCGCCGCGGCGACAAGGCCGTCGAGCAGCGCCTTTTCGCAGGTCACGGATTTGCCCGCACGGGCGTTGGCCGTCGCGGATACCAGATTGGCAAGTGCAATGGCGTTGAGTGCCTGCCAGCGTGCGAAGAGATCGCTTTCGTGCCGCGCGATCAGCGCCAGGTCGTCGTCGGTCTGCTCGATATGCAGGTTGATCGGAGCGGAAAAGCCGCGGTTGAATGAAGGCACCGGGCGCGAAGTAATGCCGGAGAAAACCACCGTCTGCTTGCGTTGGGTGAGGTGCAGCACGTCGCCGGTGATATCTGCGCCCGCCACGCTCGAAAGGTCGGCTTCCGCGCCGTTTCCAAGGAGCAGGCCCATGCGCAGCGGAATGTACATCGGCTCCTTGGCGCTTTGGCCCGGCGTCGGCGGCACGGTCTGTTCGAGCGACAGGGTGAAGGTCTGCTTGCCTGCGTCATAGGCGCCGGAGGCTGTCACCAGCGGCGTTCCCGCCTGATGGTACCAGAGCGAAAACTGGCTGAGATTGCGGCCGCTGACATCGGCGAAGCAGGCGACGAAATCCTCGATCGTCACAGCCTGGCCGTCGTGGCGTTCGAAGTAGAGATCCATGCCCTTCTTGAACAGGTCGCGGCCGAGAAGGGTCGCGATCATCCGGGTGACTTCGGAGCCCTTCTCATAGACCGTGGTCGTGTAGAAGTTGTTGATTTCACGGTATTTCGTCGGCCGGACCGGATGGGCAAGGGGGCCTGCATCCTCTGGGAACTGTTCTGATTTCAGGTGCCGGACTTCGGCGATGCGCTTGACGGCGCGCGAGCGCATGTCGGCGGAAAACTCGTGGTCGCGATAAACCGTCAGGCCTTCCTTGAGGCAGAGCTGGAACCAGTCGCGGCAGGTGATGCGGTTGCCGGTCCAGTTGTGGAAGTATTCGTGCGCGATGATCGCTTCGATATTGGCGTAGTCGGCGTCGGTGGCCGTTTCCGGATCGGCCAGCACGTACTTGTCGTTGAAGACATTGAGCCCCTTGTTCTCCATGGCGCCCATGTTGAAGTCGGAGACGGCGACGATCATGAAGATATCCAGATCGTATTCGCGGCCGAACGTCTCTTCGTCCCACTTCATCGAGCGCTTCAGCGCGTCCATGGCGTAGGCTGCGCGCGGCTCCTTGCCGTGTTCGACATAGATCTTCAGCGCGACCTCGCGGCCGGACATGGTGGTGAACGTGTCTTCGACCACGCCGAGATCGCCGGCAACCAGCGCGAAGAGATAGCTGGGCTTCAGGTGCGGATCGAACCAGGCGGCGAAATGCCGGCCATCGCCCATGTCGGCGCCGCCGAGATAGTTGCCGTTGGACAGCAGCAGCGGAGCGGATTTCTTGTCGGCGATGATGTTGACCGTATAGACGGCAAGTACATCAGGACGATCAGGGAAGTAGGTAATGCGGCGGAAGCCTTCCGCCTCGCACTGCGTGCAATAGACGCTGTTGGTGCGGTAGAGACCCATCAGCTTGGTGTTCGTCTCGGGCGAGAGCATCGTGGTGATGGTGACTTCGAACGGGGCGGTCTCGGGCAGGCCACGGATCGTCAGCGTGTCGTCGGTCACGTCGTAGAGCGCGGCTGCAAGCTCTTCCTGGTCGAGCAGCAGGCCGGTCATGACCAGCTCGTCGCCGTCAAGCACCAGCGGGGCCGATGCGTCCACGCCTTCCCGCCGATGCAGGATCAACCGCGCTTCGACCTTGGTTTCCTTCGGGTCAAGCTCGAAGGTCAGATCCACTCTTTCAAGTACGAAGTCGGTCGGCCGGTAGTCTTCCAGATGAATGATCTGGCCAGTATTTGTCCGCATGGTCAGTCCCGCTCGCGCCTTGCTACTGGTGGATTTGTAGAGGGCGCTTGTGATGGTGAAAAGGCCAAAGGGCGAAAAGCCGGATATGCCACACGATTGTGATGCCGGCGACCGCACTTCCGGCAGAAAAGACATGGTGTCCGGTATTCTTCCCGCTCCCTTATCGCCTTGACGTGTATCGAAGTGGCACTAACAAGAAATAAACCGGAAAGGTTTTTTTCGACCCCGCTAAAGAATTCTCGGCGATTGTCTTTGCTGCGATGAACTCATCAAGAAAAAAGTCGGTTCATCAAGAAGATTGATCCGACTTTCGCGGCCGGCGCAGCTAGAGTGACATCGTTCTCCGGTGAGCCTCTCACCCAAATCTCCCAAACTGTCGCCGCCGCGGTCCTCCGCTAAGGCTCGAAAAGCGTTTTCCATGGATGCCGAAGTCGAAAACCCGATGAAGGGGATCCTGCTCAAGGTCCTTTCGGTCGTCATCTTCGTTTGCATGTCGACCTTGATCAAGGCGGCCGGGAGCGAGATCGCCACCGGCCAGATCACCTTCTACCGCTCCGCCTTCGCCATGGTGCCGATCCTCGGCTATCTCGCCCTTCGCGGACAGTTGCGCGACGCTTTCAAGACGAAGGATATCGGCGCTCACATCGCACGCGGCTTCGTCGGCATCCTGGCGATGAGCTTCGGCTTTTACGGCCTCGTGCACTTGCCGCTCCCCGAAGCGATCGCCATTGGCTATGCGATGCCGTTGATCGCCGTTGCCTTTGCCGCGATTTTTCTCGGCGAAACCGTTCGGCTTTATCGCTGGTCGGCCGTCGTCATCGGTCTGGTCGGCGTCATGATCATCACCTGGCCGCGGCTGACGCTGTTTCGCGAAGGCGGTCTCGGGTCGTCCGAGGCGCTCGGGGCGGCGGCGGTCTTGCTGTCGGCGGCGCTCGGCGCGATCGCCATGGTGTTGGTGCGCAAGCTGGTGAGGGCCGAGCGCACCCACACGATCGTGCTCTATTTCTCGCTCTCGGCCTCGGTCTTTTCGCTCGCGACCCTGCCGTTCGGCTGGCCGAGCATCTCGCAGAAAGCCTTCCTGTTGCTGATGATCGCCGGCTTCTGCGGCGGCGTCGCGCAGCTCCTCTTGACCGAAAGCTACCGTCACGCCGACATGTCGACGATCGCACCGTTCGAATACACCTCGATCGTGCTGGGCCTGATCATCGGCTATTTTCTGTTCGAGGACATCCCGACGAGCACCATGCTGATCGGCACCGCCATCGTTGTCGGCGCCGGTATTTTCATCATCTTCCGCGAGCATCGGCTTGGATTGGAGCGCAGGGGTGCGCGCAAGCACGTCACGCCACAGGGCTGACGGCCCCTGTTTCATTCATTCCGGCTGTCGTTCCCAAGCAGGCACCGTGTCGTCCTCGATCAGGCCGTCCTGCGACGCCTGCTGGGCGGTCGGGCTGGTAACGTCGGGTCCGGGTGTCGGCAGCACCGTGGTCGCCTGGAAGTCGGTCTTGGCGACGAGACCCTCGTGCTGCTCCCGCCGCAGGATGCGCCAGGCGGCGTAGCCTGCATAGAGTGCGAAATAGACGGCAAGCACGATGAACAGCGCCGCCGGCCCGAACCGATCCATGACCGGGCCGACCATCAACGGGCCGGAGATCGTGCCAAGCCCGTAGGTGATCATCAGGCCCGAGGAGATCTCGACATATTCGTCCGGCTTGGCGAGGTCGTTGGCATGGGCGACGTTCAGCGCATAGATCGGGAACAGGACCGAGCCGACGAGGGCGGCGACGATATAGAGCACCGTCGGGCTGCTGCCGATCGACGCGGACATGACCAGGCAGGAGATCACGCCGACAATGCCGCAGCCGACCATGACGATACGCCGGTCGATGCGGTCGGAGGCGCGGCCGATCGGGATCTGCGAGAGGGCGCTGCCGGTCAGGAGCGATGCGAGCAATGTTGCGCCTTCGCCGGTCGACAGGCCGATCTTCTGCGTGAACACGCCGCCGAGGTTCAGCCAGGCGCCCGAGAGCGCGCCTGCGAGAAAGCCGCCGACCACGGCAACCGGAGAGCGGCGAAACAGGCCTGGAATGTCGAATCGCGCCTGCGCCGGCGGTGCCGGCATCGGCGAGGAAGAAAGCGCCGTGGGCAGTAGTGCCAGCGAAAACAGCACGCCGCAAAGGATGAAGAGCGATGTGTTGGTCGGGTCTCCCAGCGGCACCATGTATTGCCCGCCGATGGTGCCGACCATCGTGGTGATGAGGTAGAGCGAGAACAGCATGCCGCGGTTCTCGTTGGTCACCCGTTCGTTGAGCCAGCTCTCGATGACGAGATAACTGCCGGAGATCGCGAAACCGGATATGGCGCGAAAGGCGATCCAGGCACGCCAGTCGACGACCAGCCCGCAAAGCAGGATGGCGATCGAAAGCAGGGTTATGAGTGCGGTGAAGACGCGGACATGGCCAACGCGCAACACGAATTTCGGCGTGATGATGCAGGAGAGGGTGAAGCCGACCGTGTAGCCGGTGGCAATGACCGAGACCGTCAGCGTCGACCAGTTCTCGGCGACGGAGCGAACCGGGATGACGTAGCTCTGAAGCCCGAAGGCCACCATCATCAACAAAGTGGACAGCATCAGGCTGAGGACGGAAGCGAGACTGGCCAGCATCGGCGCTCCTGAAAACAAAGACGCGCCGACTTGACCAACCGGGTGGCTGGCAACGAAGGCGCGATGCGGAGCGAGGGCAGTCAGACGGGGTTGCCGGAGTGACCGATCGCTTCGAACTCGAAATGAGTGTGGCTCTATCCAGTTTTCGAGGCGCTGTCGATTGCGACAGCCGATAGCAAAAAGACGGTAACGGTCCGTCCTCGGGCGCTATCAGTTCGGCAGCAGTGGTCTGATCGCCGAGCGATGGGCGCGGCGGGCGTCCTTGGTGGTGCTGAGCGCGGTGTATTCGCGCGAGGCACGTACGGCAGTGCCGATATCGGCGATCGAATCGAACAGGACCTTGAGGCTTGCAATGGGCTTGGTCATGATCTTGTTCCTTGTCTTACGTCGTCTCTTTCGCGCGACACGCCTTTTGGCGCATCGCGTGGGGATCAGCGCTGGATGAAGTCGGCGAAGAGCTGCGACGGACGGGTGGTCCGGGCAAGGCCGATTGCAGTCATCTGCTCGTTGGCTGCCGAGCCGAAGCGGTTGAACGGCGTCCGCCGGGCAGCGTCCGTATGACGGAGCGTCTCAAAGCTGCTGTGGATCGGGCGAAAGCGGGCAGTCATGGTTCTTGTTCCTTATTCCATTCCTCCCGTGTTGATATATTGCGCTGCAACATGGATTTTGCAATGCACTAGAACGCTGCGCAGATATGCGCAAACCGCATGGCTTTCTTCACACTTTGTTCATGAAACGGGCAGGCGGCCGTCAGCCGTTGATGCGGGCCTTGAAGGCAAGCATATCCTGCCAGGCAAAGCGCTTGTTGATCGGCGCTGTCACCAGGTCCTGCGGGTGCAGGGTCGCAAGGGTCTGGACGCTGTGTCCGCCCATCTGAAGGTCACGCCATTCGCCGCGCAGCTGGTGGATTGTGTCGCTGCCGCCGAAGAAGAAGCGCGCCGTAAAATTGCCGAGCAACAACAGGTGCTTGGGCTCGGCCAAAGCGACCTGGCGCTCGATGAAGGGGCGGCAGATATCGGCCTCGCGGGCGGTCGGCACGCGGTTGCCCGGCGGGCGCCACGGCACGACATTGCTGAGCAGAACGCCCTCGCGCGATAGTCCGATGCCGGCGAGCATGCGGTTGAGCATGTCGCCCAGCCTGCCCGAGAAAGGCTGCCCGTCGCGATCGTCATCCGCATAGGGCATCGGGCCGACGATCATGATGCCGTTTGACGGATCGCCTTCGGCAAAGACCAGATTGCGGGCGCTGTTTCTGAGATTGCAACCGACGAAGCCTTCCATTGCCAACCGCAGCTCGGCGAGCGACCGCGCCGATTCGGCGGCAAACTGCGCCTCCTTGACGGCCTGGGCGTCGGGGATGGCCACAGCAGGGGCGTTGACGGCAGGTGCTGGCGCGCGCGTTTCGCGAGCTTGGCCACCGGCCGAGCTGGCCGGCTGCCGCGTAGCAGGCGAGGCCTCCGGGCGCGCAACCGGCTGGCTTGCGCTCGTCTGTGGGCGCGAATCGGCCTGTTGGCGCACGTCGGAACGCGCCGCCTTCATCGCTTCGAACTCGGCGAGGCGATCGACAGGCTCCTCCTCCATCAGCCACTCGACACCCGCATCCGCGTGGAATGCGAGCAGGGCGGCGAGTTGGCCGGGGGAGAGGTTGTCGGCAGAAGTCATGGGCGCCAACCTAGCACGTCAGAAAATGTGGTCCAATGGCTTCATGCGGCATTCGCGGTCCAGTGGCCGATATCCTCATGTTCTCCGATCAGCGCCAGGCCGTGGGCGATGGACAGCAGTTCGCCGCCGCTTTCGATCCGGTCCTTTTCGAAGCGCCGCTCGAACAGGTTGCGCACCGCCGGCACGAACGAGGTGCCGCCGGTGAGGAAGACCTTGTCGATGCTTTCGGGCGGCGTTTCCGTTGTCTGTAACACCTCGTCGAGCGCGTCTTCGATGCGCGCAAGTTCAGGCGCAATCCAGCTTTCGAAGTCGGCGCGGCGCACCGTGCGGCGCGACATCTCGCCAAGCGGCGAGAAGTAGAACTCGGTTTCCTCCTCCTGCGACAGGCGCATCTTCGTCGCCGAGATCGCCTGGTAGAGCGGATAACCCTCGTCATGCTCGATCAGGTCGACGAAGGCCTCGAGCTTTTCCGGCTCCAGGCTCTGGCGCACCAGCTTCTTCAGATCCGTGAAATCTTTCAACGTCTTGAAGATCGAAAGCTGATTCCAGCGGCCGAAATTCGCATAGTAGTTCGACGGGACTTCAAGCAGCTTGTCGAAGCTCTTGAACAGACTCCCCTTTCCGATGAGGGGCGAGATCACATTGTCGATGATGCGGAAGTCGAAATGGTCGCCGGCGATGCCGACGCCCGAATGGCCGATTGGCGTTGCCGTCAGACGTCCCGCCTTGGTCTCAAAACGGATCAGCGAATAGTCGGTGGTGCCGCCGCCGAAGTCGGCGACCAGCACCGTGGCGTCGCGCTTGAGGTTCTGGGCAAAGTAGAATGCGGCCGCCACCGGCTCGTAGACATAGTGGATCTCGGGAAAGCCGAATTCGGAAAGGGCGGCGCTGTAGCGCTCGAGCGCCAGTGCCGGATCGGGGCTGGAGCCGGCAAAGCGAACGGGCCTTCCGACGACGATGCGGCTGTATTGGCTCGCCCAGTCGTCGCCGGCATAGTCCTTCAGCTTGGAGAGGAACACCCGCATCAGGTCTTCGAAACTATGGCGCTTGGCATAGATCTGCGTGCCCTGGAACAGCGGGCTTGCGGCGAAGGTCTTGATCGACTGCAGGAAACGACAGTCGCCGGGATTGTCGATGAACGAGCGGATTGCCGCCTGTCCGGCTTCCACCTTCAGGGCGGACGCGCCGAGGTTGGAATCCTTCATGAAGGAGAGTGCCGTGCGCATCGCATCGGTGCTGCCAGCCATGCTGTCGAAGTTCATCGAATGGGTGGTGTCGCCTGCCGAAACCGCGAGGACCGAGTTGGTGGTGCCGAAATCGAAGCCCAGTGCTCTGGCCATATGATGTCTCCTGACGCCTGTGTTTTGGTGTCGCTTCGCGACGCGCCCTTCCGGGGCTTGCGAAGGCGACACGGCTCTGTTCCGCACGCCGCCTTCTGGGCCGGTGCCGGGAAGGTCGGCGGAGCCCGGAATGAAGCGAAAGGCATGCCGTTCCGGCGCCGTAGGGCGCCTTGCCGAATGCTGGTTGCGGATGGGATTGCCGGCGTCTTCCGCCGGAAAATGAATGCCCGGCCTCCTGACATGGCTATTCGGCAAAAGCAAGGCTGCAAGGCGGCGGCCCACAAGGACATGGGTGAAATCACGTATTTACGTTTACGTTCACGTCATATAGACATTTGTGCTAAACTCATGACCTCATGCGCAAAAGCGGGCATCGACTGTCGCATCCCGGCTCGACAAGCCAAACTGCATTTGCCATGACGAGATGATATGGCCTGGGAACTGAGCTGGCAGAAGACCGGCGAGACTGGAGAGACGGTATGAGCGAGGCGATGGATCTACCCGARCGCGAGAGTATGGAGTTCGACGTGGTGATCGTCGGCGCGGGGCCTGCGGGGCTTTCGGCTGCGATCCGGTTGAAGCAGGTCAATCCCGAGCTTTCGGTGGTGGTGCTGGAAAARGGCGCCGAAGTCGGCGCGCATATCCTGTCGGGYGCCGTCGYCGACCCCATCGGTATTTGCTCGGTCCCGCCGGCTCGATCCGCCTGCCGAACTTCGCCATGCCGCCGTTGATGAACAATCACGGCAACTACATCGTCTCACTCGGCAATGTCTGYCGCTGGCTTGCCGGCCATGCCGAAGCGCTCGGYGTCGAGATCTATCCGGGCTTTGCCGCAACCGARGTGCTCTATAACGACGAAGGCGCCGTCATCGGTGTCGCCACCGGCGACATGGGCATCGAGCGCAAYGGCGAGCCGGGSCCGAACTTTGCCCGCGGCATGGAACTGCTCGGCAAGTACGTGCTGATCGGCGAGGGCGTGCGCGGCTCGCTCGCCAARSARCTGATTTCAAAATTCGATCTCTCTAGGGATCGCGACGTCCARAAATTCGGCATCGGTCTCAAGGAACTGTGGCAGGTCAAGCCCGAGAACCACAGGCCCGGTCTGGTGCAGCACTCGTTCGGCTGGCCGCTCGGCATGAAGACCGGCGGCGGTTCGTTCCTCTACCACCTCGAAGACAACATGGTCGCCGTCGGCTTCGTCGTGCACCTCAACTACAAGAACCCCTATCTCTTCCCGTTCGAGGAGTTCCAGCGGTTCAAGACCCATCCGGCCATTCGCGGCACCTTCGAGGGCGGCAAGCGGCTGTCCTATGGCGCCCGGGCGATCACCGAAGGCGGCTACCAGTCGGTGCCGAAACTGTCGTTCCCCGGCGGCGCGCTGATCGGCTGTTCGGCCGGTTTCGTCAACGTGCCGCGCATCAAGGGCAGCCACAATGCGGTGCTGTCGGGCATTCTGGCGGCTGAGAAGCTGGCGGCGGCAATCGCCAGCGGTCGCGCCAATGACGAGCCGATCGAAATCGAGCGTGGTTGGCGCGACAGCGCCATCGGCCAGGACCTGAAGCGGGTCAGGAACGTCAAGCCGCTGTGGTCGAAGTTCGGCACGGCGGTCGGCGTAGCGCTCGGCGGTCTCGACATGTGGACCAACCAGCTGTTCGGCTTCTCGTTCTTCGGCACGCTGAAACACGGCAAGACCGACGCGCAGAGCCTCGAACCGGCCGCCCAGCACAAAAAGATCGACTATCCCAAGCCCGACGGTGTTTTGACCTTCGATCGGCTGTCCTCGGTGTTCCTGTCGAACACCAACCACGAGGAAGACCAGCCGATCCACCTGCAGGTGAAGAATCCGGAGCTGCAGCGCACGTCGGARCTSGACGYCTTTGCCGGTCCGTCGACGCGCTACTGTCCCGCCGGGGTCTATGAATGGGTGGAAAAGGACGGCCAGCCGGTCTTCGTCATCAACGCGCAGAACTGCGTGCACTGCAAGACCTGCGACATCAAGGACCCGAACCAGAACATCAACTGGGTGCCGCCGCAGGGCGGCGAGGGNTTCGTCATCAACGCGCAGAACTGCGTGCACTGCAAGACCTGCGACATCAAGGACCCGAACCAGAACATCAACTGGGTGCCGCCGCAGGGCGGCGAGGGACCGGTCTATCCCAACATGTGAGGGCGGGTTTTCGCGCGACCGCGCAAAAGGAAACATTTGGAGGCGTCGAGCTCTGGCTCGGCGCCTCTTTCATTTCAAGCACACGACCGGACCCGTGTGCGGCGCGCTTTTCTCGGCGCAACGTCATCCTGCTCAGCGGTGAGCCCACATCTCCGGCGCCCCGACAAATGCGGGAGCATTGGGAAAGGCAATCGTTGACGCAAATGGGAAAGTCCTTGCCGGAAAGACCCTATAGCCTTGAGGGTGCCGTTGTCGCGCCAAGCGCGCCGACGGACCTGCAGGCCGTTCGGTCCCTGTTGTTCTTGAGTAGGGCCCAAGCCTGTTGACACGCGACCGATCACTGCGGTGAGATCGGTCGTCCGACGGGACGTACCGCCAGAACAGAGGGAACAGAAATGAACAAGCTTCTAGCAACGACTTGCCTGGCCGCCGGCCTTCTTGGCCTTGCCGGCACGGCCTCGGCGGCCGAATGCGGCGACGTGACGATCGCCAACATGAACTGGCAAAGCGCCGAGGTTCTGGCGAATGTCGACAAGATCATTCTGACGGAAGGCTATGGCTGCAACGCCGAGCTCGTCGTCGGCGATACCGTGCCGACGATCACCTCGATGATCGAAAAGGGCCAGCCCGATATTGCGCCGGAAGGCTGGGTGGACCTTCTGCCCGACGTCGTCAATCGCGGCCTTGAAGAAGGCAAGCTGGTCGGCGCCGCCGTCGCGCTTTCCGACGGCGCCGTCCAGGGTTGGTGGGTGCCGAAATATATCGTCGACGCCAATCCCGACATCAAGACGATCGACGATGTGCTGAAGCACAAGGAACTGTTCCCGGATCCGGAAGATGCCAGCAAGGGCGCCGTCTTCAACGGCCCGCAGGGTTGGGGCGGCACGGTTGTTACGACCCAGCTCTACAAGGCTTATGGCGGCGAGGCAGCCGGCTTCACGCTTGTTGATACCGGCTCGGCCGCCGGCCTCGATGGCTCGATTGCCAAGGCCTATGAACGCAAGCAGGGATGGGTCGGCTACTACTGGGCGCCGACGGCACTTCTCGGCAAATACGAGATGGTGAAGCTCGGCCACGGCGTCGAGGCGGATGCAGCGGAGTGGAAGCGGTGCAACACGGTTGCCGATTGCCCGGACCCGAAGAAGAACGACTGGCCGAAGGACAAGGTCCAGACGCTCCTGACCAAGACGTTCGCCGATCGCGCCGGCCCGGCTTTGGACTACCTGAACAAGCGTGCCTGGACCAACGACACCGTCAACAAGCTGATGGCCTGGATGACCGACAACCAGGCCAGCGGCGAGGAAGGTGCAAAGCACTTCCTCCAGGAAAACCCTGACATCTGGACCACCTGGGTCTCGTCTGATGTCGCGGAGAAGGTGAAGTCGGCGCTTTGATGGCCATCGACTGACGCAATTGGGCGGCGCACCGTTCAGTGCGCCGCCTGCTAAAGCATTTCCTGGAAAAGTGCGAAGCGATTTTCCGCAAGGAAATTTGTGAAAACAAGGAGATAGAGCGTTTCCGAATCTCCGCTTGATCCGGAAACGCTCTAGGTGATTGTCGGCGGACAAAAACAAACAAACGGGGCCGCCGTCGGGGAGCAGTGAAGGGCAATTTGATGGAATGGCTGACCCAGTTTCCGCATATGGATGACGACCGCCTGCGGGCGTTGAAAAAGGCGATCGACGAGGGTTTTCGCACCTTCACGCGCGCTTATGGCGACGGTATCGAAGCGTTCTTCGAGCCGTTGCAATTCTTTCTGATCCAGTCGGAGCGCTTCATGACGCGCACGCCCTGGCCGATCATCATCCTGCTGATCGCGGTTCTCGCCTGGTTTGCGAGCCGGAACTGGAAGATCGTCGCCGGCTGTATCGGCACGCTGTTGCTCATCGGCTATTTCGACATGTGGGACGATACGATGAAGACGATCTCGATGATCTTCGTCTGTACCGTGCTGTCGATCGCCATCGGCATACCGCTCGGCATCGTCATGTCGCGCTCGGACCGAGTCCAGAATGTCGTCAATCCGATTCTCGACGTGATGCAGACCATGCCGAGCTTCGTCTATCTGATTCCGGTGGTCATGCTGCTCGGGATCGGCAAGGTTCCGGGGCTGATTGCGGTGGTGATCTACGCCATCCCGCCGATGATCAGGCTCACCAACCTCGGCATCCGCCTCGTCGACAAGGATGTGCTGGAGGCGGCAGACGCCTTCGGCTCCTCGGGCTGGCAGAAACTGAAGAATGTGCAGATGCCCTTGGCGCTACCGACGATCATGGCCGGCATTAACCAGACGATCATGATGGCGCTGGCCATGGTGGTCATCGCCTCGATGATCGGGGTTCAAGGGCTCGGGCAGCCGGTGCTGAAGGCGATCGCCAACCAGTACTTCACGCTCGGCATCTTCAACGGCCTGGCCATCGTCGGCATCGCCATCATCTTCGACCGCGTCAGCCAGGCCTATGGCCACCGGCTGCAGAAGCATCGCGAGATCGTTCACGGCTGAAAATGACGGTACCAAGCAACAGAGTGGCCCGGAAGCTTTCGCTTCCGGGCCATTTTCCGTTCTGATCCTTCACGCCTTGCGCGGTGAAAGGATGCCGGTCGAGAGCGCCACGCCGACCGCCGTGACAATGGCGGCGACAATTTCGAACGGGCCGATCTGTTCACCGAGAAGAATTGCGCCGCCGAACATTGCCAGTACCGGGGTCAGCGCGGTGAAGGCGGCGGCCTGAGTTCCGCCGAGGCTGCGAACGGCCACGCCATAGGCGACCATCGCGACGAGGCCCGAGAGCAGGCCCTGGCTGGTGATTTGCAGCGCGATCTCCTTCAGCGGAACGCTTGCAAGCGTGCTGCCGAAGATGCCGGCAAGCAGCAGGTGGATAAGAAAAGACCAGACGGCGATCAGTGCACTGCCTTCGAGCGGGCTGAGGCCGGAGCGCCGGAAGGCGTGGGTATAGATCGCCCAGAGCGTGGCTGCCGCCGGAAGGAGGGCGTAGCCGGTCCAGCCGGTGCCAGTGGTGCCGGCAAGGCTGCGGGCGAGCAGAAGGGCAACGCCCGCAACGATGGCGGCAAAGCCGACGATGCGCATCCGGTCTGGACGCTCTCCGAAGAGGGTGATGCCGATCAGCGCCGTCGCCAGCGGCATCGAGCCCCCGAGCAGCACGCCGACCGAAGAGGCGGGCGTCGCATGGATGGCGAAGGCCGCGACCTGAAAGAACAGCGCGCCGGAACCAGCCACCATCAGGAGAAGCAGGAGCAGCGGAAGCTTGCGCGGCAGGAGCCCGATCTTGAGCCAAACCGGTGCAAGAACCAGCGCAGGAACGCCGTAGCGGATGAGGCCGAGATCGATTGTGCCGAGTGCGGTGCCGGCGGTATGCCGTGTCGCAAGAATCCACCCCGCCCAGATCAGGACGGTGACGAAGGCGCCGGCATAGCCGGCGGCGACAGGCGTGGCGTTGCCGCGATCGAGTGTGAGCGCAACCATCTGATTTTCCTTCCCGATTTAAATGCCCACAATCGCTTGGGCCTGGGAAGAAGATTACTGCCTGGGGGCGGGGCATGTCCTTGCGATTTATGCTTCAAATGGCCTATGGTGCGCAATCATATGCCAATACGGCCTCACTGGATTATCAACTATGCCAAGTCTAGATAAATTCGATCTCGCGATTCTCAAGATCTTACAGGAGGACGCGCGGGCAACGAACGTGGAGATTGCCGAACGTGTCAATCTGTCGCCGTCGCCATGCCTGCGGCGCATCCGCAATCTGGAGAAATCGGGGATCCTGCGCGGTTATCGGGCCGACATCGATCGCAAGGAAGTCGGGCTCGGCCTGACCGTTTTCGTGGAAATCAAGGTCGGCCAGCACAGCCGCGAGAATGCCCAGCGTCAGCAAGAGGCGCTGCTTGCCATTCCCGAAGTTGTCTCCTGCTTCCTGATCTCCGGAAATGCCGATTTTCTTGCTGAGGTCGTCGTCGAAGATCTCTCCGCCTATGAGACGCTGCTGACGGAGACATTGCTGGCCATGCCCGGCGTGACTGACATCCGTTCCAACTTCGCCATCCGCTCGATCAAGACAGGTGGTCCGCTCAAGCTGCCGGAGTGACGCCGAAGCAGGTCGGCGACGTTGCCGCCCTGCAGACAAAGGTGGGCAGCGACGGTGAATTCGAGCGCCCGCCGACGCGGGTTCAAGGTTAAGTTTTGGTAAGGCTCTGGAAACGGCGCCGATTGCGATTATCTCATCGCAGTGGACGCCCGTGTGCCACGGCAATGGAGCCTGTAAGCCTTTCATGAAAATCAAAGCTATCTTCAATCGGGATGGTGGGACCTTCCGAACGACGGACATGGCGGCCTATGGCAACAGGGTTGAGGCGGTCTTTCGCGATGCGGGTCACCAGATCGAGATCGCGACCGTCTCGGGCGCCGAGATGCAGGAGACCCTGGAAAAGACCTGCCGGCGCGACGATCTCGACGCAATCGTGGCGGGTGGCGGCGACGGTACGATTTCGGCAGCCGCGGGCGTTGCCTGGAAAACCGGCATGCCGCTTGGGGTCGTTCCTGCGGGGACGATGAACCTTTTTGCGCGCACGCTGAAATTGCCGCTCGATATCTGGAAGGTGCCGGAAGTTCTGGCGCAGGGCACGATCATCGACGGCGATATCGGCAGCGCCGATGGCCGAGCCTTCGTCCACCAGTTCTCGATGGGTCTGCATGCTCGCATGGTGCGCTACCGCGAATCGTTCAGTTTTCGATCGCGCCTGGGCAAGATCACGGCGAGCACGCGCGCTGCGGTCGGGGTCATTCTCAATCCGCCGGATTTCGAGATCGAGTTCGACGTGGATGGTCACCATGAAAGCCGGCACGTTTCGGCTGTGTCCGTGTCGAACAACCCGTTCGGGCGCGATACGCTGATGTATGCTGATGACGTGACCGCCGGCCATCTCGGCTTCTACACGGCACCGCCGTTGAGCCCGCCCGGCGTTGCCAAGCTTGCGCTCGACGTGCTGCGCGGCAAGTTCCGCGACAATCCGGTTATTACCGAGATGAGCGGCCATGCTTTGGACCTGCATTTCCCCAAGGTCGACCGGAAGATCAACTGCGTTATCGATGGCGAACTTCTGCCAATGGGCCGCGACGTCGCGTTGAGGATCCATCCCGGCGAACTCAAACTGCTCGTCGGCGCCGACCGGTCTAGTTCGTGACCCCGGGTCAGTCCCTGACCCAGAGGTAGCCGAAAGTGTACCGGTCTTCAGCCTTGCCGTGCAGGTAGGGCAGGGACAGAACCTGTGGCGTTGCCGACGTCGTCGAAAATCCACGCGTTTTCATGGCGTTTGCCAGCGCCTCGGGCAGGATTGGCTCCGCCTTGCCGTCATCGCTCCAGACGACGAGCAGCGGCAACGATGCGCTGGCCGTCCCTGCGTCAAGATAGCCGGGGGTGAGCACGGGAGCATCGTGAAGGTGCGTGCGAAGGTTGCCACCGATCAACCTGTCTTTCGCAAGGATCAGGGCCGGTTCGCGACCCCCGAGCTTAACGACCGCTTCGGCCAGCGTGGCGTAGGGAATGCTCAATCGCGAATATTTGCCGAAGAGCGGCCGCACGATTGCGCGGGCGGAAACCACCATCAGCGTAGTGAGCACGATGAAGGCCACGAGCCACAGGAACGGTCGAAGTTTAAACGCGGCATCGACGCCAGCCGCTTCGACCTTGAGGCAGAGATAGAGCGGCAGGAGAATCAGGAAGAGCACGAGCCACTTTTCCCGGATATGCGTGGCTCCGACCCCCAGAACAATCAATAGGACTGCCACGAGGCAGATTGCAAGCATACGGCCGACAACGCGAGTCCATTGGCTTTGCGCCGACCAAATCGCAGGAATGCTCTTGCGGAATATGAGTCCGAACACGATCAGCGGCACGATACCGCCGCGGATCGTGGCGGCAATGAGCGAAACCACGCCGCCGAACGCCTGTGCGAGGCGGCCTTCGGAATGGGCCTCGCGCATCTCAAGAAAGGTGTTGTTTGAGGCGGAGCCGAGGTTTTCGAGGATCCACCAGCCATGCGGCAAAGCGATCAGTGCCGCAACCAACAGCGAGACCAGGATACGCCAGTCGAAAAGGCGCTCGCGTAGCTTGGGTTCCGGCAGAATGGCAAGGACGGCAGCGGCGGGTACAAGCGCAAAATTGTACTTGGAGATGAAGCCGATGCCGACAGCAAGGCCGGTCAGCAGATAGGCCGCGAGACTCGGCCGGACCAATGTCCGCAGGAAGCCGTAGAGAAACAGTGATACGGCGAACAGTGCCGCGACCGTATGGGAAAGGTCACGCTGCGCAAGTAGGAAAATCGGCGGCAGTGTCAGCACGCCGAGCATGGCAATCAGCGCCAGGCGCTTTTCTGCAAGGACTTCGCGCGCGGCGAAGCCATAGAAGAGACAGCAAAGAAACAGAAGCAGGTTCTTGAGCACCGTCATCGTCGCGAGAGACGGTCCGAAAACGGATGCAAGCCCGTATTGCAGCCAGTTGTAGAAGGGCGGTTGCGCGCCGTAACCGAGCCGCAGGAACTGCGACACGAATGCCTGCTCCGCCTCGTCGATTTCGAGCGAATTCGAAACGGCGAGACGCAGGCTGATGCAGAGCAGGAAATAGCCGGCGAGTAGGGCGGTGACGAGGTTGGGTCGCCGCTCGACGAACTCAAACATTCGTTTGATCCCGTACAAAGACCTCACGCACGATATAGCTGGTGGTTTCGTCGTCGCGGAAATAGGCACGCGCCATCATCTCGGCGAGAATGCCTGTTGTCACGAGTTGCACCGACGACAGAAACAGCATCACGCCAACGATCAGCATCGGGCGGGTGCCGATGTCGTTGCCGAGAAGGAACTTGTCGAAGGCAAGATAGAGCAGGATGAGGACGCTCGCCGCCCCGGCTGCAAGCCCGATCGAGCCGAAGAAGTGGCCCGGGCGCGCCTTGTAGCGCATGAAGAACAGAACCGAAAGCAGATCGAGGATCACGCGGAAGGTGCGCGAGATACCGTATTTCGAGTGGCCATGCTGGCGCGCGTGGTGGGTCACCGGCATTTCGCCGATGCGGCTGCTGGGTACGACCCCTGCGACCCAGGCGGGGATGAAGCGATGCATCTCGCCCATCAGCTTGACCTGCTTGATGATCGAGGCGCGGTAAACCTTCAGGCTGCAACCATAGTCGTGCAGCCGGACGCCGGTGATCTTGCCGATTAGCCGGTTGGCGCACCAGGACGGGATTTTTCTGAGCAACAGCCCATCTTGACGATTCTTGCGCCAGCCGACGAGCAGGTCGAGTTGCCGCTCCTCGATTGCTTTGACCATAGCGGGAATATCGACCGGGTCGTTCTGCAGATCACCGTCGAGTGTGGCGATCAACCGGCCGGACGCCGCGTCGATGCCGGATTGCATGGCGGCGGTCTGCCCGAAGTTCTTCTGCAGTTCGATGATTTTCAGCTGAAGATCGGGGCGACAGAGCGCCTTCCTTGCATTGGTGAGCGTGCGATCGGTGCTGCCGTCATCGACCAGGATCAGCTCCCAAGGGGCTGAAAAATTCACCATGGCGTCACTGACGCGCGTGATGAGCGGCTCAATGCTGTCCTCTTCGTTGAAGACTGGGATGACGACGGATAGCTCGATGGGCAGCATGGGATCGCTCGTGCATTCGGCGCGCCTTGCACGAGCCGGAAGAATAGGGGTGCGCTTACATAATCATTTTCTTGCACAGTTATCGGTGATAACCAACGTGCAAAGTTGTGTTTCAACACGGGAAATCGGCGTCTGATGAATTCTGGCTGCGAGTTCGAGCGGCGATCGTGGCTGGCGCGCAACCGTGTGACGCTGATATCGGCCGCGGCGATTGTCGCCTATGCGGTTTTTGTCCAGTGGATCTGGGGCTGGCGAACGCTGCTCGATCAATGGACGAAAATCGGCGTCGGTTCCGGGCTCGCGGCCCTGATACTTCTTGTCGCCACCTATTTCATTCGCTGCTATCGCATCTATGATTATTTCCCGGCGGAAACGTCAGGCCGGTTTCTGGCGCTGTTTCGCGTCACCCAAGTCCACAATCTCCTGAACATCATGTTGCCTTTTCGCGCCGGAGAGACGAGCTTTCCACTGTTGATGCGGTCGGAATTCTCCATCCCGCTGGCGCGGGGGACCGCGGCACTTCTGGTCATGCGGCTGCTCGACCTGCATGCCCTGTTGACGGTCGCCGCAGTCGGCCTGGTTTTTGGCCGCGGATCAGGCGTCGCCTGGGCGCTCTGGATCGCGGCGCTGGTCGCGCCACTTCCGTTCTTTCTGTTGAAGGATCGCGTTGTCGCCCTGGCGCGGCGGTTGCTGCCGGCAAGACTGGAATCGATCGTCGAAGAGCTGGATACAGGTCTGCCCGGCACGACAAAGGCATTCCTCAGGGCCTGGGCGATGACCATTCTGAATTGGGCGGTCAAGGTGGTGGTTCTCGCCTGGGTTCTGGCGATCATGGGTGTCGCGCCGCTTGCTGCCTGTTTTGGCGGGGCTCTTGGCGGCGAACTCTCCTCCGTCTTGCCGATGCACGCGCCGGCGGGCGTCGGCACTTATCCCGCAGCGATCGCCGCCGGCGCCGTTTCTTTCGGAGCAGGGGCGGACCGCGCAGCGCTGGAGCAATTGGCCGGCGCCGGCGTCAACGCGCATCTGCTGATCATCGTGTCCGCTGTCGCGGGCACGATGCTGTCGATGCTTCTGCAGAGAAAGCCGTAGGCGCCGTCACGGTTACTGGAACGACGTCTCGTAGAAGCTTCTGAGCTTGCGGGAGTGCAGCTTCTCAGGCGGCATCGCCGCAAGTTTCTGCAAAGCGAGGATCCCGATCTTCAGATGCTGGCTGACCTGTGTCCGGTAGAAGGCTGTTGCCATGCCCGGAAGCTTCAACTCGCCGTGAAGCGGCTTGTCTGAAACGCAAAGCAGCGTGCCGTAGGGCACGCGGAAGCGGAAGCCGTTGGCCGCGATCGTCGCCGATTCCATGTCGAGTGCGATCGCGCGCGCCTGCGACAGGCGCTTGACCGGTCCGCGCTGGTCGCGCAGTTCCCAGTTGCGGTTGTCGATGGTGGCAACGGTGCCGGTGCGCATGATCTGCTTGAGATCATAGTCGCGGTAGCCGGTGACCTCCGCCACGGCGTCCTGCAACGCCACCTGCACTTCGGCAAGTGCCGGCAGGGGGATCCAGACCGGCAGGTCGTCGTCCAGCACATGGTCTTCGCGCATATAGGCATGGGCAAGAACATAGTCGCCGAGGCGCTGGCTGTTCCTGAGCCCGGCGCAGTGCCCGAGCATCAGCCAGACATGCGGGCGCAGCACGGCGATATGGTCGGTGATCGTCTTGGCGTTCGATGGGCCAACGCCGATATTGACCATGGTGATGCCGCCGTGGCCCTTCTTCTTCAGGTGGTAGGCGGGCATCTGCGGCAGGCGGGCGAGCGTATAGTCCGTTTCCGGCTTGTCGGAACCGGCAGGCGTGATGATGTTGCCGGGCTCGACGAAGGCCGTGTAGCCGTTGCCGCCCTCCGCCATCTGCTGGCGCGCCCAGGCGCAGAACTCGTCGATGTAGAACTGATAGTTGGTGAACAGTACGAAGTTCTGGAAATGCGTCGCACTCGTGGCCGTGTAGTGGCTGAGGCGGGCAAGCGAATAGTCGATGCGCTGCGCGGTGAACGGTGCAAGCGGGGAGGGTTCGCCCGGGCCAGGTTCGTAGGAGCCGTTGGCGATCTCGTCGTCGGTCGTCGTCAGATCAGGTGCGTCGAACAGGTCGCGTAGCGGAATATCGATGGCTTCGCCCGCCGACGCTTCGACGTGGGCGCCTTCGCCGAAGGCGAAATGCAGCGGGACCGGGGTGGAGGATTCGGACACGGTAATGCCGAGGCCGTGATTACGCATCAGGTGCCCCAACTGTTCCTTCAGATAGTGCCGAAACAGTTTTGGTCGCGTGATCGTCGTGGTGTAGACGCCCGGTGCGCTGACATAACCGTAGGACAGGCGGGAATCGACATGGCCGAAGCTGCTGGTCTCGATGCTGACCTGCGGGTAGCAGGCGCGGTAGCGCGTCAGGGTCACGCCGTTCTTGCCCAGCCCCTCGAAAGCCTCTGTGAGGAACCGGGTATTGCGATCGTAGAGCGCCTCCAGGCAATCGACTGCCGCCGCCGGATCATCGAAGAACTGCGGCTCGAACGGATCGGGTGTGGAGACGGAAAGGACGGAGTGTGAAGAGATTCGCTTGTTCATGTCGCATTATAGGCTGAGGCCTCTGACAAGCAAACGACAAGATGCTGGCATGCACAACCGCGTCTGGCAGAACAACTTTACAGCGTTGCGCGTCAGATATGACGCGCAAAGGACGCTGTAACGCTTTAAACTCTCTGCATAAATGCCTTTAAGGCATTATGCAGAAGCGGTCTTAGCGTGGTCCAGCAAGGATGAGGGCGCTGCCTATGAGCGCGACGACCATTCCGGTCAGATCCCAGCGATCGGGCCGCACGCCTTCGGCAAGCCACAGCCAGATGAGTGACGCGGCGATATAGACCCCGCCGTAGGCCGCATAGGCTCGGCCGGCTGCCGAGCTGTCGATCAGTGTCAGCAGCCAGGCAAACAGTGCCAGCGACGCCATGCCCGGGATCAGCCACCAGATCGGCTTGTCGAGTTTCAGCCAGGCCCAGAAGGCGAAACATCCTGCGATCTCGGCAAGGGCGGCAAGGGAATAGACGGCATAGGCTGGCATCGATAGCAGATCCTTTCAGCCGTGAAAGGACAGGAAGGCGCTCGGCGATGCAAGAGAGACAGGCAAATTAAAAGGCGCCGGTGGCGCCTTCGGTCAGCTCATGGATTGACGCTGCAGCGTCACGAAGAGAACGAGGCCGGCGCCCTGCTTGCCGATGCCGAGGCCATTGGCCTTGCTATAGGCGAGCGCCCCAACCGGCGCCATCAGCAGGCTGGCAAGTGCAAGAACACGCAGCGAGAGAAAGGCGGATGTGGAAAGGGCGGCCAGCATGTCGGTTTCTCCCTTAGAGCTTGGCTTGGCAGTATTGCGCTGTATGCGCTGTGCAATCCGTCAGCGAGCCGAGATAAGTGTTGCTGCGGCGACGTTCGGTATCTGCGCTGACTGCGGCCGCGAGGGTCATCGCAAAAACAACCATAAGAAGGCTGATAATAGTGAGGCGCCGAGCAAGAATGTCCATGGTTCTGTCCGTTGGTCTGGAGGCGGTTCAAATCGATTGAGCGTGTTTTCGCACAACCAAACTGAACTCTTGCTGATACGGTCGTTCATCTGGCGTTCATCTTGCGATTGAAATAGCCGCCGTTCTCGCGGGGCAGGGCGCGCGCCCAAGCCAACGATGCGGCAGATGGGCGGTCTTTGGCAGGCGGCTGGATGCGCCTGACATTTCAAAAACAAAACCCACCGAAAATATCGGCGGGTTTGTCAACGCTCTGGGAGCGACCCCGATGGCCACCCTTTTGTATCGATCTTAAAGCGCGTCGCGATCTCGCGATTTAAGTTCTTGTTTTACGCATGCCGTTATCGCAAACGCGCGGCACACTTTTGCGCGACATGCTCTAGCTAGAGGCGCGACCAGGTCTGCGATTTGCAGAGAATCTTGAGCACGCAGCCCTTCATCTTCAGCGAGTTGCCGCTGACTGCACCCGAGCCGCTATAGGTCTTGTCGGTTTCGGGATCGGTGATCTCTCCGGAATAGCTGCCATCCGTGCCGGACAGGTTGCCGATCCGCTTGCCGGCGTGTTTGCCAGTCTTCAGCGTGACGCAGAAAGCGCCGCCGCAAGGGGCAATCTCGGCCGTAGCGCCGGTTGCGGTCTTCCAGTTGCCGACGATCGGTTCGGCGGCAACGGCCGTTCCGACGACGCCAAGAGCGAGAGCCGCGGTCATGAACAGGGTACGGTACATTCATTCCTCCAGATAGAAGTTGCCGGCGCGGTCCGCTTCGCCGGCATCTCTGCAGATATCCTCGTTTGAAAGGCAGTCTCCTCACCGCCGCGCGCACGATAGCTTACGCGTACGTAAAGGTAAACTGGCTTGAACAAGGCCGTTTATGCTTTTTCTTTGCCGGGTTCAGGCGGAGAAAAATCGAGGAAGGACGGCGTTGGCAGGCCGGGTGCTTGTTTCGTGGTTACCGTTTGGTTGAAATCGGCAGTTGAATATTTCGTAAATTTTTATTCGAATGCGCCGGATTTCCGGCCTTTCGATGTTTAACAAAAACTCAAGTTTACCAAGTGTTTGGACTTTGTTTGTCGCAAATTAATCATGCATTTTAAGCGCGTATTGAAGGCCGTGCTGCATAGTAAGACCCATAAGACGAGCGGAGAAATTCACCCCGCCAAATGACCGAAGACGACGCTGCAAAAGATGGCGCGGTTCGGAAAGGCCCACAAAGAGGCGCGGTCGAACAGGGACCAAAAACGAATGCTGATCTGGAGCATGGTCCGCCTCCAAAGGGCGGGCCGCTTCGGAAAACCAACCAGGCAAAACAGGGACAAGACAATGGCACGCTTTGATATGCAGGTTGCTTCGAATACCGCGATGGGTGGTGAAAACCAGGCGGACGTGTTCTGCGAAATGGGTCTGGCCTATGCGACCGGCCGCGGTCGGCCGGTCGATCTGGTGGCCGCCCACAAATGGCTGAACATTGCCGCGATCAAGGGCTGCGACCGCGCCGTTGATCTGCGCGCTGACCTCTCGATGACCATGAGCAAATCCGACCTCGCAGCCGCGCTTCGTGCCGCCCGCGAATGGATGACCGTTCACTGAACGACAAGGCGGGAGCAAGCTCCCGTCCAGCGGCGCCCGCCAGCGCGCAGGCGCCGGAGATGAAGGCCTATTGGCCGCCTGCCAGTTTGGCCAGAACCTGCGGCAGGGCAGCTTCAAGCAGATCCATCTCCGCTTCCGGCCCGGTGCTGACGCGAATGCAGCGATTGAGCGGGGCTACGCCGGGCATGCGGATGAAGATGCCGTGGTCGCTCATCAGTGTATCGACGATCGCACGCGCATAGACCGCGTCCCGTCCACAATCGATCGCAACGAAATTGGTCGCAGAAACGAGCGGCGACAATCCGTTGCGCCTGGCGATCTCTGCGATGCGTTCGCGCGAATGCGCGATCCTTGCCGTTACCGAGTTCAGATAATCCTGATCCGCAAGCGCCGCCACCGCCGCCGCCACGCCGATCCGGTTCATCCCGAAATGATTGCGGATCTTGTCGAATGCCTGGGCAGTCCCGGGCGTGGTGATGACGTAACCAACCCGTGACCCGGCAAGGCCATAGGCCTTGGAGAAGGTCCGAGTCCTCACGACATTTGGCATGTCGATCAAGCTGTTGATGGCGGGTAGGGCCCCAGCAGGAGCGGTTTCGCAATAGGCTTCGTCAAGAATGAAGAGCGTTGTTTCGGGCAAGGCCCTGGCGAACTCGACGATGCGCTCGGCGTCCCACCAGCTTCCCATCGGATTGTCAGGATTGGCGAAATAGACGAGCGGGGCGTTTTCCTTTTCGACGGCTGCAAGCAAGCCATCGAGGTCCTCGCGATCGCCGACATACGGCACCGTCACCAGCCGGCCCCCGTGACCGACGACGTGATAGTTGAAGGTCGGATAGGCACCGAGCGATGTGACGACCGGCATGCCGGGTTCGATGACGAGCCGCACGATCTGCCCGAGCAGGCCATCGATGCCTTCGCCGATCGCAATGTTGGCGGCAGGGACACCGAGCCGGGCAGCCAGCGCCTGCTTCAGATCATGGTTTTCCGGGTCCGCATATTTCCACGTTCCCGTTGCCGCCTCTCGCATCGCCTGCACGACGCTTTCAGCAGGTCCGAACCCGCTTTCGTTGGCGCCAATACGGGCCGCGATGGCGCGCCCGCGCTGGCGCTCAATGGCCTCAGGCCCGACGAAGGGAATGGTGGAGGGCAGGGATTGGATGAGCGGCGTGAAGCGAGAGAATGCGGACATGCTTTATATAAGGCCCCGTTCGAACAAAGTTCGCGGAACTTAACCCATGCTTCGGCAATGCGGAATCGCCTTGATGAGAAAGCCGTCGCGAATTGTTGCGTTTTGACGCCCGTTGCGCCGGCCGCAGAGGCATCAGCGGCGCTTGGGCGTTTTTGCGTTCTGGCCGGTAAAGAATTCCTGGCGGATGATCTCGCGCAGCAGGCTCTGTTCGATCGGCTTGATGAATTGCACGCCGACGCGATCGCCGTTGCGATAGACCTCGGCGCAGCCGATGCGGAGTGCTGTGCCGATGATATGGAGATAATAATGCTGCGGCAGGCCGATGGTGGTCTGCACGGCAAAGCTGGCGCCACCGCGGGAAATGTCGATCATCCGACAGGTCCTGACAGACACGCTGCCAAGGCCCGGCTGCACCGTCGTCAGGGTGGCGGCATGGCCGATGGAAAAGCGTTCGTAGCGACGCTCGTAGAACGGCGAGGGCACGCAGGAATACATCGTCTGCTGCATCTGTCATTCTCCGCCAACGCCGGATCGCGAAATGCGATCATTGCCAAACTCGGCCTTCGATCGTGGGCAACTCATTCGCCCACGCTTAATCCTCGCGTGAATGCCGAGGTAAGTCGAGTGCAGTTTCGGTTGAGAAGTTTGCAATCCCCTGAAGGAGTTCGATAAAAATCTAACATCGGTCATTTTCCGTGTACCGGAGCCGGCCACAATCAAAAGCCACCGCTTGAAAATTGCATGCGGATCAACCGGCTGATGAAATCGGGCGCCAGCAGCATGTTGAAGCGCACGCCGAGTTCCGCGCCGCTGCGGTGGACCTGGGAACAGCCGATCTCTTCCTTGAATCCGTCGATCTCGAGGAAGAAGTGTTTCGGCACGATCAGTGCGGCATTGAAATCGAGCATGGCGCCGGCGATCGAAATGTGACGCAGCAGGCATTGATATTTGGTCTTTGCCTTGAGGTGCTGGCCAATGATGAGAATCCGGCAGGGACGCTCAATAAAGTAGTGTTGATACGTCGTTGCCAGCTGTCCTGGCTTCGCTTCCGCGACGTGCATTTTCATCGACATGGCAAACTCCGAGAACGCATAGCCTTTCATTGGCGCAGGAAACGCATCAGGCTCGGCCGGAATCACCCGGAGCAAGCGATGCGGCGTCCGGGTTAAGATCGCCTGCTTGCTTCGACCTTGCGGCGGCGCAGACGACGAGCCACCTCAAAAAATATGGCGATCGGAGACATTGAAAGCCCCTGGCTCATACGTAATAGTTTCATTTGGGCATGATTGTGGGGCGTTGGCATCGTCCCGAAGTGCCGTCATTGGGGTTGTGCGCCTCCTCAATCCTGCTCCCGAGGAGTTGGTGGATAAGGGGTGACGCCGGAGGGAAGAGCATGTTTTCGGGGCATTCGTCGCGCTGGCGGTCGTTCGTCATTCTTTTGGTGGCGGTGTCGGCGTTTGCGCCGGCCGAGGTCTTGGCCGCAAAGCGCGTTGCCCTGTTGATCGGCAACGAAAAGTACGAAGCGACCTCGCAACTCAACAATCCCGCCAATGACGTCGAACTGATGAAGGCTTCGTTCGAGGAGGCCGGCTTCGATTCCGTCACCACCGTTCATGACCTCGGGCGCCAGGACATGGTCAAGGCGCTGCGCGATTTTGAAGATCTGGCGACGGGCGCCGACGTGGCGATCGTCTACTATTCCGGCCACGGCATGGAAATGAACGGCCAGAACTTCCTGCTGCCGACCGATGTGCAATTGAAGACGGACAAGGATATCGAGGACGAGGCGATTGGCCTTGATCGGGTTCAGCGCTCGCTCGAGGGCGCAACGAAGCTCAAGCTGGTGATACTCGACGCCTGTCGCAACAATCCGTTCGAGCAAAGCATGACGCGCTCGATCTCGACGCGCGCAGTTTCGCGGGGCCTGGCGCGTGTCGAGCCGGAATCGGCCGACCTGCTTGTCGCTTTCGCTTCCAAGGCCGGAACAGTGGCGCTTGATGGCGAGGGCAAGAACAGCCCGTTTGCCACCGCACTTGCCAAATATCTCACCGAGCCGGGTGTCGATGTGCGAATCGCCTTGGGCAAGGTCCGCGATGAGGTGGTTTCGGTCACAAACCGCGGTCAGGAGCCCTTTGTCTATGGGTCGCTTGGCGGTGCGCAGATCTTCCTGAATATAAAGGAAGTGAACATCAACATCACGAATAACGGCGAGCAGCTCTCGCCGAACAGCCAGTCGGCTGCCGCTGCCGACTGGCAGAACATCCGCGATCTCGCCGACAAAGACCTGATCGATGCCTTTCTCGCCAAGCATGGGTCCGATCCCGTCTACAAGATGTTGGCGGAGAAGAAGCTGAAGCTCCTGGCCGAGGCGGAGCAGATGTCGAGCGTGACCCCTGACGAGATCGCCTGGGATGCCCTCAAGCAATCGACCGATGCCGCCGCGCTGACGCGGTTCCTCGAGCGCTATCCCGACAGCAAGCATAAGGCAGAGGCCGAGCAGCAGATCGCCGCCCTCGAACCACAAAAGGGCCTCAACATCTCGCAGACCGGCAAGGACACGCAGGCTTCGCGCGACTGCTATCTGCTGGCAGGTGAACCTCAGTCGATGCCCGGCTTCGTTGGTGTGAATTTCTTGAAGCTTGATTCCGCCCGCGCACTGACGGCCTGCGCCCAGGCGGTCAACGAAAACCCGGATGACATGATGCTCGTCAATATGTTGGGCCGGGCACAGGATGCCGGACGCGACTATGTCGAGGCACGCCACAATTATCAAAAGGCCGCCGACGGCGGCAATATGTACGCGTTGACCAATCTGGCATGGTTCTCCGTTTACGGCACCGATGGCGCCGTCGATGTCGACCAGGGCCGCCGGATGTTCGAGCAAGCAGCCAAGGCCGGCAATGCCTATGGCCAGGCATCGCTCGGCTGGCTCTATCGCGAGGGCTATGGCGGCATCGCCCAGGATTATGATGAAGCGGCCAGATGGTACCAACTGGCCGCCAACCAGGGTTACGCCAACGCGATGGCGACGGTGGCCTGGTTCTACAGAGAGGGCCTCGGCCTGCCCAAGGACCTGACGCAGTCGCTGTCGTGGTACAAGAAGGCCGCCGAAGGTGGCGACGTCAACGCGATGTCGTCGCTCGGTTGGGCCTACCAGAACGGGCTCGGCACCGAGCAGAACTATGTCGAAGCCAAGACCTGGTATGAAAAGGCGGCCAATGTCGGGGATTCCTATTCCATGGCATTGCTCGGCTGGTTCTACGATATCGGCACCGGCGTCACCCAGGACTATGCTCAGGCCCGCACCTGGTACGAGATGGCGGCGAATGCCGGCAGCGCCTACGCCATGGGAAATCTGAGCCGCCTTTATGACTATGGCCTGGGCACCAAGGCGGATGCGAAGGAGGCGGTGCGCTGGGCGGCAGCCAGCATCGAGGGCGGCGATCCGGCCAAGCTTCAGGAGTTGAAGTCCCAGCCGAGCAATTTCACGCCGGCCTTCCGCAAGGAAATGCAGGCGCTATTGAAGGATCGCGGTTTTTACAGTGGTCCTGTCGACGGGGACTTTGGCGCGGCAACGCTCGATGCGATCGATAGGCTTTCGCGAAAGTCATAGAAACGTGCTGGTGAAAGCTACAGCGCCACGCGTCTTATTAGACGCGCAAAGGTCGCTGTCGCACTTTGGATTGCTGCATGTTTTTATCCTTAAATCGAATACGATCTAAGGAAACATGCAGTAGGCTCGGTCCTGTTCGTCTCGCATTGCTGCCGCTCTCGACCACAGTCGAACCGCTGCTTCCCGTGAGTCTTCGGCCGCGTGAGGGGCTTGGTTCCCCCGGTGCCCACATGAAAATGCGATCATTTCCCGGAAACCGACAAAAAAATCTTGCATTGCCTGCGGTCTGACACTAGTCAGGCGCTAACGGAGAGGTGGCCGAGTGGTCGAAGGCGCTCCCCTGCTAAGGGAGTATACCCGGAAGGGTATCGAGGGTTCGAATCCCTTCTTCTCCGCCATCACCTTCCAAGGTTGAATTTTCCCACTCGTCGCATCTCGGTCATCGGCTGATGGGTCTCGTCTTTACCCATGTGACATCGGTCTAGTCGCGAGCGGGAAAACACTCGCAGCGCCATTCGCGCCAATGTTCATGAATCTCCTCGGCTTTTCTCCGCTCAGAATCAGGCGCTACGCACGATCAACTGCGAATCTCGCAAATTGATTCTGGTGATTCCCGCTGTCGGAGGGGCAACCCGCAATGTCGATTCTGAGAAATGTGGCGATGCAGCACGTCGCTCCTTCCAAGGAATTTGGCAGCCGGACCGGCGTTTCCCCCCAATTTGGGCCGCTTTCTGCCTCTTTCTGAAACAGGAGATGCCACTTGTCCTTACGCTAAGCTCAAGGGAATAAAGGCTTTTCTTAATCCTTTGTTAATTTTCTCGGGCCGCATGCGGCGATTTTGTGTCGTTTCAGCAACAGGGTTCGGCGAAGGGCGAGGCAAAGCACGCGATCTCATCAGTTGGACGTTGCGCCGATGACCGCGTCTTGTATTTTCAAATCCGGAAGCAAGGGCGGTTGATCGTCCGACTTCTTGAACGTTGGGGATGGGGCAGGGAACGCTGTCCTTCAGCAAAATACCCAGACCCGTTTGAAACTTTTGACTGGAGGTCAGAAATGAACATCAAGAGCCTTCTTCTCGGCTCCGCTGCAGCTCTCGCAGCAGTATCCGGCGCACAGGCAGCCGACGCAATCGTCGCMGCCGAGCCGGAGCCCATGGAATACGTTCGCGTTTGCGACGCTTTCGGCACTGGCTACTTCTACATCCCGGGCACCGAAACCTGCCTGAAGCTCAGCGGAGTCCACGTCGGACTGGGATGTCTTCTCGCGCGCTTACGTCGCATGGGATGCCAAGAGCGACACCGAGTACGGCACGCTCACCGGCTTCTTCGCTGCTGAATTCAATGCYGACAACGACACCGACTCTGGCGATAGCGACTTCATCGACGTYGATGAAGCCTACATCCAGCTCGGTGGCCTGAAGGCCGGTTTCTTCTACAACTGGTGGGATAAGGGCATCAACGGCGAAACCGACACGCTCGGCAACGTCACCGAGTTCAACTCGATTGCCTACCTCTATGACNGCCGGTTTCTTCTACAACTGGTGGGATAAGGGCATCAACGGCGAAACCGACACGCTCGGCAACGTCACCGAGTTCAACTCGATTGCCTACCTCTATGACGGCGGCACGTTCCAGGCCGGTATCTCGATCGACGAGCTCGAAGGCTGGTCCACCAAGGCAAACGGCGTTGGCATCTCCGGTATCGTTTCGGCTTCGCTCGGCGGCGTTTCCTTCGACTTGCTCGGCGGCTACGACACCGAGTGGGAAGAAGGCGCGATCCGCGGCTTGCTCTCTGCAGACCTCGGCCCGGGCGTCTTCCAGCTTGCTGGTATCTGGGCTTCGAACCCGAACACCTACTGGGCTCAGTCTGAGTGGAGCGTTGCTGCTTCGTACCGCTTCAACGCAACCGACAAGCTGGCGATCACTCCTGGCGCTCAGTACTTCGGTAGCCTGCAGGATTCNTACTGGGCTCAGTCTGAGTGGAGCGTTGCTGCTTCGTACCGCTTCAACGCAACCGACAAGCTGGCGATCACTCCTGGCGCTCAGTACTTCGGTAGCCTGCAGGATTCCGTCAACAGCTTCGGCGGCGACGATGCATGGCGCGCTGGCGTAACGGTTGACTACAAGATCACCGAAGGCCTCGCTACCCGCGTATCGGTTCAGTACGAAGATGAAGACAACGGCGACGACCAGGTATTCGGCTTCGTCCGCCTGCAGCGCGACTTCTAATCTGATCTGACCTCGGTCAGTTTAGAGAAGCCCGGCTTTCGAGCCGGGCTTTTTCGTTTGGCGCTTTCCATAAAGGAAATGCGATCTCAGGCGGGAGCGCAGGCGCGCGTTCGCTGCTACAGCGCCGCGCGTCCTATTAGACGCGCAAAGGTCGCCGTAGCACTTTGAATTGCTGCATGTTTTTATCCTTAAATCGAATAGGATTTAAGGAAACATGCAGTGGTGAACAAAGGCGGCTATGGCATGCCTGGGGCCGTCGAGATGCAGCAGCGGTGCATGGCCTTGTCCGGCGGCTGTCACGGTCGTCAAGTTGGGATGCCTGCTCTTCATCTCATCGACCGTGGTGCTTGACAGCAGCTTGGAATGTTCGCCGCGAACGACCATCATCGGAAGCCCGGTAAAGGCGTGGAACTGGGGCCAAAGATCCGGCAGCAACATGTCCGACGTCAGCGCCTGCAGTTGTGCCGCAATTGCTGGATCGAAGTCGACGACAGGAATGCCGCCTTCGTCGCGATAGATCGCCCTTGCCATCTGCAGCCATTCGACCTCGTGAAGGATCGGGAAATCGTCTCCGTGTATGGCTTTCAGGTAGTTGGGCGCTGCGGTCCAACTTACCGGTCCGGTCCCTGTGTTGAGATAGTCCCGGATCCCGAGCAATCCCCCGATTTCGATGACAGGCCCGATGTCATTGAGCACGGCCCCTGCTATCAAGCCGGGGGCCAGGCCGATCAAATGGTGCAGGATCAGCCCACCACGTGAGGTGCCGATAAAAATTGCCTTTTCAATAGCGAAATATGCGCACGCGGTGATGACGTCGGACGTTTCGACTGCAACCGTATAGCGACTCTTATCGCCGTCGCGTTCCGAATTCCCGCGGCCACGGTAGTCCAATGAGATAACGGGGTGCCCGCCTCCCGACGACGATGCAAGAAAGGTGGCAAGTTGGTGAAAGTCTCGGCTGTTGCGCGTGAGCCCTGGCAGGCAGATAACCGGAGTTGCCGCTCGTGGCTGAGGCCCAGGTCCGTAGGCCCGCGCGTAGAGCTGCAATCCGCCAACCCCGGGGAAGCGATGTTCCCGAAACGCATCCGCCCCATACTCGTTCATTTCAGCCTCGCCCTCCATCTGCACCCGGGCGGATCGTAGCCATTGAAACGGAAACGGCAAGCAGGCGGTCCGGCGTTCAGGGAATGAAAGGACTCGCCGCTCGCGCTACCTTTTGGACCGCGAGATCGCCGGTCACAGGCTTTAAAACCACGTTTTCGCGCCGATACCGGAGCAGCGGAAACATTGGGAGGGTGCGAGGGGCCGCCGCCCCATCCAGTCTTTTCAGTAGGGCGAATTGCACTGCCGCCGCGGACCACCATAAGGCTGATACGTGTTGTCCCAGGCTCGATAGGACCGATATCGGGCGTAGCACCAGCTGGTATGTGAGCTGCCGCCGGCAACTCCCGGACGGTTGTAGTATCTTGGCTGGCTCAACAAGCCGCCTATGATCGCACCGGCCGCAAGTCCGCCGATGAACGCGCCGGCATCATTATCGTGGTCCCGATAGTATCCGCGGTAACCATCGCGATAATGGCCATGTCTGTCGCCGTAGTAACCGTGCCGGTTGTACCGATAGCCACGGCCGCAATAGGGGAAACCACATCCGCTAGCACTCTTCCGCGCTTCACCGCGCTCGTACGGGAATTGCGCCGGTTGGACATCGGTGGCTTGAGACGCAATCTTCGGGGCGATCGGAAATGCTTGTGCTGGCGGAACGCCACTCATTACTGTCACCACCGACAGGGCGATAACTGTTAACGTCTTCATTGCCTTCACCATTTTCTTCGGGGAGGATGGAACCTTCAAGAAGGGAAATGCGTGACATCGTACTTTGTGCCGCCTTCTGCTATCACGATTATTTGATCATCTCCATTTGTCAACGATAACGACGAACAACCAATCTGAACCTACAGCGCCGCGGGTCTTATCAGACGCGCAAAGGTCGCTGTAGCACTGTGAATTGCTGCATGTTTTATCCTTGAATCGCATACGATCTAACGAAACATGCAGTAGCGTTTCCCGTTGGCACGGGTTCATAGAAGCGCGCTATCTCTTTGTTTTTATGCGATGTCTGACGCACCACCGCTGCGCACTCTTGCTGGAATTGCGCTAAGGTAACTGTCGTCCCATTCTAAGGTCGGCGACTATGTCAGCGCCTTGACCGAGCCTGACCTTGTAGACCTGATAGTTTTCCATCACGCGCTGGACGTAGTTGCGCGTTTCCTGGAACGGGATGCGCTCAATCCAGTCGACGACCTCGTCGATCGGTTTGCCGCGCGGGTCGCCATAGCGGCTGAGCCAGTCCGGTACGCGACGCGGGCCGGCATTGTAGGCAATGAAGGTGAGAATATAGGAACCACCGAAGCTGTTGATCTGCTCGCCGAGATAATGCGCGCCGAGGGTGGCGTTGTATCCGGCATCGCTCGTCAGGCGCTCCTTGGAGTAAGCAAGGCCGTAGCGGCTGGCTACCCCTTTGGCGGTGCCGGGCAGCAGTTGCAGCAAGCCGCGCGCGTTGGCCGTGGAGACCGCCGCAGGATTGAAGGCGCTTTCCTGGCGCGCGATCGCGTAGGCGAGCGCCTTGCCCGAGCCATCGATGTTGGCGGTCGACGGGATGACGCCGACGGGAAAAGCGAGTGCAGCGACATCGATGCCACGGCCAAAGGCGGTCTTGCCGATCTGGAGTGAAAGCTGATGATTGCGGGTCTTTTCGGCGCGTGCCGAAAGGATCGCCAGTTCGCCGGGGCTCGTCAGTTCTTCCGCAAGTGCCCGATAGATGCTGTCGGCACGCCAGCCGTGACCTGCCGCTTCCAGCCGTGCGATGGCGCGAACCGCCTCGCGGTTTTCGAAACGGGCACGGTCTTCCGCTGAAGGGGCGGGATAGGTAACGTTGAATGCCTTGTGGCCGAGCCGCGCAGCGGCGAGTTGACCGTAGAAGGTGCCTGGAAAGCGGGCGGCATTGGCGAAATAGTCCTTGGCATTGCCCGGTCCGCCCGCTTCCGCCGATCGGCCGAGCCAATACCAAGCGCGGGACGCCGAAAGCGGCCGGTTGGAAACATCAAGGATCCGTCGGAAATGCTGCGATGCTGCGGCCGGATCTTCCATGCCGCGCAGCGCGAACCAGCCGGCGTGAAACTCTGCATCGACGATATCGGTCGCCTCGGTTGCCTTGTGGTTTGCGGCAACTCGGTAGGCGCCGCGAAAATCCCCCTTGTCCAGCAAGCCGCGGCTGACGATCCGTTGTTCGGTCCACCATTCACCGGGATTGACCAACGCGTCCTGATCCCTAGGCATCGTGGCCAGCAGCTTGGCGGCCTCCGCATATTTGTCCTGCTTACGCAGGCTTTCGATACGGATGAACAGATAGGCCGGGTCCTTATGCCATGAGGCGTCGATCGCCGATATCAGCGCAGGGGCATTGGTGCTGCCGCGGCTGACGGCGGCCCAGGCGCGATAGAGCGACTGCGCCTTGCCGAGATCGCTGAAGCGTTCGGCCTGCTCGACGCGGTTGCGATAAAGCAGCATCGTCATCCGCCGTCTGTGGTCGGCAACCGTCAGCAGGCCGGAAAATTCCGACAGGATCTGCGTTTCCACATCCTTGTCGAGCCCCTGCTTGAACCAGAGCGCGCGCAGCCGCGTTGCTGCGGTCGCACTCTGCCCCTGTGCCACCAGCGCGCGGGCAAGGATGATCGTCCCTTCCGTGGTTTCGGGCTGCGTCTGCCCAAAGGCGGCAAGAATATCGGGGGCTGCCGGGTTCTCGCGGTAAAGTGCGCGCTCGGAATGGGCGCGAAGCGATTTGAGGCCCGGCCACCCCTGCAGTTCGCGCTGGGCGTCGGCGATCTCGTAGGAGGGGACGCCACGTTGCCCCGATACGGCGATTGCCCAAGTCAGAATATGACGATCGAGCGTGCCCTCGTGCATGCCGTTTCGAACGGTGATCGCCTTGGTCGGATCCTTGTCGGAAAGCGCATCCAGACCGACCTTCAAGCCGCCCTGAATGGGCGATACCGTCGCCGGGATCGCGCCGGTGATGTCCTTACCCGAAACGCGCCCGACCTTGTCGGAGATTGCGGGTTTGCTGCCCGGTACCGGCACTGTGTTCGAGGCTTCGGAGGAGAGGGCCGACGAGGCCAGAAGCGCTGTGCCGATCATGGCGGCGACAGGCAGAAGAATTGATCCGCGCATCAAGAGCCCCGTGTTTCCCCGTGTCTCACATTCATTTGCCGCCGGATTGCCTAACGAAAGGTTACCGGGGTTTATAGATCACAGCAATCGCACCGCCGCCACCTTAGCACCGGGTGGCGAGCCTCAAGGATTATGCGGCTTGAACGTCAAGCTTTTACGTGAAAACCGGCATGAAATGCCGTGTCACGGCGCTTGCCGCAGCCCCCTCACATGATTATGGTGCGGCAGTTTTTTAACCGTCGATTACGGCCAAAGCGTGAGTGTATGCTCGTCCTTTGAGCCGTCAGGAGTTGTGCATGTTCAAGGGTTCCATTCCCGCTCTCGTAACACCGTTCACCGCCGCCGGCGCGGTGGATGCGGAAGGTTTCGTCGCGCATGTGGAATGGCAGATAAAAGAGGGAAGCTCCGGTCTCGTGCCCGTCGGCACGACAGGTGAATCCCCGACCCTTTCGCATGCCGAGCACAAGCAGGTCGTCGAGCTCTGCATCAAGGCAGCCGCCGGCCGCGTGCCGGTAATCGCAGGCGCCGGCTCCAATAACACGACCGAAGCCATCGAGCTTGCGCAGCACGCCGAAAAGGCGGGTGCGGACGCGGTGCTCGTCGTTACACCCTATTACAACAAGCCCACGCAGAAGGGCCTGTTTGCCCACTATTCGGCGATTGCCGAGAGCGTGAAGCTGCCGATCGTCATCTACAATATCCCCGGTCGCTCCGTCGTCGACATGAGCGTCGAAACCATGGCCGCGCTTGCCAAGGCCCATTCGACGATCATCGGCGTGAAGGATGCCACCGGCAAGATCGAACGCGTATCCGAGCAGCGCATGGCCTGCGGCAAGGATTTCGTTCAGCTTTCCGGCGAAGACGCAACGGCGCTCGGCTTCAACGCCCATGGTGGGGTCGGCTGCATTTCGGTCACGGCAAATGTCGCGCCGCGGCTTTGCGCCGAATTCCAGCAGGCCACCCTTGCTGGCGATTATGCCAAGGCACTGGAATATCAGGACAAGTTGATGCCGCTGCACAAGGCGATCTTCATGGAGCCTGGCCTGTGCGGCGCCAAGTACGCGCTGAACCGTCTCGGCCGTATGAGCCGCGCGGTTCGTTCGCCGCTGCTTTCGACACTGGAGCCGGCAACGGAAGCCGCAATCGACTCGGCGCTCAGACATGCAGGATTGATGAACTGATGGCACCCAAGGGAAGCCAGCGCACGGTCAAGAAGATTGTCGCGGAAAACCGAAAGGCCCGCTTCAACTACGAGATCGTCGACACCTACGAGGCCGGCCTGGTTCTGACCGGCACCGAGGTGAAGTCGCTGCGTGAAGGCAAGGCAAACATCGCCGAATCCTACGCCACCGACGAGGGCGGGGAAATCTGGCTGATCAATTCCTATCTGCCGGAGTACCTGCAGGCAAACCGATTCAACCATGAGACCCGCCGCCGTCGCAAGCTGTTGCTGTCCAAGCGCGAGGTCAACCGGCTGCAGGGGGCCGTCAATCGCGAAGGCATGTCGCTCATTCCGCTCAAGATCTATTTCAACGATCAGGGCCGGGCGAAGCTCGAGCTGGCGCTCGGCAAGGGCAAGAAACTGCACGACAAGCGTGAAAGCGCCAAGGAGCGCGATTGGAACAGGCAGAAGAGCCGACTGCTGAAAGAGCGCGGCTGAACGCAGCCGCACTCTCGCCCCGACGCCCTGCCTAAAAATTTTTTTCGTTGTTTGGCGAGTGACTGGTTCGCTCAGATCCCAACGGGGTCGGCTACCGGCTCGACATGTTGCCGGGGAACGCGTTCCGATGGGTCACGGCCGATTTCGGCCCGCAGCGTGACGAGATCGATGAAGTGATCCGCCTGTCGGCGCAGGTCATCGGCGATCATCGGTGGCTGGGTCGACATCGTCGATACCACCGAAACCTTGCGACCCTTCCGCTGCAGCGCTTCGACGAGCGTGGTGAAGTCGCCATCGCCCGAGAAGATCACCAGATGATCGACGGTTTCTGACTGTTCCATGGCATCGATCGCAAGTTCGATGTCCATGTTGCCCTTGATCTTGCGGCGACCGAGCGAGTCCGTGAATTCCTTCGCAGGCTTGGTCACGACCTTGTAACCGTTATAGTCAAGCCAGTCGATCAGCGGACGGATCGACGAATATTCCTGGTCTTCGATGAGAGCCGTATAGTAGTAGGCGCGTAGCAGATAGCCACGCTTTTGAAATGCCTTGAGCAGTTTGCGATAGTCGATGTCGAAACCGAGGCTCTTCGACGCGGCGTAGAGGTTGGCGCCGTCGATAAAAAGAGCGATTTTCTCGCGAGGGTCAAACATCGTTATTCCTTTTTGGTGCGCATCACATTCGGGTAAGCGGCCCGTCGGCGGATGCGCGAAAATACGGCGATTACATTAATAATTGCTGATATTGCAAATAATGTAGTTAACCACTTGCATTATTCCAAGCGGCGGCACGCGAATATAGCTAGTTTTAGCAGTTGCTGCAGTTCGTCCACATCGGAAATCTGCAGTTTCTACCAGGCGTTTCCGGTTTGTATTAGAAAATGCAACTAGGGTGTGTGAATACAAAGTCCAGCCCGTCCGCGTCGCATTTTATCACGCAGTAAAGGATGATGTGAGCGCTCCGTGCAGGAAAAACTTGAACTTATGCTGTTTTGATTGTATCCGGGCGGCTAATTCCAGAAATCGGAGCCGACGAGGCCGTCATCCGGCGGCCGTTCCGGTCTCGTGTCGTTAATCCGTGCTGCGGCGATGATCGCCGCGCTTTGAGCCCAAAAGGACAGGCAATGGCCCGCGTCACCGTCGAAGATTGCATTGACAAGGTCGACAACCGTTTCGAACTCGTGCTGCTCGCCAGCCACCGCGCCCGCCTGATCTCGCAGGGCGCAGCGATCACCATCGATCGCGACAATGACAAGAACCCCGTCGTGGCTCTCCGCGAAATCGCCGACGAGACGCTCTCGCCCGGCGACCTCAAGGAAGACCTGATCCACTCGCTGCAGAAGCACGTCGAAGTGGACGAGCCCGAGCCCGATCCGGCTTCGCTGGTGCAAGCCGATGCCGACACGACTTTTGCCGAGACGGCGGAAGACGACGACCAGCCGGAGGCAATCACTTTCGACCGCATGTCGGAAGAGGAACTTCTGGCCGGCATCGAGGGCCTCGTGCCCCCGGAAAAGAGCGACGACTACTGAGATCCGTAACGGAACAAGCGTTCCCGCGTGTTTTCAAAGCAGTGCGCCACTCGTATGATTGGCGCACTTTTTTTATTGTCTTTTCCCATGGAGCCGCCAGCGAATGATGCGCCAGTACGAGCTCGTTGAGCGCGTTCAGAAATACAAGCCCGACGTCAATGAAGCCCTGTTGAACAAGGCTTACGTCTACGCGATGCAGAAGCACGGGCAGCAGAAGCGGGCAAGCGGCGACCCCTACATTTCCCACCCGCTGGAAGTGGCGGCGATCCTTACGGAAATGCATCTCGACGAATCGACGATCGCAGTCGCGCTCTTGCACGACACGATCGAGGATACGACCGCGACCCGGCAGGAGATCGATGATCTCTTCGGCGAGGACATCGGTGCGCTTGTCGAGGGCCTGACCAAGATCAAGAAGCTCGATCTCGTCACCAAGAAAGCCAAGCAGGCGGAAAACCTGCGCAAGTTGCTGCTCGCGATCTCCGACGACGTGCGCGTCCTCTTGGTCAAGCTTGCCGATCGTCTGCACAACATGCGCACGCTCGACCATATGACGCCCGAGAAGCGGGCACGCATCTCCGAAGAGACGATGGACATCTATGCGCCGCTCGCCGGCCGCATGGGCATGCAGGATATGCGCGAGGAGCTCGAAAACCTCTCGTTCCGCCATATCAATCCGGAGGCCTTCGAAACCGTCACCCGCCGCCTGGAAGAGCTGTCCGAGCGCAATGAAGGCCTGATCAAGAAGATCGAGGACGAATTGACTGAGCTGCTCCAGACCGAGGGGTTGAAGGGCGCGCAAGTCAAGGGGCGGCAGAAGAAGCCCTATTCGGTCTTCCGCAAGATGCAGTCGAAATCCCTGTCCTTCGAGCAGCTTTCCGACGTCTGGGGCTTTCGTATCGTCGTCGACGATATCCCGTCGTGCTATCGCGCGCTTGGCATCGTGCACACCCGCTGGCGCGTCGTGCCTGGCCGCTTCAAGGATTATATCTCGACGCCAAAGCAGAACGATTACCAGTCGATCCATACGACCATCGTCGGCCCGTCGCGCCAGCGCATCGAACTGCAGATTCGCACGCGCCGGATGAACGATATCGCCGAATACGGTATCGCCGCTCACTCGCTCTACAAGGACGGCGAGGGGGTCTCGACGGAAACCGCCCTGTCGCCGACCTCGAACGCCTATTCCTGGCTGCGGCGCACGATCGAGTCGCTCGCCGAAGGCGACAACCCGGAAGAGTTTCTCGAGCATACCAAGCTCGAGCTTTTCCAGGACCAGGTGTTCTGCTTCACGCCGAAGGGGCAGCTGATTGCGCTGCCGCGTGGCGCGACGCCGATCGACTTTGCCTATGCGGTCCACACCAACATCGGCGACACCTGCGTCGGCGCCAAGATCAACGGCCGCATCATGCCGCTGGTCACGCGCCTCAACAACGGCGACGAAGTCGAGATCATCCGTTCGGGCATCCAGGTGCCGCCGCCGGCGTGGGAAGAAATCGTCGTCACCGGCAAGGCGCGCTCCGCCATCCGGCGCGCGACGCGCGCTGCCATCCGCAAGCAATATGCCGGCCTCGGCTATCGCATTCTGGAGCGAACCTTCGAGCGCGCCAGCAAGACGTTTTCACGCGAAGCGCTGAAGCCCGCGCTGCATCGGCTTGGACATAAAGAGGTCGAGGATGCGATCGCGTCGGTTGGCCGCGGCGAACTGTCGTCGCTCGACGTGCTGCGCGCGGTTTTCCCCGACCATCAGGACGAGCGCGTCACCGTCAAGCCGAACGCCGACGATGGCTGGTTCAACATGCGCAGTGCCGCCGGCATGGTGTTCAAGTTGCCTGGCCGATCCAAGGAGGCGGGCGAGCCGGCGCAAGCGGAAGGTCCGGAAGCGCTGCCGATCCGCGGGCTCTCGGGTAACGCCGGCGTGCATTTCAGCGCGGCGGGTGCAGTTCCGGGCGACCGTATCGTCGGCATCATGGAGAAGGACAAGGGGATCACCATCTACCCGATCCAGTCGCCGATCCTGCAGAAGTTCGACGACGAGCCGGAGCGCTGGATCGACGTGCGTTGGGATCTGGACGAGGCCAACAGCAGCCGCTTCATGGCGCGCATCGCCATCAGCGCCTTGAACGAGCCGGGCACGCTGGCGGAGGTCGCCCAGTCGATCGCGACGAGCGACGTCAACATCCGCTCGCTTTCCATGGGGCGTGTGGCTGCCGACTTCAGTGAGTTGCAGTTCGATCTCGAGGTCTGGGATCTGAGGCAGCTGAACCACCTGATCACGCAGTTGAAGGAATTGCCGAGCATCTCCACGGTCAAGCGCCTCTTCGAGTGAAGGGGCGCCGCTCGACTTTCGCATAGCTGCCGAACCGTCACCACCGGCGCCGTTGCTTCCGCCTTCCGTCGGGGTCTCGCCTTGGCAGGCGGATCATGACCGGCACTTTCTTCTTCTTGCCTCCGTCTGTCTGGCCGTCCGTGAGGGTTGGCGATACTCGCATTCGGCGGTGAAGTTTGGGCCTGTGCGCGTCCGTTTTGCGCAGTTGCCTTCAAAACAGGCAGGTCGGGGCTTGAAAAACGGCAAGGCATGCTTGTTGCGCATGGCTGCTGTCTCTTCCTGGCTCTGGTGGAACAGTGACCTCTAAACTATCTTCTGCATGGGAGGTAAACGAAGAGGTTTGCCATGTTAAATCAGTTGAAGAAGATCACCCGCGCTCTGCGCGTCGCCACTCAGGAAGAGCGCGAGCTCGCCTATCTCAACGGTTCGGTCGATCGCATCGATCTCGAATACCGTCAGCGCCAGATCGATCGCGGCCTGTTCCGCAACGGCTACTAAGCCGCTGCCTGTTCCCGCATGATGGCGGGAATGGCGAGCCATGCGCCAGGCGAATGGCTCAATCGTGATCGCTGCACCACACGCCAGCGGGTTGCAAGCAAGGGGCATGACGCCTATCTTGCGGCCTTTAAACAGGCGGACACGCCGTCTTGTGTCGACTGGCGGTTTCAAGATGCGGTCATGACGGCATAATGTTATTCAGACGTAGAAAACCGGTCACGATATCCGAGAGGCTTCGCGCGCTTTTATGGCCGCGCAAGGGCTTTCGGCGTGGCCCGAGATACATGGCGCTGCGCATCCTGCGCCTGTCGTCGTCACCGCACTCGATTGCGGTCGGGGTCGCTGCAGGTGCCGCGTCCTCCTTCACGCCCTTCTTTGGGCTGCATATCATCATCGCGGTCGCGGTTGCCTCCGCGTTCTCCGGCAATCTGCTTGCGGCAGCGATCACCACGGCGCTTGCCAACCCGGTGACCATCCCGATGATCCTGACCGCGTCCTACGAACTTGGCACGGTCATCATGGGACCGCAGGCGTCAGGTCCCGCAACCGGCGCGGACGTCGCGCATATGGTCGAGCACCTCGAATTGTCGGCGCTTTGGGGGCCTGTGTTCAAGCCTATGCTCATCGGATCGGTTCCGCTTGCCGCCGCCGGCGCACTGATCTTCTATCCTCTTGCCTATCAGGCAGCCCGTCTTTTCCAGTCCCGCCGCAGGCGCGCGCGCGCGTCCGGTACAAGGTCCACATCATGATCATCGGTATCGGCAGCGACCTCATCGACATCAGGCGCATCGAAAACTCGCTCTCGCGTTTCGGCGAGCGTTTCGTCAATCGTTGCTTCACCGAGGTGGAAATTGCCAAGTCCGAAGGTCGCAAGAACCGCGCCGCCTCTTACGCCAAGCGCTTCGCTGCCAAGGAGGCCTGTTCCAAGGCGCTCGGCACCGGAATAGCGCATGGCGTCTTCTGGAAAGACATGGGCGTCATCAATATGCCCGGTGGCAAGCCCACGATGCATTTGAGCGGTGGTGCTGCCGAACGGCTCCAGGCGATGGTGCCCAAGGGGCATCGGGCGGCAATCCATCTGACGATTACCGACGATTTCCCGCTGGCGCAGGCCTTCGTGATTATCGAAGCACTCCCCGTTGCCCCGCCAGAGGGAACGGTTTAGAGCATTCCGTTGAGAAATCCGGGCGTGCCCGATTGCAGGGGGCAGAGCGCCCTTGCAGCATGGATACAGAATTGCGCATCCGCCGGTGAGGCTGGAACCGAAAGCGCGAATGACAGTTGATTGAGCGGAGCGCCTATCCAGCGCGCCGATGACAAAGGAAGACAGCAGCGTGGCAGAAAAGACAGAAGCGAAGCAGAGCGGTCTCTGGGAGAATGTGAAGGTCATCATCCAGGCGCTGCTCCTGGCCGTGGTCATTCGCACCGTCTTCTTTCAGCCCTTCACCATTCCGTCGGGCTCGATGATGCCGACCCTGCTTGTCGGCGACTACATCTTCGTCAACAAGTTCGCCTACGGCTACTCCAAGTATTCGCTGCCGTTCTCGCCGGATCTGTTCTCGGGCCGAATCTTCGCCAGCGAGCCGGAGCGCGGCGACATCGTCGTCTTCCGCTTTCCGCCAAACCCGGACATCGACTACATCAAGCGTCTGGTCGGCCTGCCGGGCGATCGCATCCAGGTCCGCAACAGCATTCTCTACGTCAACGACAAGCCGATCGATCGCGCGCCTGACGGTGTCTTCCGCGCCGACGATCAGTACGACACCGGTGGCGACGTTCCGGTCTACCGCGAAACCATGGACAATGGCGTTTCCTATGACACGCTCGATCAGTTCCCGGATTCGCGCGGTGACAACACCCGCGAGTTCATCGTGCCCGAAGGTCATTACTTCATGATGGGCGACAATCGCGACAACTCGGCCGACAGCCGCTTCGACGTCGGCTTCGTGCCGGCCGAGAACCTTGTCGGCCGCGCGAGCCTGATCTTCTTCTCGCTCGGCAATGACACCTCGTTCCGCGAGATCTGGAAGTGGCCGGCGAACCTGCGCTACGACCGCCTGTTCAAGGCGGTCGAATGATGAAGGCGCGGTCGCTAAGCGCGGAGGATCGGGCCAAGCTCGAGGCCGTGATTGGCTATCAGTTCAGCGAGAAGGAACGGCTCGATCGGGCGCTGACCCATTCCAGCGCCCGCAATGCCAGGGGATCGAACTACCAGCGGCTCGAATTCCTCGGAGACCGTGTGCTGGGGCTTTGCGTCTCCGAGCTTCTGTTCCAGACCTTTCGTGATGCCAACGAGGGCGAACTTTCGGTGCGGCTGAACCAGCTCGTCAGCGCCGAGAGCTGCGCCCTGGTCGCCGACGACCTGGCGCTGCACCAGTTTATCCGCACCGGTTCCGACGTGAAGAAAATCACCGGAAAGGCGATGATGAATGTGCGCGCCGATGTGGTAGAGTCGCTCATCGCCGCCATCTATCTCGACGGCGGGCTGGAGGCGGCGCGTAAATTCGTGCTGCTTCACTGGAAAGAGCGGGCGACCCGTGCCGACGGCGCCCGTCGCGATGCCAAGACCGAATTGCAGGAATGGGCGCATGCCAAGTTTGGCATTGCGCCGACATATCGGACGGACAACCGCTCCGGCCCCGACCACGACCCGCGTTTCACGGTGACCGTGGAGGTTGCCGGCGTTGCGCCCGAGACCGGGACGGATCGATCCAAGCGCGGCGCCGAGCAGGTGGCCGCGACAAAATTGTTGGAACGCGAAGGCGTGTGGCGGAAAGTCTCCGCCGGAAATTGACGGAAAACATGACGGATATGGAAAAAGATACGGCCGCCGAAAGCGCGCCGACCCACTCTGGTTTCGTGGCGCTGATCGGCGCCACCAACGCGGGAAAATCGACGCTGGTCAACCGCCTCGTCGGCGCCAAGGTTTCGATCGTCAGCCACAAGGTTCAGACGACCCGGGCGATCGTGCGTGGCATTGCCATCCACGACAACGCACAGATCGTGTTCATGGACACGCCGGGCATCTTCAAGCCACGGCGCCGGCTCGACCGGGCAATGGTGACGACGGCCTGGGGTGGCGCCAAGGACGCCGATGTGATCATGCTCCTGATCGACAGCGAGCGTGGCCTGAAGGGCGATGCGGAAACGATCCTTCAGGGCATGAAGGAAGTCCACCAGCCGAAGATCCTGGTTCTGAACAAGATCGACCAGGTGCGACCGGAGGATCTGCTGAAGCTTGCAGCGGCGGCCAACGAGACGATCAAGTTCGAGCGCACCTTCATGATCTCCGCGCTGACCGGCTCGGGCTGCAAGGATCTGATGGATTATCTTGCCGAGACGCTGCCGGAAGGTCCCTGGTATTATCCGGAAGACCAGATCTCCGACCTGCCGATGCGCCAGCTCGCGGCCGAAATCACTCGCGAAAAACTGTTCCTGCGCCTGCATCAGGAACTTCCCTACGCCTCGCATGTCGAAACCGAGAAGTGGGAAGAGCGCAAGGACGGATCCGTTCGTATCGAACAGGTGATCTACGTCGAGCGCGAAAGCCAGAAGAAGATCGCACTCGGCAAGAATGGCGATGCGATCAAGGCGATCTCCACCGCGTCGCGGAAGGAAATCTCCGAAATCCTTGAGCAGCCGGTGCACCTCTTCCTGTTCGTCAAGGTGCGTGAAAACTGGGGCGATGATCCCGAGCGCTTCCGCGAAATGGGTCTTGAGTTCCCACGCTGATCGGCCAGTATTCTCAATACCGCTAACGCCGCTCGCCAGCCCTGCTGGCGGCCGGCTCCTCTCGGAGGGTGAACTTCGGGCTGCCGGGCATCTGCCGAAACGACAGGCGGGACTTGTCTCAGGTCAAGGCGCCGGTGCCCCAACCGTACGCTCCCTCAGTGACAAACGAGATTGGATAGGAACCGCTACTGCATGTTTCCTTAAATCCTATTCGATTTAAGGATAAAAACATGCAGCAAATCAAAGTGCTGCAGCGACCTTTGCGCGTCTAATAAGACGCGCGGCGCTGTAGGACGCCGGCTGTCTTTTTGCCAGCATCGGCCCGATCATCTCGGCACGGTTAGTCCAGACGTAGCCCGAGAAGTTCTCCGGCACCAGTTCAAGATCTTCCGCGCTATCGATGCCCGTGGTGAAATCTCCGCCGGCATAGGGGCCGAGCAGGATGATCTCGCTGCCGGCTGATTTCATGCGCTGTGCAAAACGGTCGGGCCAACCCCACAGCCAGGGCGCATAGTTTCCCGGAACGATCACCAGCGTGTTCTGGCAGGCGGCCGGAACGACGCCGGTCCAGCCATAGGCGATGTAGCGGGCGAGGCAGCCGACGACAGAGTTCCTGTCGTAACCACGCAGGCCCTTCACCAGCTTCAGCGCTTCCCGCGTCGGCTCGCCGCCGCCATAGACCCCAAAGACGGCTTGCCGCCATTCCGGATGTGTTTCGAGCAGGGCGGCGAGCGCTGCGCCTTCCTCGGCCCGGCGGCTCTTGAAATTGACGAGAAACTGGCGATCGGGCAGGGCGGTGAAAACCTCCTCCAAGGTCGGCATGTGGCCGGTGCCTTTTCCGCGGAACGGAAAGGTCTTGCCGCCGTCGGCGGTATAGCCGTAGCCGATGTCGAGCGATTTCAGCACCGTCATTGGCGTTTCCTCGGTGACCCCTTTGCCTTCAGTGCGGCAGTCGAACGTCCAGTCGTGGAAGACCGCGAACTGCCGATCGGGCGTCAGGTGGATGTCGAGTTCGACGACCGCAGCGCCGGAATCGAAGGCGGCCTGCATTGAGGCGACGGTATTTTCGAGGTGATCGTGCCGTGGCTTTTCGATGATCTCGGCCGTGCAGGTATCGTTCCCCACGCCCGCTTTCGGATAGGTCTGGTGGATGCCGCGATGCGCGAGAATCTTAGGCGGGCCCTCGGGGGGCGTTGCCAGCAGGGACGTGTTGAGGAGCCAGACGACGGCAGCAAAAAGCACGGCGACAATGACGAATCTTTTCATCCTGATTCTCCCTCTCGCGACCGGGATTGCTCGACAATGTGGCGCTACCGTGATGCTACGCGCTGGGCGTGTGGGCTGTGTAATGCGAACGATCTGTCAACCGGCCGCCGAATTGACCGGCACGCGCCCGCGTGTGAGTGAGTTGGCATTCCCCGTAGGTTCAGGAGAGAATTCATGCCGCAGCTCGTCGATGGAAAATGGGTCAAGGGTGACGTTGCTGCGAGCGAGATGAAGGGTGGCGCCTTTTTCCGCGAGCCGACCCGTTTCCACAGCTGGATCACGGCCGATGGCGGCCCCGGCCCGCAGGGGCAGCCAGGTCTTCCGGCGGAGGCCGGGCGCTTTCGTCTGTTCGTTTCGTACCTCTGCCCCTGGGCGTCGCGCACGATCGCTTTTCGCAATCTCAAGGGACTGCAGGACGTCATCGGGCTTACCGTCTCCGACCCGCTGCTAGGCGAGGATGGTTGGGTCTACGACGAGCCTGTGGACGCTGGCGGGCGTGTTGGTCTGATCCGTTATCATCACGAGCTCTATACGGCGAGTGATGGCCATTACACCGGCAAGGTGTCGGTCCCCGTCCTTTGGGACATGAAGGAAGGGCGCATCGTCAACAACGAATCCGCCGACATCATCCGCATCCTGAATTCGGCTTTCGACGACCTGACCGGCAACCGCCTCGATTTTTACCCTCAAGCGCTGCGTGCGGAGATCGATCACTGGAACGACCCGATTTACGAGCGCGTCAACAACGGCGTCTACCGCGCCGGGTTCGCCAAGTCTCAAAGCGCCTATGACGAGGCCGTCACGAGCCTGTTCGGGATGCTCGACGAGCTCGAGCGCCACCTGGCGGCCAATCGTTACATCGCCGGCGAGTACCTGACGGAGGCCGATATCCGTCTGTTCGTGACATTGATCCGGTTCGATGCGGCCTACCACGGCGTCTTCAAGTGCAATCTTCGCCGGATCGAAGATTATCCGGCGCTTTCCAACTATCTGCGCGAAATCTACCAGTGGCCCGGCATCGCCGAGACGGTGCGCATCGACCATATCAAGCGAGGCTATTACGGCATCGCCCACGTCAATCCGACCCGCATCGTGCCTGTTGGTCCCATGCTCGATTTCACCCGGCCGCATGACCGGCATTCCCTACCGGGTCGCGGGGTCGTCGGAGCTGAGGCCAATTCGGCCGATTTACTAAGCAAACAAATCTTTGAGGGGGCATAAAAAGCCCATTGCCAATCGTTTGAAGCTTACTAAGTTAGTGTAAGTTCTGATGGATAGGAGCCCGATGGCGGCTGGCATGGCGAATTTCCGGCAGCGCGCGCACGAGGAGCGCCGCATCTGTTCCGGATACCATGAGGCCACGCCAGAGCCGGTTTTCGCCGCTTCCGGAATTAGGTCGCGTCATGCCCCTGCGTTCCGCATCATTCTTCATGCGCGCCGCAACGCTTTCCCGGAAGCCCCGATAGAACCGGCCCCGTCGCCGCTCCTACGCAGCAGGACACAGGATGTGTCTGGCAGGGGTTGGATATGAATGCGGCATTGTTGAATTTGCTTCGCCGTCTGGTGCGCAAGGGCAATCTGACGGTGTTTTTTTCTGCGGGTGAGCAGGTCATTCTGGGTGACGGCTCGGGAAAGCCGGCAACGATCCGCATTGTCGATGCGGAAGCTGAAAAAGCGATCGCTATCGACCCGGGGCTTCGTTTCGGCGAGCTTTATATGGATGGCCGCGTCGTCATCGAGGACGGCGACATTTTCGATGTGCTCTCGATAGTAAAGGAAAACGGTCTGGAGAACGCCGCGACTGTTCCCAACACGCTGGTTGCTCTTCAGCATGTGTTGCGCCAGCAGGTGAAGAGCCGCATGCCGGTCAATCGCAACCGGCACAATGTCGCCCATCACTATGATCTCGATCGCAAGCTCTTCAATCTGTTCCTCGATCAGGACTGGCAATATTCCTGCGCCTATTTCGAGCCGCCGGGCATCTCGCTCGATGAGGCGCAACTCGCCAAGAAGCGCCATATCGCCGCCAAGCTGCTGCTTGAACCCGGGCAGAAGGTGCTTGAGGTCGGCTCCGGCTGGGGCGGGATGGCGATGTATCTTGCGGAATCCTCCGGCGTCGAGGTGACGGGCATCACACTCAGCGAAGAGCAGCTGAAGATCTCGCGCGAGCGGGCGGCCAAGCGAGGCTTGTCCGATCGTGTCCGCTTCGAGCTTCAGGACTATAGGACGATGCAGGGGCGGCAGTTCGACCGCATCGTGTCGGTCGGTATGTTCGAACATGTCGGCATCGGCAATTACGGCCGATTCTTTCGCAAGATCAGGGAATTGTTGAAGCCTGAGGGCGTGATGCTGTTGCACTCGATCGGGCAGGTCTACAAACCCTGGGCGACCAATCCATGGATCGAGAAATACATCTTCCCCGGCGGTTACATCCCGGCGCTTTCGGAGGTTCTGCCTTCCGTTGAAAAGACCCAGCTTCTCGTCAAGGATATCGAGATCCTGTCGATGCACTATGCCTGGACATTAAGGGCGTGGCGGGAGCGTTTCCTCGCGCGGCGCGAAGAGGCGGTAAAGCTGTTCGACGAGCGCTTCTTCCGGATGTGGGAGTTCTATCTCGCCGCGTCGGAGACGGCCTTCCTGCATGACAAGCACTTCATCTTCCAGCTGCAGCTGTCGCCGTCGCTCGATACGGTGCCTTTCGCACGCGGTTACATCGAGGCGAAGGAACGGGAACTGATGGAATTCGAAATGACCCGCCCGCCGCTTGAGCTGGTGGATATTTAACGCATGTCGCCCGAAAGTGCGCCGCGGTTTCGGTGCAACGACATCCTTAGAAAACACAGGTCGAGCGCACCTCTCCTGTGGAGTTCCGGTTTCGCCACGCAAGCCTTCACTTGGCCTTGAAGACCTGCGCCTTTATGGTCGCCGACTGAAAACAGGAAAGACGGATCCCACCATGGCCAGCCCAGCAAAACCCATCGCCGCCATCATTGCCAGCGAGATCAAGGCGTCGACCTCCCAGGTAATCGCCGCGGTGGAGCTGCTCGATGAGGGCGCGACGGTGCCGTTCATCGCGCGTTACCGCAAGGAAGTGACCGGCGGGCTCGACGACACGCAGCTGCGCACGCTGGCTGAGCGTCTGACCTATCTGCGCGAACTGGAGGCAAGGCGGGGTTCGATCATCGAATCGATCCGCGGACAGGGCAAGCTGACCGACGAACTCGAAGCCAAGATCGCCGCGGTGGAAACCAAGGCCGAACTCGAAGATATCTATCTGCCCTACAAGCCGAAGCGGCGCACCAAGGCGGAGATCGCCAAGGAGCGGGGCCTTGGGCCGCTTGCCGAAGCTATTCTCGCCGACCGGACGGTCGCACCGGCTGACCGCGCCGCAAAGTTTCTGACGGCAGATGTGCCCGATGTGAAGACGGCGCTTGACGGCGCGCGCGACATTATCGCCGAAGGCATGGCGGAGAATGCCGACCTGCTCGGCCGCCTGCGCAATCACATGAAGGGCGCGGCGTTCCTGCGGGCCAAGGTCGTCGACGGCAAGCAGGCGGCGGGTGCCAAGTTCTCGGACTATTTCGATCATTCCGAACGCTGGGCGACCACACCGGGTCACCGGGCGCTTGCCATGCTGCGCGGCTGGAACGAGGAGGTGTTGTCAGTCGATATCGTCGTCGATCAGGACGATACGTCTCCCGTCAAACCGGTCGAGCGCATGATTGCGGCCGCCTACAATGTCGGCGGACAGCTGCCGGGCGACAAATGGCTTTCCGAGGTTATCGGTTGGACCTGGCGCGTGAAGCTGTCGATGTCGCTGTCTCTCGACCTGATGCGCGAGCTGCGCGAACGGGCGGAAGAGGAAGCAATCCACGTTTTCGCCCGCAACCTGAAGGACCTGCTGCTGGCCGCTCCGGCCGGCTCGCGCGCGACGATGGGGCTGGATCCGGGCATTCGCACCGGCGTCAAGGTCGCCATTGTCGATGGTACCGGCAAGCTTTTGGAGACAACGACCGTTTATCCGTTCCCGCCGAAGAACGATGTCCGCGGCACGCAGGCCGAGCTGGCATCGCTGGTCCGCAAGCACAAGGTCGAGCTGATCGCGATCGGCAATGGCACCGGCAGCCGCGAGACGGAGAAGCTTGTCGCCGACATGCTTGCCCAACTGCCGGCGCCAAAGCCCACCAAGGTCATCGTGTCCGAAGCCGGTGCTTCGGTCTATTCCGCCTCGGAGACGGCCGCACTTGAGTTCCCCGGTCTAGACGTCTCCCTGCGTGGCGCCGTCTCCATCGCCCGGCGCCTGCAGGACCCGCTGGCTGAGCTCGTCAAGATCGAGCCGAAGTCGATCGGCGTCGGCCAGTATCAGCACGATGTCGACCAGTCGAAGCTCAACCGCTCGCTGGATGCGGTCGTGGAAGACGCGGTGAACGCCGTCGGTGTCGATGTGAATACGGCATCCGCACCGCTGCTTGCGCGCGTCTCCGGTCTCGGCAAGTCTTCGGCAGAAGCGATCGTCGCACACCGCGATGCCGCCGGACCGTTCGCCAGCCGCAAGGAACTCTTGAACGTCGCGCGTCTCGGCGCCCGCACCTTTGAACAGTGCGCCGGCTTCCTGCGCATTCCTGATGGCAAGGAGCCGCTCGATGCGTCGTCGGTCCACCCGGAAGCCTATGGTGTCGCCAAGAAGATCGTCGCGGCCTGCGGGCGCGATGTGCGCGCATTGATGGGCGACAGCGCTGCGTTGAAGCAGCTCGATCCGCGTGTCTTCGTCGATGAGCGTTTTGGCCTGCCGACGGTGAAGGACATTCTGGCCGAACTGGAAAAACCGGGCCGCGACCCGCGCCCGAGCTTCAAGACCGCGACCTTCGCCGAGGGCATCGACGACATCAAGGATCTGAAGGTCGGCATGCAGCTCGAAGGCACCGTGACAAATGTTGCCGCCTTTGGCGCCTTCGTCGACATCGGCGTCCATCAGGATGGCCTCGTTCATGTTTCGCAGCTTGCGGACCGGTTCGTGAAGGACCCCCATGAAGTGGTCAAGGCCGGCGACGTGGTTCAGGTGCGGGTGACCGAGGTGGATGTACCGCGCAAGCGCATTGGCTTGACCATGCGCAAGGACATCGGTGCCGATACGGGCCGCGAGGCGAGGGCGCCGGCATCGAACAACGGCAATCGCAGCGCGCCAGCGCGTCCGCAGAAGCCGCAGCAGCCGTCGCAGGGCGCCTTTGGTGCCGCGCTCATGGAAGCGATGAAGCGCAAGTAATACGGGTCGCCCAGAAGTCGTATCGGTTCCCGGGTTACTCTCCGTAAATTAGTCAATTGTAATATACGGATTGCTCCGCCATACTGATCTCGTGGCGGCACTTGTATCGTGTCGCGAGCAAGTGCCGATCATAACAATGCCGGTCAACGGCGGATGAGGTCAGCGGAAACTCCTTTTCCGCCGGGTTTCCCGGCGAAAGGAGGTGCGTCATGGGACGCAATATGATCCGTGGCCTCGCTCGAGCCGTCACATTGGCGGCCGCGGTGACGGCACTTCCAAACCCGGCAAGTTCGCAGGTGATGGCGAACTGTGCCGCGCGATCCGAAGTGATCGAATTTCTCATGCGACAGTATCAGGAAAAGCCTGCGGGGATCGGATTGATCAACCCGCATGCGGTGATGGAAATCTATGCCGCCGATAGCGGCACCTGGACCCTGATCGTCACGGATGTCACCGGCCGAAGCTGTGTCATCCTTGCCGGCAAAAGCTGGGAGGCACTGCCGCCCCAGCCGATACCGAAGGCATAGAGCATGTCGCGCAAAAGTGTGCAGCGGTTTTGCGATAACGACATGCGGCATAACAGGAAACTTTAAGTCTGTCGCCGCCTGTCGCAGACGATCGCCGGGCAGGGCGCCCGGCGTTAGATTCCGTGTCTTGCAGCCCTCACTGCGGCCGGCCGACGCTGGCATAGGCAAAGCCGTGCTTTGCAACTTCGTCGGGGCGATAGATGTTTCTGAGGTCGACCAGTACCGGCGCCTTCATCACGGCTTTCAACCGGCGGAAGTCGAGCGCGCGGAACTCGTTCCATTCGGTCACGATCACCAGCACGTCGGCCTCTGCGGCTGCCTCGTACGGATCCTTGGCGAAATCGAGACCGTCCATCAGTTTCTTGGCGTTTTCCATGCCTTCCGGATCATAGCCGACGACATGGGCGCCGGCGTCCTGCAGCGTCTGAACCACGGTGATGGCCGGGCTGTCGCGCATGTCGTCGGTGTTCGGCTTGAAGGTGAGGCCGAGGACGGCGACCTTGCGTCCGCGTACATCGCCGCCGGCAGCCGCGATAACCTTGCGGCCCATGGCGCGCTTGCGGTTGTCATTGATGGCGACGGTGGTCTCGACCAGGCGCACGGGGCTGTCGAAGTCCTGGGCGGTCTTGACCAGCGCCAGCGTGTCCTTCGGGAAGCAGGAGCCGCCGTAACCCGGGCCGGCATGCAGGAATTTTCCACCGATACGGCCGTCGAGGCCGATGCCGCGGGCAACGTCCTGCACGTTGGCGTCGACCTTCTCGCAGAGATCGGCCATCTCGTTGATGAAGGTGATCTTCATCGCCAGGAAAGCGTTGCCGGCGTATTTGATTAGTTCGGAGGTGCGGCGCGAGGTGAAGACCAGCGGCGCCTGGTTGAGGTAGAGCGGACGGTAGACCTCGGTCATGACGTCGCGGGCGCGCGCATCATCGTCGGCAAGGCCGATGACGATGCGGTCGGGGCGCTTGAAGTCCTCGATGGCGGCACCTTCGCGCAGGAATTCCGGATTGGAAACCACGGCGAAATCGGCGTCCGGGTTGGTTTCGCGGATGATGCGCTCGACCTCGTCGCCGGTGCCGACCGGAACCGTCGACTTCGTCACGATGACGGTGAAACCCTTGAGGTTGACGGCGATCTCGCGCGCTGCGGCGTAGACATAGGAGAGATCGGCATGGCCGTCGCCGCGACGCGACGGCGTGCCGACGGCGATGAAGATCACGTCGCTGTCCGCGACCGCCGAAACGAGATCCGTGGTGAACGACAGGCGGCCGGACTGGACATTGCTCGCGACGAGATGGTCGAGGCCGGGTTCAAAGATCGGAATGCGCCCCTGCATCAGGGCATCGATCTTGCTTTCGTCCTTGTCGAGGCAAACCACGTCATGGCCGAAATCGGCAAAACACACACCCGAAACAAGGCCGACATAGCCGGCGCCGATCATCGTGACTTTCATCTGCTCTTCCTTTTGTTGCGAGAGCTTCGCTTATGCAAAGTGTGGCGACGGCAGTCGTCGCCGATGGTTGCCTCAGGCCTGCCGGGCCGGCGAGCCAGCCTTCTCGGAGCGACCGTAATATTCGTCATACCAGGCTGCAAAGCGCGCGACACCGTCTTCCACCGAAATCGACGGCTTGAAATCGGTGAGCGCCTCAAGCAGATCCGGAGACGCATAGGTGCGTGGCACATCGCCCTGCTGCATCGGCAGCATGTTGCGAAGCGCCGGGCGACCGACTGCCTTTTCGATCGTCTCGATGAAGGTCATCAGTTCGACCGGCTGGCCGCCGCCGATATTGACGACGCGGAATGGCGCCTGCCGCGACAGCGTGTCCTGCGCCTTTTCGGATGGCACCCGGTTTTCCTCCGAGGGGAGGACATGCGAAAGCCTGAGGATGCCTTCGACGAGATCGTCGATATAGGTGAAGTCGCGGCTCATGCGGCCTTCGCCGTAAATGTCGATCGGCCGGTCGTTGTGGATGGCGTCGATGAACTTGAACAGCGCCATGTCGGGCCGACCCCAGGGGCCATAGACCGTGAAGAAACGGAAGGCCGTCGTCGGCACCTTGTAGAGATGGGCATAGCTGTGCGCCATCAGTTCCATCGATTTCTTCGTCGCCGCGTAGATCGTCATCGGCTCGTCGGCCCGGTCTGTCTCGGCGAAAGGGATCTTTTCGTTGGCGCCGTAGATCGATGAGGTCGAGGCCAGCATCAGGTGCTTGGGGCCGATTTCGCGCGCCAACTCCAACATGTTCCAGGAGCCGATGAGGTTGGAATCGACATAGGCCTTGGGGTTTTCCAGGCTGTAGCGGACGCCGGCCTGGGCAGCCAGATGGATGATGACCTCCGGCTCGGCAAGCTCTGCGGCGTGGTTCAGCGCATCCCGGTCTTCCAGCATGCCGACGACCGCCTTGAAGCCGTTCGAGCGGGCGAGGATCGCGTGGCGCTGTTCCTTGAGCGTGACGTCGTAGTAGGGCGTCATTCCGTCGAAGCCGACGACGAAATGCCCTTCGTCGATCAGTCGCTTTGCAAGATGAAAACCGATGAAGCCGGCCGTGCCGGTGATGAGGTAGCGCAAGACGATATCCCCAGATTGCGTTGTCGCGCGTTCATACGAAGAAAGCAGGGCAATGGAAAGCCGAAACCGTCATTCCGAGGGGCGGTCGAGCCCTTGCTGAAGGGCGGAAAGGATCGACATCGCCTGGCCGGCATACTGGCTGATCCAACGATTGTGGATGGCCTGGATCGGCATGGCGTTGAGGTGGTTCCAGCGCTCGCGGCCCTCACGCTGAACGATCACCAGATCGGCGTCTTCGAGAACTCTTAAATGCTGCATGACGGTGCAGCGATCAAGGCTGTCAAACTGCTCGCAGAGCATGCCGGTCGTCTGCGGCTCATCCTTCAGGGCGTCGAGGATCTGTCGGCGCAGGCCGTTGGCGAGTGCCTTGAAAACAAGGTCATCTTTCGAATCGGTTGACATGTTATATTTTTATAACATATGCTGTGTCAGCACAATGGGAGAAGAGGTCATGTCTTTCGAATTTCGTGTGAATGGACGCATCGACCGGCCTGTCGCCGAGGTATTCGATGCCGTGGTCAATCCTGATCAGATCAGCAAGTACTTCGTCACCCTTGGCGGGGTCAGTGGGCCCTTGGTCGCCGGAACAACGGTTACCTGGTGGGGCAACGTGCCGATAGAGGTCGAGGCCGTGGAACCCCACGAGCGCATCGTCCTTCGCTGGGATGCGATGGTGGAGAAGGAGGAGGAGCCTTATCGCACCAAGGTCGAGATGCGCTTCCAGCCACTCGAGGACGGCGCCACCATGGTGACGATCGCCGAAACCGGCTGGCGCGAAAACGCGCGCGGACAGAAGAGTTCCTACATGAACTGCGAGGGTTGGTCGCAAATGCTGGCCTGCATGAAGGCCTGGCTCGAATACGGCATCAACCTGCGCCAGGGCTACTACGTCAGCGAATTGTCCGGGCAGCCCGCAACCGAGCCGCCGCTTTAAGGGAGATCACACGATGACGATTACGGGTGGTATCAACATCGCTATGAAGGTGCCGTCGCACCAATATGAGGCGGTCGTCGCCTTCTACCGCGACACGGTCGGTCTCGAGCCTTTCGACGAGAAGGCGCCGGCCAAGGGTTTTATCCTCGGTCCTAACAGGCTTTGGATCGACGAGGCGCCGAATTACAGCCAGGCGGAGGTGTGGCTCGAACTCTTCACCGACGACCATGAGGCCGCACTCGGCGGGCTTGCCGAAAAAGGCGTGGTGCGCTGCGATGCGGTCGAGGATCTCGGCGAAGGCTTTCGCGGCGGCTGGATCATGAACCCGGCCAACATTGTGCACATGCTGCGCACGCCGGACGCCTGGTAGGCGCCCGGCAGCGGGATTAGTAGGCGAACGGCTCGCCGGCGTTTGCCGGCGTCGACATTGGCGCGAGCGTCTCATTCATCGGCGCTTCCGCCTGCAGCACGACGACGCGCGAATCCTTCGGCACGCGGCTGTAGAGATCGATGATATCAGGGTTGAAGAGCCGGATGCAGCCGCTCGATACCGCCTTGCCGATCGACCAGGCCTCGGTGGTTCCGTGGATGCGGAACAGCGTGTCGCGGTCGCCCTGGAAAAGGTAGAGCGCGCGCGGCCCAAGCGGGTTGCGCACGCCCGGTTCCATGCCGCCGGCAAGCGGGCCGTAGCGTTCGGGTTCGCGCGCGACCATGCTGGAGGTGGGCGTCCAGCGCGGCCATTCGGCCTTGCGGCCGATACGGGCTTCGCCTTCGAATTCCAGGCCGGCCTTGCCGACCCCGATACCGTAGCGCATCGCCATGCCGCCGTCCTGGACCAGGTAGAGGAAGCGATTCTGCGTGTCGATCACGATGGTGCCGGGCGGCTCATGGGTCGCATAGGCAACCTGCTGGCGCAGATAGCGCGTATCGACCTTCCTGATATCGATGGCGTCGAGCGGAAACTTTTCGTCCGGCTTCGGTCCATACATCGCGACATAGTAGGGATCGGGTCCCTTCGGCTTCGCCGGTCCGCCGCTGGTCACGCAGCCTGCGAGCGTGGACGTGGCAAGAAGGAGGGCGAAGAGCTGCGCCAAGCGGCCGGCGCTGTTCCGGGACACACACATAATCGGGTCAATATTCCTGCTGATTGCATTTCGGGAGGGAGCGGACGTTGCCGCCGTGTACGGCCGTTCTAATGCCAAACATGGCCTCGGGGAGGCAAGAGCGCGACGGAATTGAGGCAATTGGTGAGTGTCACCGAAAGGCGACAGTGCGGAGGTCTGCGTGAAAGCGCTAGATCGCGATGCCAGACTGGCATCATCGCTTGATCCGCTTTCCATCGCGGGTGTATGCCTTTTTCATGCAATGGAGCGATCAGGCCATCATTCTCGGGATCAGGCGGCACGGCGAAAGCTCGGCCATCGCCGAAGTCATGACTGCGTCGCGGGGCCGGCATCTTGGCATGGTGCGGTCCGGCCGTTCGCGCACCATGCAGCCCGTCCTTCAGCCGGGAAATACCGTCGAATTGACCTGGCGCGCGCGGCTCGATGAGCATATGGGCGAGTTCCGCATCGAGCCGCTCGAACTCCGGGCGGCGCGGCTGATGGAGGCGGCCACGTCAGTCTATGGCATCCAGGCGCTGGGCGCGCTTTTACGCCTGCTGCCGGAGCGCGATCCGCATCCGCATCTCTATGAGGCGCTGGCCGTCATCGTCGATCACCTCGAGGATCCGGCCGATGCCGGTGAACTGTTCGTGCGCTTCGAACTTGCCGTTTTGAACGATCTTGGTTTCGGGCTTGATCTGACCGAATGCGTGGCGACCGGAACGCGCGAAGACCTGGCCTTCGTGTCGCCGAAGTCGGGCCGGGCCGTCTGCCGCGCAGCCGGCATGCCCTATGCCGACCGCATGCTCGCGCTGCCGGAGTTTCTCGCCGTCGAAGCGCGAAGTGCGGCCGACTATGACAGCCTTGCCGCCGCCTTCCGCCTGACGGCCTTCTTTCTCAACCGCCATGTCTATGAGCCACGCGGCCTCAAGGTTTCGTCCGCGCGCGATGGTTTCGTCAATGCGGCGCTCAAGGCATTGAGGCCTTCTTCTTCAGCCGCGTGATCGACAGCGCCGCGCGTCCGATCGGGCGTGTGAAAGAGGCTGTCACACCTCAAGGGAGTTTGCATGTTTCAAGAACTTTTCCCCGGCATGCCTGTATCCGGCATCGGCGTGCTTCCGCTGGATCGCGTTGCGCGCGACGGCGGCCTCAAGGTCATGCAGGATCTTTTGAAGGGCGACCTGCCGGCGCCGCCGATGTCGGCAACGCTCAAGTTTGGCCTGACCGAGGTCGAGGAGGGGCGGGTGGTCTTCAAGGGGCTGCCGACCGAGGAGCATCTGAACCCGCTTGGAACCGTGCATGGCGGCTGGACGGCGACGGTGATGGATTCGGCGCTGGGATGCGCAGTGTTCACGATGATGAAGCCCGGCGAGGCCTACACCACTGTCGAATTCAAGGTAAACCTGGTGCGGCCCTTGCTGCCCGGCATGGGCGAAGTCTTCTGCGAAGGCAAGATCGTCCACCGTGGCCGCACCATCGCCACGTCGGAGGCCTGGCTGCGTGATGCTGGTGGCAAGCTTCTGGCGCACGGGACGGAAACCTGCGCGATCTTCCCGATCGACAATCTGCGCCGATAGCAGCCGCCCTTTCCCCGACGCTGCAACGATCGTCGGCGCTCACATGGGCGCCGGCGGAAGTCGCATACGTGAGTGGGATGCCGTTGGCTGTGCCTCATAGCTGCTCGGCTGTCGCGACGCCGGCGCATCACGTGAATGAAACTTATACATTTCCGCGAAGAGATTGGGGCTCTCAACCGTCTATGCCTTTGGCGGTCGTGCAAAACTCTGTATGGTCGCGATCGGCCTGCGAATATTGCCGCCAGGGGAAAACATGATTGAAGTTATTGCCTTAGTCGCTTTTGTTCTGGCGCTCTCCGCCTTTTTCGGCGGCAGGAAGACAGCAGAACGGTTGGACAGCGAAGTCGCCGCGCTCAAGAAGGAGATCGCGCGATTGACGGCTGCGGCCGGGCTCGCAGCGCCGGAAGGCGATATCGCGTCGGAGCAGGCGGCAGCGCTTTCTGAACGCTCCGCCGATGCGGTGACCGACGATGATGAAGGCGTCGATGGGCTCTCGGCGAGCGCTCGCGAAGGCGCAAGGATCTTCGGCAATGCCGAACCGACCGAGCCCGAAACCGCATCCGACGAAGCCGTGGCCGCGAGCGTCGAGGCGACCTCCGTCGATGCAGCGCCATCCCGGCAGGTGGAAAGCCTGGAAAGCCGTCTCGGTGCCCGCTGGGCCGTCTGGGTCGGCGGCATCGCACTGGCGCTCGGTGGCGTCTTCATGGTCAAGTATTCGATCGACGCCGGTCTTCTGAGCCCTGCCGTCCGGCTGACGCTGGCCGCACTCTTCGGTTTGCTGCTGGCTGCGGCTGGCGAGGTCATTCGCCGTCGCGCCGTGCCCGTTATCGCCAACGAATTCCAGAATGCGATGATCCCCGGCATCCTCACTGCCGCCGGTGCCGTCACGTTGTTCGGGGTCGCCTATGCGGCTTATGACATCTATGGCTTCATCGGCACGGCGACGGCCTTCGTGCTGCTGGCGATGATTTCGCTCGCAACCGTCGGCCTGTCGTTGCTGCATGGGCAGGCGCTGGCCGGCCTCGGCTTGCTTGCCTCGCTGATCACACCGTTGCTGGTATCGAGCGATGAGCCGCGCCCCTGGGTTCTCTTCGGCTTCCTGTCGGTCGTGTGGCTCGCGACCTTATTGGCGTCGCGGTTGCGGCGCTGGATGGTCGTGCCGACGCTCGCCAATGTCGGCATCGGGCTCTGGGGGCTTGCCTATGTCACCGCGGTATCGCCCTTCGACGCGCTGCCGGTCGCCTTTGCGCTGCTGGTGATGATCCTGGGTGTCGGGCTGGTCTGGCCGGGTGCGATGGACACCGATGCGCCCAGTGAGCCGTTGCCTGAGCCGACGAACCGCCCGATTGCGGTTGCCGGCCCGTGGGAGAAGCTCTTCACGCCGGCCTATGCCGCCATCAGCGTTTCCGCGGCCATTGCCGCGACCGTGCTCGCTCTGATCTTCATCAGCCCGGCCGTCAGCGCCGTGGAATATCCCGTCAAGGAGTTCTTCGTCGTGGTCGCGGCCCTGGCCGCACTCAGCGCATGGCGGACGAATGCCGTCTATCCGGCCCTGCTGTCTGCCCTCGGCGCGATCGTCGGCATCGGCAGCCTGACGGCGCTGAGCGGCGTCCTTGCCTATCTCGACTCTTCGCTTGCCGGTGTTGCGCCGGAGATCGTTCTGCCCAGCCGAACCGCGACGCTGACGGCCTTGCTGCTGGCAACGCTGTTCGTGCTGTTCGGCGCATTCGTGCTCACCCGCCGCCTGCGCGAACACCCGCAGTTCGCTATCCTGTGGGCCGGCATTGCCGCCGTCGTTCCGGTTGCTCTGACCACGATGTCATTCCTGATGACCGGCAACTACACCTTCGATCTGCCGCACGGCCTTTTCGCGCTCGTTGTCGGTGGTGGTCTGCTGGCGCTTGCCGATTGGCTCTATCGCCGTGACGGCGAAGCAGAGGGCGTGGATATCGCCTCGAGCCTTCTGGTTACCGGCTCCTTTGCGCTCTTCGTGATCGCCTTGCATGCCTGGACCGATGGCCTCGTCACCACCCTGGCGATTGCGCTGCTTGGGACTGCCTATGCCGGCGCGACCCGTGTTCGGACCTGGCCAATCCTGCCCTGGATGACCGGCGCAGCGGCGATCGTCGTTCTTGGCCGTATCGCCTGGGAGCCGACGATCGTCGGCGCTGAAAACCTCGGCACCACGCCGGTGTTCAATGCGCTGTTGCCGGGCTACGGCATTCCCGCGCTCTTGCTTGTCGCCTCTGCCTATCTCGTCCGATCCTGGCCGGATGTGCGTGTGCGCAACCTGCTGCAGGCCCTGGCGAGCCTCTTCGTGCTGTTGACGCTGGCGATCCTCGTTCGCCATGCCATGAACGGTGGCGTGCTCGACAGCGCCGTACCGACGCTTGGCGAGCAGTCGATCTACACGTTGCTGGCGATCGGTGCCTCGGGTGTGTTCATGACGCTGGACATGAAGTCACCAAGCCCTGTCTTCCGCTACGGCGGCATGGGGCTTGGCGTGTTCTCGATGCTCTCGGTTCTCTCAGCGCATCTCTTCGGGCTCAATCCGTATTTCAGCGGCGAACTCTTGGGGGCCATCCCGTTCTTCGATCTGCTTTTGATCGGCTATCTCCTGCCGGGCATCGGTTATGCGGGCCTTGCCTGGTATGCGCGCGGCAAACGACCATTGCCCTACGTCATGGCGCTCGCCGTCAGTGGCGCGATCCTCGCTTTTGCATGGGCAACGCTTTCCGTCCGGCGCCTCTGGCAGGGGGAGAACATCGTGGACTGGAAAGGCTTCCTGCAGGGTGAGACCTACACCTATTCGGTCGTCTGGCTGGTGCTCGGCGTGCTGCTTTTGGTGTTCGGCTCGCGCTTCAATGCCAAGAGCATTCGCATCGCCTCGGCCGTGCTGGTCTTCATTGCCGTTCTGAAGGTCTTCCTGATCGACATGTCCAATCTCGAGGGCTTCCTGCGCGCGCTCTCCTTCATCGGGCTCGGCGGCGTTTTGATCGGCATCGGGCTGTTCTACCAGAAGATCCTTTCGGGCGTCGGCGTGACGCGGCAGTCGTCTGCTGCGCCGACACAGCCGCAATAGGTTGATGCCATGACTCGTAATTTTGCATTGGCGGCGGCATTCGCGCCGCATGCTGATCTCGCCGCCGTTCTCCTGCCGCATGCTTTTGCGGCAGATGACGGTTCGCATGATGCATCCCACCTGATCCGGGTCTGGAAGAACGCCGCCCGCATCCATGCCGAAGAGGGTGGTGACGAACGCGTGCTCTCCGCAGCCGTGTTGCTGCACGATTGCGTTTCTGTCGAAAAGAACTCGCCGCATCGCACGCAGGCCTCAAGGCTTGCGGCTGAAAAAGCCGCCGACATCCTGCGCGATCTCGGCTGGTCGGCTGAAGCCATATCGTCCGTCGCCCATGCAATTCTCACCCACAGCTTTTCGGCCAGCATCACGCCCGAGACGATCGAGGCGAAGATCCTGCAGGATGCAGACCGACTGGATGCGATCGGCATGGTCGGCGCTGCCCGCTGCTTCTACATCGCCGGGCGCATGGGCAGCGGCCTTTACGATCCGCTCGATCCGCTGGCAGAGGATCGAGAGCTCGACGACAAGGCCTTTGCCATTGACCATTTCGAGACCAAGCTGTTCAAGCTGGCCGATGGATTTCAGACGGCTACCGGTCGCAGGCTGGCGCTCGAACGCCAGCAACGGCTGCGCGATGTGCTTGCCATGATGCTGGATGAAATCTAAGCCTTTCAATCCATTACCGCCGTCCTGTGAATCAGATCGCGAACGGCCTGAATCTGTTTCTCAACGTGGAGCGTTTTCGATGAAGGTGACCGGACTGAACATTCATCCGCTGAAGAGCGGCCGGGCGATCCCGCTTGAGACGGTCACCGTCAATCTCGATGGTTTCGAGGGCGACCGCCGTTTCATGCTGGTGGAGCCGGATGGGCGTTTCATCACCCAGCGCGAGCTGCAGACGCTGGCACAGGTCGAGGCAAACCACATTGATGGCGGCGTGCAGCTGAAGATGGGCGACAAGGCACTCATCGTGCGCTTCGATCCTGACCAGCGGCTCGACGTGCGCGTCTGGGCAAGCGACGTCGATGCGGCAGTGGCCGACGATGCAACAAACGAGACGCTGTCGGGCTGGTTCGGCCGGCCCGTCAAGCTTGCCCATATGGATGCTTCGGCGGAGCGTTTCGTCGGTGCCGAGTGGGCCGGCACGGCAGCACCCGTCGGTTTTGCTGATGGCTTTCCGGTGCTGATCACCACCACAGGCTCGCTTGCCGATCTGAACCGTACACTTGCGGAGAAGGGGCAGGAGCCCGTCGGCATGGACCGGTTCCGCACCAACATCCTGCTCGATTGCGATGAGGCCTGGGACGAGGATTTCTGGGAGAGCCTGGAGATCGGCGGCATCCGCTTCGATTTCGTCAAACCCTGCGCCCGCTGCATCATGACCACCCAGGACCAGATCACCGGCGAACGCATCGGCGGCAATCCGATCCAGGGCCTCGCCGAAAAGCGCATGTCGGCCGACCGCCGCGTGGCGGGCGTGCTGTTCGGTTGGAACGTCGTGCCGCGCGGCGAAGGAACCTTGAAGCTCGGCGACGAGGCGCGGATTGTCGACCGGCGCCGGGAGCGCTGGCCGATGAAGGTGCGCGCTTCCTGAACCGGCGGAAGCCACCTACGATCTCCGCCTCAGAACCAGGGCGTTACGCCGAGCAGCTTTGCCCCGAGGTCCGAGAGGTTGGCGGGCGTGGCGTTGTGCTTTTCCCATTCGCGCGGATCGCCCGGAAAGGCGTCGCGCTTCGGATGGTCGAGCTCCCGCCAGAGCCGCACGCGTTCTTCGCGTTCGGCTCTGTTGTTCCACTTGGCTGGATGCATGGAGATGTACTGTGCCATGCGAACCCTGCCATCGGAATGGTTGGGCCGGACGCCGTGGGCAAGCAGGCTGTTGAAAATCATCAGGTCACCTGCCTCCATCTCGATATTGACGGTCGAAAGGCCTGACATGTCGGGGTGCATGGGGTCTCTGTCCGCCGGTTGGGTCTTTTCCCAGGTGGCGAAGTTTTCAAACAGCTCAGGAACACACTGAAAGCCGCCGACATCGCCATCCTGCTTCTGCAGGCTGAGCACGCCCTGGACGCCGATCGGCAGCGGACGGATCGAGGTGTCGACGTCCCAATGAATGAAACCGTTGGGATTTCCCTTGACCCTTTTCGGCGGGTTGAGGTTGGCGCGGTCGATCGTCACCCAAAGATCCTCCCGGTCCCAGATATCGACGAAGGCACCAAGATGCGCGGTTCCTGGCGATTGTCCCAGAGATATTGGTGATTGTAGATCTCCAGCATGCCGGTGTTGTTGAGTTCCTTCATCTTGTGTTCGCGGCGCTGCGGCGCGTACCAGGTCGAAGGGTCGGCTGGATCCTTCTCGTCGAAGCGCCAGAGCAGTTCGACGAGCCGCTCGACATTGGCTGCCGGCACGGCCTGCCGGACGATCACGTAACCCTTGGTGATCCAGTGCTGCCAGTCCTCCTCCGAGAGCACGCGCAACGGGAGGCGCTTCTTGATGTCCTTCAGTTGGGTTTCGGCGGCGGCTGTGGGGTGGCTGTCTCTGAGCATGCGCAAGGCCTCCTGTGCATCTGCGTCTTTCTGTCGATGCAGGCAGATTAGGCGTTCCGTGGCTGGCATGTTGCCTTCGTACGGCAAAGATTGGTACTAATCTGGCGTCATGATCCAGATGAGCGCAATATGAAGGCCGTTCTGCAGAAGATCCCAAGGCCCACGGAAGCATCCTCCATCCTTCTCGACCGACGGCTTGACGATTGCATCCCGTTTCAGTGGCATCACCATCCGGAATTCGAGCTGACCCTTACGCTGAACTCGCGCGGCCAGCGTTTCGTCGGCGACCACATCGGCACCTATGATGATGGCGATCTCGTGCTGGTCGGGTCGAACCTGCCGCACACATGGCATTCCGCGTCCAAGGTCGATGAGGGGGCGCCCCATGTGGCGCTGGTACTCTGGTTCCACCCGGAATGGGTGGAGCGGATGCAGGACGGCTTTGTCGAGCTCGGTGGCGTGCGGGCAATGTTCGATCGCTCCGCGCCCGGCCTGCAATTCTCGCAAGGAGCAGCCCGTCGCGTTCGGCCGCTGTTCGAGCGCCTGCGTACGCTCGAGCCTGAAGAGCGGTTGCCGGATGTCCTTGCGCTGCTGACGATCCTTGCGCGGGACGAGCATGTAACGCCATTGTCTAACCGGGTCGTCGCGCCCTCGGGCAGGGCCGTCGATCGTGGTCGCCTCGACCGCGTGCTCGATCACATCCACCTCACCTATGCCGAAAGCCCTTCGATGGACGAGCTTGCGGATATTGCCGCCCTCAGTCTCTCGGGCCTGCACCGCCTGTTCCTGCGCCATCTCGACATGCCGATCTCGGAGTATCTGATGCGGCTGAGGATCGGCGAGGCCTGCGCGCTTCTATCCGGCTCCGGAAAATCCATCGCTCATGTGGCCGAGGCGGTCGGCTATCGCTCGATCGCCAATTTCAACCGGCAGTTCAGGGTCCAGAAGGGTATGACGCCACGACTGTTTCGCCAGCGGTTTCAGCATGTCCGATGAGTGGCTTCCGGCCTCATCAATTCCGGTGATCGCGTCGTCAATTTAATTGGCTTTTATCTATTTTAGCGTCCGCGTAGGGTCGCGCTTCGTCATCAGGAGAAAACCCATGTCCGCCATTTCGGGAGCATCCGCGCCGTCGAGCGTTCGCCAGGAAATGCCTTGGCTGATTATTGTCGCCGGCTCGCTCGTTGCGATGCTCACCTTCGGTCCTCGCTCGGCGATGGGCTTCTTCCAGCTGCCGATGCTTGCCGAGACCGGTTGGGACCGCACGACCTTCGGTCTGGCAATGGCGTTGCAGAACCTCTGCTGGGGGCTGAGCCAGCCCTTCTTCGGCGCGATCGCCGACAAGTTCGGCACCTGGCGCGTGCTGACCATGTCGGGGCTTCTCTACGCCTCCGGCCTGTTCATCATGGCCCACGCCAATGCGGCGATCTGGTTGCACATCGGTGGCGGCGTCTTGATCGGCATGGCTGTCGGCTCCGGTTCGTTCGGCATTCTGCTCTCCGCATTCGCCCGCAACGTCACGCCGCACCAGCGCTCCATGGCCTTCGGCATCTGCACGGCGGCAGGGTCCGCCGGCATGTTTCTGTTCGCGCCTCTGAGCCAGGGGCTGATCTCCGCCTATGGCTGGTCGGACAGCCTTGTCTATCTCGGGGTGTTGATGTTGCTGGTGCCGTTGTTCGCCATTCCGTTGCGTGGAAACGCTTCCTCCGGCCGGCAGACGGAAGCGCAGTACAAGCAGTCGATCGGTCAGGCGCTGAAGGAAGCGCTCGGCCACAAGAGCTACCTGCTACTGGTCTCCGGTTTCTTCGTCTGCGGCTACCAGGTGGCCTTCATCACCGCGCATTTCCCTGCTTATATCGGCGACATCGGCATCGACGCCCGCTATGCGGTAATCGCGCTGGCGCTGATCGGGTTCTTCAACATCATCGGCTCGCTGTCGGCCGGCTTCATCGGCCAACATTATTCCAAGCCCTATTTCCTGGCGCTGATCTACATTGCCCGGTCGGTCGCGGTCACCGCCTTCCTGCTGCTGCCGCAATCGCCGACCTCGGTCATTGTCTTTGCAATCGTCATGGGCTTGCTCTGGCTTTCGACCGTGCCGCCGACAAACGCGCTCGTTGCCATCATGTTCGGGACACGCCATCTCGGCCTGCTCGGCGGCATCGTCTTTCTCTCGCACCAGGTGGGTTCGTTCCTGGGCGTGTGGATGGGCGGATACCTCTATGACCGCTTCGGCTCCTATGATCCGGTATGGTGGCTAGGCGTGGCGCTCGGCCTGTTTGCGGCCGTCGTTCATTGGCCGATCGAGGAGAAAGCCGTTCCCCGGCCTGCCATGGCCTGAAGAAATCCGTGAACGGGGCGTCGCAAAATGCGACGTTCCGTTCTTGAATTCTGTCACAAAACTTTCTAAATCAATCCATGCGGCTTTGCCGCTTTTGTTTTGGTTCAATTATGCTCATTTTGAGCATAATTGAAGAGCCGCCCAGGAGAGGGGCGGAGAGGAGATCTCGATGACGCGCCTTGACACCCGCACGCAGGCCGTGGCGAACCCGGTTCTTGTAAGCGCCGCCCAGCGCTTCGGCGTCATCGAAAGACCCGAGCTTGCTTTCACACCCGCAGTCGCGCGCGAGACGGAGCATCTTTACGAGAAGGTGAAGGATTTCATTCCGGCGATCGAGTGGCCGGTCTATGCGCCTTACGTTCACGCCATCAACCGGCTGAAGAAAGAGCGCAACGCCGTCATCCTCGCGCATAACTACCAGACGCCCGATATCTTCCATTGCGTCGCCGATATCGTCGGGGACTCGCTGCAGTTGGCGCGCGACGCCAGCAAGGTCGATGCCGAGATCATCATCCAATGCGGCGTTCACTTCATGGCGGAGACCTCCAAACTGTTGAGCCCGGAAAAGACCGTGCTGATCCCTGATGGAAAGGCCGGCTGCTCGCTGTCGGAATCGATTACCGGCGCGGATGTACGGTTGCTGAAGCAGCGTTACCCCGGCGTTCCCGTCGTCACCTACGTCAACACCTCCGCCGACGTGAAGGCCGAGACGGATATCTGCTGCACCTCGTCGAACGTGCTTGCGGTCGTTGAGAGCTTCGCATCGGACACGGTGCTGTGCATCCCGGACGAATATCTGGCCATGAACGTCGCACGCCAGACCAACAAGAAGATCCTGACCTGGAAGGGCCACTGCGAGGTGCATGAGCGCTTCACCGCCGCCGAACTGCTGGCCTACAAGGAAGCCAATCCGGGCATCGAGATCATCGGCCATCCCGAATGCCATCCGGATGTGATTGCCGTTTGCGATTTCGCCGGCTCGACATCGGGCATGATCAACTACGTCAAAGACCACCGGCCGTCGAAGGTCCTGCTCGTCACCGAATGCTCGATGGCATCGAACATCCAGGCCGAGATCGAAGGCGTCGAGTTCATCAAGCCCTGCAATCTCTGTCCGCACATGAAGCGCATCACGCTGCCGAAGATTCTCGACAGCCTGCTCACCATGACGGAAGAGGTTCTGGTCGATCCGGCGATCGCCGATCGGGCGCGCCTTGCAGTCGAACGCATGGTCAACCTCAAGCAATAACACCTGCCGGGCGAAAGGCCCGGCATACAAGCATGCGCTGGAGGAGAGCCGCACCATGCTGAGAGATCATTTCCGTCCGCAATCCTTCAACGGGATTGACGATATCGTCATCGTCGGCGGCGGCCTTGCCGGCCTCTTCTGCGCGCTGAAGCTCAGCCCCCGGCCGGTAACCATTCTCGCCGCCGCACCGATCGGCCACGGCGCCTCGTCGGCCTGGGCGCAAGGGGGGATCGCTGCGGCGATGAGCCCGGGCGACACTTTCGAGAAACACGTCGCCGACACGTTGACGGCGGGGGCCGGCATCGTCGACGAGAAGATGACGCGCATGATGGTGGCCGAAGGTCCCGCGCGCATTCACGATCTGCTGGAATATGGCGTACCCTTCGACCGCGATCTCGAAGGCAAGTTGATCCTGTCGCGCGAAGCTGCCCACTCCGAACGCCGCATCGTGCGCGTCAAGGGCGACATGGCCGGCAAGGCGATCATGGAAGCGCTGATCACGGCTGTGCGCAACACCCCGTCGATCCGCATCATCGAAGGCTATGTGGTCGAAGAGCTGGTGCGCGAAGGCCGCTTCATCTCCGGCGTCATCGCCCGGCCGGATGCCGGCCAGGCGAAGAAGCGCGTTTCGTTTCCGGCGCGGGCCGTGGTTCTGTGTTCCGGTGGCATCGGCCACCTCTATGCGGTGACAACCAACCCTTGGGAAGCTTGCGGCCAGGGTCTCGGCATGGCGGCGCGGGCAGGGGCGATCATCGCCGATCCGGAATTCGTCCAGTTTCACCCGACGGCGATCAACATTGGCAAAGACCCGGCGCCGCTTGCGACCGAGGCGTTGCGTGGCGACGGCGCCCAGCTTATCAACTCGGCCGGGCATCGCTTCATGCTTGACATTCACCCGGACGGCGAGCTTGCCCCACGCGACATCGTCTCGCGCGGCGTGTTCGCCGAGGTCCAGGCCGGTCGCGGCGCCTTTCTCGATTGCACCAAGGCGGTCGGCAAGCATTTCCCGGACATGTTCCCGACAGTCTATGCCTCGTGCATCGGTGCCGGCATCGATCCGGTGACGCAGCCGATCCCGGTCGTACCGGCGGTGCACTACCACATGGGCGGCGTGCTGACGGATGCTGAGGGCCGCACCTCGATCGACGGTCTTTGGGCAGCCGGCGAAGTGACGTCGACCGGCGTGCACGGCGCCAATCGGCTGGCCTCCAATTCGCTGCTGGAAGCGGTGGTTTTTGCCGCCCGCATCGCCGAAAACATCAAGGGCACCCTGCCGACGCCGCAGCTTACCCAATGGGGCGACAATGCCGGCGAAAACGACGACCCGGTCACGGTCGAAGACAGCCCGCAGCTCACGATCCTGCGCAGCCTGATGAGCGACTGCGTCGGCGTGGTGCGCACGCGCGAAAGCCTGTTGCGGGCGATCCGCGAAATTTCGGCGCTCGAGCGCGACAACACCCGCATGCGCTTCACCAACATCATCACCACCGCCAAGCTGATCGCCGTCGGCGCCCTTCGCCGCACCGAGAGCCGTGGTGGCCACTACCGCGCCGATTGCCCGACGGAACAGCCGGAATGGCGGCGCAGAACCTACCTGACGCTTGCGGAAGCGAACCGTCTGGCGGCCGACGTCGCGGAAGCCGAAACGGCCTGAGCATGGCGCGCAATAGTCACTTGAGAATAGAGACAGGACCAACGACCAGATGACTGCAGCCCTTCGCCCCGAACTGCCCGCCCTCATGGTCGAGGATCAGGTGCGTGCCGCCTTGCTCGAAGATCTCGGTCGCGCCGGCGACATCACCACCCTGTCGACGATCGGGCCGGAACTGTCGGCAACGGCTGGCATGAACGCCCGCGATCCCGGGGTGATTGCCGGGCTTGAGCTGGCGCGGACAGCGTTCCGCTTCGTCGATCCGTCCATCGTCTTCGAGGCTCTGGTTTCGGACGGAGATCGTGTGACACCGGGAACGGCGATTGCCCGCATCTCTGGTCGCGCCCGCGGGCTTCTGTCGGCCGAGCGCGTTGGCCTGAACTTCCTCATGCATCTCTCGGGCATTGCCACCTACACCGCGAAATTTGCCGACGAGATTGCCCACACGCGCGCAAAGGTCTGCTGCACCCGCAAGACGATCCCTGGCCTGCGCGCGCTGGAGAAATACGCCGTGCGTCTCGGCGGTGGCTCCAATCATCGCTATGGCCTCGACGACGCCGTGCTGATCAAGGACAATCACATCGCCGTCTCCGGCGGCGTTGCCGGCGCCGTCCATGCGGCGCGCGCCTATTGCGGTCATCTGGTCAAGATCGAGATCGAGGTCGATGGCCTCGACCAGATGCGCGAGGCGCTGACTGCGGCACCGGACGTCATCCTGCTCGACAATATGGGACCGGTGCGCCTGCGCGAAGCCGTCGCCATCAACGCCGCCCATTGGCAGCTTGGCGACGAGGCCTATGCCGCAGACCCGCGGCGCACGCGCCTGGAAGCTTCCGGCAACGTCAGGATCGACACGGTACGTGCCATCGCCGAGACCGGCGTCGACTATATCTCGACCTCCAAGATCACCATGGCCGCTCCGACGCTCGACATCGGTCTGGACGTAGCGATCAAGCACTGAGGCGCTCCGACGCGTAAGCGCCGCGATAATGCTTGAAGCGCGCCGCATAGGGCCCTGAATCGATTCCGGTTTAAGGAGTTGTTTAGTGGCCGTCGGCGCAGTTGAGGCCGACGCTAGCGCTGCATGATGAAGGGGCAGACGACGCGTTTGTCGATGGTGATCTCCGTGCCGCAGTCATAGCGACAGATCTTGAACTGCCCTCGCATGTCCTGGCCGTTGAGGTTGCAGATCGTCACCTGGCCGCGGCCCATCTGGTTGTTCTTGAAATAGTCGGGGATCGCCTTGTTCCCCTGCGGGTTCGGCAGGAGAGGCTGGTCCGTCAGGAGGCTGGTGAGCAGCGCAAGCGCAAGCAGCATGTGTTCTTCCCTAAAGCATTTCCAGAAAAAGTGCGGAGCGATTTTCCGTTCGGAAATGCGTTAAAACAAAGAGGTAGAGTGCTTCTTTGACTCCGTTTCAACCGGAAGCGCTCTAGCCGGCCACAGAGCCGGCACCATATCCAATTGAACGAATGTAGCGCGCATTGGCCGAAGTGTTAGATGCAGTCCGCACATTAAACCCGCCGCAACGATGTCATCGCCAGCATAAATCCCCAGTCGTTTCTGCCTGCGCGTTTCATGCGGAGGATGAGCGGCCGCCCACCTTGAGGCCGGGTGCGGGCCGTTCGTCGAGGATTTGCCGGCGGAAGCGGAACAGCGCCGCAGGCCTGCCGCCGGTCGACGCCAGCGTCATGCCGGTCGGCTCGACCAGCTCCGCACCGTCGACCAGACGCCGAAAATTCTGCTTGTGCAGGTGGCGGCCGGAAATGGCCTCTACCGTTGCCTGCAGATCGGTGAGGGTGAATTCGGGCGGCATCAGTTCGAAAATGACCGGCCGATATTTGATCTTGCCGCGCAGGCGGGCGATCGCCGTTGCGACGATGCGGCGGTGGTCGTGGCGCATGGCCTGCCCGGCGGCAGCGTTGTCCTGCTCCCGGCTGCGGCCGTCAATCACCGCTTCGCGCACGAGACCGGCCTCGTAGAGCAACTCGTAACGCTCCAGCACCCGTTCCTCGTCCCAGGGGAAATCGTCGAGGCCGAAGGCAAGCCGGATGCGTGCGCGCCGCTGCGCGCTTGGCGCCATGCGCTCGTCGTCTGATGTGGCAAGCTCCCACCGCGAGAGCGCGGGCAAAATCAGCTGGTCGAGGATGGCAGGGCGGCCCTGCCGCCAATCCTCCCACGGCAGGTAGCCGTACCAGTCGCGCCAGTGCGCGCCGGCCTCGGCCAACCGCTCGGTGTTCTCGGTATCGGTTCGCGTCAGGGCGAGATAGCCGACCGAGACCATGTGCTTGCCTTCTTCGCCCGGCAGGCGCTGCCGTCCGCGGTCGCCGAAGGTGTAGAGCTGCTCGATATAGCCGAGCTTGAGCGCCGTGCGTTTTTCCACGCGGTCGCGCAGACTGGTCTCGAAGGTGCGGTGAAGAGCAGGGTCGAAGGGGCCGAAGGGCAGGCTGTCCCTCGCGTCGCCATCCGCCTCGTTGACGGCCAGGATGCGCGGGCTGCGGCTGACGACGGCAACGATGGCCGCGTTGAGACCGATTTCGACGGTGACGGCCCGCATCTCAGTCGCCAACATTGGCTCCCTCGGCTACAAGCGGCAGCACGAAGGGAACATTGCCGTCCGTGTCCGCACCGCGGCCGATCGAGCGTACGGCAGCGACCAGCCGCCCGCCGCGCGACAAGACAGTGTCGCCGATTTCGACAAGCCGCGTATTCGGCGTCGCATAGGGAGAGGCGAACCGCAGCCGCTCGACCAGTTCTCGGTCGTCCTGCTCAGGCTCCACCGCAAGGGCGGCGATAAGGGCAGCGGCCGGCGACCTCGAAACGCCCATCCAGCAATGAACGAGCATCGGCCGCGAACGGTCCCAGCCCTTGGCGAAGGCGACGATCTGCTGGACGTGCTCTTCCTGCGGAGCGATGAGCCCACCGGTACCGGCGAAGCTGATATCGTTCATTCCCAGCGTCAGGTGCCGCGCCTTGGCAATGACGGCCGGACGGTGGAAGTCCTGGCCCTTGGCGACCAGGCTCAGCATCTCGGTGCAGCCGTGGCGCACAGCCATCTCGGCGATGCGGGCAAGCGGCGATACGACGATCTGGGGCATCTCACGCATCCACCTTCGCAGCGGCGCGTTCCGCCTCGAGCGTGGCAAAACGCTCGGTAAACAGACGCTGGGCCTCTATGGCCGGCAGGGGGGCGATCAGCAGGCTGTCGCGGGTGATGCCGCGCGGCTGCCCGAAGAACTTTCGCGCCTCCTCGGTCGAAAAGCCGGCAAGCGCAGTCGCCTCGAAATAGGCGGCAATATGATCTGCCTTCTTGATCCGGTCCTTCAGATCCTTGGCGCAATGGGCAGGCAGACCGAAGCGCAGGTGAATGGCGCTTTCCAGCCTCTTTTCGACCAGCTTGTAGCCGCCGCCGACCACGGCCTTGAAGGGGGAGATCATATCGCCGATCACATACTCCGGGGCGTCATGCAGCAGCGCCATCAGGCAGTCGTCGGCGTTGCACTTGTAGCTCCGGCGAAAGATGTCCTCGACGGTGAGGCTGTGCTGGGCGACGGAGAAGGCGTGGTCCCCGGCCGTCTGGCCGTTCCACCGGGCAACGCGGGCAAGACCGTGGGCGATGTCGGTGATCTCGACATCGAGCGGTGACGGGTCGAGCAGGTCGAGCCGCCGGCCGGAGAGCATGCGCTGCCAGGCGCGTGCCGAGGTCACGCGCTTGCCTCGTCGGCGGTGGTTGGGAAGGCAAGCCCGGTCCATTCCGGCAGGGTCAACGTCACAGTCACGTCGCCCGCGAGCAGGTCGACGCCGTTGGCCATCGCTTCGCCGGCCTTATCGATGCGCACGATCGCGAGGGCCGAAGTGCCACGCACTGTGCCGAGCGTGCCGATCGACTTGCCGTCTGCCGTTATCGCTGTGCCGGTCGGCGGGAGCGCCGATGCACCGGCGACGATTACGACGCGACGGCGCTGCGTGCCGCGGTGCTGCATGCGCGAAACCACTTCCTGACCGACATAGCAGCCCTTGCGGAAGGAGAGCGCACCATTCTTGTCCATTAGCACATCATGCGGGAAGGCGTCCTGCAGCGCATAATCGGGGCCGGAAACGGCAATGCCGGAGACGATCCGGAGTTGGTCGAGGTCGGCATTAGAGGCTGAGTCCGCTTCGCTCTCACCATAGAAGCGGAAAACGGTGGCGCCGGCCTTCTCGAAGCGGTGGTCGCGAAATCCCTCGGCCAGCGGCTCGTCGAAGGCAATGACAGTGGGTGTGGAGGTGTCGAGCGACAGGGTCACCGCCGAGCGCAGCTTGTACATGGTCAGCCGCTTCAGAAGCGCTTCGGCCTGATCCGCAGTCGTTTCCAGCCTGAAGCCGTCGCCGTCGCGGGAAATCATGAAATCGAACAGGATCTTGCCCTGCGGCGTCAGCAGCGCGCCTGGCCTCGCCTCGTCAGGGGCGAGGGCATCGAGATCGGTGGTGATCAACCCCTGGAGAAGATCTTCCGCATCCTTGCCGGAAACGGAGACGATCGCGCGGTCGTCGAGGCGAACTCTGGGCATGGCTCGATTCCTGTTCACATTGCCGAACAGGTAGGATGTTCAGGGATGAACGGCAAGCGTATCGCCGGCGCTTAGAGCACTTCATCTTTAAACGGAAGCAATTCTGTTGGCTCAAAACGGCCGTTCCACACGAAGGATGGCGCTGAGCGATGCGGATCCATCGGGCAAGCCATCCGACACAGTGGGCGGCCGTTTTCAGCCAACCCTAAGGGCCGGATGAATTTCGGCCATTACCGGCGGCGGCCGTCTCGACCGCAGCTTCTGCTGCGCTCTTTGCCAGCCGCCTTGGTCCTGGCCGAAATTCCTTCCGGCAGAATGCTTCTGTTTAAAGATGAAGTGCTCTAGTCGCCGGCGATGAAAAATTTCCACTTCCCGTCGGGCATGATGCCGACACGATAGAAGTTGTAACTGCCGAATTCTTCCATGTCCGCGAAATCGCCTGCCGTCACCAGCCGGAAGAGGTCGACTTTCTCAGGGGCGGTCAGCGAGGCCAGCGGCTTTTCGGCGAAATAGGGCCAGACATAGGCTTCCTGTGGCGTACCTTTGTCGACCTGGACGAAGCTGGTCGAAAGAACGTCGAGCAGGATTGCCAGGATCTCGACGCCATCCTGGTCGCCCGACAGGCTTTTCAGGATCGCGATCGGATCTTCATCGGCGCTGACGCCAGTGACCTGGGTCTGGGTCGGGCCTTTGCCGAGCAGGGGCCGCAGCCGCTCGATATCGCCGGAGGCAGCCGCCTCGACGATCAACTCGCGCATGCGCGCCACAGGCGCCGGTATCTTGGAGACGTCGCTGAGCACTTCTACGGGTTCGACCGTCTTCGGCTCTTCGGCGGCCTGATCTTCCTTCGTTATGGTAACCGTCTTTTTGATCAGCGGGTCCGGCATCGGGATTTCGAGCGGGAGCTTTTCTTCCTGATCCGGTTCGTCGTCCACAGGTTCGGCTGGCGGAGGAGGAGTATTCTGGTCGCTTGCGACTGCGTTGGGCGCTTCCTGCAATTCGCTGAGCGCGAATGCGGGCGACATCATAACCGGAACGCAGAGAGCGACACCGGCCAGAAGCAGCGTAACAAGGCGAACCGGAGAGGTCCGGTTGGCATGGTTCCGGCTCATAAGGGCAGTCCTGATATTACTGAAGCGAGCGTTGGGGCGAAAATTCACCGGCGAGCATGCGCTCGCGAAGCGAATTGAGCATCGCTTCCGCACCTTCTTCACCATGAAGCCGAACGGTTTCCCGCATGGCTAGAGCGATGGCCGCATCGGCGATGATTTCTGGCTCGATGCCATCAGCCATGCCGTCCGCCCAGGCCTCGTTCTGGTGTTCCAGCGCTGCCTGCATTTTCTCGTGGACGATCATGTCATCGATGTCGGTCAGGCTTGGTTCCATCATTCGTTCCATGCGACTTCCATTGCTGCAAGTGGCTCACTTTAACGTCGTCCGGCTGAACCCCAACTGAACGACTGTGACCCGGTTGTCACTTCTTACCACTCTCTTAACGAACTTAGCAGCCTTTTCCCGAAACGACACGGGGTCGTGAGAAAAGAGGTTAATTTATTGCTAATTTCCAAAGCGAGCGACGATTTCTGACGCAAGTGTTGCTCCTTCGGCACGATATCGCTGTTCCGCGACGATCGCCGGCTGCGTGCAGGTCGTGTAGACAGAGGCAAAGGTGCGATACCCCCGGTTGAAGGCGGCGGTCATCCGCTCGCGCCTTTTTTCCTCGTTGGCCGTTTCCTTGTCGATCAGCTGCTGCATCGAGCGCCGCCAGACATCCTCGGGCTCTTTTACGCAGAGATTGCGCAGATAATGGACCGATCCAAGCACCTCGGCGAGGCGAATCAGCCGTTGGTCATAGGGTGTCGGCTTCTCCTCGACGACAGCAGGTGCGGGCGCTTGCGTCTGCGTCTTGTCCTGCGGAGGTGCAGCCGTCTTCTGCGACGCAGCGGCCGTCGCCGTGGCAAGCAGCAGTGTTGTCACAGTCAGGCGGATGATGGTCGGGCCGAATGTCATCATCCCTTCAAGTCCGAATCGACGGCTGTTTCAAGGCATCCGCCCGTCTTTGCGTTGGCTGCAGCCTGGGCGGCCAGTTTTTCCACGCATTCGCGAACACTGTCGGGAATGGGAAGCGCAAAGATCTTGTCCGGCGTGAACCATCCGAGGCCGGCTGCGTCGTCGCTGGCAACAGCGACAGCCTTCGCGTCCGCCTGCGCCTTGAAGACGGAGAGGAAGAAATGCCGACCCTCGGATTCTTTGCCCGGCAGATCGTAGGTTTCAAACAGCACGGGGTTGTCGGCACAAATGCCGGTCTCTTCCTGCAATTCGCGCAGGGCCGTCTGCTCCGGCGTCTCTCCCGGCTCGGCCCGGCCGCCGGGAAAAGCGTACATGTCGGCCGACGGCGGATTGGCGCGCCGCACAAGCAAGTAGCGGCCATCGCGTTCGAGAATGACGGAGGAGGCGAGTTCGGGCTGTTTCGGCATGATGGAATCAATTTCGATCGGTATCGTTGACCCATCCTACGTGAAGTGCCACATCCATGTCATGTGCGGACGTTTTGCGCTGACGGCGACCCCGGAAGAATTGATGGAGCTGTTCGGCCTGCTGGAAAGCGACGACTTTCCGGTGCGCTTCAATATTGCGCCGACGCAGCCGATCATCGTCGTGGTCGCCGCGGATCGCGCCGGGCCGGGCAGCAATCTGCCGGAGCGCAAGGCCCTTCTCGTTCGCTGGGGCTTCACGCCCGGCTGGGTCAAGGACCCCAGGGACTTTCCGCTGCTGATCAATGCCCGTGCCGAGACGGCGATCGAAAAGGCATCGTTTCGCGCCGCGATGCGCCATCGGCGCGTTCTCGTCCCGGCATCCGGCTTCTATGAATGGCATCGCCCCGCAAAGGGCAGCGGCGAGGCGTCGCAGGCCTATTGGATCCGTCCTCGAAAAGGGGGCATCGTCGCCTTTGCCGGCCTGATGGAGACCTGGTCTTCCGCCGATGGCTCCGAAGTCGACACTGCTGCAGTGCTCACCACCAGCGCCAATCCCGCGATTGCCCCCATACATGACCGCATGCCGGTGGTGATCCAGCCGGAAGATTTCGCCCGCTGGCTGGATTGCAAGACGCAGGAGCCGCGCGACGTCCTCGATCTGATGGTGCCGGCGTCGGAGGATTATTTCGAAGCGATCCCTGTATCCGACAAGGTCAACAAGGTGGCGAATGCGGGGGCCGATATCCAGGAGGCGGTCATCCCGCAACTGGTGCCGAAAGCGCCCGTGAAGGACGACAAGAACGGGGACAAGCCCGACGACGGGCAGATGTCCCTATTCTGAATCTCATGGGTACTTAGGCCGTCTGCTTCTTCAGCTTGGCGGTGGGCTTTGCCTTCACCTGCAGGGCAGCGGCCAGCACGGCCTTGAGACCAAGCGGACGGTACTGTTGAACCAGATCGGCGGGTGTCTTGGCGATGTCGGTGGTCTTGGCGGTCTTCACGTGCATGCACTCCTTGATGCTTTTCCTGGACCGGAAACGCCTCGTTCTCGCTTGCCTACTGCATGTTTCCTTAAATCGTATCCGATTCAAGGATAAGAACATGCAGCAATTCAAAGGGCTACAGCGACCTTGGCGCGTCCGATAAGACGCGCGGCGCTGTAGGCGACAACGACGCTCCTCCTCATTTTCTCCGGAGACAGGAACCGTGGCGCAGGGCCAAGCTGCACCGCGAATCTCTTTCCCGCGTGGCGATCCCAGATAAGCCAAATCGTGACAAATCCATGACCATGCCTCAGCTTGGATAGTTGGCTGTGCTTCGCATGCGGCTCACCACTTGACCGGCGCCATGCGACGCGCGATAAGTGTGGCCATGAAAACGGTTACCTGCATTATCTGCCGGAAGATTATTCGCTAGCGCTTCGCTGGCCTGGCCGTTTTCGTCTCCCGAAATCCAAGATGACAAACGTGCGGGCCTCCCGGGCGCCGTATTTCTGACGGTCGCATGCGTATTGGAGATTTGGAATGGGCGGAGTGCCGACACTTAAGCTGTACAACACGCTGACGCGGGAGAAGGTCGATTTCCGGCCGATCGATCCTGACAATGTCCGCATGTATGTCTGCGGCCCGACCGTCTACGACTATGCCCATATCGGCAATGCGCGTCCGGTCATCGTTTTCGATATTCTGTTCCGGCTGCTGCGCCATGTCTATGGGCCGCAGAGGGTGACCTATGTTCGCAACATCACCGACGTCGACGACAAGATCAACGCGCGGGCCCTGCGCGACTATCCCGGCCTGCCGCTGAACGAGGCGATCCGGCATGTGACCGAGAAGACCGAGACGCAGTTCCTCGAAGACGCCAAGTCGCTCGGCTGCCTTGATCCTGATGTCGAGCCGCGCGCCACCGACAATATTCCGCAGATGATCGACATCATCGACAAGCTGATTGCCAAGGGCCATGCCTACAAGGCCGGTGGCGAGGTGCTGTTCGATACCAGATCGATGCCGGATTACGGGCAGCTTTCCAAGCGCAATCTCGACGAGCAGCAGGCCGGTGCCCGCGTCGCCGTCGAGGTGCACAAGAAACACCCGGGCGATTTCGTGCTCTGGAAACTCTCGGCCGACAACGAACCGGGCTGGGAAAGCCCATGGGGCAGGGGGCGTCCGGGCTGGCACATCGAGTGCTCGGCCATGAGCGGGCGTTATCTGGGCGAGGTCTTCGATATCCACGGCGGCGGGCTCGATCTCATCTTCCCGCACCACGAGAACGAGATTGCCCAGTCGCGTTGCGCTCACGGCACGGATGTGATGGCGAATGTCTGGATGCACAACGGCTTCCTGCAGGTCGAAGGCCGCAAGATGTCGAAGTCCGAAGGCAACTTCGTCACCATCTACGAATTGCTGCACACCGAAAAATTCGGCGGCCGGAAGTGGCCGGGCGACGTGCTGCGCCTTGCCATGCTGATGACCCACTACCGCGAGCCGATCGATTTCTCGATCAAGCGCCTGGAGGAGGCCGAGCATCTGCTGTCGAAATGGCCGGTGCCGGGCGACGCCAAGGGCGAGGTCGATCCGGCCATCGTTACGGCGCTGTCCGACGACCTGAACACGGTGGCGGCGGTTCAGGCGCTGCATGCGCTGGCGCAGAAGACCGCCAGCGATCCAAGCCTGAGGGGCAGCTTTGCCGCCAGCGCGTCGCTGCTCGGCATCGTGCCGCAGGCGGTCGAACTCGACGAGGCCGTCGTGCACGAAGTCGATGGCCGCGTCAGGGCACGTCTCGAATTGCTGAAGGCCAAGGATTTCGCTGCGGCCGACAGAATCCGTGACGATCTGCTCGCCCAGGGCATCCAGTTGAAAGACGGCAAGGACCCGGCGACTGGCGAGCGCCTGACGACCTGGGAAGTGAAGCGATGAAGACGGCCTGCCATCCCCTATTGCCCTTGGATGCCGACGGTGTCCGGGCAGGGGACGGCGGTCGCAGCTTGACGGCATGAGGAGAGGCGCATGAAGGAGGAGTTCGTGCAATGATCGATCATACTGGTATCTCGGTTGCGGATTTCGACAAGGCGAAGTCGTTCTACGACGGGGCGTTTGCGCCGCTTGGCGCCTCCCTCCTGATGATGGTGCCGGCCGAGCACACCGGCGGCGTCAAGGTCGGCGGTTACGGTCGCGAACGTCCGGTCTTTTGGTTGCATGAGGCGGCCGCAGGTCCGGGCAGGCACTATGCTTTTACCGCACGCAGCCGCAGCGAAGTCGATGCCTTCTACGACGCAGCTCTTTCTGCCGGCGGCCGCGACAATGGCAAGCCGGGACTGCGCCCGCACTACCACCCGGATTATTATGCCGCCTTCGTCTTCGATCCCGACGGCAACAACATCGAGGCGGTCTGTCATGTGTCGACTTGAGGAGACGTTGCGATGAGTCTCGACAACAGGCCGTATCATACCGGCGGCTGCCAATGTGGTGCCGTGCGTTTCCGCGTCGAGGGCGTTCTCGGCGACGCTTCCGTCTGCCATTGCCGCATGTGCCAGAAGGCGAGCGGAAACTTCTATCTGCCGTTGGTGTCGGTGCGTGGCGCTACCGTCAACTGGACGCGTGGCGAGCGCAAACGCTTCCAGTCGTCCAATTTTGGCTGGCGTGGATTTTGCGGTGATTGCGGCACGCCTCTAACCTATGAGGCGCCCGATGGCATGGCGCTGGCGATTGCTGCCTTCGACGAACCTCAGGGGATCGTGCCGACAATCCAGTGGGGCATCGAGGCTAAGCTGCCCTATGTCGATCAAGTGCCTGAATTGCCGGGGGAGGAGACGTTGGCCGATGCCGACGCCGTGGCATTCCTTGCCGATCTCGTTTCCTACCAGCATCCTGATCATGACACCGAAACCTGGCCCCCGGAGGACGAGAAATGACCGATACAGTGCGAACAGGCGGATGCCAGTGCGGCGCGGTCCGTTTCCGCATTCGGGGACAACTCGGCCGTCCGTCGATCTGCCATTGCCGCATGTGCCAGAAGCAGTTCGGCGCCTTCTTCTCGGCGCTGGTGACAGCGCCGAAGGATGGCGTCGAGTGGACGCGCGACGAGCCGAGCTACTTCCAATCCTCGGTCAATATCGATCGTGGTTTCTGCCCGAAATGCGGCACGCCGATGATCTACCGCCATCCCGGCGGCATGGAAATCGCCATCGGCACGTTCGATGATCGCAGCGATCTGGCCCCGCAGATACAGGTTAATTATGCCTCGCGGCTCCCCTGGGTCGAGACCATCTTCGACCAGCCGGTGCTGACGGATCCGGATTTCTATAGCAGGCAGGAGAGTGTCATTTCCTTCCAGCATCCCGATCACGACACCGAGCAGTGGCACCAACCGGGAGTGTTCCGATGACGATTTCGCGCATCTTTACCGGCGGCTGCCAGTGCGGAGCGATCCGCTACCGCGCCGAAGGCGTGCTGGCGGATGCGCATATCTGTCACTGTCGCATGTGCCAGAAGGCCGCCGGCAATTATTTCATGCCGCTCGCCAACATCGCGCGCGACAATTTCGACATCACCCGCGGGCAACCCTCATGGTTTCGCTCCTCGCATCTGGTGCGCCGCGCCTTCTGCCACGATTGCGGAACGCCGCTCTTCTATGACATGCCGGACGAGGATTTCCTCAACATCGTGCTCGGCTCGCTCGATGATCCAGACGATCTGCCACCGGTTTATCAGTCTGGGGTAGAATCGCGCATGGTTTGGTTCTCGCGGCTTGCGAAGCTTCCCGAAAGGCAGACCGACGACGGCACCGAGCTTTCCGCCACCCGGCACCTGCTCGTGCTCGAAACGAACCGCCAGCATCCCGATTACGATACGGTGCACTGGCCACCGATGAGAGACTGAAGATGACTGCTCAATTGCGTACGCTCTACCCGGAAATCGAACCCCATGCGTCGGGTCACGTCGACGTCGGCGACGGTCATTCGGTCTATTGGGAACGGGTAGGAACGCCAGGCGCAAAACCGGCGGTGTTCCTGCATGGCGGGCCGGGCGGCACGATCTCGCCCAACCATCGCCGGCTGTTCGATCCCAAGCTTTACGACGTGACGCTGTTCGACCAGCGCGGTTGCGGCATGTCGAAGCCGCATGCGGAGATCGAAGCCAACACCACCTGGCACCTCGTCGCCGATATCGAACGTCTGCGCGAGATGGCAGGGGTCGAGAAATGGCTGGTGTTCGGCGGCTCCTGGGGATCGACCCTGGCACTCGCCTATGCGGAAAAGCACCCGGGTCGGGTGACGGAACTGGTGCTGCGCGGCATCTATACCCTGACCAAGGCCGAGCTCGACTGGTACTATCAGTTCGGCGTCTCGGAGATGTTTCCGGACAAATGGGAGCGGTTCATCGCGCCGATCCCGGAGAATGAGCGGCACGAGATGATGCGTGCCTATCACCGGCGCCTGACCAGCGACGACAGGGCGACGCGTTTGGCAGCTGCCCGGAGCTGGAGCATATGGGAAGGTGAGACGATCACGCTGCTTCCGGAACTGTCGACCAGCGGCCGTTTTGAGGAGGACGAGTTTGCCGATGCCTTCGCGCGCATCGAGAACCACTTCTTCGTCAATGCCGGCTGGATGGACGACGGCCAATTGCTGCGGGATGCCCATCGTCTGCATGGCATCCCCGGCGTGATCGTCCAGGGCCGCTACGACATGCCATGCCCGGCAAAATATGCCTGGCAGTTGCACAAGGCCTGGCCCGAGGCTGAGTTCCACCTGATCGAGGGGGCAGGGCACGCCTATTCCGAACCCGGTATCCTCGACCGGTTGATCCGCGCCACTGACAAATTCGCCGGCAAGACCGAATAACGACTGAGCATTATTGGAAACGAGCCATGACCAGGGAACGCATCTACCTCTTCGACACGACGCTACGGGACGGGCAGCAGACGCCCGGCATCGACTTTTCCGTCGAGGACAAGATCGCGATTACCACCCTGCTCGACGATTTCGGCATGGACTATGTCGAAGGCGGCTATCCCGGGGCAAACCCGACCGATACGGAGTTCTTCAAGCGCAAGCGCACGAAGAAGGCCTCCTTCGTCGCCTTCGGCATGACCAAGCGCGCTGGCGTTTCCGCCTCGAACGACCCGGGCCTTGCCGCCCTGCTCGAAGCAAACACCGACGCGATCTGTCTCGTGGCCAAGAGCTGGGATTACCACGTGGCGGTGGCGCTCGGCTGTTCCAACGAGGAAAACCTCGACAACATCCGGGCTTCCGTCGCAGCCGTTGTCGGCGCCGGCCGCGAGGCCATGGTCGACTGCGAGCATTTCTTCGACGGCTACAAGGCGAACCGCGCCTATGCGCTTGCCTGTGCGCAGACTGCCTTCGAAGCGGGCGCACGCTGGATCGTGCTTTGTGATACCAATGGCGGCACCCAGCCGCACGAGGTGCGCGAGATCGTTTCGGCTGTTATCGCCGCCGGTGTGCCCGGCGCCAGTCTCGGCATCCACGCCCATAACGACACGGGGCAGGCGATAGCCAATTCGCTTGCAGCCGTCGAGGCCGGCGTCCGCCAGATACAGGGAACGCTGAACGGCATCGGCGAGCGGTGCGGCAACGCCAATCTGGTGACGCTTATCCCCACCCTCGCGCTGAAAGAGATCTATTCCAGCAGGTTCGAAACGGCGATCGATTCCTACCGCCTGCAGGAACTGACGAAGCTCTCGCATGCTTTCGACGAACTATTGAACCGCTCGCCGGACATGCAGGCGCCCTATGTCGGTGCCTCGGCCTTTGCCACCAAGGCCGGCATTCACGCCTCGGCGCTTCTGAAGGATCCACGCACCTACGAGCACATCGCCCCTGAAAGTGTCGGCAATCTGCGCAAGGTCATGGTGTCCGACCAGGGCGGCAAGGCGAACTTCATCAACGCGCTGAAGCGGCGGGGGATCGTGGTTGGCAAAGACGATCCCAAGCTCGACAAGCTGATCGCGATCGTCAAGGAGCGCGAGGCGACCGGTTATGCCTATGAGGGCGCCGATGCGAGTTTCGCGCTGCTGGCCAGCCGCATCCTCGGGACGGTGCCGGATTTCTTCCACGTCGAAAGCTTCCGGGTGATGGTCGAACGTCGGTTCGACGCCAACGGTCATCTGAAAACCGTGTCGGAAGCGGTCGTCAGGGTCGTCGTCGATGGCGAAACCATGATGTCGGTGGCCGAAGGCCACGGGCCGGTCAATGCGCTCGATCTGGCCCTGCGCAAGGACCTCGGCAAATACCAGTCGGAGATCGAAGACCTGGAGCTTGCGGACTACAAGGTCCGTATCCTCAACGGCGGGACCGAGGCGATCACGCGCGTTCTGATCGAATCGACCGATGGCACGGGCGCGCGCTGGTGGACGGTCGGCGTCTCCGACAACATCATAGATGCCTCGTTCCAGGCGTTGATGGACAGTATCATTTTCAAGCTGTTGAAGAATCGCGACCATGTCGGACTGATCGCCGCCGAGTAAGCGCCTGCTTCAGGTGAGGGAGAGCATAGGCACCCCGCTGGGCGTCGTTGCTCTTGCCTAAAGTATGAGCAAAATTCACCATCCGTTCACGGAAATGAATTGGTGCATTGATGGTCATTGGAGTACGACGCCCCATGGAAGGGTTCGTCGGCCGGTAAGGCTGCACCTTCGATTGCGACCGGAGCGGGCGTCATCGCCAAGACAGCCTCCGGCGACTACATCAGGAAAAATGTCATGGCCGAGCCGAACGCGAAAGTACCCGCAGAAAACACCGATTCCGCCAAGGGCTTCGCCTTTGCGCTCACGGCCTATCTGCTCTGGGGATTCCTGCCTTTCTTCATGAAGGCGATCGCCCATATCCCGGCGCCGGAAGTGGTTGCGCACCGCATCGTCTGGTCGGTTCCGCTCGCGGGCCTCGTGCTGGTGTGGCTTGGGCGCACGGAAGACGTCAAGGTCGCCCTTCGTTCACCGCGCATGTTGCGCATGGCGGCTCTCACTGCCGTGCTCATCACCATCAACTGGGGTATCTATGTCTGGGCGATCGGTGCTGGTCGCGCGATCGAGACGGCGCTCGGCTATTACATCAATCCGCTTTTCTCGATTTTCCTCGGCGCTCTGTTGCTGAAGGAAAAGCCAAGCCCGGCGCAGATGGTGGCGATCGCGCTGGCCGCTGCCGCCGTTGGCGTACTCGCCTTCGATGCCGGCGGTCTGCCCTGGGTGTCGATCGGGCTCTGCCTCTCCTGGGGCTTCTACGCCTTTTTCCGCAAGACGCTGCCGATCGGGCCGAACCAGGGCTTCTTCCTCGAAGTGCTGCTGCTCAGCGTTCCAGCGATCGGCTACATCATCTGGCTCGAGGCGACCGGCCAAGGGCACTTCGGCGACACGGGCATGACTGACGTGCTGTGGCTGATGTCCTGCGGCATTGTCACCGCGATCCCGCTGATGATCTATGCCAATGGCGCCAAGCTGCTGCGGCTGTCGACCATCGGCATCATGCAGTATATCGCGCCGACGATGATCTTCCTGATTGCCGTCTTCGTCTTCCACGAGCCTTTCGGCACCGCAAAGCTGATCGCCTTCGCACTGATCTGGGCCGCATTGGTTATTTATTCCGGCGCCATGCTGGCACAGAGCCGCGCCCGTCGCGCCGAACAGGTCAGCCCGGCCGAATAAGACACTACAGCGCCGCGCGTCGTGTTAGACGCGCAAAGGCCGCTGTAGCACTTTGAATTGCTGCATGTTTTTATCCTTAAATCGAATGTGATTTAAGAAAACATGCAGTAGGCAAGAATGGAAAAAGGCGCGTCCGTCAGGCGCGCCTTTTCTGATTTTGGGGGTGTAACACAGGCCTAAAGGCGGGAGATGATCTCGGCTTCGCCTTCGCGGCCGTTTGCGCCGCTAGCGGCCGCAAGGATCGCCGGCACGATGTCCTCGGCCTTGTCGACGACAAGCGGCTGGACGAGGTGGGCCGTGTGAACGAAGCCTTCAGCGCGCATGTGCTGCAGCAGGTCCAGCATCGGCTTCCAGAAATCGTTCATGTTGCCGAAGACCATCGGCTTGCGGTGACGACCGAGCTGCGCCCAGGTCATGATCTCGACGATCTCTTCCAGCGTGCCGATGCCGCCCGGCAGGGCGACAAAGGCGTCCGCCCGCTCGAACATGGTGTGCTTGCGCTCATGCATGTCGGCGGTGACGATCAGCTCGTTGAGCTGGCCGAGCGAATGGCGCGTCGCTTCCTTGTCCATCAGGAATTCCGGGATGATGCCGGTGACCTCGCCGCCATTGGAAAGCACGCCGCTGGCGACCGCTCCCATGATGCCGCGCGTGCCGCCGCCATAGACCAGACGCAGGCCATGGTCGGCGATCGAGCGGCCGAGCGCGCGGCCGGCTTCCATGTAAATCGGGTCGCGCCCGGGCTGCGAACCACAGTAGACGCAGATGGATCGAATCGTGCTGGTTTCAGTGCTCATCCGGTCAAAAAGCATTGCAGCGCAGCAAGGGTCAAGAAAAATGAGGGGAAAGCTTGGTTCGCGGCGCCTGCAGCAGGGGCGGCTGCTTGTCTGCTACACTAGGAAACGCTAGCAATTTCAGGGATCGATTGAAGAAATTGGGCGGGTAGCTCGCAGTTGCGCTATAATGACCGCGCAAGCCCCGCGCCTTAGGCCGATGAGAGGGCATGCGCGGAGCGTCGCTCCGCTCCTGTGGAGAGTGGCATGATCAAGAACAAGGCCGGCTGGGTGGCCCTTACTGTCCTTGCGGCAGCAACAGCGTTGATGGTTTTTGTAGTTCAACCGAATTTGCGTGACGGCAAGGAAGCCTCGGCCGATGGCACGGCAAACGCTCCGGCCCAAACCGGTGACGCGGCATCGTCGACCGGCGGGCCTCAGCCCACTTCGGACTCGGCGAAGTCCGATGACGCCAGCAAAATGGCGGAGCCGCAACAGGCGGCAAGCGCCGCTGACGCGAAATCACCGGTCGAGGATGCATCTATTCCCGGTTTTGACGTGCTGCGCGTCGAGCCCGATGGTTCGACCGTTGTTGCCGGCCACGCCGCACCCGGTTCCAAGCTGGAAATCCTCAACGGCGCGACGATCGTCGGAACGGCTGATGTCGGCGTGACCGGCGATTTCGCCGCCGTCTTCGACAAGCCGCTTCCGGCCGGGGACTACCAGCTGACCCTGCGCGCGGTCGGCGAAGACGGCGTTGCCAAGAATTCGCAAGAAGTCGCAACGGTTTCCGTTCCAAAGGACCCGACCGGCCAATTGCTTGCCATGGTCTCTAAGCCCGGCACTGCCAGCCGGCTGCTCACCACGCCTGACGCGCTGGCGGGCGTTGCGCAGACGGCTGACGCGCCTGCTTCGCAGCCGGCCGCGGCGACATCCGCCGATGTGGCGTCTGCAACGCCGCAGACGACGAGCGACGCAACGGCGGCAAAGCCAAACGGCGCTGTAGGGCTGCAGGTCACCGCCGTCGAGATCGAGGGCGCCAAGATGTTCGTCGCCGGTAGCGCAAAGCCCGGTGCCGTCGTTCGCATCTACGCGGACGACAAGCTGCTCGGCGAAATGAAGGCGGATGACAAGGGCCACTTTGTCGTAGACGGTCAGATCGACCTTGCGGTCGGCAGCCACATCATCCGTGCAGACATGTTGAGCGAGGACGCAAGCAAGGTCGTCATGCGCGCATCGGTGCCGTTCGACCGCCCGGCCGGTAGCCAGGTCGCAGCTGTTGCCGGCCCGGTTTCGGCCGCCGCGACAGCCGGCCTCGACGGGCTGCGTGCCGAAGCCGGCAAGGCGCTCGCGCTGCTGAAGGGGCTTTTCTCCAATGGCAAGGTGCCGACGGGCGAGCAACTCGCGGCAGCACGCTCAGCAAGCGAATTCGCACTGAAGTCGCTGGCCGATTTCAGGCTCGCCGACAATTCCGATCAGGCGCTCGCAGGCGAGGTCGCCCGGACAGCAAAGGCTGCTGCCGATGCGCTGGCCGTGCTGAAGGAGGCCCCGCAGGATGCCTCAAGTGTCGCTGCGGCCCTAACCAAGGTCGAAGCCTCGGTCGGTGCAATCCTTGCTGAACGCGGCAGTGTCACGCCGGCGGTTGCCAACACCATCGCATCGGGCGAGATCGCCGAGGCTTCCGGCGCGTCGAAGGTCAAGGGTGCCGGCAGCTCGATCACCAATGACGTCGCCGCTGCGCAGCCTTCCATGGCCTCGACTGAAACCCAGGCTCAGCCGGCAACGGTGGAGCAGGCGCCGCTGAAGGAAAGCAAGAGTTCCGTGATCATCCGTCGCGGTGATACGCTCTGGCAGATCTCACGGCGTGTCTATGGCGCGGGTGTTCGCTACACCACGATCTACCTCGCCAACCAGGCACAGATCGAAAACCCCGATCGCATCCGCCCTGGCCAGGTCTTCGGCGTTCCCGATCAGGCACTTTCCGATGAAGAATCGCGCGAAATTCACAAGAAGCACATGAAACACGAGCAATAGGCTGTTCATCGACATCATCGCATTGCGGCAGTGTCGACGGAGACCTATTTGTCAAAGAAGGCGGCGTCTTCAACGAGACGCCGCTTTTCATTGGATGGCGATGATGTGCCCCGATGTCCTTGCCCAAAGGTTCGAGGCGCGGAGCCGCAACTGCGCGACGCCGGTGGATTGGCATGACCGTCCGCCCGGGCGTGCGAAAGAGTGAAGGCGGATCAAGACGTGGCACCTCAGAACCAGACGAAGACGATTTCCGCCGATACGAGCAACCCGTTTCGAACCATCGTCAACCTGTGGCCCTACATGTGGCCTTCAGATCGGGCTGATCTGAAGCTTCGAGTCGTCTGGGCGACGATCATCCTGGTGATTGCCAAGGTCGTCCTCATCCTCGTTCCTTATTTCTTCAAGTGGGCGACGGATGCGCTGAACAACAAGCCGGATGCACTGGGCTTCCTGCCGCAGTTCCTGGGCGGCGCAGTCATGCTGGTGCTTGCCTATAACCTCGCGCGTTTGCTGCAGGCGGGGCTCAACCAGTTGCGCGACGCGCTGTTTGCCAGCGTCGGGCAGCATGCGGTCCGGCAACTCGCCTACAAGACCTTCGTGCATATGCACCAGTTGTCGCTGCGCTTTCATCTCGAGCGACGCACCGGCGGCCTGTCGCGCGTGATCGAGCGCGGCACCAAGGGCATCGAGACCATCGTTCGCTTCACCATTCTGAACAGTGTACCGACGCTGATCGAATTTTTGCTGACCGCCGTGATCTTCTGGTGGGGCTACGGTTTCAGCTACCTGCTGGTCACGGCCATCACCGTCTGGCTCTATATCTGGTTTACGGTCAAGGCGAGCGACTGGCGCATCGCCATCCGCCGCTCCATGAACGACAGCGACACCGACGCCAACACCAAGGCGATCGACTCGCTCTTGAACTTCGAGACCGTCAAGTATTTCGGCAACGAAGAAATGGAAGCCAAGCGCTTCGACAGATCCATGGAGCGCTATGAGAAGGCGGCGACCCAGGTCTGGACCTCGCTCGGCTGGCTCAACTTCGGCCAGGCGATGATCTTTGGCGCTGGCACGGCAGTCATGATGGTCATGTCCGCGCTCGCGGTGCAGCGCGGCGAGCAGACGCTCGGGGACTTCGTCTTCATCAACGCCATGCTGATCCAGCTGGCCATTCCGCTCAATTTCATCGGCTTCGTCTATCGCGAAATCCGCCAGGGGCTGACCGACATCGAACACATGTTCGATCTGCTCGACGTCGAAGCCGAAGTGGTCGACCGCCCGGATGCGCGGCAGCTCGCCATTGCAAACGGCGCCATCGCCTTCAAGGACGTGCACTTTGCCTATGATGCAGCGCGACCGATCCTGAAAGGCATCAGCTTCGAGGTGCCTGCCGGCAAGACCGTTGCCGTCGTCGGCCCGTCGGGGGCCGGCAAGTCGACGCTGTCGCGGCTTCTTTATCGCTTCTACGACGTGCAACAGGGCACGATCACTATCGACGGGCAGGACGTGCGCGGTGTGACACAGAAGAGCCTGCGCGCCGTGATCGGCATGGTGCCGCAGGACACCGTGCTGTTCAACGATACCATCGCCTACAACATCCGCTACGGACGCGTTTCGGCAACCGAGGAGGAGGTTGTCGCTGCGGCTGAGGCGGCACAGATCGCGACCTTCATCCAGTCGCTTCCCGAAGGGTTTCAGGCAATGGTCGGCGAGCGCGGCCTCAAGCTTTCGGGCGGCGAGAAGCAGCGTGTCGCCATCGCCCGTACGATCCTGAAGGCACCGCCGATCCTCATCCTCGATGAGGCAACTTCCGCGCTCGACACGCGCACGGAACAGGAAATCCAGTCGGCGCTCGACGTGGTTTCCCGCAACCGCACGACACTGGTTATCGCCCACCGGCTTTCGACGGTCATCAATGCCGATGAGATCATCGTGCTCAAGGATGGCGTCATCGCCGAGCGCGGCACGCACGGGGAACTGATCGATCGCGACGGACTTTATGCTTCCATGTGGAGCCGCCAGCGCGAGGCGACCCAGGCGGAAGAACAATTGAAGCGTGTGCGCGAGAGCGACGACCTCGGTATCGTCACGCGTGGCGAGCCGGCCCTATGACGGCCATGTCTTGTCGCTGATCGCGACGCGTTTTGTCGCTGTCGGGCGGGCAGCGTTGCCGCGGGCGGCATTTCGCGCTAGGTCACGTTCCACAGCAAATTTGGAGTAGAGTTCATGAGCTTGGTCAATACGGTGCGCAACACGCTGGTCCCGGTGCACAAGGAAGGCTATCGCTTCATCGCGATCTTCTTCGTCGCGTCGCTGGTGCTGGGCTTGCTGTGGGAGCCGCTGATGTGGATCGGCTTCCTGCTCACCGCCTGGTGCGCCTATTTCTTCCGTGACCCCGAGCGCATGACGCCGATCGACGACGATCTGGTGATCAGCCCGGCCGATGGCCGCGTTTCGTCGATTGCCATGGTGACGCCGCCGGAAGAGCTGGGTCTTGGTTCCGAACCGATGCTGCGCATCTCGGTCTTCATGAACGTCTTCAACTGCCACGTGAACCGTGCGCCGATGACCGGCACCATCAGCCGCATCGCCTACCGCGCCGGCAAGTTCGTCAACGCCGAACTCGACAAGGCCAGCCACGAGAACGAACGCAACGGCCTCGTCATCCAGACGAAGCATGGTGAAATCGGCGTCGTACAGATCGCCGGTCTGGTTGCCCGCCGCATCATCTGCTGGAAGTATGAAAACGGCTCGCTCGACGCCGGTGAGCGTTTCGGCCTCATCCGGTTCGGCTCGCGCCTCGACGTTTTCCTGCCTGATGGTGTCGAGCCCCGCGTCAGCCTCGGCCAGACCGCGATTGCCGGTGAAACCGTGCTTGCCGAATTCGGCTCGGCCAAGGGCCCGGTCATCAGCCGTCGCGCATAAGGAGCCCCTATGGAAGGTCCTCAACAGGAAAACCCAGCCGAACCGCCGAAAGTCGCGGGCGAGGCGAACGGTTCAAGCGATACCGGTCGCGGCCCTCGACTGCGCGAGATACCGCTGCGCCTGATGATCCCGAACATGATCACCGTGCTGGCGATCTGCGCAGGTCTCTCCGGCATTCGGCTCGCCTTCGAAAACCGCATCGAGCTCGCCGTTGCCATGGTGTTGCTTGCGGCCTTTCTCGACGGTATCGACGGTCGCGTCGCGCGCCTGCTGAAGGCGACGTCGAACTTCGGCGGCCAGATGGACTCCCTCGCCGATATCATCAACTTCGGCGTGGCGCCGGCGCTCGTTCTCTACGTCTTCATCCTGGATCAGGCCCGCTCGATCGGCTGGATTGCGGCGTTGATCTACGCGATCGCCTGCGGCCTGCGATTGGCCCGCTTCAACGTCATGGCCGAGCGCCAGTCCAAGGCAGCGTGGCAGTCGGAGTATTTCGTCGGCGTGCCTGCGCCGGCGGGTGCCATGCTGGTGCTGCTGCCGGTCTATCTCGGCCTGCTGGGCTTGGCACCTGAGCGCACCTTCGCGCTGATCGCATCGGGCTACACCGTGCTGATTGCCTTCCTGCTGGTCAGCCGTCTGCCGGTCTGGTCGGGCAAGTCGGAAAACAGCCGCGTTCGCCGCGATCTCGTCCTGCCGGTCATTCTCGTCGTCGTCTTTTATGTCGCGACGCTGATGACCTACACCTGGGAGACAATGGCGGTGACGGCGCTTGGCTACCTGATCACGCTGCCGTTCGGCGCGCGCTCGTGGCAGCGCAAGTATGGCGGCGACTGGCCCGCCCATCCCGCCCATGGCGGCGACGGCCTGCCGGGCGACAAGGTCGACTGAAGCATGTCGCAAAAGTGCGCGGCGGTTTTGCGATAACAACATGCGCAAAACGAGAGCTTAAAGCGCGGTAAGCGAATCCTACAGCGCCGCGCATCTTATTAGACGCGCGGCGCTGTAGCGCTTTGAATTGCTGCACATGCAGTAGAGATCGCGGCGCGCATTAACGCTGAATGTCAGCGCAAAATAAAAAGGCCACCGTGGAAACACGGTGGCCTTTTTGATCTCGGCTTTGTGGTGACGTCACTCCGGCAGGCGGTAGTCGACGATCTTCTTTTCGCGAACGATGTAAAGCTTGCCGGTCTCGGTCTGGTCCGGGCCGACCAGTGGCAGAAGCTCCGCCGCGACCTCGGAGGGGTGCGGCACGGTCTCCGGATCTTCACCGGGCATCGCCTGGGCGCGCATCGCGGTGCGGGTTGCGCCCGGATCGACGCTGAGGATGCGCAGCGGTAGTCGCTGTGTCTCTCCGGCCCATGTGCGGGCGAGCGCTTCGACGGCGGCCTTGGAGGCAGAGTAGGGGCCCCAGAACGGCTTGCACTTGTGGGCAGCGCTAGAGGAGAGAATGAGCGCACGTCCGGCATCGGACTTGATGAGCAACGGCTCGAGCGTGCGGATCAGGCGCCAGGTGGCATTGACGTTGATGTTCATCACCTTCTCGAACACCTTGGCCTCGACATGGCCGATCGGCGAGATGGTGCCGAGCACGCCGGCATTGGCGACCATGATGTCGAGTTTGCCCCAGCGCTCGTTGATCGCGCCGCCGAGCTTGTCGATCGCAGCCATGTCGGCGAGATCGAACGGAACGAGCGTTGCCGAGCCGCCGACCGCCTTGATCGCGTCATCCAGCTCTTCGAGGCCACCGACGGTGCGGGCGCAGGCGACGACGTGGGCGCCAGCCTTGGCGAGTTCGAGGGCCGTGAAATAGCCGATACCGCGCGATGCGCCGGTGACGACGGCGACCCGGTCTTTCAAATTGATCGTCATTTTATTGTCTGATTATCCGTTGCTGGCGAGAACCGAGAGTTTGCGGACATTGCTGGCGCCTTCCTGGTCGAGAAGGCGGGTCGGATAGTCCCCGGTGAAATAGTGATCGGTGAACTGCGGCGACTTGAGATCGCGCTTGATGCCGCCCACAGCCTCGTAGAGGCCGTCGATCGACAGGAACTCGAGCGAGTCCGCGCCAATGAAGCGGCACATGGACGCAAGGTCGGCATGCTGGTTGGCGAGCAGCTTGTCGCGGTCCGGCGTGTCGATGCCGTAGAAGTCCGGATGGAAGATCATCGGGCTGGCAACACGCACATGCACTTCGCGTGCACCGGCATCGCGGATCATCTGCACGATCTTGACCGAGGTGGTGCCGCGAACGATCGAATCGTCGACGAGCACGACGCGCTTGCCCTCGATCATCGCGCGGTTCGCCGAGTGCTTCAGCTTGACGCCGAAGGCGCGGATCTGCTGCGTCGGCTCGATGAAGGTCCGGCCGACATAATGGTTGCGGATGATGCCGAGCTCGAAGGGAATGCCGCTCTGCTGTGCGTAGCCGATTGCGGCGGGCGTACCGCCATCGGGAACCGGGACGACGACATCGGCCTCGACAGGGGCTTCCTTGGCCAGGTTCTGGCCCATGTTCTTGCGCGCCACATAGACGTTGCGGCCGCCGACGACCGAATCCGGACGGGCGAAATAGACGTATTCGAACAGGCAGAGCCGCTCCGGTTGCGGAGCCAGCGGCTTGCGCGAATCGATCGAGATCGAGCCGTCGGGCTGGATCTCGCAGATGATGATTTCGCCATTCTCCACGTCGCGCACGAACTTGGCGCCGATGATGTCGAGTGCGCAGGTTTCCGAGCAGAAGATCGGCTTGCCGTCGAGGTCGCCCATGACGAGCGGGCGGATGCCGTGCGGGTCGCGGGCGGCGATCAGCTTGGTGCGTGTCAGCGCCAGCATCGAGTAGCCGCCCTCGACCTGCGCGATCGCATCGGCGAAGCGGTCGGTGGTCGAAGCGTGCTTGGAGCGGGCGATGAGGTGGAGGACAACTTCGGTGTCGGAGGTCGACTGACAGATGGCGCCGTCCGAGATGATCTGGCGGCGCAGCGTCAGGCCGTTGGTGAAGTTGCCGTTATGGGCAATCGCGATGCCGCCTTCATGCAGCTCGGCAAAGAGCGGCTGGACGTTGCGCAGCGCCACTTCGCCTGTCGTCGAGTAGCGCGTGTGGCCGATGGACATGAAGCCCGGGAGCTTCGCGAGCGTTGCGGGATCGGTGTAGTGATCGCCGACGAGACCCATGCGCTTTTCGGTGCAGAACTGCTTGCCGTCGAAGGTGACGATACCGGCGGCCTCCTGGCCGCGATGCTGGAGCGCATGCAGGCCGAGCGCCGTCAGCGCCGCCGCATCCGGGTGCCCCAGGATGCCGAAGACGCCGCACTCTTCGTGCAGGGTATCGCCATCGAGTTCGTCATGGATTTCCGTGGATCTCAGATCGGTCATCACAGTCGCCTTTGCTCCGTGCCGGTGCGCATATCGTGATCAGGCCCGCCGTCTTCAAGCGATCTTAGCTGAAAACGGACACAAGCGTTATTCCCAAAAGGACAAAGCCCGCGCAGCGGGCTTTGTCGGCAGTTCTTCCATGTCTCAGCCGTTGGTGGCCGGGGCGTCGTCAACGGGCGCCTGGTCGGGCGAACCCGACGGTGCCTGTCCGGGCGTGCCGGCCGGGGTCTCGCCTTCGCCTTCGCCGGTCGTGTCCTTGCCGCGCAGGCGGTCGAGGATGGTGGCGTCGGCTTCCTCGGGCAGAAGCGCGATCAGCTTGTTGCCGAGATTGTCGAGAAGCGGCTTGGACTTCGCCTGCGTGACCCAACCCGGCTGCTGCTGCGGAGCGACCAGCCAGTTGAAGAACAGCATGGCGACGACCACGAGCAGGATGCCGCGCGCGGCGCCGAAGAGAAAGCCCAGCGTCCGGTCGAGCGCGCCGATGCGGCTGTCGATGATGAAATCGGCGACGCGCATGGTGATGAAGGAAATGATGATCAGCGCAACCAGGAAGATCACTGCCGCCGAGCCGATCAGCGCGACCGTGTCGCTGCTGGTATACTGCTTGGCATAGGGCAGGAGGTGCGGGTAGAGGAAGTAGGCCGCCGCCGCCGCGCCAACCCAGCTGGCAACCGACAGGACTTCGCGTGAGAAGCCTCGGACCATTGCCAGGATTGCTGAAAACAGCGCGACGCCGAGAACGATACCGTCGAGAATTGTAATGGGCATTTTGTCCTTACTCCGAACCCGGTTCGTCCGGGTCTCCTCAAGCCTATCCGCCGTCGGCCCTGCCTGATGTTCAGGGCATTGTTATGAGCCTGCTCAGAAGGCGTCCCGTGGAGCCGCTTGCAGCACCCGCACCTTCAATCTGCATCCTCTGCCGGTCTCAAGGCGTTTCGCGATCCCGCGATGCGCGCCACCAGATCCGGCAGGCTTTCCAACTCGCTCCACCGGCCATTGCCGTTCTTCGGCAATTCGGTCGAGGCAGCTGGCAGAACAGCCTGCGAGAAACCGAGCTTCTCGGCTTCCTTGAGGCGTTGAGCGGTATGCGCAACCGGCCGGATGGCGCCCGACAAGCTGACTTCGCCGAAATAGACGCAATCAGCCGGAAGGGCAAGCCCGGCAAGCGACGAAACCAGTGCGGAAGCCACAGCCAAGTCGGCGGCAGGCTCGGAAATTCGGTAGCCGCCGGCGATGTTGAGGTAGACGTCGTGCTGCCCGAGCCGCACGCCGCAATGGGCTTCAAGCACCGCAAGGATCATCGAGAGGCGGGCGGAGTCCCAGCCGACGATGGCACGGCGCGGCGTGCCGAGCGAGGTCGGCGCCACCAGCGCCTGCACCTCAACCAGGATCGGCCGTGTTCCCTCCATGCCGGCAAAGACGGCGGCCCCCGGCGATTTTTCGTTGCGCTCGCCGAGGAACAGTTCCGATGGATTGGCGACCTCGCGCAGACCCTTGTCCGACATCTCGAAGACGCCGATCTCGTCCGTCGGCCCGAAGCGGTTCTTCACTGTTCTCAAGATGCGGTAGTGATGGCCGCGGTCGCCTTCGAAATAGAGCACGGCATCGACCATGTGCTCGACCACGCGGGGACCGGCGATCTGGCCTTCCTTGGTGACGTGGCCGACGAGCACGACGGCGGTTCCCGTCTGCTTGGCAAAGCGGATCATCGCCTGCACGCCGGTCCGCACCTGGGTCACCGTGCCGGGCGCCGAATCGACGATGTCGCTCCAGAGTGTCTGGATCGAGTCGATGATGACGAGATCGGGGCGCTTGCCCTCGGCAAGCGTCGCGAGAATGTCCTCGACGTTGGTTTCAGCTGCCAGCAGCACGTCGCTGTCGGCAGCACCCAGCCGTTGGGCGCGAAGGCGCACCTGGGCCACGGCCTCTTCACCCGAGACATAGATGACACGGTGTTTCTGGCGCGCAAGGGCCGCTGCCGCCTGCATCAGCACTGTCGATTTACCGATGCCGGGATCGCCGCCGATGAGGAGGGCAGAGCCGCGAACGAAGCCGCCGCCGGTGGCGCGGTCGAGCTCGGATATCCCGGTCTGGATGCGCGGGGCGTCCTCGATTTCACCCGATAGCGTGGTGAGCGCAACCGGGCGCCCCTTCTTCGGCGCGCGGGACGGGCCGCCGCCGATGCCGGCTGTCGGGTCGTCCTCGATGATCGTGTTCCATTCGCCGCAGCCCTCGCACTTACCGGCCCAGCGGGTATGGATGGTGCCGCAGTTCTGGCAGACGAATTGTGTGCGGGCTTTCGCCATCGGCAACGACTTTCACAGTGCGGAGACTTTCGACGTGCCGTCTGTGGCGGCACTGCCGGTGATCGGAGAATCACTTTTGCCTTCACATAATGCCGCGAAACGCGGAACAAAAGGTGATTTTCGACGACGGACTGTAAAGTATCGGTGCGAAAGCCGGCTCAGACCGCGCCGATATAGTGGCGGTCGTAGCGATGGCCGAGGCTGGTCAGCATCTCATAGCCGATCGTGCCGCCGGCGCGCGCCACGTCGTCCAGTGCGACATGCCGGCCGAACAGCTCGATATAGTCGCCGGCGCGCACCGCGTTTTCCGGCAGGTCGGTGACGTCGAAGAGGCTGAGGTCCATCGTCACCCGGCCGACATGCGGCACCTTCTCGCCGTGCAGAAAGCCGAAGGCGCCCGAAGGCGTCGCCTGGCGCAAGGTCACGCCACCGCCCGAGACGGAGCGGTGATAGCCATCAGCATAACCGACGGCGACGGTGGCGATGCGGCTGTCGCGGTTGAAGCGGGCAGACGCTCCGTAGCTTGCGTGCCCGCCGGCGGCGACGTTGCGTACCTGAATGATGCGGGCTTCTGCCGTCACGACCGGCTTCATCGGATTGGCGACGTCATTGACCGCTTCGCCGCCATAGACGGCGATGCCCGGGCGCGTCAGGTTGAAATGGTAGTCGTCGCCCAGGAACACGCCGCCGGAGTTTGCCAGGCTGGCATCAACGCCTTCGAATGCAGCAGAGGCTTCGCGGAAGCGTTGCAACTGATAACTATTGAGCGGGTTGCCCGGATCGTCGGCGCAGGCGAGGTGGCTCATGATCAGGACCGGCGAGAAGCTCGCCGGGCGGGCCGGATCGTTGGCAAGAGCGACGGCTTCTTCGACCGACAGCCCCAGGCGGTTCATGCCGGTATCGACATGCAACACGCAAGGGTGGTCGCCGCGCTCGGACAGCGCCGCCATGAAAACGGCAAGCTGCTCCTCCGAGTTGATCACCGGCACGAGATCATTGTCGAAGAACAGCACCTCATTGCCGGGCCACATGCCGGCCAGAATGTAGATCCGGCCTTCCGGCACCAGCGGCCGCAGGTCAGCACCTTCTTCCGCATTGGCGACGAAGAAATCGCGGGCACCGGCGGCGTAAAGCGCTGGCGCCGCCTCGTCGATGCCGAGGCCGTAGGCATCCGCCTTCAGCACCGCAGCGGCACGGGCCTTGCCCGAGCGGGCATTCATCGAGCGCCAGTTGTCTGCCAATGCGTTGAGGTCGATCGTGAGCCGGTTGGAGGCGGAGAGGAATTCTGGACTGAGCATGCCTGGCACTCTGCGTGGACGATGAAGGACCAATACAGCCAACCACGCTTGCCCGCAAATGCCGTCCTGTCGGATGGCGGCATTCGGTTGGGCGGCGAGGGCGAAGAGCACTTTTATGCAAGACGCTGGTCGTGGCGGACGTTAGGATCGCCACATGCACACGATTTCGCAGGAACAGGCCATCGATGTCATGCCGCTGGAAGGCGCGGAGCGGACCCGATTCTGGCGGGACCTCCGGTTCGATGGCATGGAATGCCTGACCGCGACTTTCATTACGCACGAATTTGCGCCGCACGCGCACGACACCTTCAGCATCGGCGCGATCGAGGCCGGCTCGCAGATCAGCAAGATCAGGGGCGAACGATCGCAAGCGGGGCCCGGCGACTTCTATCTCATCAATCCAGACGAGATCCATGACGGTCACCCAGGTGGTAGCGGTTACCGCTATCGCATGGTCTATCCGAGTACCGAATTGCTGGTGAACATTCTGGAAGATGTCACCGGGCGGCCGTTCAAGGGAACGCCGTCCTTTTCCAAGCGCATGCTGTGCGATCCGGATCTGGCCCACTCCTTCTATCACGCCCACAAGGCGCTGGAGCACGCGACTGGCGCGCTCGAAGCCGAGGAACGCATGTTCGGCGTGCTCGCCACCATGTTCGAGCGGCACGGCAGCACGATCATCGTGCCGGTCGAAACGAAGGAGCAGTCCGCGGTCCAGCGGGCGCGCGACTATCTGACCGAGAACTACGCGCAGGATATCGGCCTGGAGGAGCTGGCCAAGGTCGCGGGCCTCAGCCGGGCGCATCTGATCCGCGCCTTCCGGCGCCAGTTTCACATCACACCGCATGCCTTCCTGACTGACAAGCGCGTGCGGGCGGCAAAGACACTGCTGCGGCACGGCTGGTCGGCGGTCGATACCGCCTATCAGTGCGGGTTTGCCGATCAGGCGCATTTCAGCCGACACTTCAAGGCTCGAACCGGCGTCACGCCCGGCGCCTTCCGCGCCGGTTGATCACTTTCGTTCAATACGCCCCGCTCGGGCCGGTTTAGGTGTGCTCCGTTCGTTATCGATCGGGAGGCATGAACATTGAGCGACACGGGATTCGGTCCAGACTTTCGAGCCGGAGCCATGGCGATGGCGCCGCTCATCGTGGCGGTCATGCCGATTGGGCTCGTCTTCGGCGCAGTTGCCGCCGGCAAGGGGCTTTCGGGCGTGGAGGTGACATTGATGAGCGCGCTGGTTTTTGCCGGCGGCTCGCAATTCGTGGCCATGGACATCTGGACGCATCCGGCCTCTTGGGCGGCACTCGCTTTCTCCGCCTTGCTGGTCAATGTCAGGCACGTGCTGATGAGCGCGTCGCTCGGCGCCAAGCTCCAGGGGTTCTCAGGCCCGACGAAATACGCCTCGATGCTGCTGCTTGCCGACGAGATATGGGCAATGGCGGAGATGCGCGCGAAAGAGGGCAGGCTGACGCCCGCCTGGTTCGCGGGAATCGCCGTGCCGTTCTACTTCGTCTGGGTGACGACAAGCCTTGCCGGCGCGTTGCTGGGGGCCTTCCTTGGCGATCCGAAGGTGACGGGGCTCGACTTCGCCTTTCCCGCGGTTTTCATCGTGCTGGTGATGGGTTTCTGGAAAGGCCGTGAGACCGGGGTTGTGCTTGCCGCGAGCGCCGCTGCCGCGGTGCTGACGCATCAGTTTCTGCCGGGTGTCTGGTACATCGCCGCTGGTGCTGCTGCCGGGGTTGCGGTCGCGCTTCTTGCCGGCCGTAGCCAGGAGGTGCACGCATGACCGTCGATCCGAACACGCTTCTGGCCATCGTCGCCATGGCAATCGCAACCATTGCCACCCGCATCGGCGGCCTGGTGCTCATTCGGTTTGTGACGATCGGAGAAACGCAGAAGCGGGCCCTGGAGGCGATCCCGCCGGCCGTGTTGATGGCGGTGATCGCGCCGACGGCGCTGGTCACCGGGCCGGCGGAAACGATCGCTACGGTGGTAACGGCACTCGTCGCCATGCGGTTGCCGTTGCTCGCCGCTGTCGCGGCCGGCGTCGTGACCGTGGCGATCTTCAGAATGTTGCTGGGGGCGTGAAGACGCCCCCCGACTTTCTCAGTGTTCTTCGTATTGGGTGAAGGACGGATCGGCCAGATCGGTAAAGCGGGTGAATTCCGACTGGAAGGCGAGCTTGACGGTGCCGGTCGGTCCGTGACGCTGCTTGGCGATGATCACGTCGGCCGTGCCCTTCACCTGTTCCATCTTCATCTTCCACTCGTCGTACTTCGGATCGAATTCGTCGCGAGGCTCGAGGTTCTTCACGTAGTATTCCTCACGGAACACGAAGAGCACGACGTCGGCGTCCTGCTCGATCGAGCCCGATTCGCGAAGGTCGGAGAGCTGGGGGCGCTTGTCTTCGCGGCTTTCCACCTGACGGGAGAGCTGCGACAGCGCGATGATCGGCACGTTCAGCTCCTTGCCGAGTGCCTTCAGGCCGGTGGTGATCTGGGTGATTTCCTGCACGCGGTTGTCGCTCGATTTGCCCGAGCCGGTCATCAGCTGAATATAGTCGACGACCAGGCAATCGAGGCCGCGCTGGCGCTTGAGGCGGCGCGCACGGGCGGAGAGCTGGGCGATCGAGATACCACCGGTCTGGTCGATGAACAGCGGAACTTTCTGCATCATCTGCGAGCAGGCGACGAGCTTTTCGAAGTCGGCTTCGGAGATGTCGCCGCGGCGGATCTTCGAGGAGGAGACTTCGGTCTGCTCGGAGATGATACGCGTTGCCAGCTGTTCGGACGACATTTCGAGCGAGTAGAAGCCGACGACGCCGCCGTTCTTGGCCTTGAACGAACCGTCCGCCTGAACCTCCGGGTCGTAGGCGGCGGCAATGTTGTAGGCGATGTTGGTGGCAAGCGAGGTCTTGCCCATGCCGGGACGTCCCGCAAGTACGATCAAGTCCGAGCGCTGCAGGCCGCCCATGCGGGCGTCGAGCGACAGGATGCCCGTCGAAATACCCGACAGGCTGCCGTCGCGCTCGAACGCCGCGCCGGCCATGTCGATGGCAAGCGCGACCGCATCGTTGAAGGACTGGAAACCGCCGTCGTAGCGGCCGGTTTCGGCGAGCTCGAACAGGCGCCGTTCCGCGTCCTCGATCTGGCCCTGCGGCGGCATGTCGAGCGGTGCGTCAAAGGCGATATTGACCATGTCCTCGCCGATGGTGATCAGCGAACGGCGCAGCGCCAAATCGTAGATTGCGCGGCCGTAGTCTTCGGCGTTGATGATCGAGACGGCGCCGGCGGCAAGGCGGGCAAGATACTGCGCGACCGTCAGGTCGCCGACCTTTTCGTCGGCCTTGAGGAAGGTCTTGATCGTCACCGGGTTGGCGGTCTTGCCCATGCGGATGATGTCGCCGGCAACCTCGTAGATGCGGCGATGCAGGGGTTCGAACAGGTGGACCGGCTTCAGGAAGTCCGAGACGCGATAGAACGCATCATTGTTGACGAGGATCGCGCCGAGCAGCGCCTGTTCGGCTTCAAGGTTGTTCGGCGCCTCGCGGTAATGCTGGTCCGATTGGTCCTTGCCGATAGGGGCGAGCTTTCGCGCTGCGTCGTTCATGGTCGTTCGTCTCTGCCTCTTCTGGTGTGCACCCGGTTTGCTGTCTGCGTCTCTGCGGGTCAAGTGCAGCAGTGCCACAGTCGCAGACCATGTGGCGCGGCCCATCGCATTTGCCCGTTGTTCGACTGATCCACAGGCCGACATCACGAAAGTGCAAAAAATAAAGTCCGCATGAAGAACGACGTTGACGCCGCGAATCGCTGCAATCGGCGACTGCGCCAATTCTAGCGCCGTTTGCCCCCTCTCAAAACGCCGTCTTGAAAATTGCCTTGGGATGGATTAGATAGGAGCAGAATAATTAGCATGCTACTAATATGGAAAAGGTACTATGTATCAGCCCATCGTCAATCGCGAACTGTTCGACGCCTTGTCGATGGTCAATCGTAAGCTGCGGGCTGTCTTCGATGCCAGGGTGAAGGAGCGTGGCCTGACCCTGGCTCGGGCGAGGGCGCTGTTTGCGCTAACCAAGAAGGATGGCTTGAACCAGCGCGAACTGGCCGACGAACTGGATATCGAGACGCCGACGATCGTGCGCCTGCTGGACGGAATGGAAAAGCAGGGTTTCATCGAGCGCAGGGTCGAGGTGTCGGATCGCAGGGCCAAGCAGATCCACATGACCGAACTTGGGCGCACCATCGCCGACGAGATCCTGAAGCTTGCCGACGAGATCCGGGCAGAAGTGCTGCAGGGCGTCGGTGAAGACGAGGTCGCGGCGGTGCTGAAGGTCGTGCGCACCATCGCCGATAACGTTCAATCGCTGGCGAAGGAATGACATCGATGAGTGCCGCCGCAAGGCCCGCAGCAAACGACAACAGGACAGCCCTTGGCGACGACGAGGCGGAGGCGCCCTCTGGCGAGCCAGCACAACAGCAAGTCACGGCCACCGCAACGATGCCCGTGCCACGGCCGATGAGCGTTGCCAGGTCCGCGACCTACGTCGTCTGCTCGGCGCTACTGTTCCTCACCCAGGGCCTCGGCATGAATCTGGCGCTCGCCAATCTTACCCAGCTGCAGGGATCACTTTCCGCCACCTCGATCGAGGCCGCCTGGCTTTCGGCAGCCTACATGGCGCCGAATGTCTCTCTCTCGATCGCGCTCGTCAAAATCCGGGCGCAATACGGACTGCGCCGGTTCGCAGAAATCGGCATTGTCGGCTTTGTTATCGTTTCGCTGATGAACGTCTTTGTTTCCGATCTGCAGTCGGCGATCGTCGTTCGCTTCATCAGTGGCATCGCGGCGGCCCCCATGTCGACGCTCGGTTTCCTCTATATGCTGGAGGCCTTCCTGCCGGCGCGCAAGCTGACGGTCGGTCTTGCCCTGGCGCTGACCTGCACGACCATTTCGGCACCGATCACCCGGCTGATCTCGCCGAAGCTGATCGAATACGGCCAATGGCATGGGCTCTATACGCTCGAGATGGCCCTGGCGCTGATGGCGCTGCCGATCATCTACCTGCTGCCGCTGACGCCGGTGCCGCACGCCAAAGTGATCCAGCGCACCGATATTCTGAGCTACCTGCTGGTGGCTGTCGGCTTCGGCTGTATCGCCATCGTGCTGACCATGGGGCGGCTCTACTGGTGGTTCGAAGCGCCGTGGCTGGCTGTGCTCCTGGCTGTGGCGATCGTGGCGCTGACCAGCGTGGTGCTGATCGAACTCAATCGTGAACTGCCGTTGATCGACGTTCGCTGGCTCGCCTCCAGGGAGATCCTGCATTTTACCGCGGTGCTGCTGGTCTTTCGCCTTGTCGCCTCGGAGCAGTCGGCGATCGCGGCAAACTTCTATCAGCTGCTCGGATTGCAGTTCGAGCAGGTCGCGACGCTTTATTGGGTCATTCTCGGCGCATCGATCGCCGGCGGCCTTTTGTGCGCCGCACTAATGAATCCTGACCACGCCGAGTTCGTGCATGTTCTGGCGCTGAGCCTGCTGGCTGGCGGTGCCTATATCGACAGCCAGGCGACCAATCTGACACGACCCGAGCAGATGTATATCAGCCAGGCCATGATCGCCGCCGGAACCGCTCTGTTCCTGCCGCCGGCCATGGCCAGCGGCTTCAAGGCGGCGCTGATGAAGGGGCCGAGCTACATTCTCAGCTTCATCGTCATCTTCCTGTTCACCCAAAGCATCGGTGGCCTGATCGGCACCGCGACCTTCGGAAGCTTCGTCACCCTGCGGGAGAAGTTCCATTCCAATGTGCTGGCCGAGCAGATCGTGATGTCGAACCCGCTCATCGCCCAGCGCCTCAGCCAGCTGGCCGCAAGCTATGGCCGGGTGATCGGCGACAGGACCTTGCTGAACGGCGAGGGCGTGGCGTTGTTGGGGCAGCAGGTTACCCGCGAGGCCAACATTCTCGCCTACAACGATGCCTTTCTGCTGGCGTCCGGCATTGCCCTTTGCGCGTTGGCCGGTCTGCTGGTGCATATCCTTTACAAGCGGATCGCGGCGCGCCTTGCGCCTCCCGCACCCGCCTTCTCTTCTTGACGAACAGAGTTGACGACCATGCTGAAATCCTTGCGCTCACCCACCACGATCATCGTCTTGCTCGCCGGCCTCTCGGGCCTCGCCCTGGTTCTCTATGCCTGGCGACTGCCGCCGTTCCCCAGTTCCGTCGAGATGACGGAGAACGCCTATGTCAGGGGTTACCTGACGGTCATGAGCCCGCAACTGTCAGGTTATGTCGCCGAGGTGCCGGTGCACGACTACGAGGAGGTCAAGGCCGGGCAATTGCTCGTCAGGATCGACGACCGGATCTACGCCCAGAAACTGGCCCAGTCAGAGGCGACACTTGCCGCCCAGAAGGCATCGCATGCCAATTCGCGTCAGCAGGAACTGTCGGCCAAGGCCGGTATTGCTGCCAGCGCAGCACAGCTGGACAGCGCGAAGGCTGCGTTCAACAGAGCGAGCGCATCTTGGGACCGAATCCGGCCGTTGGCGGAGAAGGGCATCTCGACACGCAGCGAAGCCGATCAATCGCGCGCAGCGTTCGAACAGGCACAGGCCGCCGTCAACCAGGCCGAAGCGGGGCTGGAGGTTTCGCGCCAAGCACTGGCCACCACGCTTGGCGCCCGTGCCGGTCTGCAGGCTGCCGTTGCCGGCGCCGAGGCCGCCGTCGAACTGGCCCGGATCGATCTGGAAAACACCCGGATCGTCGCTCCCCGTGACGGAAAGCTCGGCGAGATCGGTGCGCGCCTCGGCCAATATGTCACCGCCGGCTCGCAATTGCTCGCCGTCGTGCCGCATGATGTTTGGGTGCTTGCGAATTTCAAGGAAACGCAGCTCGACGGCATGAAGGCCGGCCAGCCGGTGACCATTTCGGTCGATGCGCTGCAAAGGAACACGCTGACCGGGCACATCGAGCGCTTTGCGCCTGCCGCCGGCTCCGAGTTCAGCATCATCCGCCCGGACAACGCCACCGGCAATTTTACCAAGGTCGCCCAGCGCGTGGGCGTCCGGATCGCCGTCGATCCCGGCCAGCCGCTTGCCGATCTCTTGTCGCCCGGCCTGTCGGTCGTCGTACGTGTGGACAAGGATGCAGCACCTGTGGCCGAGCTTGCCCACAGCTGAAGTCAAGCCGACAGCAAAGAAAAAGCCCGGGTCCAAGGATCCGGGCTTTCGCATTCAGAATGGCCTGTAAGGCTTATTCTTCTTCGCCTTCGAATTCGGCTTCCGGGTTGAAGAAGTCTTCCGGCTTCAGGGCATCTTCGTCAACGCCGTAGATGGCGTCGGCCGAGGTCAGGCTTTCGCCCTTTGACTGGCGCTCAGCTTCTTCAGCCGAACGGGCAACGTTGACTTTAACCGCGATTTCGACTTCCGAATGCAGGTGCAGCGTGACGTTGTGCAGGCCGATCGACTTGATCGGGTGGTTCAGGTCGACCTGGTTGCGGCCGATGTTGAAGCCTTCTGCAGCCAGCACTTCGATGACGTCGCGAGCGGCAACCGAACCGTAGAGCTGGCCGGTTTCGCCAGCGGAACGGACGATGATGAAGGACTTGCCGTCGAGGTTCTCGGCAACCTTCTGGGCTTCCGACTTGCGCTCGAGGTTACGGGCTTCGAGCGTCGAACGCTCGGATTCGAAACGGGCCTTGTTAGCAGCGTTGGCGCGCAGTGCCTTGCCGAGTGGCAGCAGGTAGTTGCGTGCGAAGCCGTCGCGAACCTTTACGGTTTCGCCCATCTGGCCGAGCTTTGCGATACGTTCGAGAAGAATGACTTGCATGTTCGTTTCCTTTCAGAGTTCAGTTTTCGTTGGTCAGTTTTTTTCCACCGGGGTGACTGCGATGGTGCGTCGCGTATCGGTCAGGCCCGTGAGGAGGAAGAAGATTGCCGGGATCGTGAACACGAGCACCGACAGGTATGCGATCCACAGCACGGGAAGCCGCCAGGACTTGCCGCGCGTGCGGAAATGGAAGGATGCGAAGCCGGCGAGCAGGAAGCCTGCACCGAAGGTTCCGCAGACCAGCGCGCCGATCGTGGCAGGCGCGCCACCCAAGAAGGTCAGGACAAGGCCGCCGAGAAAGATGAAGATCGCATTGCGGTGCATGCGCAGCGTCGACGGAATGTCTTCGCGGGGGCGCAGCGACCGGCCCGACATCTGCACGATGCGGGTGGCGACATAATAGGCGGAAAACAGCATCACCACCCAGACGGCGCCCTGGATGAGCGGCAGCGCCAGCGTGAAGATCGACTTGATCTGGGAGATCGCCGCAGCATCGGGGTTGTAGAGCGGTTCCTGCGCCTTCACCGCCTGAATGACGATGTCGACCATACGGTCGGACACATCAGAATCATATCCGACGATGAAGCCGACGATGATCATGCCCGCGGTCACCAGGCCGGCGAGGTGGCTGAGAATGTCGGAAAGCGGGTACCAGGCAAGCGCGCCATCAGGTCCGCCGAGCTCAGTGGCCGGGCGCGCCAGATTGGCGAGATGGCTGAGCCAGCCGGCCGGAATGAGCGTCACGACGAGAATCAGCAGCGCGAAATAGGGCGAGACCAGAGCGGCGGCAGTAGCGCCGGCGCTGACGATGGCCGTGATGGCGGCCGCATTGCCCCAGCCAAGACCGGCAATGAGAATGGGAAGCGCCGAAGCGGCATAAAGAACGATCGCAAGCGACGACTGCGTATTCGCGCCCATCGACAGAAGGGCAGCGGTAAAGCCGGCGAGAACGCCGGTCAGCAGCGATGTCTTGTTCAACTTGTTCACGTTCGCTGTCCTGCTTCGTGCAGTTAGGGGATGGCCAAAGGCTCAACCCCAACATGGGATTTCCGAGTGTTTCCACACGGGTTCCGATCCGCGCCCAACGCGGAAGGGAGAGGGCAAGGCGATCACCCAAGGGGAGCGCCTTGCCCTAGAGTCGGTTTCCGTTGAGTCAGGCGACCAACGGAACGTCAGCCGTTCTTACGAAACGACGTAGGGCAGCAGGCCGAGGAAGCGGGCGCGCTTGATCGCCTGGGCGAGTTCGCGCTGCTTCTTCTGGGAAACGGCCGTGATGCGGGAAGGAACGATCTTGCCGCGCTCGGAAATGTAGCGCTGCAGAAGACGGATGTCCTTGTAGTCGATCCGCGGAGCGTTTGCGCCCGAGAAGGGGCAGGTCTTGCGGCGACGGTGGAACGGGCGGCGAACCGGAGCGGAAGAAACTTCAGCCATTGTCTTTAATCTCCTAAAGCTTCTTGATTAAGCGCGGTCTTCGCGCGGACGACGCGGGCGGTCTTCGCGGTCGCCACGGTCCGGACGCGGACCACGGTCACCGAAGCCACGCTCCGGACGGTCGCCATCGCGGCGCGGACGGTCGTCGCGGTCGCGCTTCTGCATCATGGCAGACGGGCCTTCTTCGTGCTTCTCGACGGCAATCGTCATGTAGCGCAGGACGTCTTCGTTGATGCGCATCTGGCGCTCGATTTCATGAACGGCCGCTGCCGGAGCATCGATGTCCATGAGAACGTAGTGAGCCTTGCGGTTCTTCTTGATGCGGTAGGTGAGGGACTTGAGGCCCCAGTTCTCGACGCGACCGACCTTGCCGCCGTTTGCTTCGAGCACGCCCTTGTACTGCTCGACGAGACCGTCGACCTGCTGCGGCGTGATGTCCTGGCGGGCCAGGAATACGTGTTCATAAAGAGCCATTGTGGCTTACCTTTCTTGCGTTAATCAGCCCGGACATCGGCGGCTAAGCCTCAACGACTGTTCTTATTGGCTGACAGGCAGCCGGCAAGAAAGTGTTGTATCGAGACGGTCGAGAGCGGAGACACGGGAGGCCGGAAAGACTTGCAATCCTAACGGCTCCCCTCGAGGAAGCCGGCCCTCCGTTCAGCCACCAGCCAGAAGACCGGGCATTTCGAACAGCGCGCTTATACGCATATTTCATCGAAAGGCAAGGCTTGCGCGGTCTTTTCGCCACGCTTTGCCCTTTAAGCGGCTCCCTTGAGCTTCTTCCACTGGCGCAAACGACCTCGCGCATTGGCATAGGGCGAGGACGTGTTGAACTGGATCATCCGGCCGAGCGGCCATTTGCCGTACCACGCCTGTCCGTAGAGGGTCTGATCGTCACGCGCCTCGATCAGTGCGACCAATGCGTCCTTGCTGGCCGCGAGGCGAGACAGGAGTTCCGAAGGCGGGAGCGCTCGGTAGTCGCCGTAGAATTTCTGCGCGAGACGACCGAGCTCGTTCCACTTGTACCCCGTTTCCGGAAAGTCGACCGGCAGACCTTGCTCGTCCCATTCGATCCATTTGACCACCAGTTCGCCCCAACCGGTGAGGTAGGCGACGAGGTCGCCGACGCTCATCATCGTGCCCTTGGCGTGTCCATCGAGCGATGGTTCGGCGAATCCCGCCGGCGGAATGCCATCGAGTTCGCGCTCGAGCTTGGCGAATTCGGTCTCGATGGCGTTCAGCAATTCCGCTTTCGTCTGGGGCACGGCCATCTGCTGTTTCGCGCTCAGATCGGCATCGGATAGAGCCGGTGCAGGCGACGAATGCCGTTCATGACATCCTGCGACAGCGTCATTCCGGCAGCGCCGAGATCCGTCTTCAACTGATCCATCGAGGTTGCGCCGATGATGACGGACGCCATGAACGGGCGGGCGAGGCAGAAGGCGATCGCCAGTTGCGACGGGTCGATCCCGTGTTCGCGGGCAAGCGCCACGTAGCCGGCGACGGCCGGTTCCTGGTGTGGCGTGAAGCGACCGCCGAGATCGCCGTTGATCGCAAGGCGCGACCCAGTCGGCCTGGCGCCGTCAAGATACTTGCCGGTCAACAGGCCGGCGGCGAGCGGCGAATAGGCGAGCAGCCCGACGTCCTCGTGGTGTGAGAGTTCGGCAAGGTCGAGGTCGTAGGCCCTATAGAGAAGATTGTATTCGTTCTGGATCGAGGCAACGCGCGGCAGCCCGTGCCGCTCCGCCATGTCGATCAGCTTCATCGTGCCCCAGGCGGTGTCGTTGGACAGGCCGATCGCGCGTACCTTGCCTGCCTTCACCACGTCGCCGAGCTTTTCGAGGATAGCCTTCAGGTCGGCGGCCACATGGGCCTTGTTCTGCTTGGCGGGCTCATAAGACCAGGCGTTGCGGAAATGGTAGTGGCCGCGGTTCGGCCAGTGGATCTGGTAGAGATCGATGTATTCGGTCTTCAGCCGCTTGAGGCTGGCGTCGACCGCCTCGCCGATGCCCTCAGGGGTGATCGGGCCGCCGTTGCGGATGTAGGGGCGGCCGGAGCCAGCGACCTTGGTGGCGACAACGACGTCGTCACGGCGGCCGCGCTTGCCCAGCCACTCGCCGATGATGCGCTCGGTATTGCCGTAGGTTTTGGCGGAAAGCGGGGTCGTCGGGTAGAGTTCGGCGGTGTCGATGAAGTTCACGCCTTTGTCGAACGCATAGTCGAGTTGTTCGTGCGCCTCAGCCTCGGAATTCTGAGAGCCCCAGGTCATTGTGCCCAGGCAGATTTCGGAAACCTTGATGCCGGTCCGGCCAAGCGTGTTGTAACGCATGCAGTGATGGTCCTTGTGAAAGGCGAGCCTCGACCCGGGAGGAAAGGGGTGCCCGCGGCAGAATTGGGTGAAGGCCGCAAGCCCAGGGGACGGTCGATCGGGCAGGGCGGCGATGCGCGGCAAACTTACGCCTTGATTGGCGAAGATCAAGGGCAAAAGGCCGGCTGAAGCCCGCAAAGCCGGGCCCGCGCGCTTGACTCGCCGGTCAGGAATGTGAATGGAGAGGAAAACCAGGGAAGGGACAATCCCATGAGTATTGCATTCACGTTTCCGGGCCAGGGCAGCCAGGCTGTCGGCATGGGCAAGGATCTGGCGGACGCGTTTCCGGAAGCAGCGGCAGTGTTTGCCGAGGTCGACGACGCGCTCGGCGAAAAACTCTCCGAGATCATGTGGAACGGCCCCGAGGAAACGCTGACGCTGACGGCGAACGCCCAGCCGGCGCTGATGGCGGTATCGATGGCGGTGATCCGTGTGCTCGAAGCCAAAGGCCTCGATCTGAAGAGCAAAGTCTCGTTCGTGGCCGGACATTCGCTCGGCGAATATTCGGCGCTCTGTGCCGCCGGAACCTTCTCGATCGCCGACACCGCGCGCCTGCTGCGCATCCGTGGCAACGCCATGCAGGCGGCCGTGCCCGTTGGCAAGGGCGCGATGGCGGCCATCATCGGTCTTGAGCATGCGGACGTCGACGCGATCTGCCGCGAAGCTTCTGCTCTCGGCTCCTGCCAGATCGCCAACGACAATGGCGGCGGTCAGCTGGTGATCTCCGGCGAGAAGGCGGCCGTCGAAAAGGCTGCGGCACTTGCATCCGAAAAAGGCGCCAAGCGCGCGCTGATGCTGCCGGTCTCTGCGCCCTTCCATTCGAGCCTGATGGCGCCTGCCGCCGAGGCAATGCGTGAAGCGCTTGCCAAGGTCGAAAAGCACAATCCGTCCGTGCCCGTTATCGCCAACGTCCTGGCCGCTCCCGTCAGCAACGCCGAAGAGATTGCGCGCCTTCTCGTCGAGCAGGTCACCGGCCAGGTTCGCTGGCGCGAGACGGTGGAATGGTTCGCCGCCAACAACGTCACGACGCTTTATGAAGTGGGCTCCGGCAAGGTTCTTACCGGGCTTGCCCGCCGGATCGACAAGTCAGTCACCGGTATTACTGTCAACACGCCTGCCGATATCGACACCGCGCTCTCGGCGCTTCTGGCCTGAGTGCTCCAGTTATAAGGAATCAATCCGATGTTCGATCTTTCCGGCCGTAAGGCTCTTGTAACCGGTGCATCCGGTGGTATCGGCGAAGAAATCGCCCGCATGCTGCACGCTCAGGGCGCAATCGTCGGCCTTCACGGCACGCGCGTCGAAAAGCTCGAGGCGCTTGCCAACGAACTCGGCGAGCGTGTCCAGCTGTTCCCGGCCAATCTTTCCGATCGCGCCGAAGTCAAGGCGCTCGGCGAAAAGGCCGAGGCTGAACTGGGCGGCGTCGACATTCTCGTCAACAATGCCGGCATCACCAAGGACGGCCTTTTTGTTCGTATGAGCGACGACGACTGGGACAATGTTCTGGAGGTCAACCTGACCGCCGTGTTCCGCCTGACCCGCGAGCTGACCCATCCGATGATGCGCCGCCGCTTCGGCCGTATCGTCAACATCACGTCGATCGTCGGCGTCACCGGCAATCCCGGCCAGGCCAACTACTGCGCCTCGAAGGCCGGCATGATCGGCTTTTCGAAGTCGCTCGCCCAGGAAATCGCCACCCGCAATGTCACGGTCAACTGCGTTGCGCCCGGCTTCATCGAGAGCGCCATGACCGGCAAGCTGAACGACAAGCAGAAGGAAGGCATCATGGGAGCGATCCCGATGAGGCGCATGGGCACCGGTGCCGAGATTGCATCTGCCGTCGTTTATCTCGCTTCGAACGAGGCAGGCTATGTCACCGGCCAGACCATACACGTCAACGGCGGCATGGCAATGATCTGACGAGGTGTCCGGGGCCTGCATGCCACGCACGCGAAACGGGCGTGATCTTGGCCTGCAATGCTCCGGCACACCACCGGCCAAATGCCTGAAATTCAATGTTGAGCAAGCGATTGTCAGGCATTTTCGCACTTTGCGGCAGACTTAAACCGTGTTAATCGGGCCATGACTGTTAGCAGTCGACCGGCCCCGCCAGGTGTCCGGCAGCCTTGGCTGCCTTGGGTTTGCCGCGGTTCTGGTTGGATGGATTGCCCGTTGGACCGTCTTGGTCTATCAGGCTTATTGAGAGTACCGGTGCCAGAAAGGCGCCCAGAGAAACGAAGGTCGAGGAACTCCGACATGAGCGATATCGCAGAACGCGTAAAGAAAATTGTTATTGATCATCTTGGCGTCGACGCCGAAAAGGTCAGCGAAGGCGCAAGCTTTATCGATGACCTCGGCGCGGACTCGCTCGACACCGTCGAACTGGTCATGGCATTCGAAGAAGAATTCGGCGTCGAAATCCCGGATGATGCCGCGGATTCGATCCTGACTGTCGGCGACGCCGTCAAGTTCATCGAAAAAGCTCAGGCCTGATCTTTTGCGATCAAGCCATTGGCGGGCCGCGTTCAGCGGCCCGTAATCAGCCCAGGGGAAGTGGGCTGTCTCGCGCTGGGCGCGGGTTTTCGATCAGCAAAGCGGTCCCGCATTTCCCTCTGATCGTTGCTACAAGAACTTAAAATGGATGCACGGATCGGGTTCGTCACGCGTGGTCCGATCCGGCTCTGAAATTGAACAGTCAGGGTGGGTCGCGGACTATGAGACGTGTCGTTATCACCGGTACCGGCATGGTATCTCCCTTGGGTTGCGGAACCGAGGCAACTTGGGCGCGCCTGATCGCGGGCGACAATGCTGCGCGCAAGGTCACGGAATTCGAAGTCGAAGATCTGCCCGCGAAGATCGCGTGCCGCATTCCGTTCGGCGATGGCTCGAACAACACCTTCAATGCCGACGACTGGATGGAGCCGAAGGAGCAACGCAAGGTTGACCCCTTCATCGTCTATGCGATGGCCGCTGCCGACATGGCGCTGGCCGATGCCGGCTGGAAGCCCGAAAACGACGAAGACCAGATTGCAACCGGCGTCCTGATCGGTTCGGGCATCGGCGGTCTCGAAGGCATTGTCGAAGGCGGCTATACGCTGCGCGACAAGGGGCCTCGGCGCATTTCGCCCTTCTTCATTCCCGGCCGTCTGATCAACCTTGCCTCGGGTCAGGTCTCGATCCGCCACAAGCTGCGTGGTCCCAATCACTCTGTGGTCACCGCCTGTTCGACCGGCGCCCACGCCATCGGCGACGCAGGCCGCCTGATCGCGCTCGGCGATGCCGACGTCATGGTTGCCGGTGGCGCCGAATCGCCGATCTGCCGTATCTCTTTGGCCGGCTTTGCCGCCTGCAAGGCGCTATCCACGCAGCACAATGATGATCCGCAGAAGGCATCGCGTCCCTATGATGTCGACCGCGACGGCTTCGTCATGGGCGAGGGTGCCGGCATTGTGATCCTTGAAGAGCTGGAACACGCCAAGGCGCGCGGCGCCAAGATCTATGCTGAAGTCGCCGGCTACGGTCTCTCTGGCGATGCTTACCACATTACCGCGCCGTCCGAGGATGGCGACGGTGCCTACCGCTGCATGCAGATGGCGCTGAAGCGCGCCGGCCTGACGGCGGCAGACGTCGACTACATCAACGCCCATGGCACATCGACGATGGCCGACACGATCGAGCTTGGCGCCGTCGAGCGGCTGGTCGGCGAGCATGCCTCGAAGATCTCCATGTCGTCGACCAAATCGGCGATCGGCCACCTGCTGGGCGCCGCCGGCGCTGTGGAAGCGATCTTCTCGGCGCTGGCGATTCGCGACGGCGTCGCACCGCCGACGCTGAACCTCGACAATCCCTCCGTCGAGACCAAGATCGATCTCGTACCGCATGTTGCGCGCCAGCGCGAAATCAACGTCGCGCTGTCGAATTCCTTCGGCTTCGGCGGCACGAACGCTTCGCTGGTTCTGCGCCGCTACACCGGCGTTTGATATTGCCGAATTATCAACGGGGCGATGCATGTCACTGGCCCGTTGATCCTGCTTTTGCCGCATTGCTCGCTACAAGCATGTAGCAGGAGGACGTGTCGGCCCTTTTCAGGGATTGGCGCTGCCTGACGGCTATGTTCGCGCAAGGCACATCTGACAGTTTGTTGTATCGCTATTGCCGGGCGCATGCTGGCTGTCTTCGAGCGAAAACGCCGTTGACCGGCGGGTGCGCCGAGACCATTTATTCCACTGCCAATCCAAGGGGATGGCTGCGGCTCAAACGTTTTGTTTTATACCTGCCACGGTCCAGGCCGAAATTCGCACCGCGGCAGCTAGAATGAGGATGCGAATTTCGGGTTCGGGACAATCGTGAGCGACTCAAACGAGAACGGCGCGGCGCAATTCGGCCGCAGCGACACCGGGAACAACGGGCCGATCATTCCGAAATCGGCCAGCGAAGCCTTGCGCCCCGAGAAGGCGCCGCAGCCGCCTACGAAGCGTTCGCGCAAGGCGCGCAGCCAGGTCGTGATCTTCCTGAATTTCGTCATGACCGTTATCGTCTTCGTCGCGCTCGCAGCGGCCGGTACCGTCTATTATGCGATGCATCAGTACGAAAAAGCAGGCCCGCTCGAAGCCAACAAGAACTTCATCGTCAGAAGCGGCGCCGGTATCAGCGAGATCGCCAGCGGCCTCGAGCGTGGCAACATCATCACCGATGGCCGCGTCTTCCGGTTCGTCTCGGAGGCTTACCTGGACAACGACACACTGAAGGCCGGCGAGTACGAGATCAAGGCTGGATCATCGATGCAGGAGATCATGCAGCTCCTGAAATCCGGCAAGTCCATTCTCTATTCCGTGTCGCTGCCGGAAGGTCTGACCGTCAAGCAGATGTTCCATCGCTTGTCCGATGACGAAGTCCTCGTCGGCGACCTGCCGCAGGAGCTGCCTGCCGAAGGTTCGCTGAAGCCTGACACCTACAAGTTTACGCGCGGCACCAAGCGCGTCGAAATCGTCCAGCAGATGGCGGCTGCCCAGAAGGCGCTTGTCGACCAGATCTGGGAAAAGCGCGATCCGAACCTCCCGGTCTCGACTGTCGAGGAGTTCGTGACGCTTGCGTCGATCGTGGAGAAGGAAACCGGACGCGCCGACGAGCGCCCGCGTGTTGCCTCGGTCTTCATCAACCGGCTCGACAAGGGCATGCGCCTTCAGTCCGATCCGACGATCATCTACGGCATTTTCGGCGGTGACGGGAAACCGGCGGACCGGCCGATCCTGAAGTCGGACCTCGATAAGGATACGCCCTACAATACCTATATCATCAAGGGCCTGCCGCCGACGGCGATCGCCAACCCGGGCCGCGCCGCACTTGAAGCCGTTGCCAATCCGTCGCGCACACCGGAACTCTACTTCGTGGCCGACGGCACGGGCGGCCACGTCTTTGCCGTGACATTGGATGAACACAACGCCAATGTTCGCCGCTGGCGCAAGGTCGAAGCCGAAAAGGCAGCCGAAGCGGCAAAGGCCGCCCAGGACGCGGCAACGACGGCACAGCCTCAGTAACAACGGCCTGCATTGTGGACGGACTTGTCACGGCGCGGATATCCCTTGCGGGATACCGCGCCGTCGCCTTATTGCTTTTCCAGAAAATGCCACGGAGGTGAGGATGCCGCTCCAATCGATGACCGGCTTTGCCCGGAGAGAAGGCAGCAGCGGCCGGCATCGCTGGGCCTGGGAATTGCGCTCCGTCAACGGCAAGGGCCTCGATGTCAGGCTTCGCCTGCCGCAGGGACTTGAGCGGTTCGAGCCGGATGTGCGCCGGCTCACTGCAGAATTTTTCTCAAGAGGCAATCTGCAGATCAGCCTGTCCGTCAGTGGAGCGGAGAGCGCTGTCGAAGCGGTGGTGAACCAGGCGGCGCTGACGGCTGTCCTGACCTTGCGCGAACAGCTCGGAGACCTCGTCGATCCCGCACCGCTCAAGTTCGACACGCTGCTGGCGATCCGAGGCATTGTCGACTTCCGTGAGCCCGAGGAGAGTGAAGCGCAACGCGCGTCCCTCGACGACGATATCATGACGGGCCTCAAGCTTGCTCTCAGCGATCTGCGCAGCATGCGCGCCGAAGAGGGCGGGGCGCTCTGTCAGATCCTGCTGGCGCAGGTCGGCAGCATCGAAGCACTGACGGCAACAGTCGAGAATGATCCCTCGCGCAGCCCGGGGGCAATTGCCGAAAGGCTGGCGCAGCAGGTGGCGCTGGTGATGGGCAGCGGCTCTTCGCTCGATCGCGACCGGCTGCATGCCGAAGTGGCACTGCTTGCGACCAAGGCCGATTTGAGAGAGGAGCTGGACAGGCTTGGCTCTCATATTGTCGCTGCCCGCGACCTCTTGTCGAAAGGCGGGCCGGTCGGCCGCAAGCTTGATTTCCTGGCACAGGAATTTAACCGCGAATCGAATACGATCTGTTCCAAATCGAATGCGGCAGTGGTCTCCGCCGCCGGCATCGAGTTGAAAGTGGTGATCGATCAGTTCCGCGAACAGGTTCAAAATCTGGAGTAACGCATGAAACCGGCGACCCCTTCGCCCATCAAGATCGCCCGCCGCGGGCTGATGCTGGTCATTTCCTCACCCTCGGGTGCGGGAAAGTCGACGATCGCGCGCAATCTGCTGGAAGCCGATCCCGATATGAGCATTTCGGTAAGCGTGACCACGCGTCAGCGCCGTCCGAGCGAAATTGATGGACGGCACTATCACTTCAAGTCTATCCGCGAGTTCGAAGCATTGCGGGCGACCGACTCGCTGCTGGAATGGGCTGAGGTTCACGGCAATTTCTACGGCACACCGCGCGACGCCGTCGAAGCGGCGATGGCTGCAGGCCGCGACATGCTTTTCGATATCGACTGGCAGGGCGCACAGCAGCTTCAGGAGAAGATGGCCGGCGACGTCGTCTCGATCTTCATCCTGCCGCCGTCGATGGCCGAGCTGCAATCGCGGCTGCATCGTCGCGCCGAGGACAGCGAGGAAGTGATCGCCACGCGTCTGGCCAATTCACGTGCAGAAATCGAGCACTGGCGCGAGTACGACTATATCGTTCTCAACGACGATCTCGACCGCGCCTTCTCGGCGGTACGCGCCATCGTCGAGGCCGAGCGCCTGCGCCGAGATCGCCGCCCGGGCCTGTTCGAATTCGTCAATGGACTTCTGACGGAAAACCCGTTCTGACCGGAGGCATGGCCGGCAATGCCGGCCATCCGTAGATATTGCTATCGCGGGTACGTTTGCCGCTCCCGCAAAGCCGCAGCGCCCTTTCGGGCGACATGCGCTAGAGCGTTTCCGGTTTAAGCGGAGTCGCAGAAACGCTCTATCTCCTTGTTTTTATGCATTTCCTGACGGAAAACCGCTTCGCACTTTTCCTGGAAATGCTCTAGAGGCAGTTTGCCAGCCGACAGAATTCTTCCACGGAGAGCGTTTCGGCGCGCCGCTGTGGATTGATGTCGGCTTTTGCCAGCAGCGTTTCGCCACCAAGCGGCTTCAGGCTCTGGCGGAGCATCTTGCGGCGCTGGCCGAAGGCGGCGTGCGTCACTTTCTCCAAAGACGACACCGCGCAGGGGATCGGATTGGCGACCGGCTCCAGATGCACGACCGAGGATGTCACCTTGGGCGGGGGCGTGAAGGCCTGCGGCGGCACGTCGAAGGCCATGCGGGCGTTCGTTCGCCAGCCACACAGAACCCCCAGACGCCCGTAATGATCGTCGTCAGCGTCGGCCACGATCCTCAAGCCTACCTCGCGCTGAAACATCAGTGTCAGCGACTGCCAGAAGGGCGGCCATGTCTTTGGCAGCAGCCAATTGACCAGAAGCTGCGTGCCGACATTATAGGGCAGGTTGGCGATGATCTTGACCGGGCCACCACCGGTGATCTCCTCAAAGTCAATCTTGAGCGCGTCACCCTCGATGACATCGAGACGGTTCGGATAGTGGCCGGAGATTTCGGCAAGCGCCGGCAGGCAGCGCGCGTCCCTTTCGATCGCCACTACCTTCTTTGCGCCAAGTGCTAGGATTGCTCGCGTCAGGCCGCCCGGGCCTGGGCCGACTTCGATGACTGTCACGTCCTCGAGCGGGCCGGCCGTCCGGGCAATCTTCTGTGTGAGATTGAGATCGAGCAGGAAGTTCTGCCCGAGCGCCTTCTTGGCGTCGAGGCCATGGCGTTGGATGACATCCCGAAGCGGCGGGAGCCCGTCGAGAGCGGCCATCAGACGATAACTCCTGCGGTATTGTTGGAAAGTTCTGCCGCGAGCTTCAAGGCTGCGAGCAGGCTGTCGTCCCTGGCAATGCCCTTTCCGGCGAGGCTGAAGGCGGTGCCATGATCGGGCGACGTGCGGATGAAGGGGAGGCCGAGCGTGACATTGACGCTATCGTCGAAACCAAGTGCCTTGGCGGGGATGAGCGCCTGGTCGTGATACATGCAGATCGCCACGTCATAGGTCGCACGCGCGCGGTCGTGAAACATCGTATCGGCGGGCAGAGGCCCGGTTGCATCGATGCCTTCGGCGCGCAGCCGTTCGACGACCGGACGGATAATGGCATCGTCTTCGGCGCCCAGCGCTCCACCTTCGCCGGCGTGGGGATTGAGCCCGGCGAGTGCCAGCTTCGGCCTGTCGAGGCCGAAGCGCGTGCGAAGATCCGCCGCGGTAATGGTGCAGGTTCGATAGATCAGATCTGCCGTGAGCTGGGCGGGCACGTCTTTCAGCGGGATGTGGATGGTCACCGGCACGGCACGAAGCTTGGGGCCGGCCAACATCATCACCGGCAACAGGGGCTCGCCGGTGGCCTTCTCCGCGAGATCAGCAAGGTATTCGGTATGGCCGGGGAAGCGGAAGCCGGCTTCGTAGAGCACGGCCTTGGCGATCGGGTTCGTGACGACGGCTGAAGCCTCGCCATCCATGACCAGCTGTACCGCTGTGTCAATCGACCCCGTTACGGCCGGAGCGTTGGCAGAATCGGCCTCGCCAGCAATGACGGGAGAAGGGCAGCGCACCGGCAGAACGGGCAAGGCGTCGGCAAAAATGGAGACGGCATCCCGGCAATCGGTCTCGCGGATCGCAACCGTATGCCCGAGCAATGCTGCCCGCGCCGCGAGAACTGTGGGGTCACCGATGAAAAGGAATGGCGGGGTCGCGCGTTCACGGCGGCCAAGCCAGGTGGTCAGGCTAAGGTCGAGTCCGATCCCGGCAGGATCGCCCATGGTCAGGGCAAGGGGCCCGCCGGTCGTGTCACGCATTTTTGCCCGCTGATCTTACTTGTTGACGATCTGCGCCTTCTTGCGCAGTTCTTCGAGGTACTTTTCGCTGTTCGGGTCTTCACCGCCGGCCTTCTTCTTGCCGATGTCCTCGGCGCGGAAGACGATTTCGGCTGCGGTGTCGTCATTGACCTGGCGCTTCTTGCAGATCGCCAGGAATTCGACGCCCTTTTCGGTCACGCGTGTTCCCGTCGTGTTCCCGTCGCCGGCCTTCTCGACGAGCGGCTTCCACTCGTCCGGCAACTGCTGGACAAGCATGCGGCCGAGATCGCGGATAGAAACGTCACGGTAGTTTGCCGCGAAAACCTTGGCGGTATCGCATCCCGGGAACTGACCACGCGCTGCGTTGGCTTCCGCCTGACGCTTGCCGGTGATGGCGCCGCGCTTCTTCTCCGGAATGACGAAGATGACCTGCTTGAGATAGTATTCCGTTGTGACCGGCTTGGTGCCTCCGCCTTCCATCATGCGCTTGACGAGATCAGCGCCTTGCAGGCGACTTGAGTTGCCGAAACGGAAGTTGACGGCGCGAGGCCAGCTCATCTGCACCGCGATGAACTGCTTGAAATGGTCGGAACCAACGCCGGCTTGATCGAGAATCTTGCCGAGCTGCTCCGGCGAGAGCTTGTTGCCGGCTGCAAAGCGCGCATAGGCCGCGTCCACGTCCTGCGTACTGACCGACTGGCCGATCCGCGCGATCTCGCCACGCTTAAGCACCTCGTCGACGAGCTGCTTCTTGGCTTCTTCTGCGCCACCAGCCTGGCGTTGCAGGCGAAGGAAGGCGACGCGCTTGGCAACGTCGCCGGAGGTGATCACGGTGTTGTTGACCGTTACCGTCACCTGGCTTGCAGCTTGCGCGCTGGCGCAAACGGCAATGCTCAGGCTGCCGGCCAAAGCCAGTGCCGAAAGCGTCCTCAAGATCGACATTTTCCCGCCCATCATCTTTTCCTGTCCTTCGCGCGGGCGAAGCCTGGTGCTTCGATCCGCAGCCCGGCTCACGCCGTTGTTCTATCTTGTCGGAGGGAATGCATAATACATGCGGCCAAACGATGACAAGACCGTTTGGCCGGCCCGACAGCGGGCAGAGGGGCAAACATGTGGCGAATGCCCCTCGGATCGAAGCGTATCAATAGTAGTCCAGCTCTTCGAACTTCGTGTCGCCGACATTGACGTCGCCAAGCGTACGGAAGCTGATGCGGGCGCCGATCGACCAGTCGTTCGCAATCGTGTTGTCGGTATCGCGTTCCTGCTTGTAGACGAGCGAGAACAGCGTGTCTTGATCGTCATAGGTGATGCCGAAGCCATTGCGCGAGATGACATCGTTGTTGATGTCGTAGGTTATCGCGCCGAAGACGGACCAGTAATCGTGGAACCTGTAGGCCGCCGCGGTCTGGATTTCGTCCTGGTTGTCGAGCGAGCCGTAAAGCGGCTGCGCCTCGATGCGCGTATAGGTCATTGCCGCCTGCCAGGTAAGGCCAAGATACCCCACGGTGGCATCGGCGCGACGCAGCGCCAGGTCCTCTTCATCGAGACGGCCGGAAAGGCTGGCCATAAGGCCAGACGGCGCATCGACACCGAACATGGCGACGTAGTCGGACCGTGTGCTCTCGAGGCCCGAATTCGCTCCCGCCTGGACCAAGTCTTCCGTTGCGAACGAGTTCAAACCGCCAAGCTGGTAGGATTGGCCGACGATGCCGCGCAAGCCGTAGCCGCTGTCGAATGTCCCGGTATAGCGAAGACCGACGTTGGCGCGCGTGCCGCCTTCGATGCGGTCGAAGCCGGAGTACTTGTCGCGATCAAACAGGTTCGTCGCGTCGAAGACAAAGCTCTGCGCATCTTCGTTTGGCAGGCCACCGGGATGCTGCTCGTCGGGACGGGCATAGATCTGGGCGATCGGCTCGAGTACGTGGCTGCTGTTGTCGCCGACGAAGAGGATCGGATAGCGCGCTTCGAGGCCCGCCGTCAGCATCCGCCGCGTCGCGGCGTCGCTGTTGTCATAATCCCCGGCATAACCAGGCCCCGGATCCGTCATGTTCAGGCCGAGCGCATCACCGCGCGCGGCAAGCAACGGCGTCAGCACGAACCCGCCCGGAGCAATGTAGGTACGCTTCCATTCGAGTTCGGCCGTGAGGCGGTGCGACGTGCCCTCGAGACCTAGGTACCTGTTGACGTCTGGAACGGCGTCAAGGTCAAGCCGGTTTCGCTTGATGTTGGTGAGGTTCACCGTCGCCGAAAGTTCGCCTCCCAATACCGGCTCTGGCGCCTTGTAGGAATAATCCAGAACCTGCGCGGTAGGCTGCTGGTTTTCAGCGATGCTGTTCGGATCTGCGTCCTGGATATCGAAATAGAAGGCGCGCAGGTCGAAGAAGTTCCGCTTGCCAAGCCCGGTCAGATACGCCTGGTTGACGTAGGTCGTTCCGTCGAAAGTCGACAGTTCGTAGGTCTTGGCGAAGTTGTTGTCGGATTGGACGAGGACGTTCCAGCCGAAGCTCCAGCGCGGATTGATCTCGAATACGCCCCTGGAAGCGACCATGCCGCGGTTCGTTTCAAGCGCGTCGACCGTACCAGGCGTGAAGCGGCTCTTGTCGAGCTGGCTGATGCCGGCGAAGCGCAAGGTGTGAAGGCCGTTGTGGAAGCTCTGGCGAAACTCGCCTTCGAGCAGGAAGCCTTGGCGGCTCAGGCCCGTCACGGTGGCGGTCGCGTCCATATAGGGCGAGATCGCCCAATAGTAGGGGACGCCCACGCCTGCGCCGAGCTTCTGTGTGTACTGAAACTGCGGGAACAGGAAGCCGCTCTTGCGCTTGACCGTATGATCAGGCAGTTCCATCACCGGAATATAGGCGATGGGCTTGCCAAAAAGCTCGAAACGGGCGTTTTCCAGCCGTATCGTCCGCGTACGTCCATTCTGGACGACGCGCTGGGCCTTGATGTGCCACAGCGAACGGTGATCGGGCTTCGTCGTGCAGGGCGTGCACGCGGTGTAAACGGCCTCGTTGAGGATGAATTCTTCGCCGTTCCGCCGTTCGCCGCTGGTCGCAGCAAGCCGTGTCAGATCGGTCGTCTCTATCCGCAAGGCATCAATGAAGCCGTTGCCGAAGTCATCGGTGACGTCCATCTTTTCGGCATAGACGACATTGCCGCCCGGCTCGATCAACTGGATTTCACCGGTGGCATGAATGCGGCCCGATTTCTGGTCGTATTCGACCTGTCGGGCCACCATCTTGTAGCCGCCGTAATCGATCTGCACGTTGCCGCGCAAGATGACCTTTTCGGCGTCCTTGTTATAGACAAGCTCATTGGCGGACAGAAGCAGCTTGGCATCTTCCGGCATGTTCGGGCGCAGCGAATCAAGGCGCTCCGACGTCTGCTGCGCGAGCGCGGGTGCACTCATTCCCATGGCAAGTGTCTGCAGCGCCACTCCTGCGAGCAGGGCAGCGTTGATCAGCTTTGTACGTTTGCGGTTGCCTACCGCCACTAGCCATCCTCCTGATTTAAAAGAATCGTCGAGCCCAGCGCCATCGCTACAACAACTGGCAACCAGGCTGCAACGAAGGGAGGTACAATACCGCTGCTCCCGAATGCTTTGACAAGCACGGTGACGACATAAAGCACGAAGCCCGACAGGATTCCACCGAGAATCACCGAGCGCGATTGGTTGAACCGGCTAAATTTCAGCGACACGCACGCAGCGATCAGCGTCATGGCGACAAGCAGCAGCGGCAGTGACAACAGGGAGTGGAATTGGGTTTCCATGCCGTTTGTGGAAAAGCCGAAGGAGCGCGCCACCTCGATCTTCCGCGGAAGGTCGAAAAACTGAATGGAATCAGCCTTTGCAAGCCTTTCCTGAACAAACTCTGGCTTCAGATTCGTGCGGAGTTGTGCCGTTTGCAGACGGCGAGGCAGCTGTCCGCTGCTTGTTTCCGTTACGCCATTAAGAAGCCAGTAACCATCTTCGAGTTTAGCGGAGGCGGCATCCTGTCTCAGAATGATCGAACCCTGTGGATCAAAGTGGATGACGGTGACGTTCAGAAGTGTGGTGCCGCCATCCTGAACCGAGCGTGCGCCGATGATCGTATCGGTGCCTTCATAGATCTGTCGCAGCCAGGGAATCGAGCCGGCATCCGAGGTGCGCGATGACCCGAGGGCAGCAAGCAGGGTCTCTTCCTTCTTCGTGCCCCAGGCTGCGAGCGGGTTTAGCGCAAGCACGGCGAGTACGCCGAACAGGAAGGCGCCAAGCACGAACGGGCGCAGGAACTGCCACACCGAAATGCCCGCGGCGCGGGTAACCACGAGCTCGTAGCGGCGGTTGAGCGAGATCAGAGCCGCCATCGCCGAGAAGAGTGCCACGAAGGGCACGGTTTGTTGCAGGATGGTCGGGATCCGGAACGCGCTGATCAGCAACGCGCCGGTGACCGAATAATGCGGAAGGTTGGACAGGCGGCTCGCCTGTTCGCTGAAGTCGATGATGAAGACCAGCGAAAAAATGCCGACCAGAAACCAGAAGGTCGTGACAGCATAACGGGTCAGAAAGTAGCGGCCGAGTGTGGTGAAAATCATGATGCGTTGCTCCCGTCAGATGAGGGGCGCACGAGGCGAAGGCGAACCATCAGCTCGGACAGCTTTTCCTGCCAGGTCATCGGAATGTCGAGACGCCGGTTGCTGGCGAGTTGGTGAATGGCGAGCGCTCCGGTCGCAAGGGGCACGATATACATCAACGGAACGAACCAGACGGAATCCTCGGCGCTGTTGCCCGCATAGAACGTCATCCATCGGATGACGAGGGCAGAGCCGAGTGCGCTGACCATCGGATGGACGCGCGCCTCGCGGTGCGAGCGTGCATCACTGCAGAAGACAAGCGCGATCAGGCCGAACACCAGCGGGAACGTCCATTCCGTCAGGCGGCGGTGCAGTTCGGCGGTGAAGGCAAGCGGGTTGCCCTGGTAGACAGAATCATTGGGATCCGGATTGAAAAGATTGGGAAGGTCGCGATCCTTGGCGCGTATCGTCGCTTCGCGGGTCGCCTTCGTCATGTCGGCCAGATCGAAGGCGTAGGAATCGAATTTGATGATCGACACGCCGCCGTCCGGCAGTTTGCGTTGGACTTCGCCGTCCTTCATGACCAGCGCCGAGCTTTTCTCGTCCACGGCACCTTCGCGCGCATAATAGACGAGCTCGAAAGCCGGGTTGCGCGAATCGGCAACGAAAATCCCCTCAAGCACACCACCGCCGCGCCGGCCGCCAACCTGGACATAGAGGCCGTCAGTAATCTTGCGGAAGGCGTTCTCCTGGACGACCGAGGAAAGCAGGTCGGCGTTGGCCGTTGCTAGCATCTTGCGCACAGCGACGCGCGAATAGGGCTCGACAAAATTGTCGACCACGAACGACAGGACGCTAAGGCCAGCGGCGAGATAGATGATCGGCCGGATGATGGTCATGCGCGAGCTTCCGGCCGCGTTCAGCACCGTCAGCTCCGAATCGGTATTCATCGTCGTGAGCGTCTGGGTTACGCCGATCACCAGGGCGAAAGGCAGAATGATCGGCACGACCGACGGCAGAATGAGCGTTGCCAGCTTCAGGAAGGCGAAGACGGACTGCCCGCTATCGGTAACCAGGTTGACGTTGGTCAGGGCCTGCGTCGTCCACACGATGCCGAGCAACGGCAAAAGCGTAGCGAGGAACATGGTCAGGGCACGCCGGAAAATGTAGCGTTCGATCAGCTTCATGTCCGTTTCCGGTCCAAATCCATGCTCATGTTTCTGTGCCGCACCGCCGCATCGAAACGCCTGTTGCTGCCGCCGCCATCAGCGGGAACCGAGCTTCCGTCTCACGTCCGGCGCTGCTCAAATCGTAAAGCAACTGGGATAATTTAAGACGAAGAACCTCGGTTAACCGCATGTAAACATCTGCGGGCATCTTGCCAAGCCGTTGAAAAGCGAGAAGGGTGCCGACCACAGCTTTGACGGTGGTAGACGCAGCGAATGTTTGTCACTGTCACCCCCCGGTAACAGGGCGGGTCGTGTAAGACCGAAAAATGCCCGGAGTTTTGTAATGTCTATGAAATTTGAGTTCACCTTCGCCAAGTCCCATCGCCCGGCGGGTGGTGTTGCGGTCCTCCTGAAAGCCGCCGCAGGACAGGCGGCGGGCGCCGATGTCGCCGATCCGGAAGGCGTGCTGGCCAAGGCGGCGAAGGTCAAGAAGTTCAGCGGCAAGGCATTCTCCACCCTCGATATCATTGCCCCGCATGGCTCGCCCGCGGACCGGATCGTGGTTCTTGGTCTTGGTGACACCGATGCATTGACCGATCACGATTGGCTGAAGGCAGGCGGCGCGGCAGCCGCAAAATTGCGTGGAGCCGACAAGGCCACGATCTTCATCGACGTCCCCGACCTCGATGTCACCGGCAAGGCGGCGGCCGACTTTGCGCTCGGCATGGAAATGAACGCCTACAGCTTCGACGGTTACAAGACGAAGAAAGCGGACGACGATGCCAAGCCGGCAGGCAAGCCGGTCAAGGTGACGATCGTTACCGGCGCGGTGATTGCAGCGAAGAAGGCTTTTGCGACGGCGCAGGCGGTCGGCGAGGGCGTATTTCTCGCCCGCGACCTGGTCAACGAGCCGGCAAACGTCCTCGGTCCGCTGGAGTTCGCCGCCAAGGCGAAGGAGCTGGAAAAGCTCGGCGTCGAGGTGGAAATCCTCACCGAAAAGGAAATGAAGAAGCTTGGAATGGGTGCGTTGCTCGGCGTTGCCCAGGGCTCGACGCGTCCGCCGCGGCTGGTCGTGATGCAGTGGAAGGGCGGCAAGTCCAAGGATCGCCCGGTCGCCTTCGTCGGCAAGGGCGTCGTGTTCGACAGCGGCGGCATTTCGATCAAGCCCGCGGCCGGCATGGAAGAGATGAAGGGCGACATGGGTGGTGCTGCCGCCGTCACCGGCTTGATGCACGTGCTCGCTGCCCGTCACGCCAAGGTCAACGTCGTCGGCATCATCGGGCTTGTGGAAAACATGCCGGATGGCAGCGCACAACGCCCAGGCGACATCGTCACCTCGATGTCAGGGCAGACGATCGAGGTCATCAACACCGATGCCGAGGGACGTCTCGTTCTGTGCGATGCACTTTGGTATTGCAACGACCGCTTCAAGCCGCAGGCCATGATCGACCTTGCGACGCTGACAGGCGCCATCATGGTTGCGCTCGCGACCCATCACGCCGGCCTGTTTTCGAATGATGACCGCCTGGCCGGCCAGCTGTTGGCCGCCGGCATTGCCACGCAGGAGCGCCTCTGGCGCATGCCGCTCGGCAAGGAATACGACAAGATGATCGACAGCAAGTTTGCCGACATGAAAAACACCGGCGGACGTCATGGCGGCGCGATTACGGCGGCGCAGTTTCTGCAGCGTTTCGTCAAGGATACGCCCTGGGCGCATCTCGATGTCGCCGGAACCGCCATGGGCTCGCCGACCGACGAAGTCAATCAATCCTGGGGCTCCGGCTTCGGCGTTCGCCTGCTCGATGAGCTGGTCCGCGCGAGCTATGAGTCCTGAGCGGCATCGTGAGCCGCGGTGAAGGTCGTGGAGAGATCGGTGTGATCGAGGTCCTTTTCTATCACCTGACGGAATCGAAGCTCGAGGACGCACTTCCACCGCTGCTCGATAAAAGCGTCGAGCGCGGCTGGAGGGTGGTGGTGCAGACGGTCGATGCCGAGAGGCGCGATGCGCTCGATACGCATCTCTGGGTTTACAGGGACGAAAGTTTCCTGCCGCACGGGACAGATGCCGGGGAACTCGCTGCCGAGCAGCCGGTTCTCCTGGTGGCGGACGATGGCAATCACAATGCCGCAACCGTTCGCTTCGTCGTCGACGGTGCCAACCCGCCACCGGTCGATACTTACGAGCGGATCGTCTTCATGTTCGACGGCTACGACCAGGAACAGCTCGAAGCCGCTCGCGGTCACTGGAAGCGGCTGAAGGGTGAGGGCCACAACCTCACCTATTGGCAACAGAACCGTGACGGACGCTGGGAAAAGAAGGCCTGAGCGACGCAAGAACGGCTTCAAGAAGACAAAGCCCGCGGCAAACCGCGGGTTTTGTTTTTCGATCCTGTCCGGACGCCTAGTCGTGGAAGGCTTCGACGAATTTGCGTCGGCCGAGCATGAAGGCATCGGCGACATGGCGCAGCGGCGCCAGATCGACGTCCGACGTCTTGGCCCTGATGATTTCGGCGAAGCGCTTGTAGAGCATCGGATATTCCTGCTCCGGCTCCTCATGCACAATCTTGCCGTCGACCGAGAGCTTTGCGCCACCTTCCGAAAGCACCATTTCGCCTGATGCGGTCTGCGCGACGATGTCCCAACTCTGTTTACCGGTCTGGCGCCAGTCGAACTCTGCCGAAACCGCCAGCTTGTTCGCGTCGGTGAAGGCGATCGTGGCGGCGATCGGGGCGTCGCGGTTCTCCGGGAATTCCAGCGTGGCTGCGGTTATGAACAGCGGCCGTGGCAGGATATGCGTTACGATCGACAGCGCATTGATACCCGGATCGAAGATACCGAGGCCACCGGCCGCCCAGATCCATTCCTGATTCGGATGCCAGTGCCGCACGTCCTCCTTCCAGATGATCTTCACATCGTGGATTGCGGTCGCGGTGAGAAACGACTTCGCTGCCTCTACTGCCGGTGCATAGCGCGAATGCCAGCTTGCAAACAGTGACAGCCCCTTAGATGCAGCCAGAGCCTCCAGATCCGCGACTTCGCTCAATGTGGCGCCTGGCGGTTTTTCGAGGAAGACATGTTTGCCGGCCTCAAGGGCCGTGCGCGCGGCCTCATACCGGTATTGCGGTGGCATGCAGAGCGATACCGCGTCGATTGCGGGAACGGCCTCCAGCATCGCTTCGATCGACTTGAAATTATCGATGCCATCGACGGTGCCGTGGCGGCTCGCCGCAGCAATCAGGTGGTAGTCGTCGTTCTTGGCAATGGCCGGCAGGTGCTGGTCACGAACGATCTTGCCGACGCCGACAAGCGCGATTTGAATTGGAGGCATGGTGTTTCGCTCATATTAGTATGATTTATTGTCGGTTCTTGTAGCAGATTGCGCGGCGCGGGCAAGCACTGCCGAAGAGACGCGAGCCCGGTTTGCTGAACGCCAAACAAACGGCAACGGACCCATTCTTTCTGGCCTCCTGTGCCCTACAGCGCCGCGCGTCTTATCAGACGCGCAAAGGTCGCTGTAGCACTTTGAATTGCTGCATGTTTTTATCCTTAAATCGAATAGGATTTAAGGAGCATGCAGTAGCTTCTACAATCCATGATGCCAATCCACATGTGCAGCAAACGCGACACGCGCGGTGACCGGCAGAACGAGGAGAGATTATGCACCACGAAATCCGCCATGCCAGCCGCCACGAACTCGATGCCATCATCGATTGGGCGGCCCGCGAAGGCTGGAACCCGGGGCTCGACGATGCGGCGGCATTCTGGGCGGCGGATCCGGAAGGATACTGGGTGACGGAGCGCGAGGACAAGCTCGCAGCCGCCATATCGCTGGTGCGCTACGACGAGAACTATGCCTTCCTTGGCTTCTACATAACGGCACCGGATTTCCGCCGGCAGGGTATCGGCGGCCAGATGTGGCAGCACGCCTTGGCGGCGGCGGGACAACGCATTGTCGGTCTCGACGGTGTCGTTGCCGAGCAGGAGAACTACCGGCGGTCTGGCTTCGTTCTCGCCCACGCCAATATCCGCTATGGCGGCATCGTCGACGCGGTCGAGCCTCCGGGTACGGACCTGGTGGAGGTTGCGCCGATCCACATGCCGATGCTGATCGACTACGACCGTCGCTTCATGCCAGCCCGGCGCGACACTTTTCTCACCGAATGGCTGAGACCGGGCCGTACGCGACGAAGCGTCGTGCTGCTCCGGGACGGTGCGATTGCCGGCTACGGCACCTTGCGCGCCTGCCGGCAGGGCTACAGGATCGGTCCGCTCTTTTCCGAAAGCGAGACGGCAGCCGACCTGGTGTTTCGAAAGCTGGCTGCGACGGTGAAGGGCGAGGAGATCCACCTGGACATTCCCGAGCCGAATGCCTCGGCGCGTGCGCTCTGCGAGCGCTACAACATGAAACCGGTTTTCGAAACGGCGCGGATGTATCGAGGCGTCGTGCCCGATCTGCCGCTCGCCCGCATCTACGGCATCACCACCTTCGAACTCGGCTGACCGGCGACGTGCCGGGACAGCCATTTCGAAAGTGTCGGATCAGATGGCCATCGCCTCTTCGTACTCGGACGAGAGCTCGAGCCATTGTTCCTCGGCATGCGCAAGTTTGTCGACTGCGTCGGAGCGTTCCTTGGCCTTCTGCGCGGCCTTCGCCGGCGACTTTTCGTAAAGCGTTGGGTCGGCGAGTTCAGCGTCGAGCGCTTGAATCACTTTCTCCAGCTTTCCCGTCAGCGATTCGATTTCGTTGATCTTTTTTCTGAGAGGTGCCAGCGATGCGCGCTTGTCCGCGTTGGCCTTGCGCTGGTCCGCCTTTGACAGGGAATCGTCCGCTCCGGCTGCCTTGGGTTTGTCCTCCTTGGCCTTAGGGCCGCCGACGATCAGGCTCCGATAGTCTTCCAGGTCGCCGTCGTAGCTCGTCACCGTTCCGTCCCGCACGAGCCACAGCCGGTCGGCGGTCGCCTCGATCAGGTGGCGGTCGTGCGAGATCAGGATCACGGCGCCGGAATAGTCGTTGAGCGCGGTGATCAACGCATTGCGGCTGTCGATATCCAGATGGTTGGTCGGCTCGTCGAGGATCAGCAGGTTGGGCGCGTCGAAGGCAGCCAGCCCCATCAGCAGGCGTGCTTTCTCGCCGCCCGAGAGGTCCTTGGCAGGCGTTTCCATCTTCTCGGTCGCCAGGCCCATCTGCGCCACGCGGGCGCGCACCTTGGCTTCCGGTGTTTCCGGCATGCGACGACGCACATGTTCGACGGCGCTTTGGGTCGGGATCAGATCATCCAGCTGGTGCTGCGCGAAGAAGCCGACCTTGAGGTTCGGCGCGATCTTCAACTCGCCGGATTCTGGCGCCAGCCGCCCGGAGATGAACTTGGCGAAGGTCGACTTGCCGTTGCCGTTCGAGCCGAGCAGCGCGATGCGATCATCGGTGTCAATCCGCAGGTTGAGGCGCTTGAGGATCGGGTTGCCGGGCTCGTATCCGACGGTTCCGCCGGTGACGGCGATAATCGGCGATGCGGCCTCTTTCTCCGGCTCTGGGAAGGAGAAGCCCTGAACGTGATCCTCGATCACGGCCGCAATCGTACCCATGCGCTCCAGTGCCTTGACGCGGCTCTGCGCCTGGCGGGCCTTGGTGGCCTTGGCCTTGAAGCGGTCGATGAAGCTCTGGAGGTGCTTTCGCGCCGCGTCGTTCTTGGCCTTCGCCTTCATCTGCAACTCGTCGGCTTCCGCCTTCTGTCGCTCGAACTGGTCGTAAGGCCCGCGATAGTAGGCGAGCTTCTTCTGGTCGAGATGCACGATGGCGTTGACCGCCGTGTTCAACAGATCGCGGTCGTGGCTGATGATGATGACGGTGTGCGGATAGCGGCGAATGTAATCTTCGAGCCAGAGCGTACCTTCGAGGTCGAGATAGTTGGTCGGCTCGTCGAGCAGCAGCAGGTCCGGCTCGGAGAAGAGAACGCCTGCGAGCGCCACGCGCATCCGCCAACCGCCGGAGAAGGAGGAGGCAGGGCGCAGCTGCGCTTCGTGATCGAAGCCGAGGCCGGCGAGAATGCTCGCCGCACGCGCCTCCGCCGAGTGGGCGCCGATATCGGCGAGCCGGGTCTGGATTTCTGCAATACGGTGCGGGTCGGTCGCGGTCTCCGCCTCGGCGACCAGCGCCGTGCGTTCCTTGTCCGCCTTGAGCACGATCTCGATCAGCGGTTCCTCGGTGCCGGGCGCTTCCTGTGCGACCTGGCCGATCCGCGCATTCTTGGGCAGCGAAATTGTGCCGGCTTCCGAAGCGAACTCACCGGTAATGATACGGAACAGCGTCGACTTGCCGGCACCGTTTCGTCCGACTAGCCCGGCCTTCGTGCCCGCCGGAAGCGTCACGGATGCGTTTTCGATGAGGAGACGGCCCGCGATGCGGGCGGAAAGGCCGGAAATCTGGATCATTGCGGCCTTTTGCCCGGACTTGAGCCGGAAGGCAAGAGGTGCGTCGCGACTGCAGTTTCGGCCCGGCGCGTGGATGTCTGGTTCGCGGATTTCAAGGGGCCATTGTTATCAATTCATGAACAACGCGTTCCGACAATCGATACTACACATCCTCATCGTGAGGGACCATCTGTTTAAGCGAAGGGCAGCGAAAGCTCTTCCGACCGCCTCGATCGACTGAACGCCATCGGCAAGGCCACCGCGTTCCAGGAAAGACCGATCCGGCCAAACGTAGTTTTGATGAAACCCTCGTTCAAGCGAACGAGCCTCCCAGGAGCAAAGACGATGAAAACCACGATCCACACCGCACTCGCCGCAGCTCTCGTTGCAACAGCCGTTCTCGGCGGCGCCTCCGCCGCCTTTGCCGGCGGCAGCTATTACGAAGGCATCAGCCCGACCCCGCTGTTTACCGAACGCGCTCCCAAGGCCGCCGGTAGCTCCGCCTTGAACATCCGCGGTTCGGAAGCCGGATATGTCGACCGTACGTCCACCGGCTCGGTCCACAATTACGATGCCAGGCCGCAGGTTGTTCAGGGCGGCGAAGGCGAATACTACCAGGGCATCTCCCGCTAAGGCGCATTCCGTCTCCGGTCATGGGGCTTCCAGCCCCATGACGCTCCATCCCCATCAAGGAAAACTCCCATGAAAAAGTCCATCGCAACGCTTCTCGTTGCAGCGGCAACGTTGGCCGGCGCATCCACCGCCTTTGCCGGCGGCAGCTACTATGAAGGCGTCAGCCCGAAGCCGCTCTTTACCGGTCGTGCAGACGCTTCGGCAGGTGCCGGCGTGTCCGCAAACACCGTCGACGGTGGTGATTACTATGCCGGTATCGAGAACAAGGCGGTTGACGCCGCGGCGACAGGCGCGATTGCCAACGGCAATGCGAAGGCCTTCGGCAAGACCGGTCAGGACAGTCAATAACCCACGCCAAACGGACGACCAGATAACCCGGTCCCGCCAAGCGGGGCCGGGTTATCTCGTTTTGGCGTTGCCAATGAGGTGATTTGCCATGACAGAAAAAATTCACGTCGCTGAGCGGCTCTTCGAACTCTACCACTGCGTCCACCGCCTGGTGAACGCGTCCATGAGTGAAGAAGGCGTCTCGCTCGCGCGCAGCAAGTTCCTGTTCTATCTCAGCGAACTCGGGCCATGTCGCTGCGCCGACATCGCTTCGGCACTCAGCTTTGCCCCGCGAACCGTCACTGAGGCGATCGACGGACTTGAGCGCGACGGGATGGTCGTCCGCGAGCCGGATCCCGAGGACCGGCGAGCAAAGATCATCTCGATTACCGACCTCGGCCGGGCCGGCCTCGAAGCGGCGCTCCGGCCACGTCGTCAGATGATCGAAGAGCTTTTCTCGGCGCTCGATGACAATGAGCGCACGGATCTTCATCGCCTGCTCGGTCGGCTGGGTGACAAGGCTTGCGAAATCGGCACGAGCCGGATGGCCGTGCATGAGCGGCAGTCAGAAGCGGCATGAACCCTGGAGATCGCGACGCGCTTTAGGCAGCGTGCGGCGAATAGATCTTCGCCCGTTTGCCGCCAAGCTCCGGCGTATAGGCAAGAATTCCCGAGCGCGATCCCGTTCGGGCGGCCGCAAGCGCCAGTTCGGCCTGCTGCATGACGTCGGCTGGCGTCGCCATCGGCTGGGCCGTCGCGATGCCGGCCGAGAGCGAAAGGGTTTCGGTCGTGAAAGCACGGCCGGGCAGGGCGACGCGCAGCGCCTCCACCGATTGCTGGATGCGCTGCGCAATTGCTTCGGCGTTCTCCTCTGTGACGTCGCTGCAGAGGAACGCAAATTCCTGGCCGCCGACGCGTGCGACGAAGTCACTCTTCTTGATCGACTTGCGAAACAGCGTCGAAAGTTTGCCGAGCGCCTTTTCTGCCGCGCTGCCGCCGTGCTGCTCGGCGATACCGCGCAACCCCTCGACTGACACGACAAGCAGGGCAACCGGCTCGGTTATGCCTTCGGCTTCCAGCATTGTTCTCAAACGCGCCGCCAGGGCCAGGCGATTGGGCAGGCCGGTGGCGGGGTCGCGGGTCAACGGTTTGCGGCTTTCGGCGAACTCGCCTTCCAGCGCTGCAAAGCGCTCGGCGCTTACCTGCAAGGCTGTTTGAAAAGCCTGTTCTTCATTCATCAGCAGGCCGGCCGCATCCCGCAACCTCGCTGCGTCGTCGGCAAACTCCGACAGGCCGGCAACCGGGTCGGCGACCAGGCGGTCTTTGAAGCGGTCGAGCTGGCTTCTGAAGGCGTGTTTCTGCGCCAGGCTGTGCCTCAGCTGCAGAGCAAGTTCGCTCAGGGCCTCCTGTGCTGCTGCCCTTGCCCTGTCGGCGGCAAGTGCCCCGTGAGCCACCAGATGATGCTTGAGGCCGAGTTCGTCGAGGGCGTCCTGCTGCGGCGTGGCGCCGAGCGCCGCCAGATCGCGCGAAAGCTGCGGTAGCCGGCCGGACAAGGCTTCATAGACAAGTTCATAGTTGCGTGGCAGTGCCGCGATGCCAAGCTGAGACATGGATTGCGCCACCTTCAAAATGATGGTGGTGCTTTTCGTCTGCGATCGGCCGGTGTTCGCGGCAACTTGCCTGGTCATTCCGTGGTCGTCCTCGATGCCTGTATGGGATCCGAAAACACTATGGCGGCGCTGCGTTTAAGGGAGTCTGAAGATACCAGGCGCGATACCAGATCTGCCCGGTATGGTTGTCGAAATCCCACCGCAGGAGGGACTGGCGCAACCGATTGGAGCGGAAAGTCGAAAGTTGCTGTTTTAGTTCATGTTTATAGTTGACGGAGCTTGTCAACAATTATATCCCGCCTTGCTAAATCGGGCGGGAGGCTCGAATGCAGAGTGATGGTTTGACAATGCCCCCTTCATTCATCGCGGATCTTGCGGCGTGGGGCGAGCGTCCCGCTCTGGTTCTTCCCGGTCGGCGTTTCGTCAGCTACCGCGACCTGCACGAAAGGGTCGACCGTCAGGTCGCACTTTTTCCGCGCACCCGCGCGCTGATAAAGCTTGAGCCCGAACTCTCCGAACATGCCATCATTGCCTATCTCGCAGCGCTTAAGGCCGGACATGTGGTTGCCATGCAGGCGCCGCGCGCCGCCGGCACTGCGGCCTGGACGGACATGTTCGAACCGGACTGTGCCTATTGCCGGATCGACGGCCGTTGGCGAACCGAACATCTGGGGGGCAGTGACAAGCCGTTGCATCCGGACCTCGGCCTCCTGCTGGCATCGCGCTTGGCCTCGCCGCCTGGCTCTTGCAACGCCAATTGCTCAAGGCGGCTGTGAACGGAAGGCCCAAGCCCGGACTGTCGCTTAATCATCTGCGGCCGAGTGCCAGATGGGCTGTTTTAGTTCGCCCACTTTTCGCCTTCGGTCCACAAAAAGAACGCGAGATCCAGCACAATTGATGGACGCCCAAGCGCTGTCAGCGTCGCGTGCACCTGGCCGCGGTGATGGGTCTGGTGATTGAAGACGTGGGCGAGCGTTGGCCCGAGCTTCTGCGTGACGATCACTGGTGAGCTCAGCGTCGTGTAATTGAAGGTGGCGGCAAACCGCGCCTCATCGAGCCCGTAGATCCAGGCAATCATTCGCGCATCTTCCCGTTCGCGTGCGCTGGTAAGGCTGGCGAGATCTTCATGGAGCATCGTATCCAGCGCTGTCGGCGCGTCGCCTTCGCCGGTGAAACGTTTCATCCAGATCCGATCCGCGGCAAGGATATGATTGAGCGTCGCAAGCGCTGACCCGAAGAATGCACCCTTGCTCTGCCTCAGTTCGCTGTCCGGAAGTTCTGCGGCCGCTGCGTAGAGCCGGCGGTTGGCCCAGATGTTGTAGTCGGCGAACATGCGAAAATGATCGAGCATCTGTTTCTCCTTCGTGGTCGCGAAGTTAGCGCAGATCCGTATTCCTGTGGCGAATGCCACCCATGAAATTTAATCATTTGATCGTTCGATCCGTCTGGCGTCGAATGAGGTGAGACGATCCAATTTTCGCCGGGAGATCACGTGAGCAGGAAACTCTATTCGCTTTGCGGTGCCGACAGGGCCCGACCTTTTTCACCGCATGTCTGGAAGACCAAGCTGTCGCTTGCGCATAAGGGGCTCGACTTCGACGTCGTTCCGATCGGCTTTACCGAGATCCCCAAGGTAGAGGAAGGCGCCACCAAGCTCGTGCCGCTTCTGCGCGACGGCGACCGGCTGGTACAGGACAGTTTTGAGATTGCCGTCTATCTCGACGAGAACTACCCGGATCGGCCGTCGCTGTTTGGCGGACCGGGCGGCATGGCCATGGCCCGCTTCATCGAGGGCTGGTCGCAGACGACGCTGCATCCGGCAATCGCTCGCATCATCATCAAGGATATTCACGACAGGCTCGATCCGGTCGATCGGGTCTATTTCCGCGAAAGTCGCGAGGCGCGCTTCGGCACTTCGCTCGAAGCGGTGGCTGAAACCGGAGGCGCGGCCCTTGCGACCTTCTCCGACAAGCTTGAGCCGCTGCGCCATATGCTGAAGTTTCAGCCCTATCTCGGCGGCGAGCGGCCACTCTTTGCCGACTACATCGTCTTCGGTGCGCTGCAATGGGCGCGTATCGTTTCGCCGCAACGCCTGCTTTCCCAAGGCGATCCGGTCACAGACTGGTTCGAGCGTTGCCTCGACCTGCACGATGGCATCGGCCGCTCTGTGACAGCGGCGTGAAACCCGCAAGGCTCGCGGCGAATCGTGAGTGAACCCCCTTGTTTTGCGCGGAATTGGCGGCTAATGAACCGCCACTTCTCAAGAAAACAAGGGAATTGAGCCAATGGCGATTGAACGTACCTTTTCGATGATCAAGCCGGACGCAACGAAGCGTAACCTGACCGGCGCCATCACCAAGATGCTCGAAGACGCCGGCCTGCGCGTCGTTGCTTCCAAGCGCGTCTGGATGAGCCGCCGCGAAGCTGAAGGCTTCTACGCCGTTCACAAGGAACGTCCGTTCTTCGGCGAACTCGTCGAGTCCATGTCTTCGGGCCCGACCATCGTTCAGGTTCTCGAAGGCGAAAACGCCATCGCCAAGAACCGCGAAATCATGGGCGCCACCAACCCGGCAAACGCTGATGAAGGCACGATCCGCAAGGTTCACGCCCTTTCGATCGGCGAAAACTCGGTTCACGGTTCGGACGCTCCGGCAACGGCTGCTGAAGAAATCGCATACTGGTTCTCCGGCACCGAAATCGTCGGCTGAATTCAATATCTGCATTTCCGGCCATAACGGCTTGAAATCACTCGATTGAACCGGAGCGGAAACGCTCCGGTTTTTTCATATCGGGCACTTTGCCGTTTCAAAATGCTCCGGCGCCTTGCCGTCCCGGAAGACCGCCGGATTCTTGTCGTATGCCGGACCCTCGACCAGTGGCTTCGCCGGCAAGATATCTTGGTCGACATCGGAGGTGACGGTGGTCTCCAGTTTCTGCAGCGTTTCGCCCGCAGGTCCTTTCACCTCGATCGTCACCGCATAGGGCCTTTCCTTTTTCACACAAGTCAGATCGGGACTTTCCAGCACCACTCTGTCGAGCTTTGGAAAGAGCTTGCGCGTCACCTTGAGCGACTCGCCGCCCACCGGGTTCTCGAATGTCGCGATGACAATGCTACCCTCGGGCACGGGCTCCGTCTTCTGGAGCGTGATCGTGTAGACGGCATAGGCGAGGCGGTAGTTGAAGATGAACATCTTGCCAGTCAGCTTTAGCGGATCGGGGCCGGTCTCCCGTTGGCAGCCGGCGATCAGCATCACCGTCATCATGGCCGCAAGCGTTGCAATCGTCCGTGTTATCATTGTGCCTCCTCCTTGCTGCGGCGATAGTGACGCTTGGCCTTGCTGCGGTTGCCGCAGACGGCCATGTCGCACCAGGTCCGGCTGCGGTTGCGGCTCCTGTCCAGAAATAGCCAGCCGCAATTGGGGCAGATCTTCAGCCGATCGGGTTCGGGATTGGCGACGAGGCTGAGTGCGGAATGGGCCGTAGCGGTGTCGAGCGCGACGGCGTCTCCACCGTTGCCGGCACCACGCAACACCGCGGCGATCGCCTCGAGCAGGTCGGCCATCAAGTCTACCCGCTGCTCGGCCTCCGCCTGCGCCCGAAAATGCCGATCCGTTGCCTCGCGCAACGTCAAGAGCCTGGTGCGGTTCGGCTCGGCAACGGGCAACAGCGTGCCAAAGCGTTGGCTCTCGGCGCAGAACCGGTTGGCGGCTCCGGCGAAGCCGTCGAGCGCCGGGACGTCGGCAAAGCGATCGATCCGCCTCGCGGGATCAAAGCGCAGGATGACGGAGTTGGCGACATCCAGCGCCAGCGCGCCGCCGGCAAATCGGTGTGCGGTCCAGGTGAAGGTCATGAACAAATCCTAACTGGTAAATGTGATTTTACCAGTTATATTGATGTTGTCACGCTCCCGGATGCGCCATGCTCTATTTCCTGCAGCAGATCGCCAATGCCGTCCCTATCGCCGCGCTCTATGCTGCGCTGGCATTCGGCTATGCCATCGCCTTTGCCGTGACCCGCCGGGCCGATCTCACCTACGGTGCTCTCTTTGCCTTCGCCGGCCAGATGTTCGTGCTGTTTGCCAATTTCGGCTGGAACCAACTGTGGCTGGTGCTGCCGGTAGCGCTCGGCCTCGGCGCCGCAGCGGGCCTCACACTCGGCGTCGGGGCAGGGCTTGTCGCCGGGCGCTATGTGATGCGCCCGCTTGCATTCTCGTCGGCCAACACTGTCGTCGTCGCGTCGCTTGGCTGTCTTCTGGTGCTGATGGAGACCGCGCGGCTGGCGTCGGAAACGAAGAGCCTGTGGCTGCCACCGTTTCTGAACGGCAACATCGTCTTCTGGTCCGATGCCAAGTTCCCGGTGACGCTGACGGTGATCCAGTTGCTCAACACGCTGTTGATGGTGGCGCTGGTCGCGAGCGGTCACTGGTTTCTGGCGCATAGTCGCGCCGGGCGGTCGTGGCGAGCGGTGTCAGAGGATCGTGGCGCTGCTGCCCTGTGCGGCATCGATGCGGCGCGTGTCTATATCGCCGCCTATGGCGCCGCGTCGCTGATCGCCGCCTGCTGTGGCATCCTGGCCGCGTCCTACTATGGCAACATGGATTTCGGCACCGGGCTAACCTTCGGGGTCAAGGTGCTGTTCATCGCGGCGATCGGCGGCCAGACCTCGCCGCTTTGTGCCGCGCTCGGTGCAGCAGCGATCGGCCTGCTCGAAACGCTCTGGGGCGCGTATGGCCCGATCCTCTGGCGGGATTTCGCGATCTTCGGCTTCCTCGTCATCGTGCTCGCGGTGACGCGGCAGGAGAAAATCATCCCCTGATGTCAGCGTTTCCAGCGATCACGCGCCGTGTCGTCGGCATCCTTGGCGCTGACCCAACCGCCGGCCGTTCCGTCGCTCGAGTGCTCCTTCTTCCAGAAGGGAGCGGAGGTCTTGAGGAAATCCATGATGAAGTTGGCGCCATCGAAAGCCGCCTGCCGGTGCGGCGAGGCGGTGATCACCAGCACGATGTTTTCGCCGGGATTGATCTTGCCGTAGCGATGGATCGCCGTTGCCGCTTGCAGCCCGAAGCGTTCGACCGCCAGCCTGCAGATGCGTTCGATTTCGGCTTCGGCCATTCCAGGATAATGCTCTAACTCGAGAGCGGTCAGCGTGCCCGCTTCGTCGCGGCAGAGGCCCGAAAACGTCACAACCGCCCCGATGTCAGGGCGGCCGGAAGAGAGCTTGGAAACCTCGGCCGAAAGATCGAAGTCCTCGCGCTGCACGCGCACGGTGACGGCCGCGCCCATGGCGTCAGCCACCGGTCATCGGCGGGAAGAGAGCGATCTCGCGCGCGCCGGCGATCGGTTCGCCATGCTCGACATGCTCCTGGTTGATCGCTGCGCGGATGACGTTCTGGTGCTCGAGCGCCGTCTCGTATTCTTCCCCAAGGGTTTTCAGATGCGCAAGCAAATCGGCAATGGTGACGACGTCGGCCGGGACTTCCAGCGTTTCCTCACCCTTGCCAATGCGTTCGCGCACCCAAGAGAAGTAGACGAGATTGACGGTGCTCATTCGTTGACCACATGTTTCAGGCCGGCGCGGAAATAGTCGTAACCGCTGTAGAGCGTGATCGCCGCGGCAATCCACAGCAGAACGATACCGGCCTCGGTCGTATAGGGCAGGATCTTGTCGCCAGCGGGGCCGGCCAGCAGGAAGACGATCGCCACCATCTGGATCGTCGTCTTCCACTTGGCGATGCGGGTAACCGGGACGCTGACCTTCAGCGCTGCCAGATACTCGCGCAGACCCGAAACGAGGATCTCGCGGCACAGAATGATGATGGCGGCCCAGATCGACCAGCCGGCAATCGTGCCGTCGGCGGCAACGAGCAGCAGGATCGAGGCGACCAGCAGCTTGTCGGCGATCGGATCGAGCATCTTGCCGATGTTCGAGGTCTGCTTCCAGATGCGGGCGAGATAACCGTCGAAGAAGTCGGTGATCGAGGCGATGGCAAAGAGAGTGACCGCCGTCCAGCGCGCAAAATCCGAACTGTGCAGCCGGCCTTCGACGAAGAAGCAGAGCACGATCAGCGGCACGATCAGGATTCGGAAATAGGTGAGCAGGTTGGGGATGCTGTAGGCGACGGGCGTGGGCATGGATTCGGGTTCTCTGTCTTCCTCGGAGGTACAGAATGACTTTGCGACCCTCAGGTCAACAAATCATTGTGCGAAGGTTGTCATAATTGGCGCATCTCACCTGAACGCCCGGTGAATTGCCACTGCATAATTCCTTAAATCGGTATCGATCGGGGGGCGAAACGATGCGGCAAGGTTGAACCATTACAGCGTCTTCCGCGTGTCCTCTTCGACATGCTGCGCTGCAACGGTCATTTTGCCGCGTCCTCATGGAAATGCTCGTAGACCAGCCGGGCGACCGCTTCGGAAATGCCGTTGACCGCCATCAGGTCGTTCATGCCGGCGCGGGAAACGGCCTTGGCGGTACCGAAATGGGTGAGCAATGCTCGCTTGCGCGTCGGCCCGATACCGGCAATCTCGTCGAGCGGGTTCTTGACCATCTCCTTCTTGCGCCGCGCGCGGTGGGAGCCGATGGCAAAACGGTGCGCCTCGTCCCGTAGGCGCTGGATGAAATAGAGCACCGGATCTCGCGGCGGCAGGGTGAAGCTGTCGCGCCCGAGCGCGAAGAAACGCTCGCGCCCGGCGTCGCGGTCGACACCCTTGGCGACGCCGATCGCCGTCACGCAGTCTTCGACATCCAATTCCCTCAGGATCGTGCGGACAGCCGTCATCTGTCCCTGGCCGCCGTCGATCAGGATGACGTCCGGCCAGGCCGGGAAGGCTGCATCTTCGGCGACCTCGGCAGTCCGGTCCGGTTTGCCTTCTTCCTTGAGCAGGCGCGAGAAGCGGCGGGTCATCACCTCGCGCATCATGCCGAAGTCGTCGCCGGGCGTGATGTCGGTCGATTTGATGTTGAACTTGCGATACTGGCCTTTGACGAAACCTTCAGGGCCGGCGACCACCATGCCGCCGACGGCATTGGTGCCCATGATGTGGGAGTTGTCGTAGATCTCGATCCGCCGTGGGGCGCGTTCGAGCTTGAACGTTTCGGCAAAACCTTCGAGCAGTCGCGACTGCGACGCGGTTTCAGCCAACTTGCGGCCATGCGCCTCGCGGGCGTTGGCAAGCGCGTGATCAACAAGATCCTTCTTTTCGCCGCGTTGAGGCACCTGGATCGACACCTTGTAGCCCGACTTTTCGCTGAGCGCCTGGCCGAGCAGTTCCTGCTCCTCGACTGCCTCGCACAGCAGGATCTGCCGCGGACAGGGCTTGTCGTCGTAGAACTGCGCGAGGAAGGCCGAAAGCACCTCTGCCGTCGGCAGCGATGGGTCCGCCTTCGGGAAATAGGCGCGGTTGCCCCAGTTCTGCCCGGTGCGGAAGAAGAACACCTGGATGCAGGAGGTTCCGCCCTCGTGGTGGATCGCAAAGACGTCCGCCTCTTCGACGCCGGCCGGGTTGATGCCCTGGTGGCTTTGAACGTGGCTGAGTGCTGCGAGCCGGTCGCGATAAAGTGCGGCACGTTCGAAGTCGAGGTTTTCCGCAGCCTCGCCCATCGCCGCCGCAATCGTCGCTTTCACCGCCTGGCTCTTGCCGGAGAGGAAGTCCTTGGCCTCGCGCACAAGTTCGGCATAACCCTCATTGCTGATTTCGCCCGTGCAGGGCGCCGAACAGCGCTTGATCTGGTGCAGAAGACAAGGACGCGTGCGTGTCTCGAACACACTGTCGGTGCAAGTTCTCAACAGAAAGGCGCGCTGCAGCGAGTTGATCGTGCGTCCGACGGCGCCCGCCGATGCGAAGGGGCCGAAATAATCGCCCTTTCGGCTGCGTGCGCCGCGATGTTTGTAAAGGGCGGGCGCACGGCTGTCGCCGGTGACCAGAATATAGGGAAAGGACTTGTCGTCGCGCAGAAGCACGTTGAAACGCGGCCGGAGCCGCTTGATCAGGTTGGCTTCAAGCAGAAGCGCCTCGATCTCCGTGCGGGTGGTGACGAACTCCATGTTCGCCGTTTCGCGAATCATCCGCGAAATACGGTTGGAGTGGCCGCGCCCCTGGGCGTAGTTGCCGACGCGCTTCTTCAGGCTGCGTGCCTTGCCGACATAAAGGACGTCGCCGGCCTCATTGAACATGCGATAGACGCCAGGGCCGTTCGGCAGCCGCTTGACGAAGGCCTGGATCAGTTCGGCGCCCTTGAGGCCCACGACCTCGTTGCGATTCTCCGCCCACTCGATCGCCGGGCCTGCGGGCACGCCTTCAGGCGCCTCGATCAGGTCGTCGTCGTCTTCGATGTCATTGCCGTCATAAAGGATGCCGCCGTCAGTCGGCACGCGTCCGTTCATTCCACTATCTCCCTGATATCAGGCGTTTCCCAGGCGAGGTGCTGGCCGCCATCCAGCGCGATCATCTGTCCGGTAATCGACGGCGTGTCGAAAAGGAATCGGATCGTCCGCCCGAATTCGCCGAGCGCCGGACCGCGCTTGAGGATCACCGCATCGACCTGAGCCTGGAAATCGCGAGGATCCTGCCGCTCGTTCGGCAGTGTCGGCCCGGGGCCGATGCCGTTGACGCGAATATCCGGCGCAAGTGCCTGAGCCATCGTTTGTGTTGCCGTCCACAGTGCGGACTTGGACAACATATAGGAATAAAAACGCGGGTTTGGAGACCAGACGCGCTGGTCGATCACATTGACGACGAGGCCGGAGACGCCGCGTGGCAGCTGGCGGGCAAAATCGCGGGCGAGCAGGGAGGGTGCTTTTACATGCAGGGCGAAATGCCGGTCCCAGACGGCTTCGTCGAAAGCGTCGAGGCTATCCTTCTTGAACAGCGAGGCATTGTTGACGATCAGGTCGATCGGTCCGAGCGCTTCGTTGGCTTGCGCCATCAGCGCCAAGGTTTCCTGTGTGTCGGTAAGGTCCGCCTTCACGGCAACGGCTGCGACCCCGGTTTTGACAAGCGAAGCCGCAAGCGCCTCCGCCTCATCGAGCGAGCCATTGGCGTGGATTGCGACCGCGAAGCCGTGCGCCGCGAGGTCTTCAACTATAGCCTTGCCGATCCGTTTGGCGCCACCGGTTACGAGTGCCGCCTTCAGTGATTTCTTCACGTTTCATCCCGCTTTTCGAATCTTCGCGCCAGCGGACGAAGATATAGGCAAGAAACGCCGCCCTGAAACTCTCCCTGACGATTCATTTCGCAAAAATTAATGGAATTCGCGTAAATTGTATTATTTTGAAGCCATATAGTATATCTTTCGTTAATCTTGAAAGATGGTTAATAAAACTCCTGTGGCGTGAAAGCAACATCAAACTTTGGGCGTGATTGTGCCACCAAAATTTCACATTTTGGCTCTTGTGAATCCTCATTTGCTGGCCAATTTCAGCTCAACCGGGCGGGTTAATTGAAAGTTGTCCGATGTTTCATTGCGGGATCCCAACCCTCGAGGCATCGGTTCGTAAAGGAGAATATTTATGCGTACGTTCACCACCACCCTCATGGCTTCGGCCGTATCCCTCATCGCCTTCCAGGCCGCCCACGCTGCAGACGCGATCGACGAAGTTCCGGCGGCTCCGGCGGCTGAATACACCGAGCCGGCTGCGAAGAACTGGTCGGGCGCTTATGTCGGTGGTACCGTTGATTGGCGCCATGGCGAAGCCGACGCGACCGGCAACAACCCCGCGGTTGGATTTGGCGGCGGCCTCTATGGCGGCTACAACGTTCAGAGCGGCCAAATGGTTTACGGTGGTGAAGCCGATATCGGCTACGCCGGCAACGATTCTCATTCCAGCAACCGCAGCGTTACGCAAGGTGTGAACGGCTCGATCCGCGGCCGCGTCGGTGTCGATCTGAACCCGGTCCTGGTTTACGGCACGGCCGGTCTCGCCGTCGGTAACGCCAAAGTTAGAACTCAGGCTGGCGCCGACGACAAGACCATGGTCGGATGGACGGCTGGTGCTGGTGCCGAAACCTTCGTGACGGACAACATCACCGCCCGCGTTGAGTATCGCTACACGGACTACGGCTCGAAGGACTTCCATATGGGCGGTACGAGCGTCTCGACCGGTTACGATGAGCAGAGCGTTCGCGTCGGTATGGGTGTGAAGTTCTGATCGGCTTCTGCCGGATCAAAGAAAGAAGGCCGGGGTGACCCGGCCTTTTTTTATGCTTTGAATTTGGAATAATCCGGAAAGTGCTTTTCGAACTTCGCCGGCCAGTTCTTGAGCTTGGCGCGACCCCGCTGCCATTCGCCGCTGAAGCGCAGCTCAATGTAGCGCAGCAGTGCCGCGAGCGCGAAATGCCCCGCATGCAGCTTGGCTCCGGTCTTGGGTAGGTTTTCGTTCAGATGGTCGAGGCCGCGTTCGATCTTCGTCCATTGCATGTCGATCCAGGGCTGATGGACCTTTTCCGGCGGGTGGATGCGCTTCTCGTAGACGATCGCCAGCAGGCAGTCACAAATGCCGTCACACAGCGCCTCGAGGATTTCGATATCCAAGCGCTTGCCGGCATTCTTCGGGTAGAGCTTGCCTTTCGTTCCCCGGTCGATGAAGTGCATGATCGTGCGGCTGTCGTAGATAGACTTGCCATCGCCGGTAATCAGCGTCGGAATCTTGCCGAGCGGATTGCTGCCGATAAGCTCTGGCGAGTTGGCATTGGTATCGGTCAGCACGCTTTCAACCGCAAACCCGGCATAATGCGCGGCCATGCGGACCTTGTTGGAGTAGGGGGATGTGGGCGAGTAGAGTATTCTCATCGAGCATCTTTCACTTTCGCGCGCACCGCCCGAAATCGAGTACGGAAGGCCACACGCAGTTTCAAAACATAGGAGCGGCTCCCGCACCCATTGGCAAGGTATCGGCCTAGGATGCTGGAGGCAGTGTCACGGTGTCTCTTCGGCAGGCCTGGCGATCCACTTCGGGGCAGGGCCGGAAGCTCAGCGCCTTGTCGAAGCAGATCCTGATTTCCTCCAGCCGCTTGCCCTCGCAGGTAACAGCGACGGCGTTTGTCGTCATGCCCGGATTTCTGGCCACGAACGCGGCCTCGATGGCGCTGACGGACATCGAATTTTCGCGACGCGCAGCACCGAGTTCCGCCGGCAATGCAACGCGCTCGCGCGCTGCACGTGTCACGGCGAAATAGTCCTGCTGGCTGAGGCCCGAGCAGGTGCCATGTTTGCGCCATTGATGGCCGATCAGCCCCATCGAAGGAATGAGATCGAGATACTGGCGGCCGAGCGCTTCCGGCACACGATCGGATTGGCGCGTCGGGCAGAAATCGGGGTACCCTCGCTCATCCTGCGGCCACAGCCCATGTACGATCAGCCCGCGGTTGCTGCCGATCTTGCACTGTCCGATTTTGCCTGATGGGTCGTTGTCATCGCACCAAGTCGGCGACCAAGAGAGTGAGAGGACGTAGAAATCAAAGCCCTGGCCGACGGGGAGGGCGACATCCGTTTTTGTGTGGCCTGCAGTTTGCAATGGCGGCTTCTTCTCGGCGCTGTCTTCGCTGCAGCCGACAAGTGCCAACACAACGAAAAGCGCCGGCAGGAGCCGGCGCTGTCGGCAATACCTCGGCATGGTCAGCGAAGCGAAGCGCAATGTGCGCCGTAGACATACCAGGGATCGAGGCCGCCGACGCAGAACTCGATGCTCCGGCCGATGCCGGCAAAGCCCCAGTTGCGCTCGATGAGATAATAGAGCGGCCGCTGGTCGCCATCCGTCATGACGGCAGTCGCGCGGCAATACTCGCGCTCGACGCGGTGCGTGTAGTCGCGTAGTTCCAGCCGGTTCTGGCCCATGTTGCGGATCTCGGCGATCGAGAGATTGGCGTGCAGATAGTTCGCCGCCTTGTATTCGAACCGCGAGGTGATGAAGCCGAGAACCGAGGCGTCGCCACAGACGCCCGCGCTATAGGACGTCGGCTGGTCGCGGTAGGTCCCGAGATAGTCGGCCGCCGAAGCGGCGGGCGCTGTCGTGGCGGCGAAGGAAAGCGAGGCCAGAAGCGTTGCGGCGAGCTTGCGAGTCATGGGCGTCTCCCTGGATCGTCTCGCAAGATTGCGGCTTTAAGAGCCTTTCAGTCAAGGCCCCGAGTTGCTGCTTCTTCCCCACGCAGCCAGAAGCAGCGTGCCGAAGCGAAACGGTCTTGTCCGAGCCGGGTTTTCAAGAAGGGCAACAGCACGTCGAGTTCACTCTTGAGCGTGAAGGGTGGGTTGACGATGATCAGGCCCGAACCCGACAATCCCGTGGTGTCGCGGTCGCTGCGCACGGCAAGCTCGGCGCAGAGCATTTTCGGGATGTTGAGCGCCTTGAGTGCCTCATGGAAGGCCTTGATCGGCGCATTCTTCTTCAGGGGGTACCACAGGCAGAAGGTGCCGCCGGCAAAGCGTCGATAACCCCTGGCGAGGCCGTCGGCGAGCCGTTCGTATTCTCCCTCGATCTCGAAGGGCGGGTCGACCAGGATGAGGCCGCGCTTTTCCTTGGGCGGCAGGTGAGCGCCAAGCGCCAGCCAGCCGTCAAGCTCGGTGATCCGGCTCTGGAAGTCGCCGTCGAAGAGCCGGTGCAGCGTCTCGTAGTCATCAGGGTGCAATTCCATCGCCGACAGACGGTCCTGCGGGCGAAAAAGCATGCGAACCAGCTTCGGAGAGCCGGGATAACGCGTCAGCTCCGAACCGGTGTTGAGCTCGCGAACGGTCGCCAGATAGGGTTCGAGAATAGCTGCGACCGGCGCTGGCAGATCACCCTCGAGCAGCCGGCCGATGCCGTCGCGCCACTCGCCGGTCTTCTGCGCTTCTTCGCTCGACAGATCGTAGAGACCGATGCCGGCATGGGTGTCGAGAACCCGGAACGCCTTCTCCTTTTGCTGGAGATAGGTGACGAGCCGTGCCAGCACCGCATGCTTGAGAACATCGGCGAAATTGCCCGCGTGATAGATATGCCGATAGTTCATGAGGGCCGCCGATGGCTGTGATCAATTGTTTCGATGGATGCGCGTTTGGCTCTTTGAGCCCGATTGTCGATGCCATATAGAAAAGCCATGAACGTTGCGACCCCCATCAAAGCAGAAAAGTCGATCGGCCACTCCGTCTGTCCGCACGACTGTCCCTCGGCTTGCGCGCTGGAAGTGGACCTGACGGCCGAAGGCCGCATCGGCCGCGTGCGCGGTGCCGCCGCCAACACATACACCGCTGGCGTCATCTGCGCCAAGGTCGCGCGCTATTCCGAGCGCATCTATCATCCTGACCGGCTGATGGTGCCACAGCGGCGCGCCGGAGCGAAGGGCAGCGGCAACTGGCAGGAGATTTCCTGGGAGGCGGCACTCGACGAGATCGCCGACCAGTTCGTCAGGGCCGAGCAGAAGCATGGGGCCGAAGCCATCTGGCCCTATTTCTACGCCGGTACCATGGGGCAAGTGCAACGCGATTCCATCGACAGGTTGCGCCACGCCAAGCGCTATTCCGGCTTCTTCGGCTCGATCTGCACCAATATGGCCTGGACCGGTTTCTCGATGGCAACCGGCTCGCTGCGCGGCCCCGACCCGCGCGAGATGGCGAAGTCCGACTGCGTGGTGATCTGGGGGACAAACGCGGTCGCCACCCAGGTCAACGTCATGACCCACGCGGTGAAGGCCCGCAAGGATCGCGGCGCCAAGATCGTCGTCATCGACATCTACGACAATCCCACGGTCAAGCAGGCCGATATGGGCCTGGTGCTGAGACCGGGCACGGATGCGGCGCTCGCCTGCGCGGTGATGCATGTCGCCTTCCGCGACGGTTATGCCGACCGCGCCTACATGGCCGAATTCGCCGATGACCCGACCGGGCTCGAAACGCATCTGAAGTCGCGCAGCCCCGAATGGGCGTCGGCGATCACCGGTCTGTCCGTCCAGGAGATCGAGGCGTTCGCGAAACTCGTCGGCACGACGCCGAAGAGCTTTTTCCGCCTCGGTTACGGCTTTACCCGCCAGCGCAACGGATCGGTGGCGATCCATGCAGCCGCCTCCGTTGCCACGGTTCTTGGATCGTGGAAGCACGAAGGCGGCGGGGCGTTTCATTCCAACAACGACATCTTCAAGCTCGACAAGCGTGAGCTTGTCGGCACCGCATTCCACGATCCTGATGTGCGCATGCTCGACCAGTCGCAGATCGGGCGGGTGCTGACCGGCGATGCCGAGGCGCTGCGCCATGGCGGCCCGGTGACGGCGATGTTGATCCAGAACACCAATCCGGTGAACGTCGCCCCGGAACAAAGGCTGGTGAAACGCGGGTTCCTGCGGGACGACCTGTTTGTCGCGGTGCACGAACAGTTCATGACCGACACGGCGCAGCTTGCGGATGTCGTGCTGCCGGCGACGATGTTCCTGGAACATGACGACCTTTATCGCGGCGGCGGCCATCAACACATCCTGATTGGGCCGAAGGTGGTGGAGCCGCCATCGACCGTGCGCACCAATCTCTTCGTCATTGAGGAACTGGCGAGGCGCCTCGGCGTCGCCGATCATGCCGGCTTTGGGTTGAGCGAGCGCCAGCATCTCGACCGGCTGCTTGCCAACTACGGCATCGGCTATGACGAGATGAAGCGCGAGAAGTGGCTCGACTGTCAGCCGGCGTTCGAGGACGCGCATTATCTCAAGGGCTTCGGTCATCCCGACGGCAAATTCCGCTTCAAGGCGGACTGGACCGGCACGCCGGCGCCGAACCGTCCCCCGAAGTCGATGGGTCTGCAGGGGCCGCATGCGGCACTGCCTGAGTTCCCTGATCATGTCGACCTGATCGAGGTCACGGATGCGAAACACCCCTTCCGTCTCGCTACCTCGCCGGCGCGCTCTTTCCTCAATTCGACCTTCGCCGAGACCCCGTCGTCGATCCAGAAGGAAGTCCGCCCGATGGTAATGATGCATGCGGATGACGCCGCCTCACTTGGCGTCGGCGACGGTGATATCGTCAAGCTCGGCAACCAACGCGGCGAAGTGCGCCTGCATGTGGTGGTCGGCGGCGGCGCGCGGCGCGGCGTGGTGATCGCTGAAGGCCTGTGGCCGAACGGCGCCCATCTCGACGGGGAGGGCATCAATGTGCTTACTGGCGCCGATGCAGTTGCGCCCTATGGCGGCGCGGCTTTCCATGACAACAGGGTCTGGGTGAAACCGGCACCCTGACTCTAGCCACCGGATGCCTTCATGAGCGGCGACCATCAACATGCGGATGTCAGCAACACGCCAGTCTCGCGTCTCTGGGGTGCGCTCGGGCTGACGGGCGGCTTCATGCTGGCCGAGGTCGTCGGCGGCATTCTGACCGGCAGCCTGGCGCTGATCTCGGATGCGATGCATATGCTGACCGACGCGGCGGCATTGGCCATCGCGCTGGTCGCCATCCATGTCGGCCGCCGGCCGTCGGATCTGCTGCGCACCTACGGCTATGCCCGCTTCGAGATTCTCGCGGCGGCCTTCAACGCCCTGCTGCTGCTCGCCGTCGCCTTTTACATTCTCTACGAGGCCTGGCAGCGCCTGTCGCTGCCGCAGGAAATCCAGTCGGGCGGCATGCTGCTGATTGCCGTCATCGGTCTTGTCGTCAACCTGATCTCCATGCGGCTTCTGACCAGCCACAAGGACGAGAGCCTCAACGTCAAGGGCGCCTATCTCGAGGTCTGGTCGGACATGCTCGGGTCGCTGGCGGTGATAACAGGCGCGGCGATCATCTGGTTTACCGGCTGGCAATGGGTCGATTCGTTGCTCGCCGTTGGTATCGGCTTCATGGTTTTTCCGCGCACCTGGGTGCTGCTGAAGGACTGCGTCAACATTCTGCTGGAAGGCGTGCCGCCTGGCATGCGCCTGGCCGATATCCATGCGGCAATCACGACCGTGCCCGACGTTGCCTCGGTGCATGATCTGCATCTCTGGGCGATCACCCAGAGCCAGCCGTCGCTGACGGCGCATGTCGTTCTGGCGGAAGAGGCCGACGGCGAGACGGTGCGGCGTGCGATCGAACAACGGTTGCGCGACGAGTTCGACCTGCACCACACGACCTTGCAGATGGAACGCGAAAGCTGCGCCCCTTCGGAACACATTCACTGACGGTCGACTGCGACCACATCCTTTCCTCTCCCGACCAAGGACCCCGCCATGACGAACCACCACGATCCCCGTGTCAGGATCATCGAGCGGCGCACGCTCTCGGACGGTTTCATTCATCTGGAAGAAATCACCCTTGAGCAGGACATGTCAGGCGGCGGCACGGCGACGCTCACGCGTGAAGTGCATGATCACGGCAGCGCCGCGACCATCCTGCTGTTCGATCCGAGGCGTGAGAGCGTCGTGCTCGTCCGCCAGCTGCGCGTGCCGGTGCTGCTGCAGGGCGATCCCGCCTATATGATCGAAGCGCCGGCCGGCCTGCTCGACGACGATACGCCTGAAGTCGCGATCTGCCGTGAGGTGCTGGAGGAGACCGGCTACCATGTCGACAAGGCCACTCACCTCTTCGATGCCTATATGAGCCCCGGCGCGCTCACCGAGCGCACCAGCTTCTTCGTTGGGCTTGTTGATGTCACAGAAAAGGCCGGTGATGGCGGCGGCCTGGCGCATGAGGGCGAGGATATCGAGGTTCTCGAAATTCCCTTTGATGAAGCGGTCGCCATGATCGCGACCGGCGAGATCTGCGATGCCAAAACCATCATGCTGCTGCAGTGGGCCCAGCTGAACCGCGGCAAGCTCACGGCATAAGACCTTGTTTTATAAGAGAACAATACATTACGGATATTTCACTTTTTGATCGTTCTCGGGTAGGCTACAGCGCTGATGTCTTCATCAATGACATGGGCAACCCATGACGTCCTCCCTTACGGAACGTGCAGCCAACGACGATCAGCAGATCGAGGTAGGATGGAGACCCTTTCTGCGCCGTAACCGGCGCTATCTGCAGGCACTTGCGACATTGCTGGTGATCGCCCTCTTCGGGTTGGCGATCTTTCATCTGACCTCCGAAGTGCAGTACGGCGACGTGGTCCAGGCGCTTGCAGATACCAGCTGGACCTCTGTCGCCGCGGCGGTGTTCTTCACCGCCTTGAGCTTTTTCGCGCTCACCTTCTACGATGTCGGCGCGCTTGATTACGTCAGGCGCAAGCTGCCCTATGCCGATGTCGCGTTGACGGCGGCCTGCGCCTATGCGGTCGGCAACACGGCCGGCTTTGGCGCCTTGAGTGGCGGCGCCATCCGCTACCGGTCCTATTCGCGGCTGGGCATCGAGCCGGAAAACATCGCCCGGATCATCGCCTTCGTGACGCTCGCCTTCGGCCTTGGGCTTTTGACGGTCACGTGCCTGAGCCTGCTCGCCGTCGGCGAATATGTGGCGCCCTTGACGGGTCTTAACCCCTTCTGGCTGCGGATGATCGCGGTTGCCATTCTCGGCGTCGTGCTCGCTGTCTTCGTCAAGGCGCGTGACGGTCATGAGGTCAGCCTCGGGCGCTTCACACTGCGCCTGCCGGATTCGCGCACCTCCTCGCGCCAGTTCCTCGTCACGGCGCTGGATCTGGCGGCATCGGCGACGGTGCTCTACGTGCTGCTTCCGGCGGGCACAATCGGTTGGCCCGCCTTCCTGGCGATCTATTCGCTTGCCGTCGGTATCGGCGTTCTCAGCCATGTTCCGGCCGGGCTCGGCGTCTTCGAGACGATCATCATCGCCACGCTCGGTCACAGCGCCGATGTCGACACGATCCTCGGTGCGCTGGTTCTCTACCGTGTCATTTATCACGTGCTGCCGCTGCTGATCGCGATCGCGGTTGTCATCGGCACCGAGCTTCGTCAGCTTTCCGGCCATCCCGTCGCCTCCAGCGTGCGCCGTATCGGCGGCCGTATCACGCCGCTTCTCCTGGCAACACTCGGCATCGTGCTGGCGATCATGCTGGTGCTGTCGAGCGTCACGCCGACGCCGGATGAGAATCTCGCCTTCCTCGAGGGTCTGCTGCCGCTGCCGATCGTCGAGGGCGCGCACTTTCTGGCAAGCTTGCTCGGCCTTGCGCTCGTCATCGTCTCGCGCGGGCTCGCACAGCGGCTCGATGGCGCCTGGTGGGCGTCGGTCGCAATCGCCGTTGCCGCACTGCTGCTTTCGCTGATCAAGGCGATCGCGCTGGTCGAGGCCGGCATGCTTGCCTTCTTTCTCGTCGGTCTCCTCGCCAGCCGCCGTCTGTTTGTTCGGCCGGCTTCGCTCTTCGGCCAGGCGCTGACGCTGCCGTGGTTGACGGCACTCGGGGTGATCTGCCTGGGTGGGCTGGTCGTCCTGCTGTTCGTCTATCGCGACGTCGAATACAGCCATGAACTCTGGTGGCAGTTCGAATTCTCTGCCGAGGCGCCGCGCGGCCTGCGTGCGCTTCTGGGTGTGACGATCGGCGCCAGCGCTGTTGCCATCTGGAGCCTGATGCGCCCGGCGGCCTCAGGCGCGGAGCCGGCAACCGACGATGCCATGGAGCGGGCATTGGCGATCGTCGAGGCGCAGGACATGTCCGATGCCAATCTGGTGCGCATGGGAGACAAGAGCCTGATGTTTTCCGCCGATGGTCGCGCCTTCATCATGTATGGCCAGCGCGCCCGCTCGTGGATCGCGCTGTTCGACCCGGTGGGGCCGGTCGATGCCTGGCCGGAACTGATCTGGCAGTTCTTCGAGAGGGCCCGCGCCAGCGGCTGCCGCGCGGTGTTCTATCAGGTTTCGCCACTTGGGCTCGCCTACTATGCCGATGCGGGACTTCGCGCCTTCAGGCTCGGCGAGCTCGCCCATGTCGATCTCGCCCGTTTCGAGATGAAGGGCGGCAAGTGGGCCAATCTGCGCCAGCAGGTCAGCCGCGCCCAGCGCGACGGGCTGGAGTTCAAAATGGTGGCTCCAGCAGACGTTCCGGCGATCATGGGCGAATTGACGGCGATTTCCGATGCATGGCTTGCCCATCACAATGCCAAGGAAAAGGGTTTTTCGCTTGGGGCTTTCGATCCTGAGTATCTGGCCGAACAGCCGGTCGCGATCCTCACCTACGAGGGACGGATCGTCGCCTTCGCCAATATCCTGGTGACGGCAACCAAGCAGGAAGGCACCGTCGATCTCATGCGCTTCTCGCCGGATGCCCCCAAGGGATCGATGGATTTCCTGTTCGCGAAGGTGATGGAATATCTGAAGGCCGAGGGGTACCGGACCTTCAATCTTGGCATGGCGCCGCTGTCTGGTATGTCCTCGCGCCAGATCGCGCCGGTCTGGGATCGGGCAGGGCGAACCTTCTTCGAGCACGGCGAACGCTTCTACAATTTCAAGGGACTTCGCGCCTTCAAGTCGAAGTTCCACCCCCATTGGCAGCCGCGCTATCTCGTGGCGAGCGGCGGCATCAATCCGATCCTTGCCTTGATGGATGTAACATTCCTGATCGGCGGCGGCCTCAAGGGAGTGATGAAGAAATGATGCGGATCCCGATGATCTGGAAGCCTCTGGCAGGTGCCGCCCTTCTCGCCATCGCGACGGTTGCACCGGCTTTAGGGCAGGAGACGGCGGCGACCTACGACACCGGCATGATCCCGGCACCCCATATCCTCGTCCCGAAGGACAAGGCATCCGCCCTTGTTGTTCTGCTGTCCAATGCGGATGGCTGGAGCGACAAGGAAGATGCGGTCGCTCGCGCCCTTGTCGACGACAAGGCGGTCGTCATCGGTATCGACCTCAAGGCCTATCTTGCCTCGCTCGCCAAGGACGACGGCGACTGCATCTACACGGTGTCGGATATCGAAGCGTTGAGCCAGCAGGTCCAGCGCGTCCTCAAGAGCGATGCCTACCTCCCGCCGATTGTGGCCGGGGTCGGAGCGGGCGGGGCCATGGCGCTGGCCATCGCCGCACAGACGCCGGCTGCGACCATCGGCCAGACGCTTGCGGTCGATCCGGAGGAAGGCGTTGCGCTGACGAAGCAGCTCTGCACGCCGGCGGAGAAGACCTTGAAGGCCGATCGCATGGTGTACGGCCTGACGGACGGTGCCCTGCCGGACCTGATCTCCGTCGTCTTTACGCCGACGGCATCCGACGACGGCCGAAGCCATGTGGCTAAACTCATCGAAAAACACCCTGATATCACGCAGGAAGACAGCAACGACGAAGCCTATGCGGCGCTATCAGGTCATCTGACGGATCTGATCGACAGCGAGAGCGCGGCAGACAATCCATTCGGCTTGCCCCTGACGGTGCTCGATACCAAGCCGACACGCGACACCATGGCGGTGATCTATTCCGGCGATGGCGGCTGGCGCGATATCGACAAGCAGGTCGGAGACGTCCTGCAGCAGCAAGGTGTCCCTGTCGTCGGCATCGATTCTCTGCGTTATTTCTGGTCCGAGCGCGAACCGCAGGCGACGGCCGACGATCTCGCCAAGGTGATGAGCTACTATCGCAAGCGCTGGAACGTCCGCAATGTTCTCTTGATCGGTTACTCCTTCGGTGCCGATATCCTGCCACGCACTTTCAATCTGCTCCCGCCCGCAGAGCGCGCCCATGTGCGGCAGGTCACGCTGATGGCGCTATCGCATCAGGTCGACTACAAGATTTCGGTGCTTGGCTGGCTCGGCGCGGCCGGGCAGGGCGATGGCGGCGATCCGCTCGACGATATCAAGCACATCGACCCCTCTTTGGTGCAGTGCATTCACGGCACCGAGGAAGAAGACGACGCCTGCCCTGACCTGAAGGGCGCGGGCGTCGATGTCGTCGCGATCGAAGGCGGTCACCATTTCGACGAGGACTATCCCGCCTTGACCCGGCGTGTGCTCGACGCGCTCGACCGGCGGTTGGCTTCGGCAAAGTAGTGGTGGTTTATACGGCCGGCGAAATCAGAGTTGAAGACGCGGGCACGGGACTGATGCCCTGCGTGACGACCCGTCCGTCTTCCATCCAGGCTTTGCCTTCCGCCAGCAGCCTGAGCGCCATCGGATAGGTGCGGTGCTCGACCGTCAGCACGCGAGCGGCAAGGGTGTCGGCCGTGTCGCCGTCGACAACCGGTACGACCGCCTGCGCGACGATCGGACCCTCATCCATGCCCTCGGTGACGAAATGCACCGTACATCCCGCCACTTTCACGCCGGCGTCAATGGCGCGCTGATGGGTGTGGAGACCCGGAAAGAGCGGCAGAAGCGACGGATGAATGTTGATGATCCGGCCTTCGTGGCGCTGGATGAAGTTCGCCGACAACAGCCGCATATAGCCGGCAAGGCAGATAATATCGGGAGACAGCCGCTCGAGTTCGGCAAGGACCGCCGCCTCGTGCGCATCCTTGCTGTCGAAATCCTTGCGAAGGAACGCATAGGTTGGGATGCCGAGCGCTGCAGCCTTGGCAAGGCCTCCGGCATCGGCCTTGTCGGCAATCACTGCGACGATCTCGGCCGGAAAACCAGGCTCGGCGGCAGCTTTGGCCAGCGAAAGCAAGTTGGAGCCGCCGCCCGAGATCAAGACGACGACTTTTTTCCTGCCTGCCGTCACGTCGTTCATCATAGGGCGAGGCTGCCCTTGTAGATCGTGCCATGCGCGCCTTCGGCGCGGGCAACCATGCGGCCGAGCGTGAAGACGGTTTCGCCCTCGGCTTCCAGCACGGCTGCAACGTCCTGCGCCTTTTCCGCCGGAACGACGGCGATCATGCCGACGCCGCAGTTGAACGTGCGCAGCATTTCGTTGGCCGCGACGCCGCCGGTCTGGGCAAGCCAGGAGAAGACCTTCGGCGCCTTGATGGCGTCGAGATCGATCTCGGCTGCAAGATGCTTCGGCAGCACGCGCGGAATGTTCTCGGGGAACCCGCCGCCGGTGATATGCGCCAGCGCCTTGATCGAGCCGGTTTCGCGGATCGCCTTCAGGAGCGGCTTCACATAGATGCGCGTCGGCGTCATCAGGAGATCGGCAAGCGTGCCTTCACCAAACGGGGCAGGTGCATCCCAGGCAAGACCCGACAGCGCGACGATCTTGCGAACGAGAGAGTAACCGTTGGAGTGAACGCCTGACGATGCAAGGCCGAGGATGACGTCGCCTTCACCAATGTCACCCGCTGGAAGCAGCTGGCCGCGTTCGGCCGCACCGACAGCGAAGCCGGCAAGGTCATAGTCGCCTCCGGAATACATGCCCGGCATTTCCGCTGTCTCGCCACCGATCAATGCGCAACCGGATTGGCGGCACCCGGCGGCAATGCCGGCAACGATTGCGGCACCCTGATCGGGATCGAGCTTGCCCGTGGCGAAATAGTCGAGGAAGAACAGCGGCTCGGCACCCTGGACCACCAGGTCGTTGACGCACATGGCAACGAGGTCGATGCCAACGGTGTCGTGCTTGTTGGCGTCGATGGCAATCTTGAGCTTGGTGCCGACACCGTCATTGGCGGCAACGAGCACCGGGTCGGTGAAACCGGCGGCCTTCAGGTCGAACAGGCCGCCGAAGCCGCCGATCTCGCCGTCGGCACCCGGGCGCCGGGTCGAGCGCACATGCGGCTTGATTTTCTCCACCATCAGATTGCCGGCATCGATATCCACGCCTGCGTCACTGTAGGTGAGGCCGTTCTTTCCCGACTGGCTCATGCTGGTTCTCCAAGGCTGGTCGCGCGACAGGTATTTTGCGGATGCGATTGGCACGATGGGCAAGGGAGTGCAAGCCGACAGCCTGCCTTCTCGGCCTTTTTTCAACATTTTGCCCATATCCCACCGGCAAGAACGGTATGGAGGGTTCAATTTACCGGGCTGAGAAGCACGCGGACTTGACCGGTGCGCGCCACGCCACCTATCTCCTCATACAGAATATGATGCGGTAAAGGCATGCTTGGCGTGTTACGGGGAACACCATGGACATAAAAGTCAGCGGTTCGGGACTACAGCGCCAGGTTATCTTCTGGCTGCTGGTGCTCGCCGCCTTCATCGCCTTCCTGATGGTTTTCAGCTCGATCCTGCTGCCGTTCCTCGCGGGCATGGCACTGGCCTATTTCCTCGACCCGGTCGCCGACCGCCTTGAGCGCCTCGGCCTCAGTCGGCTGATGGCGACGGTGGTGATCCTCATCGGCTTCGTGGTGATCTTCGCCCTGTCGCTGATGATCATCATCCCGGTGATCTTCACCCAGGCCGCCGACTTCATTCAGAAGATGCCCGGTTACATCTCCAAGCTGCAGGCGCTGTTGACCGACAGCCAGTCGACGCTGCTGCCACAATGGCTGGCGGACCAGATGACGGCGATCAAGCAGAATTCAGCCAAGCTTTTGGAGCAGGGCGCGAGCTTCCTCGGCACGTTGTTCCAGCAGCTCTGGAACTCTGGCATGGCGCTGCTCGACATTCTGTCGCTGTTCGTGATCACGCCGGTCGTCGCCTTCTATCTGCTGCTCGACTGGGACCGGATGGTCAACCGGGTCGATAGCTGGGTTCCGCGCGACTATGTCAGCGTCGTCCGCCAGATCGCCCGGGACATGAACACGACGATCGCCGGATTCGTTCGCGGCCAGGGCTCGCTCTGCATCATCCTCGGCCTTTACTATGGCATCGGCCTGTCGCTCGTCGGTCTCAATTTCGGCCTGCTGATCGGCCTCTTTGCCGGCATGATCAGCTTTATCCCCTATGTCGGATCGATGGTCGGTCTGGTGCTGGCCGTCGGCGTCGCGCTTGTACAGTTCTGGCCCGATTATCTCTGGATCGGGCTTGTCGCTGCCATCTTCTTCAGCGGCCAGTTCCTCGAAGGCAACATCCTGCAGCCCAAGCTGGTGGGCAAGAGCGTCGGCCTGCATCCGGTCTGGCTGATGTTCGCGCTTCTTGCCTTCGGTGCCCTCTTCGGTTTCGTCGGGCTTCTGGTTGCGGTTCCCGCGGCCGCCGCCATCGGCGTGCTTGTTCGCTTCGGCATCCAGCGATACCTTGATAGCGATCTCTACCATGGGCATGGAAAGGTCGCGGCGAAGAAGGCAAAGGGCAGTCAGCCCGGCTGATAGTCCCATCCTTGTCCCGAGTACAGCATGACAAAACGTCCCTTCGAACAACTGCCTCTGGCATTCGACCACGACCCGGCAACGGGTCGTGAGGATCTGCTCGTTTCCGATCGGTTGAGCGCGGCGATCGCGATCGTCGATCACTGGCCAGACTGGCCGTCGCCGGTTGTCATCATCGCCGGCCCGATCGGTTCCGGAAAATCGCATCTCGCCAGCATCTGGAAGGAGAGGGCGGGCGCGCGGGCGATCCACCCGGTTGCGGACTCGGATGTGGCGTTGATCGCCGCCAACGGTCCTGTGCTGTTCGAGGATGCCGACCGTCAGGGGTTCGACGACACCACCCTGTTTCATGTCATCAACAGCGTTCGCCAGCATGGCACGGGCCTCTTGATGACCTCGCGCCTGTGGCCGATGTCCTGGCCGGTCGTTCTTCCGGACCTGCGCTCGCGCCTGAAAGCAGCAACCGTCGTCGAGATCGGCGAGCCCGACGATGAGTTGTTGACGCAGGTATTGATCAAGCTCTTTGCCGATCGCCAGCTTTTCATCGACGAAAGGCTCGTCGGCTATATCGTCCAGCGCATGGAACGCTCGCTCGAGGCTGCCCAGACGATCGTCGAACGCATCGACAGGCTGGCACTCGCCCGCGGCGTCAAGCTGACCCGATCGCTTGCCGCCGAAGTCCTGGAAGAGCTTGGAAATCAACGCCATTCCGATTGATTGTCACAGTTCCGTCGTCAAACTGTTATAGTTCCTGCATGCGAAGAAATGGGGTCTGACCGGTAATGGATAATGCGACGTCTGCGGTGAATGAGAACAAACAGGCCGTGGAGGAGCTAGACCTGCTCTCCAGCCCGGAACGGTTCATCAATCGCGAATTTTCGTGGCTGCAATTCAATCGCCGCGTGCTTGAGGAGACCCTGAACACGGCGCATCCGCTCCTGGAGCGTGTCCGCTTTCTGTCGATTTCGGCCGCCAACCTTGATGAGTTCTTCATGGTGCGCGTCGCCGGCCTCGAGGGCCAGGTGCGGCAGGGGCTCGCCATGCGGTCGCCTGATGGCAAGACGCCGGCCGAACAGCTCGAAGACATCCTCAAGGAAATCGACAACCTGCAGATGGAGCAGCAGGCGTCGCTCGCCGTCCTGCAGCAGTATCTGGCCAAGGAAGATATCCTCATCGTCCGCCCGGCGTCCTTGTCGGCGCAGGACAAAAGCTGGCTTGCCAACGAATTCGACCAGGCGATCTTTCCGGTGCTGACGCCGCTGTCGATCGACCCGGCGCATCCGTTCCCGTTCATCCCGAACCTCGGGTTCTCGATGGGCCTGCAGCTCGTCAGCAAGACCGGCCGTGAGCCAATGACGGCGCTCTTGCGCCTGCCGGTGGCGCTCGACCGCTTCATCCGCCTGCCCGATTTCAAGAACGTCATCCGCTACATCACGCTCGAAGACATGGTCAGTCAGTTCATCGAACGGCTGTTCCCAGGCTACGAGGTCAAGGGCTCGGGCACGTTCCGCATCATCAGAGACAGCGATATCGAAGTCGAAGAAGAGGCCGAAGATCTGGTGCGCTTCTTCGAAACGGCGCTGAAGCGTCGTCGTCGCGGATCGGTGATCCGCATCGAGCTCGATTCGGAAATGCCCGCTTCGCTGCGCCAGTTCGTCGTTCAAGAACTCAGCGTTCCGGAAAACCGCGTCGCCGTTTTGCCGGGGCTTCTGGCGCTGAACACGCTGTCGGAAATCACCAAGGCGCCGCGCGACGATCTGCGCTTTGAACCTTACAATCCGCGCTTCCCCGAGCGCGTGCGCGAACACGCCGGCGATTGTTTTGCCGCGATCCGCGAAAAGGACATGGTGGTCCACCACCCCTATGAGTCCTTCGACGTCGTGGTGCAGTTCCTGCTGCAAGCGGCGCGCGATCCGGAAGTGGTCGCCATCAAGCAGACGCTCTACCGTACCTCGAACGACAGTCCGATTGTGCGCGCGCTTGTCGACGCTGCCGAAGCCGGAAAGTCCGTGACGGCGCTGGTCGAACTGAAGGCCCGCTTCGATGAGGAAGCCAACATCCGCTGGGCGCGCGACCTGGAGCGCGCCGGCGTGCAGGTGGTCTTCGGGTTCATCGAACTCAAGACCCATGCCAAGATGTCGATGGTGGTGCGTCGCGAAGAGGGCCGGTTGCGCACCTATTGCCACCTCGGCACCGGCAACTACCATCCGGTCACGGCGAAGATCTACACTGACCTGTCATTCTTCACCTGCAACCCGGTCATCGCCCATGACATGGCGAACATCTTCAACTTCATCACCGGTTACGGCGAGCCGGAAGCCGGCATGAAGCTGGCGGTTTCGCCGCACACGCTTCGCCCCCGCATCCTCAAGCATATCGAGGAGGAGATCGAGCACGCCAAGGCCGGCCGGCCTGCGGCGATCTGGATGAAGATGAACTCGCTCGTCGATCCGGAAATCATAGACGCGCTCTACAAGGCAAGCCGTGCCGGGGCTGAAGTCGACCTGGTGGTACGCGGCATCTGCTGCCTGAGGCCGCAGGTGCCGGGGCTGTCCGACAATATTCGTGTCAAGTCCATCGTCGGCAGATTCCTTGAACATTCCCGCATATTCTGCTTCGGCAACGGTCACGGCCTTCCATCGGAGAATGCGCTTGTCTATATCGGCTCGGCGGATATGATGCCGCGAAATCTGGACCGGCGGGTTGAGACGCTTGTGCCTCTTATCAACCGGACTGTGCACGAACAGGTACTTTCGCAGATCATGCTGGGCAATCTCATCGATAACCAGCAGAGCTACGAAATTCTTCCCGACGGTACGTCTCGCCGGATGGAAGTCGGCAAGGACGCCGAACCTTTCAACGCGCAGCACTATTTCATGACCAATCCCAGCCTCTCCGGCCGGGGTGAAGCCCTGAAGTCCAGTGCACCGAAGCTGATTGCCGGCTGGAAGAGCAGCTGGCACAAGTAAAACGGAATTGCATGGTCGAATCTGAAGCGCAGGGGCGTCTGCCCGGCATCCGCCCGGTTTCCGTTGTGGATATCGGCTCCAACTCCATTCGCCTTGTCGTCTACGAAGGCCTGAGCCGCGCTCCGGCCATGCTGTTCAACGAGAAGGTCATGTGCGGTCTGGGCAAGGGCATCGATGCCACCGGACGCATGGACGAGGAGAGCGTCGAGCGCGCTCTCCGGGCGCTGCATCGCTTTCATGCGCTGTCGCAGCAGGCGCGTGCGACCTCCATGTATGTTCTGGCCACCGCAGCCGCTCGCGAGGCGAGCAACGGACCTGCCTTCATCGAGAAGGCCGAGGCGATCCTCGGCCACAAGGTGCGCATCCTCACCGGCGAAGAGGAAGCCTATTTCTCCGCCATGGGCATCGTCAGCGGCTATCACGACCCTGATGGAGTGGTCGGTGACCTTGGCGGTGGCTCGCTGGAACTTGTCGAGGTCAGCGGCACAAAGATCGGCAAGGGCATCACCCTGCCGCTCGGGGGTATCCGCCTCTTCGAGCATAGCGGCGGCTCGCTGCCGAAGGCTCGCACCTGGGTGCGCAAATTCATGAAAAGCTCGCCGGTGCTGAAGACCGGCACCGGCCGCACCTTTTATGCCGTCGGCGGCACCTGGCGCTCGATCGCCAAGCTGCACATGGAAATCCGAAACTATCCGCTGCATATGATGCAAGGCTACGAGATCTCCTACGACGAGGCGATGGCGCTGCTGCCGGAGGTGATCGAGCCGAGGAACATCAAGCCATCGGCCTATGCGACGATCTCCAAAAGCCGCCGCAGCCTGCTTCCCTTTGGCGCGATCGCGATGCAGGAAGCACTGTCGATCATGAAGCCGGAGCGGATTTCGTTCTCGGCGCTCGGCGTGCGCGAAGGCTATCTCTTCTCTCTGCTGAACGAGAGCGAGCGTGCGCAGGATCCGCTGCTGACCGCCGCCGGCGAAATCGCCATCCTGCGGGCGCGTTCCCCCGAGCATGCCCGCGAACTTGCCGACTGGACCGGCCGCATGGTGCCGTTCTTCGGCGTCGAGGAAACCGAAGAGGAAAGCCGCTATCGCCAGGCTGCCTGCCTGCTCGCCGATATCAGCTGGCGCGCCCATCCGGACTATCGCGGTCTGCAGGCGCTGAACATCATCGCCCACTCGACCTTCTCCGGCATCACCCATGCGGGGCGGGCCTATATCGCGCTCGCCAACTACTATCGCTTCGAAGGCCTGAACGACGATGGCGCGACCGGCGCACTGACCGGCATTACCACGCCGCGACTGCTGGAACTGGCGAAACTGCTCGGCGGCCTGCTGCGCGTCGCCTATCTGTTCTCGGCGTCGATGCCGGGCGTGGCGAGGAATCTGACCTTCCGCAAATCGTCCCTGCCGGATGTCGATCTGGAGATCGTCGTGCCTGCGGCCTATTCGGAATTTGCCGGCGAGCGCCTCGACGGACGGCTGCAGCAGCTCGGCAAGCTGACCGGCAGAAGATTGGCGTTCCAGTTCGAGAGCTGAACGCACTCAGATCTTTGACGAAGGGGCGCGCACGCAAATCCGCGCGCCCTTTTTTGATTATTCGGCTTTCAAGAATTCGCCGACTTCGAGCAGAACGAACTCGTTGTCGTCGGCCTTATCAAGCGCCCGGCCGGCCGAGAACGGCAGGTTGTTGTCATTGCCGACGATGATGTGCGTGTCATCGACGCGATCGACGTTTTCGATCGTCACGAACGGCATGTCGTAATAGCCGTCACCACCGCCCTGGCGCTTCTTGTTGTCGGGGTCGGCGATCTTCAGGAGGTCGATGTAACCGATCTTGCGGACGGCCTTGCCGACATTGCTGTCATCGAAGGCAATCTTGTAGACACGTTTCACCTTCGAGCCGACGGCAAAGCAATCCGGCTTCGGATCCTTCGGATCGGCGCAGGCCTTGTCGAGCGTGCCCGCGCCGTTGTCGCGTTCGATCACCAGTGCCGTCTTGTCGTCGAGCATGTTGAAGTCGCCGATTGCCTCGCCGCCTTCGGCCAGCGGATAGAGCCAGCTGCGGCCCGTCCAGGCCTTGGCTGCGACATCGAGTTCGATGACGCGTAGTGTCGGACGGCCATCGGCCTGTTCCACGGTTTCGCTGTCGGTCCAGATCGGCCCTTCGAGCAGACCGTAGAGCTTGGAGCCGTCCTTCGACAGTGCCATGCCTTCATAGCCGCCGGAGCGCTTCAGGTTGAAGGCGGGTGTCTTCTTCGACGGATCGCCCTGCAGTGTCAGGGTCGGATTGTCGGGCGACATAACCGGCTTGCCGTCAACTGTTGTCGCGATGACGTCGGTCAGCTTGCCGTCGACATCGAATTTCAGGATATAGGGACCGAATTCTTCCCCGACCCAGAAGCCGTCGGCGACCGGCTGGATCGACTCAACGTCGAAGTCAGCGCCGGTCAGGTAGCGCTTGTCGGAACCTTCCATGACGATCGGGAAGGGGGCCTTGCGGTCCGGGTCGGTGAGGAACAGTGTTTTCAGCGCCTCGACCTTGCCGGCGTCCCAGTCCATCTTCACGTGGTGCAGCATCAGCATGGCATCGGTTGAGTTCAGCTTGTTGCCGAAGCCGTTGTCGGAAAGGCTCCAGAAGGTGCCGTCTTCCATGGCCCTAATGCCGGAGAAGCCCTGCATCGGCTGGCCGTTGAACGGCAGTGAAAGGCCGGTCGGGCGCACGCCATCCTTGCCGGGCACGGTGCCGAGCGCGTCAGCGCGCTTGCGGTCCGCCGTGGTGAATTTGCCCGATGTCTTCAGGTATTCCGGTGCGTCGGACGGTGCTGCCAGGATCGTGTTTGCCGGTAGGATCGCATGTGCCTTCAGGGTTGCGGGAAAGGCCTTTTCCTCGGCCAGGACGGTCGTCGTCATCAAAAGTGTGAGCGCCGCAGCGGCGAGAAGCGTTTTGGTCATGAAAGTCACCGTGGGTTGGATGCCAAAGTACGGGAACCCGATAGGCGGCTTTGATGACGGTTGGGTGATGCTTGGCTTACAGGCTGGTGAAGCTTTGATGACAGACGAAAGGCGCTGCGCCCGAGGGGAGAAACTCACCGAGTTCGAATTGTTGCGCGTGACCGGACACTGGTTCCGGGCCGCAACGACCCAGCGGCGCCGGTGCTTCAGCCGGCGAGCGCCAGGCTCGCCCAGCGCCCGGGCGTTACACCGTAGGCACGTTTGAAATGGCGGGTGAAATGGGCCTGGTCGGCAAAGCCGGTTTCGAGCGCGGCACCTGCCAGGCTGTGACCGGCGGCAATCATCCGGCGCGCCTGCTCCAGCCGCCGCATCAGAAGGTAGCGGTGCGGGCTGGTGCCGAGAACCTTGCGGAACTGGCGGGCGAGGGTGAAGCGATCAAGGCCGCTGACGGCCTCGAGTTCCTGCGAGCCGACCGGGCGATCGAGGTTGGCTTTGAGATAGTCCGTCGCCTCGAAACCGCCCGCTTGGCCGACCTGCCGGCAGCCTTGCTTGTCGTGCCGGCATGGCGGCACAAGCCTTCTGCAATGCGTGTAAGAATGTCGTCGAGCGCGAGTTCGTCATTACCGCCGTCGAGATCCATGACGGCCTCGCCGATCGCCTGGCGCAGGGCCACGTCACCAACAACCGGGGCGGCTATGATGGGCAAGGCGCCGCCACTGTCGCCAAGCGCCGCGATCAATCGCTCCGGCTGCAGATACATCATCCTGTAGCGAAGCGTCGCTTCCGTGCCCGCGCCGCCATCGTGCAGTTCGTCGGGGTGAATGATGATGATGCTTCCAGGCGTGCTGTAGCGGCTCTCGCCACGATACTGGAAGGTCTGGATGCCGCCAAGCGTCACGCCAAGCGCATAGGTGTCGTGGCGATGCGGCTCGAAGACCTTGCCGTGCAGCCGGGCCTCGATGCGCTCTATGCCGTCCACCGGTGCCGCGACGCGGATGCCATCGCCCGGCGATCCGCACAATCGTTCAAGATTGATCGCTGCGTCCTCGGTTAAGGCCTCCTTGGGCACGCCCTGATGTCCTGAAATGGAGATACCCGTCATGTTCGACACCAAGTTTGCGATCGTTTTGCGCGACGATCTGGCCACCTGGCAGAAGCTGAACGTCACCGCGTTTCTGGCAACCGGCATCGCCGGGCAGAAACCGGCGATTATCGGCGAACCCTATCGCGACGGCGCCGGCCACATCTACAACGCTCTGAGCGTTCAGCCGATCATCGTGTTATCGGCAGATGGTGCGACGCTTGGCAATATTCAACGCCGTGCGATCGAAAGGGAAATACAAACCTCTGTTTATGTCGATGCGATGTTTTCGACCGGCCACGACAGTGCCAACCGCGCGGTCTTCGCCGAAACGCGACCCGACGGCGCGAAGGTCGCCGGCATCGCCATTCATGCCGACAAGAAGCTGGTCGACAAGATCACCAAGGGTGCAAAACTGCACGGTTGACGGCTAATTGACAGCCACTGGCGGTGCAGGCGTGCCCCCGGCCCGAAGCGCCAGGACGCCGAGCTTCTGCCCGCGTCCCTTCACGGCGTGCTCGCCAAGATCTTCCACGCGGACATAGTGCGGCAGCCGCATCTTGCGGGCGAGGTCGGTGGAAATCAGCACCTGATGGTTCAGTGACTTGCACAGGCCTTCGAGGCGAGCGGTGGTGTTCACCGTGTCGCCGAAATAGGTGATCTTGTGTTTGTCGACGCCAATTTCCGCGGCGACGATGGTGCCGCCATGAAGCGCTGCCCGTAGGCGCGGAACCTCGCCGAACTCCTTGCGCCAACGGTGGGCGCCGGCTTCGATCTCTTCGAGAATGTCGAAAACGCAGTGCACGCAGGCGGCGTTTTTGACAGCACGGTCGAAGGGCCAGGTAATCACGGCCGCGTCGCCGACATAGTCGTCGATCGCGCCGCGATAGCGCAGTACGGGGTCGGCAAGTGTTGCAAACAGCTTGCTGAGATATTCCTGCATCCTGAGATCGCCGTATCGCTCGGCATAGGCGGTGGAGCCGGCAAGATCGATGAAGAGGAAGACGCGCTCCTCCTGCATCGGCTTGCGATAGCGCCCGGTCAAAAGGCTCAGAAACACGTCACGGCCCAACAGTTCGCGCACGCGAAGCGCGAAAACGATCGAGCCCGAGACCGCCAGGGCGAACAGAAGCGCCGTGCTTGAGGGGACGACCGCGTCCTTCCAATCCGCGTCTATTTGCCCGCTCATCTGCATCAGGAAGCCGGCGACGCCGTAGCCCAGCTCGATAAACACCAGATAGACGGCGATCGAAGCGAGGAAGAAAGCGGGCGTCGAATAGGAATGGATCTTGCGGTTGAGACGCCGGAGAATGATGCGCCGTTCAAAGGCGAGGATCGGGACGCAGACGCACAATGCGTACGTGGCGCCGATCAATCCGCCGCCACCGTCGAAGGCGATCGTCGCATAGATGGCGCCGGCGCTACTGACGATCAACAGCAGCAAAATTCCCTCGAACATGGAGAAACGCCAGCGCATGCGGAAGAGCCTCGAACCCGGACAACGAAGAAAAAACGCGTCGGACACCCTGGTTGTCGCGTCACGCGTCAGCGCTCTGATGTCTGCTCGACGCGATTGCGAATCAGTCCCGCTGCAGGGCCTTGGCTAGAGCCGGATTCGGGCGGAAAGTTGTTGTCCGCCCGTCCGTTTTTCAGTCACCGATTTCCATCGCTTCGATCTTCTTGTCGACGAAGCGCAGAGCCACTTCACCATTGATCAATTTCAGTGCCGTATCGCCGAACAGCTCGCGCCGCCACCCCTTGAGCGCGCCGACATCGGCGTTCTCGCCCTCGGCGGCGATCTTGTCGAGATCCTCGCTGTTGGCGATGATCTTGGCAGCCACGCCCTGCTTCTCGGCGATCAGCTTCAACAGCACCTTCAGCATTTCGGTGGCGGCGGCTGCGCCTTCAGGTGTATGGCTCTGCCGCGGCAGCCGTGGCAGGTCGGTCTTGGGGATGGCGAGCGCTTCGTTGACCGCCTCGATCAGCGCAGCCCCGGCGCTCGATCGTTCCCAGCCCTTCGGAATGGTTCGCAGCCGCGCCAGCGCCTCGGTGTCCTTCGGCTGCTGCTGCGCGACTTCATAGATCGCATCGTCCTTGATGATACGCCCGCGCGGAACGTTGCGGTTGCGTGCCTCGCGTTCACGCCAGGCTGCGACCTTCTGCAGCACGGCAAGCTCGATCGGCTTCTTGACGCGCATTTTCAGGCGCTGCCAGGCATCGTCCGGGTGCAGGTCGTAGGTATCGCGGGCTTCGAGGATCGCCATTTCCTCGGAAAGCCATAGCGAGCGGCTTTCGCGCTCGAGCTGCGCATTCAGGTACTGATAGATGTCGCGCAGATGCGTGACATCGGCCAGCGCGTAATCGAGCTGTTTCTCGGTCAGCGGCCGCCGGCTCCAATCGGTGAAGCGCGAGGACTTGTCGATCTGCTCGCCCTTGATGCGGTTGACGAGCTGGTCATAGGAGACGCTGTCGCCGAAGCCGCAGACCATGGCCGCAACCTGGGTGTCGAAGATCGGATGCGGAATCAGATTGCCGAGATGGAAAATGATCTCGATATCCTGGCGCGCGGCATGGAAGACCTTGATCACGTCGGGGTTGGCCATCAACGCGAAGAACGGCGTGAGATCGATGCCCTTGGCCATCGGGTCGACGATGACGGCCATATCCGGGTTTGCCATCTGGATCAGGCAAAGCTCTGGCCAGAAGGTGGTCTCACGCAGGAATTCCGTGTCTATCGTAATATAACTTGAGCGGGCCAGCTGCTGGCAGGCGGCCTCTAGATCTGCGGTTGTTTCAATCATCGGATTTAAATCACTGTGGCAAAAATGCGGCTAGGTTTTTCGTGTAGCCCTTCATGCCATCCGTCACAATCGAAAATCTCAAACCACCTTGAAATAACCGGTCATGCCGGTCTTCTGGTGCTCGATGATGTGGCAATGGAACACCCAATCGCCAAGATTGTCGGCGACGAGCGCGATTTCCGCCTGTTCGTCGGGCAAAAGCAGGATGGTGTCCGTCGGTGGTGGCAGGAAGGTCCGCTTGTTCGAATTGAGAATTCGGAAGCTCATGCCATGCAGGTGGATCGGATGGGCATGCGGCGTCCGATTGGCGATCTGCAGGACATAGCTCTTGCCGAGCTTCATCTCCTCGATCGGCGCGATCGGATCGGGCGTGTCACCCGGCCACGGTACCTTGTTGATTGCCCAGAAGGTGTAGCCGAGCGAGCCGCAGATCGACGGCGTCGCCTTGTGTTCTGCCGTGGCCGTCAGATCGATCGGAACGCGAGTGGCAACCGACAGGTCCGCCTCGGCGATCGGATTGGCGGGAAGGGCAGCCACATCGCGGATATCGCGCTTCAAGGATTGGCCCGTTGCGCGGAAATTGGCGATCGTCCAGGGATGCGAGCCACGCAGATTGCCGAGCTTCACCGTCGCACCTTCGTTGTCGGGCATCCTGACGACGAGGTCGATGCGCTGGCCCGGGCCGACGTCGTAGCGGTCGAGCGGGAAGGGCTTGTCGACCGGATTTGCATCTAGCGCGACGACCATGGCCTCCGCCCCCTCCAGGCCGACCGTATATATCCGCGTGACATCCGTCGCCGCGATACGGACCCGCACGAGGCCGCCGGCCGGCGCGTCGTAGCTCGGCTCCTGCTGCCAGTTTGCGGTGCGAACCGTGCCGTAGGTGCCGCCGCGCGCAGCGTCCCTCGGTTTGAACGGGTCGATGAAAACGCCGCCTTTGCCGAGCCGCCAGTCGCGCAGGTTCAAGACGATCTCGGCGTCGAATACTGGATCATCCGGGTTCTCGACGACGATGACGCCGGTCAGCCCGCTTCCCATCTGCGTCAGCGTATTGCAGTGGGGGTGATACCAGAAGGTGCCGGCATCCGGCGGCGTGAAGATGTAGTCGAAGGGATCGCCCGGATAGACATAGGGCTGGGTCATCTCGGGCACGCCGTCCATGGCATTGGGTATGCGAAGTCCGTGCCAGTGGACAGTCGTCGGTTCGTCGAGCTTGTTGATCAGTCTTGCGGCATAGGGCTCGCCCATGCGCATCCGCAAGACAGGCGGCATGCCGTTAGTGGTCGCATCGCCCAGCCCGTAGGTCATCACCTTGGGTGTCACGCCATCTGAGGCGATCTGTGCCTGCGTCAGCTGTGCCGTCAGGACCTGCGGATCCGGTGCCGCACCGGCGCGTGCCGCCATGCCGGCTCCGAATGCGAAGGCGCCTCCCAAAGCGGCAGAGCCCTGGAGGAACGTACGGCGGCTGATCAGGGACATTTTGGCAATCTCGGCAACTGGATAGGACGACTGCTCGGTTTTTAAACCTGATCGCCGCAATCAGCAATTCTTTGCCGCAGGCACATCTTGCCGCAGGTTGGTATCAGTCGTCTTTGCGGGCGTGGTTGCCGCCGGCGAGCTTGTTGAAGAACGATGAGGTCCGCAGCAGGTTGCGGAAAGGCATGACGCGCGCTTCCGCGGGAACGCCGCTGCGCGCTGTCATGCGCCTGACCGTGTAGAGCATGAAGAGGAAGAGGATCGCGGCGGTATAGATGAACAGCGCCTGCGGACCGAAAATTTCGAGCAGGAAAGAGGCAAACAGCGGGCCGATGATGGCGCCGAGCGACCAGAAGAACAGCATGCCCGCCGATACCAGCGCATGCTGACCTTCCGCCGCATGGTCGTTGGCATGGGCCGAACAGAGCGAATAGAGCGGCATGGCGAAGGCGCCGAAGAGGAAGATACCGGCGAAATTGAGCCACTCATCATTGCCGGCGCCAAACGCAAGGAAAAGTCCGGCGAGCAATGATCCGAGGGTGGCGATCAGGATGATCAGGCGCCGATCGATCTGGTCCGAGTAATGGCCGAGCGGATATTGCAGCACCACGCCGCCGATGATGCCGGCGCTCATGAAAGTGGCGATTGCCGTCACCGAGAGGCCGATCCCCTGCGCGTAGATGGGGCCTAGCGAGCGGAAGGCGGCGTTGGTGAGGCCGACGACGATGCAGCCGACGGTCGCGAGCGGCGAGATGTTCCAGAGCGCCTTGACGTCGAAGCGGATCGCTTCCGGCGCCACCGGGCTCGACCGGTCGGCAAAGGAAATCGGCACGAGCGACAAAGTCAATGCCATCGAGATGATCGCGAAGAGTTCGAAGCCGCCGATACCGACGCCGGGAATGATATATTGGGCCGCGGTGACCGAGCCGAGATCGACCAGACGATAGACGGAAAGCGTGCGCGCGCGGTTAGTATTGGTGACGCTGGCATTCAGCCAGCTTTCGACGGTCGCAAAAAGACAGGCGAAAGCGATACCGGCGACGAGCCGCATCAGGAACCACATGAACGGATTGATGATCAGCACCATGGCGATCGCCGCCGCCGACGCGATCGCTGCCATCGCCGAGAACGTGCGGATATGGCCGATCGAGCGCAGGATGCGCGTGACATAGACGCAGCCGAGCGCGAAGCCGATGTTGTAGCCGGCGCCGATGACACCGATCAGCGAGGTCGAAAAGCCTTCTTCCAGCGCCCGCAGCGAAATGAAGGTGCCTTGTAGTCCGTTGCCACCGATGAGGATACCTGCGGTGACGAGAAGCGGAATGAGCGGACGAATTTGCGACATGGGGCAGGCGACTTCCGAATGGTGCTCGCGAGTCGGATAAGGCGGACCCATTATGTGTAGCGGCGCATTCCCGTGGCGCACAGTCGCGAATTGTGACGATATCCGTTCTTTTCGCGCCGTTTGGGCGAATGCACTTGTCTCAAGCCCATGAATAGGGTCGAACTTGTCCCGGTTGAGCGGCGCTTCCCTCGGGGAGCGCGGAGGTCTCGGCTTGACAAAGCCGGCGCATCATGCGCTTTTCCGCCCGATTTTGATCATGTTGCCGCGCGCCGTTCCGGCGAGCCTGCGCGGCGCTTTGCAATTCCGGGATAACACCATGCACCGCTACCGCAGCCACACCTGTGCCGCCCTCCGCAAGTCGGATGTCGGCTCCACCGTTCGCCTTTCCGGCTGGGTCCACCGCGTCCGCGACCATGGCGGCCTGCTCTTCATCGACCTGCGCGATCATTACGGCATCACCCAGGTCGTCGCCGATCCCGATAGCCCTGCCTTCAAGGCCGCCGAGACCGTCCGCGGCGAATGGGTTGTCCGTATTGATGGCCTCGTCAAGGCCCGTATGGACGACACCGTCAACAAGGGCATGCCAACAGGTGAAATCGAGCTCTACGCCCAGGAGATCGAGGTTCTCTCGGCCGCCAAGGAACTGCCGCTGCCGGTGTTCGGCGAGCCGGACTATCCGGAAGACGTGCGCCTGAAGTACCGCTTCCTCGACCTGCGCCGCGACACGCTGCACAAGAACATCGTCAAGCGCACCCAGATCATCTCGTCGATGCGCCGCCACATGGGCGACGTCGGCTTCACCGAATACACGACCCCGATCCTGACGGCGTCGTCGCCGGAAGGCGCACGCGACTTCCTCGTGCCGTCGCGCATCCATCCCGGCAGCTTCTACGCGCTGCCGCAGGCGCCGCAGCAGTACAAGCAGCTGCTGATGGTCGCCGGTTTCGACCGCTACTTCCAGATCGCGCCGTGCTTCCGCGATGAAGACCCGCGCGCCGACCGCCTGCCGGGCGAATTCTACCAGCTCGACCTCGAAATGAGCTTCGTCGAGCAGGAAGACGTCTGGACGACGATGGAGCCGGTGATCCGCGACATCTTCGTCGAGTTTGCCGACGGCAAGCCGGTGACGGAAAAGTTCCCGCGCATTCCTTACGACACGGCGATCCGCAAATACGGTTCCGACAAGCCGGACCTGCGCAACCCGATCGAGATGCAGGCCGTTACCGAGCACTTTGCCGGTTCAGGCTTCAAGGTCTTCGCCAACATGATCGCCTCGAACCCGAAGGTCGAAGTCTGGGCCATCCCGGCCAAGACCGGTGGTTCGCGCGCGTTTTGCGACCGCATGAACGCCTGGGCCCAGAGCCAGGGCCAGCCGGGTCTCGGCTACATCTTCTGGCGCAAGGAAGGCGAGAAGCTCGAAGGCGCCGGTCCGCTTGCCAAGAACATCGGCGAGGAGCGCACCGATGCGATCCGCACCCAACTCGGCCTCGATGATGGCGATGCCTGCTTCTTCGTCGCCGGCGACCCGTCGAAATTCTACAAGTTTGCAGGCGAAGCCCGCACGCGGGCAGGCGAGGAACTGAACCTCGTAGACCGTGACCGCTTTGAATTCTGCTGGATCGTCGACTTTCCGTTCTACGAATGGCTGGAAGACGAAAAGAAGATCGACTTCGCCCACAACCCCTTCTCGATGCCGCAGGGTGGCCTCGAGGCGCTGAACAGCGAAGATCCGCTGTCGCTCAAGGCCTACCAGTACGACATGGTCTGCAACGGCTTCGAGATCGCGTCCGGCTCGATCCGTAACCAGCTGCCGGAAGTCATGGTCAAGGCGTTCGAGCTGACCGGCAAGTCGCAGCAGGAAGTGGAAGAGCAGTTCGGTGGTCTCTACCGAGCGTTCCAGTACGGCGCGCCTCCGCATGGTGGCATGGCCTTCGGCATCGACCGCGTCGTCATGCTGCTGGTCGGCGCCAAGAACCTGCGCGAGATCTCGATCTTCCCGATGAACCAGCAGGCTGTCGATCTGCTGATGGGCGCGCCGTCCGAGGCGACATCAGCCCAACTGCGCGAACTGGCGCTTCGCCCGATCCCGCAGAAGAAGGACTAAGGTCCGAAGCGATCAAAGAAGCAACGGACCCGGCAGCGCTCGCTGCCGGGTTTTTTCATTTCGGCAATCCAAGGGCTTACGGCTGGGCATAGAGCGCGTCGCGAACGCCCCGGGTGAACTCGGTGCCGTCCGATTCCTCGGTCTGACCCACGCCAACTCGCAGCCGATGGCGCTAGCCCGTTGATCCTAGAAATCCATTCCGGGTCCGCCCGGCAGTTGCGCGGCGCCATCCTTTTTCGGCTTTTCGGCGATCATCGCCTCGGTTGTGACCAGGAGCCCGGCGACTGACGCTGCGTCCTGCAGAGCGGCGCGCACGACCTTGGCCGGATCGATGACGCCCATTTTGAACAGATCGCCGTATTCGCCGGTCTGAGCATTCCAGCCGTAAGCGAAATCGGTTTTCTCACGCAGCTTGCCGACGATGATAGAGCCTTCGGCGCCGGCATTCTCGGCAATCTGGCGCACGGGCGTCTCGATTGCACGCCTGACGATCTCGACGCCGACGCGCTGTTCCGCATTGGCAGTCTTGATATTGTCGAGCGCGTTGACGACCCGAAGCAGGGCGACGCCGCCGCCCGGCAAGATGCCTTCCTCGACGGCCGCGCGCGTCGCATGCAGCGCGTCATCGACACGGTCCTTCTTTTCCTTCACTTCGACCTCGGTCGAGCCGCCGACGCGGATCACGGCAACACCGCCCGAGAGCTTAGCAAGCCGTTCCTGCAGCTTCTCCCGGTCGTAGTCGGAGGTACTCTCCTCGATCTGCGCCTTGAGCTGGCTGATGCGGCCACCGATGTCGGCCTTGGTGCCGGCGCCATCGACGATGGTGGTGTTTTCCTTCTCGATCATCACGCGTTTGGCGCGGCCGAGCGTTTCCAGCGTGACATTCTCAAGCTTGATGCCGACGTCGTCGGAAACCACCGTCCCGCCCGTCAGCACCGCGATATCCTCAAGGATCGCCTTGCGCCGGTCGCCGAAACCCGGTGCCTTGACGGCGGCGATCTTGAGCCCGCCACGCAGCTTGTTGACGACCAGCGTCGCCAATGCCTCGCCTTCGACGTCTTCGGCGATAATGAGCAGCGGGCGGCTCGCCTGGATGACCGATTCGAGGATCGGGATCATCGCCTGCAGGTTGGAGAGCTTCTTTTCGTGGATGAGGATGTAGGGATCTTCGAACTCGACCCGCATCTTCTCCTGGTCGGTGATGAAGTAGGGCGAAAGGTAGCCCCGGTCGAATTGCATGCCCTCTACGACTTCGAGTTCGATCTCGGCGGTCTTGGCTTCCTCAACGGTGATCACGCCTTCGTTGCCGACTTTGGCCATCGCCTCGGCGAGATATCGGCCGATCTCCGTATCGCCGTTGGCGGAGATGGTGCCGACCTGGGCGATCTCCTCATTATTGGCGATCTTGCGGGCGCGGACCTTAAGTTCGGCGACGATGGCGTCGACGGCGAGATCTATGCCGCGCTTGAGGTCCATGGGGTTCATGCCGGAGGCAATCGCCTTGACGCCTTCTTTCACGATCGCCTGCGCGAGCACGGTTGCCGTCGTTGTCCCATCGCCGGCAACATCGCTGGTGCGTGACGCCACCATGCGCAGCATTTGCGCGCCCATGTTCTCGAACTTGTCTTCGAGCTCGATCTCCTTGGCGACGGACACGCCGTCCTTGGTGATGCGCGGGGCGCCAAAGGACTTTTCGATGACGACATTTCGTCCCTTTGGCCCGAGCGTCACTTTCACGGCATTGGCAAGAATATCGACACCGCGCAGCATGCGATCGCGGGCATCGCTACTGAACTTGACTTCCTTGGCTGTCATAGTCGGCCTCCCTCAACACGAAACTCGCAGTCACGTGGCCAGCCATCACGAGATGGCTCCTGACGTCTTGGTCATTACATCTGCCTCGTCGGGCGTCTCCTCAGCGCCCCAAAGTTCATTCCTCGCCGTCATCCGGCGTCAGGATGTCGATCAAAGCCGCAACGCGCCCGGCCGGCAGATGTCGTCCTTCGCCGATCAGCGCTTCGTCGTTGTTGACCCAGGCGATCGCTTCGGCGAGTTCGGCCGCACTGGCCCCGGTAGCCAGCAGCTCTGCCATCAGCGTTTCGTCGACCGGGCCAAGAATGGCGGTGATATCCGCGTGTTTCAGTCCCATGGCGTTCTCCTTCCGTGTGATCGGTCAGGAATGCGGGATGGAGTCTTGTCTTCAGACAGATGTAGATAGGCGACTGCTCGCGGGCATCAAGCAGATACGATCATAACATGGAACGCACGCGCGCGAAAAAGCCCGGCGGAAGTCGCTATACTTGCCATGGCCCGGTTCGGGTCACTCCGGTCGGAGCGAATTGTCGAGAAAGTACCACTGGTCGAGATTTGCCCGGATAACCGGCTCGATGGCGTTGTTCAGCATCAGGATATCGTCAAGCTGGCGTGCCCCGGGGCGCTCTTCGGGCGGGAGCCGGATAGGCGCCAGCGCGCGGCATTCGAAGCGGAAACCCTCGGTGCGCAGATTGTACCACGGGCAAATGGTGGCGCCGGTCATGCGTGCCAGACGAATGGCAATGGCAAAGTTTCCTTCGAGATGCGGCTTGCGGTCGAAGAATGGTCCGCGAATGAAGCCGCCAAAACCTTCGTCGCAGAACGTGCTGACGACGCCGCCATTCTTCAGGATCTTGATCGCCGGCCGAATGCCCTCGGCGCCCGGCGGCAGGAACCGCAAGCCCGCCTTGCTGCGGACGCGCTCGGCGATCCAGGCTTTGGCGCGGCCCTTGGGCGGGAGGTAGAAGGCATGGGGGTGGACATTGATGCTCTGCAGTACAGTCGGACCAACTTCCCAGTTGCCAAGATGCATACCGACGATGATGACCGGGCCGGCCTTGGCCGCTTCGCCGATAATGTCGAGGCCGTGCAATGTCAGGCGGTCACGGTTGTTTTGCAACCGGTTCACGACGGAGAATTCGGTCATCAGCCGACCCTGTGCCCGGCAGTTCTCGCGAAAGAGCGCCGCCTGCTCGGCCTCGTTGAGATCGGGTCGCAGTGCGCGGATCGTTTCTTGCGCACGCCGTGATGCCACCTTGTGGAAACGCGGCACGGCAAACAGACCAAGGGCTGCACCAAGGTTGGAGCAGGCGTCCATCGGCAGGAGTTTCATCCCGAAATGCCCGGAGAGGTGCGCGAGGTTCCAGAGATTGGCCGTCACCCAATAGCGCCAGAAGGCGCGGAAGCCTTCGCGGCCGGAAAGGGCATCCACAAAGGAGGGCCGCCCTTCGCTGGCGAATGTCCACGCCTTTCGCTTGGCGATTCTTTCGGCCTGGCTCGGCTCTTCAGTGGTCATGGGATGCTTTCTGCCGTCGATGAAGGGTCACCGGAAGCCCGCCCTTTGGCCGCAGCGTCAGGCGGCAGATGGGCTCGACCTTGTGGCCGTCGACGACGGTCACCCGGAACTGCTGTGCAATGATCGCCAGGCACAGGATTGCTTCGGTCAGGCCGAAATGCAAGCCCGGGCACACGCGTGGTCCGCTTGCAAACGGAATGTAACTATAGGGCGTCGGGCGACGTCCGCCCATGAAGCGGTCCGGGCGGAAATGGTGCGGGTCCTCAAACAGGCTTTCCGTTCGGTGGAGAAGCCACGGGACGATCAGAACGAGCGATCCGCGTTCAGCGGCGATATCGCCGATCATTTCGGCTTGGCGCGTTTGGCGCGCGAGAATGGGGACGGGCGGATAGAGGCGAAGGGTCTCTTCAATGATGGCCTTGCACCATTCGAGTTGCGGTACGTCGTCGATCGTCGGAACGCGATCGCCGCAGACACGGCCAATCTCTTCATGGAGCGCCTTTTCCACCCATTTGGCGCGAGACAGCAGATACCAGGCCCAGGTCAGCGTGGCGGCTGTCGTTTCATGGCCCGCCATGAAGATGGTCGCCGCTTCGTTGCGCAGGGCAACCAGGTCGAGTTTCAACTCCGGGTTTCGTTGTTGTCGACGGATCAGCAGCTCAACCATCGAATTGTGATCGCCGCGACCTTCCAGGTGATCCTCGACCACCTTGTCGATGATCTGATGGATACGCTTGACCGAGCGGCGAAGCGTCGGCGTTCGCAAGATCGGTAGCCCGTCGTCGAAACCGAGGAAGTAGCCGAGGTTGATCGAATCGACCAGCGATTGGTAGCTCGTGAAGCTGTCGGTGACCGCCGCAGCACTGTCGTCGCCGAGCTGGTTTCCAAAAACGCTGCGGGCAATGATTTCGGCGGTCAGTCCAGCCATTTCGTGCAGGGCGTTGACTTGCGTGCCGTCCGGCATCCCGTTCCAGCGCTCGACCAATTCGGTGGTCGTGCGCTCCATCACCGGACCGAAGGCCGGCACTCTTTTGGCATGCACGATGTCGGCGACCAGGGGACGCCGCTGTTTCCAGGTTTCGCCGTCCGAGATGAAGAGGCCGTCGCCCAAAAGGAACTCGAGCGCCCGGCGCATCTGCGGGCTCTTGCGCTCGAAGTTCTCATGACGCTTGACGACGACCTGACGGATGAGGTCGGGCGAGTTGACCAGAATGACCTGCCGGCCGATCAGCCGGATCTGGGAAACCTTCTCGGTAAAGTCGTTGTTTCGCCAGATGGATAGGAAATCTGTTCTCGCCTGAAGCAGAAGTCTGAGGGGCTTGCCTGGTGGGCCTGCATAATATTCGGCGCGCGCAGGCTCAAATTTTTCTTCCGACAGCTCTTCCCTGAACTTTACCGGTTGATGGAACCACCCAGCCATTGACGTCCGATCTGTCGAAAAAAGAGAGATGATTACTTCTGCGTTCGGCGTTCAGTTCAGCTGGTTGTTCGCAAGAAAACGGCTCTCCAAACAGGAAATCCGCCGCTTGTATTCTTAGCTGTTCTTCCTTGGATCGAAGTCGTCAGCGTGGATTTGTTTGGCTGTCGGTATCGGTATGCGGTCGAAAAAGTCGCGCAGAAAGAGGTGTCAGGCAAAGCGCCATTCAGGTCTTACGCTTGCAAGTCATGCTGAAAAAAGATGCAGTCGCCCGCGAGAGGCGCGCCAGTAATAGTGGCTGCGCGGACATGGGGAAGCAAGGCAGGCGAAATAAAACGGCGCACGGAAATGCGGGTTTTCAACCGAAAAGCGCGGGGCAACAGCTATTCCAGTACGCGCCGGCCGGCTTGATCGTCCGTTTAACCGGCAGCGCCGGCACCGGGCGCCGATGCTAAAACGCCGGCGACTTCGATGACAACAGTGTCTTGCGAAGTCGCCGGCGGCGATTGTCAGACTATGACTTTAGCGATCAATCGTTCGCCGTCACCTTGACGCCCAGCACCGAAGGGATGGTGTTCGGCGCGCCCATTGCCGCACCCATGATCATGGGGAACGGCACCGGCTTTTCCGGTGCGGCGCTGATCGTCAGGCTCTTCGGGCCGTCGAGATAGGTGTTGACCGCGGACGATACCTGATTCTGCAGTTCCGGCACGTTGAGCTGCGCCATCATCAATGGAACGAGGCCCTTCAGCGATTGGGCCAGCTGATCGCCGGTAACGCCCTGCTGCGAACCCGCATAGTCGAGCGCCTTCTTGGTGATGGAGGCGTCGTCGAAGCGGACCTCGGCGCTGTTGAAGGTCAACTGCTGCATCAGCCCCATCATAGCAAGGCCCATGGCCTGATTGGCCTCTTCCTTGTTCGGGTTGGCTTCTGCGGTCTTCATGGCTTCCTGGAGCGACTTCATGAAGGCAAGCGTGTAGCCCGAGATGTCGACGGCGAGGTTCAGCCGCCCGACATTCTTGAAGTCGAAGGCATATTCTTCCAGCGCGACGTTGCCGCTTTCGATTTCCCAGCTGCCCTTCATGGTCACGGCGCCATCAAGCTTGGTCAGGCCGAGCTTCTCGATGGCGTCCTTGGTCTTGGGGTCTTCGACTTCGGAAAGGTCGGCCTTGAGGCCGGCAGCCGTTGCGTCGAAGTCAAAGCCGGCATCGTTTTCCTGGCGGGCGAGGTTTGCTTCGCTGCTTTCGAGCGAGAAAACTTCCTTGCCTTTGGCGCTGACCGTGATCGGGCCGGTGCTGGCGCTCTCGTAGAGCAGGATATCGTTGATCGTGCCGCCGGCCGGGTTGGCGGGGATCGACAGACCCGAAACGAGAATATCCTTGACGGCGAAGCTGCCCGCGTCCTGCGTGACATTGACGTCGGGGAAGGAGACGGTCTCGGCATAGTAGCCGCCGCCTTCGGTTTCTTCGACGCCTTCAAAAGTGATGTCGCCGATCTTCAGCGCGTCGCCGGGCTGGCCCGCGAGTTTGACCTGGACGCCCGAGGCCGTGACGGTGTCGCCGCTGACTTCGGCCTTGTCGAAGGTGAGCGTGGTGCCGTTCGAGTTCGTCGCCGCATCGAGCTTCTTCATCATGTCCGCACCATCAAGCGCGAAGGCCGGGCCGGTCAGGGTCAGGAGTGCGGCGCTGGCCATCATCAGGCGGATCTTGCGCGTATGCATCATTGTGGAGTTCCTTCGTGAAAATATTTGATTGTTTAGCTGTGTTGAAGAAGCGGTGTCGCTAATCTGGTTCATATCGGCAAGCTGCGTCAACTGAGGTGGACAGCCGTGTCGGCCGACGAAATATGCCGTGCCTATGGCTCCATCTCCCCTCAGTTCGCGTCCCGCAATGTCCCCCTCGCAAATCATCCAAATCAACAGCAGCCGAACCTAATACGAAACAGGGCGAAATTATATTCGCTTGATGAAATCACACAGCTTCCGCGCCCGGATGCTTTCCAGGGCGTTACTGGTGGCGATCGCTCATCCATGGCATAACCGTCTAAGCGTTGCATGAACATTGCAGCGCCCGGTCTGCGCCGTTCAATAGCGCGCCGGCGGCGACTTGTGGTTCTCCACAGCGCGATCCCCTGAAATCCTTGATGTTCCGGGTTTGTTGCGCTAGCAAGAACATATGGGACAAAGCCTTACTCCCCCGTCTGGCGGGGATGATCATATTCAGCCGGTTGACCTGAAGGCGGCGCTGGAAGAGCGTTACCTCGCCTATGCCTTGTCGACCATCATGCATCGCGCGCTTCCTGATGTCCGCGACGGCTTGAAGCCGGTGCATCGACGCATCGTTCATGCCATGAGCGAGATGGGGCTCAGGCCGAACACCTCGTTCAAGAAATGCGCCCGCATCGTCGGCGACGTCATGGGTAAGTTCCACCCCCATGGCGACGCCTCGATCTACGACGCACTGGTGCGCCTGTCCCAGGAATTCGCGATCCGGTATCCGCTGGTGGACGGGCAGGGCAACTTCGGCAATATCGACGGCGATAACGCCGCTGCCATGCGTTACACCGAAGCGAAGATGACCGACGTCGCCTCGCTTCTGCTTGAGGGCATCGATCAGGACGCGGTGGATTTTCGTCCCACCTACAACGAGGAAGACCAGGAGCCGGCGGTGCTTCCCGGCGCCTTCCCGAACCTGCTTGCCAATGGTGCGACCGGCATTGCCGTCGGCATGGCGACATCGATCCCGCCGCACAACGCCCATGAACTGTGCGACGCAGCGCTGCATCTGATCCGCCATCCCGAGGCGACCGTCGAGGATCTGCTCTACGATCCTGCCAATCCGCAGCGGGGCGGGATCGAAGGGCCGGATTTCCCGACCGGCGGCATCATCGTCGAAAGCCGTGCGAGCATGGCGGAGTCCTATCGCACCGGTCGCGGTGGCTTTCGCGTGCGGGCGCGCTGGGTTTCGGAAGAGCTCGGTCGCGGCGGCTACCAGATCGTCATCACCGAGATCCCCTATCAGGTCCAGAAGTCGCGGCTGATCGAGAAGATCGCCGAACTGCTCGTTGCGCGCAAACTGCCGCTGCTGGAGGATATCCGGGACGAATCGGCGGAAGATATCCGCATTGTGCTGGTGCCGAAGAGCCGTTCCGTCGATGCCGGCATCCTGATGGAATCGCTCTTCAAGCTGACAGAGCTTGAAAGCCGCATCCCGCTCAACATGAACGTGCTGTCGATGGGACGCGTGCCGCGCGTCATGGCGCTCAACGAAGTGTTGACGGAGTGGCTTGCTCACCGCCGCGACGTCCTGCAGCGTCGTTCGCGCCACCGCCTGGCTGCGATCGAGCGGCGCCTCGAGATTCTTGGCGGTTATCTCGTCGCCTATCTCAATATCGACGAGGTTATTCGCATCATCCGCGAGGAGGATGAGCCGAAGGCCGTGATGATGGAGCGGTTTTCGCTCACCGACCTCCAGGCCGAGTCGATCCTCAACATGCGGCTGCGCTCTTTGCGCAAGCTGGAAGAATTCGAGATTCGCACGGAGTTCGACGCGTTGTCGAACGAAAAGGCCGAGATCGAGGCGCTGCTCGCTTCCGAGGAGAAGCAGTGGCAGACTGTCGCCTGGGAAATCGGCGAGGTGAAGAAAAAGTTTGCCAAGGCGACCGAGATCGGCAAGCGGCGCAGCACCTTTGCGGATGCGCCGGACGCCGACATCGAAGCCATCCAGCAGGCGATGATCGAGAAGGAACCGATCACCGTCGTCATCTCTGAAAAGGGCTGGATCAGGGCGCTGAAGGGCCACATCTCCGATACCTCGACGTTGCAATTCAAGGAGGGGGATGCGCTCAAGGTGGCGTTCCCAGCGCAGACGACCGACAAGATCCTCGTCTTCACCACGGGCGGCAAGGTTTATACGCTCGGCGGCGACAAGCTGCCCGGCGGTCGCGGTCATGGCGAACCCTTGCGCATCATCGTCGATATGGAAAATGACCAGGACGTGCTGACGGCATTCGTGCACGACCCGGCGAGAAAGCTCATCGTGGCCTCTGTTGCCGGTAACGGCTTTGTCGTGACGGAAAGCGATATCGTCGCCAATACCCGCAAGGGCAAGCAGGTGATGAATGTCGCCAACAACGATGAGGCGAAGTTGGTTGTTTCCGTCAAGGGCGACCATGTCGCCGTTGTCGGCGAAAACCGCAAGATGCTCGTTTTCCCGCTGGCGCAGATTCCGGAAATGGCGCGGGGCAAGGGCGTCCGGCTGCAGCGCTACAAGGATGGCGGCATCTCCGATATCCGCTGCTTTGCAATCGCAGACGGCCTCGTCTGGGAAGACAGCGCCGGCCGCGTCTTCACCAAGGGCAAGGACGAACTGATTGAGTGGCTGGCCGATCGCGCCTCTGCCGGTCGCGTCGTGCCCAAGGGCTTCCCGCGCAGCGGCAAGTTCAGCGGCTGATCCATCGCTGCCTGCGCGGCTTGGCTGCGCAGGCCGATACCCATCTGCTTCTAAAGCAATCTGAAATTTAGTAGAATGCCCCGTTTTCGGCGCTTGAAAGCAACGTGCGGTCGTGGATCAATAATCGTCCAACAGGATGAAGACCATGCCAAATTCTGCTGCCCTTGACGACATTCTGCTCGCACTCGCGAATCCGGTTCGCCGGCGGATATTCGAGATATTGCTCGGCGGAGAAACGCGGGTTGTCGAGGTGGCCGCCGCCGTCGCCGTGACGCCGGATGCACTCGAGCAGCACCTGCGCATCCTTGAGGAAGCCAGCCTGGTTTCGCGTCTACCTGCCCGTGATGGCGAGGCCGTGTGCGGCAATCCCGCACCTCTTGATGTCGCTGCCGCCTGGATCGACATGAACCGTGCGCTTTGGTCGATGCACAGCCAAGTGGCGTACTCTTTGGAGGGCGGTAGAACGTCAGCCTGACGAACCTTCGCTGACAATCGTTATTTCGCCGCCTTGCGGACGGCCGCTACCTATTCGGGGCAGGGCAGAGCCGCGCGGACGGGGCGGCTGCGCATCTGCCAGAGAGAGTGGCCGATAAGCGCAAGGATAAGGACGGCGCCGCCGGCAAGCGTCTGCGTCGTCGGGCTTTCGGCGAAGACAAGCCAGACCCAGATCGGTGCCAGGATGGTTTCGAGCAGATAGAACATACCCACTTCCGGTGCCGACAGGAACCGCGGCCCTGTTGCCAGACAGAAGAAGGCAAGCGGGATCATCACCAGGCCGTTGAACAGGATGTATTGCGGAGCCGCGATCGCGAAGCCGCCGGCAGGCAAGAGCAGAAGCGCGACTGCGGCCGGAAAGATGGCGGTCACCAGCGGCACCAAAGCCATGTCGCGGCCGCTTGCCCGGCTGATGGTGATGGCGCTGGCGAGCAGGAAGGCGGAACTTGCCGCCATCGCGTCGCCGAAGATATGGCCACTTTCAAGCCCGTCCTGCACGATCAGCCCCACGCCGATCACCATGGCTGCCATCGTCACGAGCGTTGCGTTGGAAGGGCGTTCCTTCAGGAAGATCCAGGAAAGCAGTGCCGCGAACATCGACGTGAAGGCAAGAATGAAGACGACGTTTGCCGTTGACGTGTTGAAGACGGCCAGCAGGAACGTGCACGAGTTGATGCCGTAAAACAGACCGACGACCAGCCCGGTCTTGCCCGGAATGAGTGAGATCTTGCGGCGAAGCAGCCGATTGAGCACGAACCATGCCAGGAGGCCGATGAAGAAAGTCGAAAGGCTGCGCACCGCGAGCAGCGACCAGACCTCGCCGCCGGCGGATCGGATGAGCGGAATGTCGAAGGAGAGAGCAAGGCCGCCAAGGCCGGTGATCGCAAGTCCGCGCCGGTGCAGCGCGGCATCAGTGGAAGGGTTCAATTTTCAATCCGTTTCCGTCGAGGGCATTTCTGAAGGAGCGTCAGGACCATCGTAGCGCTCCCAGCCGCGCGGCATAAGATGCTCCTGCGGCAAAAATTTCGTCTTGTATCCCATCTTGCGCGACCCCTTGACCCAATAGCCGAGATAGACATGCGGGAGGCCGCGCTCCTTGGCGCGCCGGATATGATCGAGAATCATGAAGGTGCCGAGCGAGCGCTCCTCATGCGCAGGGTCGAAGAAGGAATAGACCATCGAAAGCCCGTCACCCATGCGGTCGGTCAGCGCTGTCGCGATCAGCGGTCCGCGCGCTCTCTCGCTGATGCCGTCGCCTTCGGTCCTTAAGCGATACTCGATGATCTTGGTGTGCACATGGGTGTCTTCGACCATCATCGCATAGTCGAGAACCGACATGTCGGACATGCCACCCTTCTGGTGTCGTCGGTCGAGATAGCGGCGGAAGAGGTTGTACTGTTCGCTCGACGGCTCGGCCGGATATTCCGATGAGATCACGTCGCTGTTGGTCGCGAGCACGCGGCGCATCGACCGGCTCGGCGAAAATTCGTTGGCGAGAATTCGAACGGAAATGCAGGCGCGACAGGTTTCGCAGGCGGGCCGATAGGCGATGTTCTGCGAGCGGCGGAAGCCGCCCTGGGTCAGGAGGTCGTTGAGCTCCGGTGCGCGCTCGCCCACCATGTGGGTAAACACCTTTCGCTCCATCTCATTCGGCAGATAAGGGCAGGCTGCCGGTGCAGTGAGATAGAATTGCGGAGACGGTGTGGTCTGTGTGTTCATCGAGTGCGGCGGTCACTCTTCGCGCGGTTGTTCATGACAGTAGCATGGCGGAAGAATGGAAAACGTCAACTCACACGTTTGGGGCGGTCGCCCCTTGCGCGCGGATTGTTCGTCGTCGATTGCTTCGGCAGGGTTCAGTAGGTGTCGCGACGGACCGTTACGGTGCCAATCAGCAGATCGTGCAGCAGGCGGCTGCGATCTGTAAACAGTCCGATCAGCAGAATCAGCGGCGTCAACAGCGCGTTGGCGATCCAGAAGATGACGAGATGCACGATCGCCGTCAGGAAGTCCATTGGTCGTCCGTCAGTGCGCGCAATCGCCAGTCCCATCATCCGCATGCCGGGCGATGCCTGCTCGCGGCCGCCCACGGTCACGCCGAAATAGAGCATCGCTACCAGCGCAAAAAGCACGGGATAGAGCAGGAAGCCGAGGCCGAGCGTCAGGATGCCGAGGAAGAACACAACGACGGCGGCCGGGATCCACAAGAGCGCGATGATGACATAGTCGAGAATGAAGGCGAACACCCGCCGCGACAGCACACCCTGATAGGCGCGCCAGTCATTGCTCGGCAGCCGCAGTTCTTCGTTGTGCATCGTCATCTCTATAGGCCCCGCATAGTTGTAAGCTCGATATGGGTTGGCATTGCGTGCAAAACAAGGATTGCCCGCCACGCGCCGCCTGCAGTTTGCAAAGGTGAGGGCGTTACCGCCCCTTGGCCAGGATCCTTGCGACCTCGATGGCGAAGTAGCTGAGGATGCCGTCGCAGCCGGCGCGCTTGAAGGCGAGCAGCGTTTCGAGCATCACCTTCTCGCCGTCGATCCAGCCATTGGCGGCCGCCGCCTTGACTTGAGAGTATTCGCCCGACACCTGGTAGGCGAAAACCGGAAGGCCGAAGGCCTCCTTCATGCGCCAGCAGATGTCGAGGTAGGGCAGGCCGGGCTTGACCATCAGCATGTCGGCGCCTTCCTCGACGTCGAGTGCGGCGTCGCGGATCGCCTCGGTGCCGTTGGCCGGGTCGATATAATAGGTCTTCTTGTCGCCCTTGAGCAGACCGCCGGTGCCGATCGCCTCGCGATAGGGACCGTAGAAGCCGGAAGCGAATTTCGTCGCATAGGCCATGATGCCGACATTCTGGTGGCCCGCCGCGTCGAGCGCCTGGCGGATCGCACCGATGCGACCGTCCATCATGTCGGAAGGCGCGATGATATCGGCGCCGGCGTCGGCCTGGCCGACAGCGGCCCTGGCGATCGTCTCCACCGTCTCGTCGTTGACGATTTCGCCATCGCGCAGGATGCCGTCGTGGCCGTGGCTGGTGAACGGGTCGAGCGCCACGTCGGTTATGACGCCGATCTCGGGCACGGCCTTCTTGAAGGCGCGCGTCGCCTGGTTGATGAGATTGTCGGCGGCAAGGCTGTTGGAGCCGGTCTCGTCGCGCAGCGACAGATCTATATTGGGAAAGGTGGCGATTGCCGGGATGCCGAGATCGGCGGCTTCTTTCACCGCTTCCACCGCCGTGTCGATGCTCATGCGGTTGACGCCAGGCATGGCATCGATCGGCTGCACGATGTTGCTGCCCGGCACGATGAAGATCGGCCAGATCAGGTCGTCGACCGTCAGGCGGTTTTCCTGCACCAGCCGGCGCGTCCAATCGGCCTTGCGGTTGCGGCGCATGCGGCGGTGTCCGGTAATCCTGTCCACAAGATTCGTCCTGTCGTTCATCGCGCCGCGCCTTTCCTTGGAAACTGTGAGGTGGCATGCGCTTTATCATGTGGGGGCCACGCTTGGAAACCGCGCCGCGCACGACCGGCCTGCGGCATTTCTTCCCCGTCGCCAATCGACAAAGGGGGGGAGGGGCTTCCTTCGTGCTGGCGGATGGCGTCGACCCGCCCTATCTTGCCGCCCATGCTTCATGATTCTGCCCATGTGCCGAAACCATCGCTGACCGAGATCCTTTTCGGTCTGTTCCTGCGGCTGGTGTCGGCCTCGTGCTTCTGGTTCGCGCTGAACTATTGGGCCATGCTGATCGGCTTCTCCCATGGCGGTGCCGGCCGTTTCGATCTATTGACGCCGGAGTGGCGGGCAGCGGCTACCGCGCTTGCCGTGGTCTACCCCGTGGCTGCCCTCGGGCTGTGGCTGCTGGTCTCCTGGGGACCGGTGGTCTGGGTGGTAGCGGCAGCGATCGAAATCGCGATGTACGAGTTCTATCCCGTCAGTTTCGGCGCCCGTCCGTTGCTGATTGCGCTGCACGGGGCCGTCGCCGTTACCTTCATCCTTTTCAGGGCCGCGCTGTTCTATCAACGCTACCGGCAGGCGAGACAGGTAAGAGTTGATTCACCCTGAGACAGACTCGCCGAATGGTAAGCTCATGTTAAGGCTGCGGTTTAAGTAGAATTTTAGACGTATTCGATAGGGTCTCACTCAAGGCGGGAAGACAAACAGACACCGCCAAACAAAACAGTGAGGCAGTCAAATGAACACGAAGATGAAGCCGCAGGTCGCTGCGCCCCGAGACCCTCAGGAAGAAACCATCCGCGGTCTCTACATGGAATCCCTCCACCTCGTCGAGCGTCTGCACCGCCGTCTGCTCGACGTTATCAAGGACGAGTTCGACCGTCAGGGTCGCGACGATGTCAACGCCGTCCAGGCTCTGTTGCTGTTCAACATCGGCAACTCCGAGCTGACCGCCGGCGAGCTTCGCTCCCGCGGCTACTACCTCGGCTCGAACGTCTCCTACAACGTCAAGAAGCTCGTCGACCTCGGTCTCATCAACCACCAGCGCTCACGGGTCGACCGTCGTTCGGTCCGCATCAGCCTGACGGAAGACGGTCAGGAAATCGCCGAAACCGTCGCCAAGCTCTACGAGCGTCACATCGGCTCGATCCAGAAGGTTGGCGGCATCGGTTCAGATGAGTTCACCCAGATGAACAAGCTGCTGCAGCGCCTCGATCGCTTCTGGAACGACTCGATCATGTACCGCCTGTAATCGGCGTCGCTTACCTCCAGTTCAATGGCCGGACGCAATCCTTGCGTGTCCGGCCTTTGCCGTTTTTCGGTCCCGGCGATGTTGCCGAAAGGCCGCAGTGGGCCCAAGCAAGAGGCGTGCCACATGCCTTCGGCCGCCGCCCGAGACACGAATTGGCCATATTGGTGTGACAGCGACGAGAGCATGCGGTAGGTGCGCCCACGTGTTTTCATCGATGTGGTTTCGTTTCGCGTACGCCTGCCGGATGAGGGACCTCGCTCGCGGTATCGTGAATGCGAGGGCAGGGTGGCTCGTTGGTTGACCTTTGTTAACCACGATCGTGTTAGGGCTCCGGCAACATGCGTGCCTGCGCATAGGGCGCGTGCCAACGCATTGGGATGGTAGGAATATGTCGAAAAAGAATGGAATTGATGCATTCTCGCGCCGTGCATTTCTGCGCTCGGCCGCAACCTTCGGTGCCGTCGCTTGCGCGGGAGCCGCGGGCGCACAGGACGCCCTGAACGAGATCATCAATTCGCCACGCCGCGGCTCCTGGGACGACCAGTACGACGCCAAGGCATCGCGCACGGCGACCACGGTCGTGTCCAATACGCCGGTCTTCGGCCCGGAGACGATCAGCCATGTCCAGCAGGCGATCTTCGACTATCAGAACATCGTTTCGTCAGGCGGTTGGCCGATGGTGGCAACCAGCCTCAAGCTCGAGATCGGCGTTACCGATCCTTCGGTGCAGCAACTGCGCCAGCGCCTGATGGTTTCCGGCGACCTGCCGCGTTCGGCCGGCATTTCGTCGCAGTTCGATTCCTACGTCGACGGCGCCGTAAAGCGCTTCCAGGCCCGCCACGGCCTCCCGGCGGACGGCGTCATTGGCGAATACACGCTGAAGGCCATCAACGTTCCGGCGACCACCCGTCTCGGCCAGTTGCAGACCAATCTCGTGCGCCTGCAGTCGATGTCCGGTGACCTCGGCCGCCGCTACGTGATGGTCAACATCCCGGCTGCCTACATCGAAGCTGTGGAGAACGGCCGCGTCGCGCTGCGCCACACCGCCATCGTCGGCAAGATCGACCGCCAGTCGCCGATCCTCAATTCCAAGATCTACGAGGTCATTCTCAACCCCTATTGGACCGCGCCGCGCTCGATCATCCAGAAGGATATCATGCCGCTGATGCGCAAGGATCCGACCTACCTGAAGCGCAATGCCATCCGCCTGTTCGATGGCAGCGGTGGCGAAGTGTCGCCAGAAACGGTCGACTGGAATGCCGAGAAGGCGCCGAACCTGATGTTCCGTCAGGATCCGGGCAAGATCAACGCGATGTCGTCGACGAAGATCAACTTCCACAACGAGCATCAGGTCTACATGCACGATACGCCGCAGCAGGGCCTGTTCAACAAGCTGATGCGTTTCGAATCGTCCGGCTGCGTTCGCGTCCAGAACGTTCGCGACCTTTCGAGCTGGCTGTTGAAGGAAACACCCGGCTGGTCGCGCCAGCAGATGGAAGCCACGATCAAGACCGGCGTCAACACTCCGATCACGCTGGCCGAAGAAGTTCCGGTCTTTTTCACCTACATCACCGCCTGGTCGGCGACAGATGGCGTCGTCCAGTTCCGCGACGACATCTATCAGCGCGATGGCGCGACAGAACTTGCACTGCAGACGCCCTATGGCGTCGAGCAGTCCTCCGGCTCGGTCGAGCAGGACGCTCTGCCGCAATAAGCAAAGTCGGGACAATAATTTGAAAAAGCCGCGCTTGCCTTGGCAGTGCGGCTTTTTCGTTGGTCCATGGCTGCGATGTTTAGGCGCGGCAGATGGGGGAAATGACGCAAACCGCACAGCGGATATTGCTCTCGCCGTGCGAGGAAGCTAAAGAACTGCCACCTTTGAGAGGAGCCTCGCCCGATGCTTGCACAGAACAATGATGCCTTCTTCACCCGCTCTCTCGCCGACAGCGATCCGGAAATCTTCGGTGCGATCGAAAAGGAGCTGGGTCGCCAGCGCCACGAGATCGAACTGATCGCCTCCGAGAACATCGTTTCGCGCGCCGTGCTCGAGGCCCAGGGCTCGATCATGACCAACAAATATGCCGAGGGCTATCCGGGCAAGCGCTATTACGGCGGCTGCCAGTTCGTTGATATCGCCGAGGAATTGGCGATCGAGCGTGCCAAGAAGCTCTTCGGTGCCAAGTTCGTCAACGTGCAGCCGAACTCCGGCTCGCAGATGAATCAGGCCGTGTTCCTGGCACTCCTGCAGCCAGGCGACACCTTCATGGGTCTCGACCTCAATTCGGGCGGTCACCTGACGCACGGCTCGCCGGTCAACATGTCCGGCAAGTGGTTCAACGTGGTTTCCTACGGCGTTCGCGAGAGCGATCACCTGCTTGACATGGACGCCGTCGCCGAGAAAGCGCGCCAGCATAAGCCGAAGCTGATCATCGCCGGCGGCACCGCCTATTCCCGCATCTGGGACTGGAAGCGTTTCCGCGAGATCGCCGACGAAATCGGCGCCTATCTGATGGTCGACATGGCGCACATTGCCGGCCTCGTTGCCGGTGACCAGCATCCGTCGCCGGTTCCGCATTGCCACGTTGCAACGACGACCACACACAAGTCGCTGCGCGGCCCGCGCGGTGGCATGATCCTGACCAATGACGAGGATATCGCCAAGAAGATCAACTCGGCGGTCTTCCCGGGTCTCCAGGGTGGCCCGCTGATGCACGTCATCGCCGCCAAGGCCGTTGCCTTCGGCGAAGCGCTGCAGCCGTCCTTCAAGGACTATGCGGCCCAGGTCGTCAACAACGCCCGCACGCTTGCAGAGACGCTCAAGGCGAACGGCCTCGACATCGTTTCCGGCGGCACCGACAACCACCTGATGTTGGTTGACCTGCGCAAGAAGAACGCGACCGGCAAGCGCGCCGAGGCAGCCCTTGGCCGCGCCTATGTCACCTGCAACAAGAACGGCATCCCGTTCGATCCCGAAAAGCCGTTCGTCACGTCGGGTGTCCGTCTCGGCACTCCGGCCGGCACGACGCGTGGCTTCAAGGAAGCCGAATTCAAGGAAATCGGTGAACTGATCGTCGAAGTGCTCGACGGCCTCAAGGTCGCCAACTCCGACGAAGGCAATGCTGCCGTCGAAGCGGGTGTGCGCGAGAAGGTGATGAAGCTCACCGAACGCTTCCCGATGTACGGCTACATGTGATCGGCTCATCATGCGCTGCCCCTATTGCGGTTCCGAAGACAGCCAGGTGAAGGACAGCCGTCCGGCAGAGGACGGCAACGCCATTCGTCGTCGCCGTATCTGCCCGGATTGCGGTGGTCGCTTCACGACCTTCGAACGGGTGCAGCTGCGTGAGCTGATGATCATCAAGAAGACCGGTCGGAAGGTGCCTTTCGACCGGGACAAACTACTGCGGTCTTTCGAGATCGCACTGAGAAAGCGCCCTGTAGATCGCGACCGCATCGAGCGGGCAGTTTCCGGCATCGTGCGACGGCTCGAAAGCTCCGGCGAGACCGAGATCCCTTCGGAAGAGATCGGCCTGCAGGTGCTGGAAGCGCTGAAGAGCCTCGACGATGTCGCTTTCGTCCGCTACGCATCGGTCTATCGGGATTTCTCCCACGCCGAAGATTTCGAGAAGGTCATCGCCGAGATCAGCGCCAAGATTGCGCGCGACCCCGGCGAATAGGAAAGCGCCCGGATCGCCATGGCCAATCCCACCCGTGAGGACGAGAGGTTTATGGCGGCGGCGCTGCGGCTGGCACGCCATCATCTCGGACAGACATCCACAAACCCATCGGTCGCCTGCCTGATCGTGAAGGATGGCATTGTCGTCGGACGGGCGGTAACCGCCAGCAGCGGTCGTCCGCATGCGGAAGCCCAGGCGCTTGCCGAAGCCAGAGAACGGGCGCGGCGCGCGACCGCCTATGTCACCCTCGAACCGTGCTCGCATCACGGCAAGACGCCGCCCTGCGCCGATGCGCTTGTCGCCGCCGGCGTTGCCCGTGTCGTCATCTCGATCCTCGACCCCGATGAACGCGTTGCCGGCCGCGGCGTCGTGCGTTTGCGCGATGCTGGAATCACGGTCGATATCGGCCTACTGCCGGAGGAGGGGCATCGCGCGCTCGAAGCCTATCTCATGCGGCAGGTCAGCAAACGTCCGCATGTGACTCTCAAGCTTGCCATTTCTGCCGACGGCATGATCGGCCGCAAAGGGGCTGGACAGGTCCGTATTACCGGTCCGATTTCCAGGGCGCAGGTTCAGATCCTCAGGGCGCAAAGCGACGCGATCCTGGTGGGCATCGGTACGGCGACCGCCGACGATCCGGAATTGACCGTGCGTCTTCCCGGACTTGAAGACCGCTCGCCCGTCCGCATCGTTCTCGATCGACGCTTGGACCTTTCTCCCGGATCGAAGCTCGTGCGCTCAGCACGCGATGTCCCGCTGATTGTCGTCTCCGGCGAGCCGTCGGGGCAACCGGAACTGGAGCCGGCTGGCGACCGGGCTGGCCGCCGCGCGGCGTTGGAGGCCGCCGGTGTCGAGGTGCTGGAAACCGGATCGGTCGCCGATCTGCTGACAGCGCTCGGTTCTCGCGGCATTTCCTCGCTGCTCGTCGAGGGTGGTGCCGTTGCCGCTCGTGCTTTCCTGGAGAGTGGCCTCGTCGATCGCATCCAGATCTATACCGGTCCGCAACAGATTGGCGAAAACGGTATCGCGTCCCCATTTGATCGGAAGTCCGTTCCTGCCGGCTTCACGCTCGTCAATTCCGCACGATACGGCGACGACCTTTTCGAAGAATACGAAAGAGAGAACTGATGTTCACAGGCATTGTCACTGATATCGGTACCGTTGACGCCGTTACGCCGCTGAAGGAAGGCGTGAAGCTGCGCGTCGCCACCAATTACGATCCGAAGACCATCGACATGGGGGCGTCCATCGCCCATTCCGGCGTTTGCCTGACGGTCACGGCTTTGCCTGATGGTGGCAGCAACGAGCGCTGGTTCGAGGTCGAGGCATGGGAGGAGGCGTTGCGGCTGACGACCATAGCCGGCTGGAAGAAGGGCACACGCATCAATCTCGAGCGGTCACTGAAGATCGGCGATGAACTCGGCGGCCATCTCGTTTCCGGTCATATCGACGACAAGGCCGAGATTCTCTCGATCGAATCTGAAGGTGATGCTGTCCGGTTCCGGTTGCGTGCACCAGCGCATCTGGCCAAGTTCGTTGCGCCCAAGGGGTCCGTCGCACTGGACGGCACGTCGCTTACAGTCAACAAGGTCGATGGCGCCGAGTTCGACGTGCTGCTGATCCGGCATTCGCTTGAGGTGACGACCTGGGGCGAACGCCAGGCTGGCGATTTCGTCAATTTCGAAGTCGATACGATGGCGCGCTACGCCGCCCGCCTTGCGGAGTTTCCCGCGCCGAAGGCTGAATAGGCGATCGCAGCCGCCGAGACCCGACAAGGTGCACCACCTCGAATGTGGAGATGGTGCACCTTTTTAGGTTGACCGCGCGCGGTTCAACGCACGTATAGGGTGAGGCTTCCGTTGGCACTCTGCACAGCGCCCGCTATATTGCCCATTTCGACGTTCTTGGCCTTCAGCGCGGCGGCTAATCCAGCGTTGCTGTTGACCGCCGCTTGCAAGGCGGCGCGCTGTTCTGGCGTCGCATGCTCGATCCACATGCGTGTCTGATCTTGTTCGCTCAGCGTACCGACATCGACGATGGTGAAGTTGTCTCCCTTGAACTCTTGCACCGTCTTCTCGATTTCAGCCGGCCATTCCATTTTGGCGTCTTGAGCGTGGGGGATAGCTGCGAAGGCGAGGGAAGAGAAAGCAGCAATGATTGATAGCTTGGCAATGCGATTCATGGTCATGCTCCCTGGTTGTTTGCGGCGCAGTAACCGGTAACCTGATACCCGAACATATTACCCAGTGCGGGTTTCTGGCGGGCCTGCTGGGGATGCGCATGGCAGTCGCCAGCGGGCTGTATTACGGGTGACTTACCCGCAGCGAAATTTGTTGGACGTCGACTGATCAGGTGGTGTTGCCTAAGGTTATAATTCGCCTCCACCCGAGGCCCAGCAACCTTACTTGCGATCTAGGCGTTTGGCAATTCAGGATTGTTTACGTTGCCAAATTCGCAGGCATTTGCCCCAAATGGGCCGTGGCACCAGCAAGCGGTCGTTGCCGTTCAAACATGATCACATGGGTTCCGTGATAGGACGTGCGCCAGAATTCCTTAAAGCCATGCTTTTCTGCGACGCGGATCGAAGCATTGTTGCCGACATCGATGATGCAGGTCTTCCGCAACTTCGGAAACTGTCGGTCGGCCCATTCGAGCGCGGCGGTAACAGCCTCGGTTGCAAGCCCCTGGCCATGTGCCTTGGGCGAAAGCGCCCATCCGGTTTCCATGGTTCCTTCGAGCGATGGCGTGATCAGCCGATGAACGTCATGAAAACCCGCTTCTCCGAGAAAGGTGCCGGTCGCTCGATCCTGGATGGCGAAGAAGCCGAAGCCGAAATAGTGCCACATGCCGACCTGGCGCAGGAACCGCGTCCAGGACTGCTCTCGCGTGTAGGGAACGCCGCCGACGAAACGCGTTACCTCACTGTCGGCAAACAGGGCGGCATAGGCCGTGAAGTCGTCACGTCGATAGGGACGCAGGACCAGGCGTTCGGTCTCGATGATAGGAACACTGTGCATGTTTTATCCACTGCTATTGGTTTGGAAAGGGGATCAGATGCCGGGCTCGCCGTCCCAGTAGTCGACGGCACTTTCAGGCCTGCCGGTGAACTGGAACCGGCGTTCGCCGCCGGCCGTGCGCGTCCTGGCGTGAAACTTTCCGGAATCCGGGTATTCGCAGATCTCGGTTGCGGCCATCGTCGAGATGGAGAGATATTTGAGCGGCACGGTTCCGGTGTTGATCAGGTGGTGTGCCGTCTCGGGGCCGCCGGCAGGTGCGCCCAGGATGTCCCCAGGCCCGACAGCGTAGCGCTCGGCGCCGAACCGATAGGTGCCTTCGCCTTCGAGGATGACGAACAGTTCCTCTTCCACATGATGGTTGTGGAACGGGCAACCGGATTTGCCCGGTGGCACTTCGCCATAGCCGATGCCTAGGTCTTTCAGCCCCAGCCGGCCGCCGAAAGACGCGTCGCGTGACTCGAAAAACGTGCCTTCCGACCAATGGTCGAGGGCAAGATCCCTCGGGTTGATGATGGGTTTGTTGGTGTCCGCCATGTATTCCTCCCTGGCGCTATCGGCGTCGCACGGGGCGACCTTAGTGGCTCCTCCGTGTCGCGCTTGATTTTTGGTCTGCCGACAATCGGTCAGGTGTCCGGCGGCGGCCATTCGTTCTTACGGGAAAATTTGCATTCGAAACGTGAAGAAAGGCGCGTGGCAATTCTGTCTTCAGGCAGGGGCATGGGCGCCTCGCGAATGGTTGAGGAGCGCGTGGTGAACCTGGCCGAGGTGGGCGGCGACATTGACGCAAAGGCTGCGGATCTCTTCCGTTGCCGCCAGCAGATCCGGCACCATGATCGTCATCATGCCGGCCGATGATGCCGAGCGCACGCCGTTATGGCTGTCCTCAAGCGCAAGGCAAAGCTCGGGCGGGACATCGAGCCGCCGAGCAGCCGTCAGGAAAGGTTCGGGATGCGGCTTGCCCAGTTGGTAGTCGCCGTGAGCGACGACGACAGGGAAGCGGTCGAACAATCCATGAAGGCCGAGGTTTCGCTCGACATCGTGATGCTCTGACGATGTGGCGATCGCAAAGGGAATGCCGAGGTCTTCCAATAGGTCGATGAGTTCGACCACACCCGGCTTCAACCGCAGTTCGGTCGTTGTCAGGGTATGGAAGGTGGCGGACGCCTGCCGCCAAAACCCGTCGAGATCGAAGTCTGCTCCGAAATGTCTGCTGAGTGATTGTCGCGTCGCTTCGCCGGAAAGCCCTATGGTCGCGAGATAAAGCGACAGCGGCATGATCTGCCCGAGCGCCTGCGCAGTCGTAAGCATCGCGTCGCGATAGAGTGCCTCGGTATCGAAGAGCAGGCCGTCCATGTCGAAGACGACGGCCTGAGGCATACTGGGCAGACGAATAGATATCGACGGATCGACATCATGCATTAGGGACAACCTTCGCTCGACTTCCATTGTCCGGGCCGGCTTTCTCTCCGGCCAGGCGTTGTGTAAGGTTTGATTATTGTCATTGTCGGCAACGCCTGGCTACCCCCTCAAGCGTGACACAAGCGTACCGCCCCATCTGGAGCGGGCAGGGCGCTACCGGCGTGCGACGCGGCAAAAGGGCGCCGAGAGCGGAATTTGCTTGCCATTCGACGCCGGTCATGGTTTGACCGCCGCCTCAGCCGGTCGCACCGGCGCAGAAATCTCAAGACAGGTGACCCATGGCGAAGACCAAGGCTGCCCACATCCTGATTGTGGAAGCACGCTTCTATGACGATATGGCCGACGCGTTGCTCGATGGCGCCAAACATGCGCTGGATGCAGCCGGCGCGACCTATGATATCGTGACAGTTCCCGGCGCACTCGAAATCCCGCCGGCAATCGCCATGGCGCTCGATGGCGCGGACGACGGCGGCACGGGCTACGACGGCTTCGTCGCGCTCGGCATGGTCATTCGCGGCGAGACCTATCATTTCGATATCGTCGCGAACGAATCCTCGCGTGCGATCATGGACCTCGCCGTCAGCGAAAGCCTTGCCATCGGCAACGGCATCCTGACGGTCGAAAATGATGATCAGGCCTGGGCGCGGGCGCGCCGGTCGGAAGGCGACAAGGGCGGCTTTGCAGCGCGCGCTGCGTTGACGATGATTGAACTGAAGAACAAATTGGGCACGGAACAGTGACGAACACCCCCTCGGATCAGCCGTTGAAACAGGCTAACCAACGCGGCGCGGCGCGTCTCGCGGCCGTGCAGGCGCTCTACCAGATGGATATCGGCGGCACCGGCGTGCTCGAAGTCGTCGCTGAATACGAAATGCACCGCCTCGGCCAGGAACTGGACGGCGATACCTATCTGAAGGCTGATGCGTCCTGGTTCCGCTCGATCGTTGCAGGCGTCGTGCGCGATCAGCGCAAGCTCGACCCGCTGATCGGCTCGGCATTGCAGGACGACTGGGCGCTGTCGCGGCTCGATTCCACCGTTCGTGCCATCTTGCGCGCCGGGACATTCGAGATGCTGGAGCGCAAGGACGTGCCTGTTGCGGTGATCGTCACCGAATATGTCGAAATTGCCAAGGCTTTCTTCGGAGACGACGAGCCGAAGCTGGTGAACGCCGTTCTTGACCGAATTGCCCGGCAGGTTCGCGGCGAACCCAAGAAGTAGCGCGGCCATGGTTGCGGCTGCCGTCGATGATATGGGCTCTGCCCTTCGCGAAGCGCGCCGCAACGTTTTCCTTCTAACGGCGGCGCAGGCGATCCTTGGCGTCGTCGGCCCGATCTGTTTTGCCGTCGGCGGCGTTGCCGGCTATCAATTGCTGGCAGACGACAAGTCGCTGGCGACAGCACCTCTGACTGCCTACAACGTCGGCATGGCGCTCGGTGTCATTCTCGTGGCAACGCTCTCGCGCCTCATCGGCCGACGCTTCGCCTTCATGGTCGGCACCGGGATTGCGTCGGTAGGCGCCGCAATCGCCGCGGTTGCGCTGTTCCGCGAGAGCTTCTGGCTCTTTGCCTTCGGTCTTGCCATTCTCGGCTCCTCCAACGGGTTTACACAAAAGCTGCGCTTCGCGGCCGCCGATGCTGCGCCGTCCTTCTACAAACCGAAGGCGATATCGTGGATCCTGGGCGGCGGCATCGTTTCCGCGATTCTCGGCCCACAGATCGTCATTTTCGCCGGTGATCTCTTCGCGCCCGTTGCCTTTGTCGGGGCCTTCATCGCCTTGCTGCCGGTCTGCCTGCTGGCCGCATTCTTCTTCGCGCCATTGCGTCTGCCGGAGCAGGGGACCGTGGCTAGCGAGCATCATGGCCAGGCCGCCCGCTCGCTCAGTGAGATCGTTCGCAACCAACGCTTCATCACCGGCATGGTCTGCGGCATATCCAGCTACGCGCTGATGACATTCATGATGACCGGTGCACCGGTCGCCATGGTCGTCGGCTGCGGCTTTTCCACCGAGCTTGCCACGCTCGGCATCCAGTGGCACGTGCTCGCAATGTTTGCGCCCAGCTTCTTTACGGGGTGGCTGATCACACGCTTCGGCGCCGAGCGCATCGTCGCCTGCGGGCTGCTGCTGCTCATGGCCTGCGCGGCCGTCGCCCACATGGGTCTGGAACTCTGGAACTTCTGGGGCGCTCTGGTGCTTCTCGGTCTGGGCTGGAATTTCGGTTTCATCGGCTCGACCGCCATTGTTGCCGGCAGTTATCGCCCACAAGAGGCCGACAAGGTGCAGGCCTTCCACGACATCATCCTCTTTACCACCGTCGCGCTCTCGTCCTTTGCCTCTGGCAAGGTTCTCTCGGTCTATGGCTGGGATATGCTGAACGCCGTCGTCTGGCCGGTGACATCAGTCTGCCTTCTTCTGCTCTTCTTGCTGATGCGTACTCGTCCCAGCGTTGCGGCCTGAGCCACCGCTTTTCTCCAAAATCTTCCGTTCGCAAAGGTCCGCCGGTAGTTAGTTTTCCGGGGCTTGACGATCTTTCGTTGCAACCGCACTCTGGCCGCGCCGTGAGGGGTGCTGCTTGAGGAGGTGGTGCGTGATTCGCGGATTTGAGGGGCCTGCGGCCGGGAGTGAGTCCGCGGGTTGAAACGGAGGGTAATGCGAAATGACCATTTTGTTGGGCGTTATCGCATGCGGGTTGCTCGCGGTGGCTTATGCCATCTGGGCAACACGGTCGGTGCTTGCCGCCGACCAGGGGAACGCCCGCATGCAAGAAATCGCAGGCTACATTCGTGAGGGGGCGCAGGCCTATCTCACACGTCAGTACAGAACCATTGCCATCGTCGGCGTCGTCGTTTTCATCGGCGCCTGGGTTCTACTTTCTTCCGCAGCCGCGTTCGGCTTTCTCGTTGGGGCAGTGCTTTCGGGCGCTGCCGGTTTCATCGGCATGCACATTTCCGTTCGCGCAAACGTGCGCACCGCGCAGGCGGCTTCGGTCAGCCTCGCATCCGGCCTCGATATTGCCTTCAAATCCGGCGCGATCACCGGCCTTCTCGTCGCAGGCCTCGCCCTGCTCGGCGTATCGGTCTATTACCTCATCCTGACAGCAGGTCTGGGTCACGAGCCCGGTTCGCGTGAAGTGATCGACGCGCTGGTGGCGCTCGGCTTCGGCGCATCGCTGATCTCGATCTTTGCCCGTCTCGGCGGCGGCATCTTTACCAAGGGTGCTGATGTCGGCGGCGACCTCGTCGGTAAGGTGGAAGCCGGAATCCCGGAAGATGATCCGCGCAACCCTGCGACGATTGCCGACAACGTCGGCGATAATGTCGGCGACTGCGCGGGCATGGCGGCCGACCTGTTCGAAACCTACGCTGTCTCGGTGGTCGCAACCATGGTGCTGGCTTCAATCTTCTTTGCCGGCACGCCAGTGCTCTCGACCGTGATGGCTTACCCCCTGGCGATTTGCGCGACCTGCATCATCACCTCGATCATCGGCACCTTCTTCGTCAAGCTCGGCAGCAACAACTCGATCATGGGCGCTCTCTACCGCGGCCTGATCGTGACGGGTGCGCTGTCGATCGTCGGCCTGGGTGCGGCCACATCGCTGACGATCGGCTGGGGTTCGATCGGCACCGTCGCGGGCCAGGATATTACCGGCTGGAACCTGTTCCTGTGCGGTATCCTCGGCCTCGTGGTCACCGCATTAATCGTGGTCATCACCGAATACTACACTGGCACCAACAAGCGCCCGGTGAACTCCATCGCGCAGGCGTCGGTCACCGGTCACGGCACGAACGTCATCCAGGGCCTTGCAGTCTCGCTGGAATCGACGGCATTGCCGGCGATTGTCATTGTCGGGGGCATCATTTCGACCTACCAACTGGCCGGCCTGTTCGGCACCGGGATTGCCGTAACCGCGATGCTTGGCATTGCCGGTATGATCGTTGCACTCGACGCCTTCGGTCCGGTGACGGACAATGCGGGCGGCATCGCGGAGATGTCGCATCTGCCACCGGAAGTGCGCAAGTCTACCGACGCGCTCGATGCCGTCGGCAATACGACGAAGGCCGTAACCAAGGGCTATGCCATTGGCTCGGCCGGGCTCGGCGCGCTGGTTCTGTTTGCGGCCTACGCCAACGACCTCAGCTACTTTGCCGCCAATGGCGACAAATATCCGTACTTCGCTGATGTCGGTCAGATCTCCTTCGATCTCTCGAACCCCTATGTCGTTGCCGGACTGATCTTCGGCGGCCTCATTCCCTATCTCTTCGGCGGCATCGCGATGACGGCCGTCGGGCGTGCGGCAGGTTCGATCGTCGAGGAAGTGCGCCGCCAGTTCCGCGAAAAGCCGGGTATCATGGCCGGCACGGAAAAGCCGGACTATGGTCGCGCGGTCGACCTGCTCACCAAGGCGGCGATCCGCGAAATGATCGTTCCGTCGCTGCTGCCGGTTCTGGCGCCGCTCGTCGTCTATTTCGGCGTGCTGTTGCTGTCCGGCTCGAAGGCATCCGCTTTCGCGGCACTTGGCGCGTCGTTGCTTGGCGTGATCGTCAATGGCCTGTTCGTGGCGATCTCGATGACCTCGGGCGGCGGCGCCTGGGACAACGCCAAGAAGAGCTTTGAGGACGGTTTCGTCGACAAGAACGGCACTCGGCACCTCAAGGGCTCCGAAGCGCACAAGGCGTCGGTGACCGGTGATACTGTCGGCGATCCCTACAAGGATACGGCAGGCCCCGCGGTGAACCCGGCAATCAAGATCACCAACATCGTGGCGTTGCTGCTTCTGGCAGTCCTTGCCTGATCCTATCCCCAAAACGCAAAAGGCCCGCGGAACATCGTTCCGCGGGCCTTTTCTTTGCGATCGGGTGAACTTAGTTGCCGAAGTCCTTGAACAGGCTTCGCGCTGCAGCCTGTCCGGCGCCGGGGCCGGTCAGCAACTGGCCGAGGAAGCTCGTTTCCTTGCCGCCGGTCGGCGTCGTACGCGTCAGCATGTCGAAGACCTTGCCGTCCTTGAGCGTGTAGTGCGCGAGCTGGCTGACCGTGCCTTCCTTGTCGAAATAGACGGCAAGAATCGACTGGTCGACGAGCTGCGGCTTCATGAACGCGACAGGCCGTTTGCGGGTCTGCGAGATGTAGTAGAATACCTCGTTGTCGAAGGTCGCGGTCGTCGACGGTGTGCCGAGCGAAAGCATGACCTGTTCACGGCTGGAACCGACCGGAACGAGATTTAGCGTTTCCTGGTCAACCACATAACCCTGGTGGAGAACTTCACCGACATTAGCGGACTGGCAGGCGGAGAGAGCAATGGTGCTAACAGTCGCTACGGCCGCAACTCGGCCTAGGACCTTCAAATTTGTTCTGAAAAACCGCTTCGTCAACGACAGCTCCCTTTGGAGTAACGATGGCATATCCGCCATTGCAATTCGTGCATGCTTCGGTAAACCAGCTTCGGCTATCATGCAACAACGTCATGGGCGCTTGCGCGCATTTCGAGAAAGCCAAAGCTGGGCTTTGTGATGATTTTTGGACTGTTCAAAAGAAAAAGCGGCAATATTGCGATTGTCGAACGGCAATATGCATTGTTGACCGCGGCGGCACGTCAGCCGCACCTCTATACGGACCTCGACGTGCCCGACACGGTGATGGGGCGTTTCGAGATGCTGTCGGCCGTGCTGATCCTTTATTTCCGGCGCACGCGCGGGTCGGCGCGCGCCGGCCAGGAGATCGCTCAGGAGATCGTCGACGCCTTCTTCGAGGATGTCGACCATTCGATCCGCGAGCTTGGCGTCGGTGATGCCGGCGTGCCGAAGAAGATGAAGAAGCTGGCCGGAATGTTCTATGGCCGGCTCGAATCCTATGCGGCGGCACTCGAAGGTCGAGATGCGTCCTCGCTTGCTGCGGCGCTGAAGCGTAACTTCTATCCGAAGGGCGATCAGGGTGAGCCGGGGATGGATGGCCTGGCTGCCTATCTCCTCTCTGTCGAGGAGCGGCTCGCGACTGAACCGGAAGAGCGCGTCGAAACCGGCCAGTTGCGCATCCCCACCGCCGGAGAGTAAGAGACGCCATCGATGCCCGTGCGCCCTTGAACCTGGCGTGCGGCACTATCCGCGAAGAGCGTGCCGGCAACGGCGCCCGCGCGAGGAAGGATCTGATCATGAAAGACGATAGCCGACCGGCATTCTCCTACCCGGTGAAGGTCGGGCATATCTCGGCCAATGCCGTGACCGTGCGGCTCTCGGCAAACGAGAGCGAACGGCAAGCGCTTGCCGAACTCTGGGATGTGCGCGAAGTCCTGTCGCTTTCAGCGGATCTGCAGATCGCGCGCTGGAAGAAGGACGGTGTCAAGATCAAGGGTGACGTTACCGCTCGGATCGTGCAGTCCTGCGTCGTGACCCTCGAGCCAGTCGAGGCCGATATCAAGGAATCCATCGATTCTATCCTCGTACCGGAAGGATCGAGGCTCGCCCGCCAGGCCAGCAATGATGGCGGTGAGATGATCCTCAGCCCCGACGGCCCCGATATCCCCGATACCTTTACCGGCGACACGATCGATGCCGGCGTCGTCGTCAGCGAGCATGTGGCGCTGGCGATCGAACCTTATCCGCGCAAACCGGGCGTGACTTTCGGTGCGCGCATCGAAAGCACGGCGGCCGACGACGAGAAGCCGAACCCGTTTGCAGCGCTGAAGGACTGGAAAAAGGACTGAGGCCGCCAAAGCCTCCCCTACAATTCGGTTGTCACGCGGGCGAAAAGCAGTATTTTGGCCCGACTCCGGCCAAATGAGCCGCCGCAGCGACCTGCCGCGTGCCTGGCTCAAGCGTCAGAAGCAATATGTATCGTCGTTGCGTTCGAAAGCGTGCGCCACGGCAGCACGTGTTGTGTGGCAGGAAAAAAGGATAAGACACGCGTGGTCAGAATTTCTCTTGACGTGATGGGCGGCGACTATGGTCCTGAAGTCGTCATCCCGGGCGCCGCACGGGCGCTTGAACGTCATCCGGACATAAGGTTTGTCCTGTTCGGCATAGAAGCGCAATGCGCTGATATCTTGGCCAAACACCCCAAGCTCAAGGCCAATAGCACCTTCCACGATTGCGAGATCGCAGTCGCCATGGATGAGAAGCCGAGCCAGGCGCTGAGGCGCGGCCGCGGCAAGTCGAGCATGTGGCGGGCGATCGATGCGATCAACGCCGGTGAGGCCGACGTCGTCGTCTCGGCCGGCAATACCGGCGCGCTGATGGCCATGTCGGTCTTCTGCCTGCGCACGATGCGGGGCATCCAGCGCCCGGCGATCGCCGCGATCTGGCCGACGCTCAAGGGCGAGAGCATCGTGCTCGACGTCGGCGCCACCATCGGTGCCGATGCGCAGCAGCTCATGGATTTCGCGCTGATGGGCGGCGCCATGGCACGAGCGTTGTTCGAGATAGAACGCCCGACCGTCGGCCTGCTCAATGTCGGCGTCGAAGAAATCAAGGGCCAGGAAGAAGTCAAGGAAGCCGGGCGCCTCATCCGTGACGCCAATATCGAAGGCTTCGATTATTACGGTTTCGTCGAAGGCGACGATATCGGACGCGGCACCGTCGACGTAGTTGTCACCGAGGGCTTCTCCGGCAATATCGCGCTCAAGGCCGCCGAAGGAACGGCGCGACAGATCGCCGAATATCTCCGCGCGGCCATGTCGCGCACGCTGATGGCCAAGATCGGCTACATCCTGGCCAAAGGTGCCTTCGACCGCCTGCGCGAAAAAATGGACCCGCGCAAGGTTAATGGCGGCGTCTTTCTCGGCCTCAATGGTGTCGTGATCAAGAGCCATGGTGGCGCCGATGGCGAGGGCTTTGCGGCCGCTATCGACGTCGGCTATGACATGGTGAAAAATGGCCTGAAGGCGAAGATCGAGATCGATCTGGCGAAGTACCATGGCGCCGAGCCGCCGAGCGCGCTTCCCGCCGGCATGAATGATGAGGTTTGAATAAATGATCCGTTCCGTCGTTCGCGGCTTCGGTGCAGCGTTGCCGAAGCGCATTGTCACCAATCAGGAGCTGGAATCCAAGGTCGATACGTCAGACGAGTGGATCGTGCAGCGCACCGGCATCCGCCAGCGCTACATCGCCGGCGAAGGCGAAACCACGGCGTCGCTTGGCGAGGCCGCTGCACGCGCAGCACTGGACAATGCCGGGCTGACGGCGGCTGATCTCGACCTGATCATTCTGGCGACGTCAACGCCAGACAACACCTTTCCGGCAACTGCGGTCAACATTCAGAACCGGCTCGGCATGCACCATGGCGCGGCCTTCGATCTGCAGGCGGTCTGTTCGGGCTTCATCTACGCGGTAACGACGGCGGACGCCTATATCCGTGGTGGGCTGGCAAGGCGTGTTCTGGTGATCGGTGCCGAGACGTTCTCACGCATTCTCGATTGGTCCGATCGCACGACCTGCGTGCTCTTCGGCGATGGCGCTGGCGCGATCATCCTGGAAGCCCAGAAAGGCGAGGGCACGATTGCCGATCGCGGCGTGCTCACTGCCAAGTTGCGCTCCGATGGTGCGCATCGCGAAAAGCTTTATGTCGATGGCGGACCATCGACAACGGGTACCGTCGGCCATCTCAAGATGGAAGGCCGCGAAGTCTTCAAGCATGCCGTCGGCATGATCACCGACGTGATCGAGGCCGCCTTCGAGGCCACGGGAACGACGGCGGAAGACATCGATTGGCTCGTGCCGCACCAGGCCAACCGCCGTATCATCGATGGTTCGGCCAAGAAGCTCGGCATCCCGCTCGATAAGGTTGTGGTAACAGTCGATCTCCATGGCAACACCTCTGCCGCGTCCATTCCGCTGGCTCTGAACACCGCGGCGGCGGACGGCCGGATCAAGAAGGGCGATCTCGTTCTGCTTGAAGCCATGGGGGGTGGCTTCACATGGGGCTCCGTTCTGATACGCTGGTAAAAAATGCTGAGGCAACGCAGGCGCTTGACCGCAAAAGGCAAGGGCAATAGTCTTCGGTCGCTGATCGGCGTGCCAGACATCGGTGGGGGAAGATGAGCGGAAAAACAGTAACACGAGCAGACTTGGCTGAGTCGGTTTTTCGCAAGGTGGGTCTGTCTCGTACAGAGTCTGCCGAGTTGGTGGAAACCGTCATTGACGAAATATGCAACGCAATCGTGCGTGGCGAGAGTGTGAAACTATCCTCCTTCGCGACCTTTCAAGTTCGCGATAAGAACGAGCGCATCGGCCGCAACCCGAAGACCGGTGAGGAAGTGCCGATTTCGCCGCGGCGGGTGATGACCTTCAAGGCGTCTAACGTCCTGAAGCAGCGGGTGTTGAAATCGCATCTGAGCCGCAAGGCCAAGCTGAAGCCGGCCTCTCCCGTATCGTAAGCGGAGGTCGGCAACCACAATGTGGTTGAAAACCCATCCATAAGCCGTTGAAATGGAGCCGATTCGTGCGATCATCGCACGACATCGGTTCATTGCGCTTAGGCTTGCCCTGAGTCGCATGACATGGAATGGGAACGAAATGGAAAAAAGCCCCGACGCTTTTCGCACCATCAGCGAGGTCGCCGACGATCTCGATCTGCCGCAGCACGTCCTGCGCTTCTGGGAAACACGCTTCCAGCAGATCAAGCCGATGAAGCGTGGTGGCGGCCGGCGTTATTATCGCCCTGAAGATGTCGACCTGCTGAAGGGCATCCGTCACCTGCTCTATGATCATGGCTACACGATCAAAGGCGTGCAGAAGCTGCTGAAGGCCAACGGCAACAAATTCGTGGCGGCGATCGCCAGCGGCGATCTGGCGACGGTTGAGGCCCTGGCCGCCTCGAGCAACGAGGAGCCGCTACCGCCGAAGGCCGGCTTGTCCGACGAGGATCAGATCGTCGGTCGCGCCAAGGCGCCAGCCAGCCGCCGCTTTTTCTCCTTCGGCGGCGGCAATGACGACGTTCCGGAAATCTCTCTCGGCAAGTCCTCCTCCGTCGGCAAGGAAGATCGGGCGCTGCTTCAAGAGGCGCTTTACGATCTCCTGGAATGCAAGCGTTTGCTTGATCAGGCGCGGTAACTGGCGCCTGCTGATTCGGCAGCGAAGGTTGCGCGTCGGCGAGGCAGAGGCGCAGGCCGCGAAAGTAGAGGGGCTGTGCAGGTCACGCCGGAGGATTGCGGCAACTACGCCGGTCCCGAGCTGATGAAGCACGCCTCGATCCTGTCGCATAGTCGAATCACTTCACCGATGCAGGTGCGCGCTAAGGGTGTTCTTTGGGTGTCCTTTGATGGACTGCACAACTCCTTAAATTGACGGTGATTCAAGGGGGCTGCGGCGGGCCTTTAGCCGTGACTCATTCGACGTACACCCGTCGGCGTTCGCCTGAGAGCGAGAGCTGATCGCAAAGGGACCCCAGGGCCTGAGCTATTTTGCGCGAGGTCCTGATGGTTCTGGAAGATCGCGGATAGGCGGAAAGCGGTCCTGCATGTCAGGCAGCGTTCAGATCCGCAATCTCGCCGAACTGGACCAATAGGCGAGGGCTACTCATGTCGCCGCTTTCTTCGTCCACCTGGACAGCATAGGCGGCGACGCCGACATGCCTCGGCGCCATAGCCGCCGCAACCTTCTCTGCCCCAGCCGCGGTCGTGGCGGCACGCATCTCGCCGGGCGCGAGCCCACCGCGAACGCGTTTAAAGGGCATGATGATAAATTTCTCTGACATGGCAAAGCCTCCAATTTGTTCTACAAATGTTCTGATGCTGGTCAGAAGTCAACGGCTTAATTCTGCGGGAGACCAATCGCTCGTTTGCGCTGCAGAAAGACGGGCCTAGCTGGGTTGCCAGCCCTGTGAAGGGAGGGGCGAAGCGGCGGTGTGGCGACAACCGTTGCCGGCAGTGACCGCCGCGTTCACATGGAGTGTATTCTAGACCGACAATCGCAAAGTTTTGACCTGTGGGACTTCTCGTCCCATTTTCCACTTATCCACGCCGTTTGTTCCTTTTTCCTGCCGGGCCCGAAATTCCCGCTTGCGCTCTAAGCGTTGAGAATATAGGGATTTCCTCGGTCCGGAGCGTAGCGCAGCCCGGTAGCGCACTTGACTGGGGGTCAAGGGGTCGTGGGTTCGAATCCCGCCGCTCCGACCATTTCAATCACCAAGCCCCCAAGGGGTGATTGATAAATTCCTTCGTTTGTTGATTTTCCGTTGTCGCCAACTAGGCGGCTATACGGCGCCGCCAACTCACCCGTCTGAGCGTCAGAGGCCGAAAATCCGATACCTGGTCTTACGCCTGGCATCGTTCCAGCACATGCGGAATAGCATCAATCGGCTGTAGAGGGATGCGGGAGGAAGCTTGTCTTTGAGCTTGTAGCAGCCGATCGTGTATTGCCAGCGAGCTCGAATTTTTGCTGTGATGGATGTCACCATGTATTTTTTGTCCGAACCGGATCCCTCGGTGAATTCGTAGACAGGGCCGTCGGTGTAGGCGACGAGGTCGCGAACGACGAACTCCGTGACGACATAGGAGCTGAGCGCCCAGACCGCGCCTTCGTGCCACCGCTTGAGAACGATCTCGTCGGCTGCAGCAGACCGGAAGACGCCGTAGATCCACTCGGACGGATACATGAGATTCCGCGGGGCTCGGCCGCGTACGTAGCGTTCCTTGAAACGGAAAATGTCCTGGTTCGGCTTGGCGTGTTTTACTTTTGTGCCGTCGACGCGCTCGACGTTGCCCACGGCCAGCATTTTACTTGGATCCGCATCCAGCGATGCGACGAGTTCCTGCAGGAAGTCGGGTGTTGACGTGTCGTCGCACGCGCGAAGGCAGAAGTATTCGCCTTCGCATGCGCCTATTCTGAACGCCTTGGCAAATTGCTCGAGCGCGCTCAGAAAATTGGCGTTCTGAATAACGGAAAATCGCGGATCCCTTGCGCAAAATGCTCTGGCGATCTCTAAGGTGTCGTCGGTCGAGCCATTTTCCAGGATAAGTGCCCTGAAATCGGACAGGGATTGGTCCGCAATGCTCTGCAGACTTCGCTCAAGCGTTTTTGCGCCGTTGTGGACCGGAAAGACGACGACGATCTTGGATTTTTCAGGCATGGCTACACGTGTTACCGTCTGGGCTCAGTTGGAGCAATTGGCGTAATGAAGCCAAGGTCGAGCAACTGCTGCGAGCCGGTAAACTTCAATGAGTCGTCGGACTGTAGCTGCAGCGTCCCTTTTTTCGCGATGACATCCGTCATCTTCGAATACGCAGCCGCATTGTCGAAATATTGCCCGTCGCGTGCAGCCTCCGTTATTTCCTTCTCGTAGTCTGAGAAAAACTTGAAGTGGAGCAGGGCGCCCATCATGCTCGCGAAGTTTCTCCGATATGGAAGCGGTTGATGTATGCTGGGGCCGAAGCGACAGTCATCGTCCCAGTATATCAGGGGGTACTTGATGAGTTCGAGGTCTGCGTCGAATTCTCGTTTGCGCGCTCCGCCCTTGATTGAAATCGCCCGTTTGGTTGTAGACAGCGTGTACCCGGAGCTATCGAGGTGGTCCGCGATTTCCCAAGGCGCGCGCGAGCTCAGCAGATTGGCGTCCGCTTTAGATAGGTCGATGGGATACATATCGAGCATGGGCGCCGGCAGTCTCAGCGCGCCTGCCTTTTCAAGACAGTGTATAACAGACCAGAGTGTCCTGGTTTCGAACCCGTCATAGACGAGGAATTCATCGGAATCGACATTGACGTACCACCTTGGGCCGCCATAGAGGCCCAAAAGTGTCTCGCGCCATGCTCGGCCGCGGCGTGCGTCCTTGTAGCGGACAGGCGAAACCCACAGGTCCACATCGTCCTGTTTGAGGAGGAATTCTCTTGTTCCGTCCGTGGAGACGTCGTCCACGCAAATGAAGCGCGTTACACCTAGCTGCCGATAGTGCGAAAGGAATGCGGGAACCAGCTTTGCGTCGTTGTGCGTCAGGAAAACAAGCGGAAGTTCGTCGGGATATAGTGACGTTTGGCCGTGATGACTGACGCAACGCAGGCTAACGGATGTCGCTTTGCGCCGTTCGCGCCGTTCGACCTTCAGCGTTTCATACCAAGTGGAGAGACGCTCCAGTACCCCCCTGTCAGCGATCGAAGTCGCGTCGGCTTGAGCCCTGAAGGGATAGTTGATTTCGGCCATTCCCGCCCCAGTATAGCTTCCAGATATTATTTCGACTTAGATGAAAAGCTACGGTTTCGCAATGTTTGCGGTATGCCTACATGTCGTCATGCAGGTCGTCGTCCCAAAACCGTGTTATGTAATCAGGCGGTTACCCTGATACGTCGTCGTTCCGCCAGCTTCCAATAGAGCATCTCGGTTTGGTCGAGCATCGCGTCGAGCGTGAAGCGCTCCTTGAGGCTGTCGGCTGCCGCCGCGAGCTTCCTGAAGGTGGCTGGCGTAGCGGACGCAGCCATAGTCTTGGCAAGCTCCGAGATATCGTCGGTATTCTGCACGATGAAGCCGTTGTGACCATCCTCGATCACGGTTCGTGCGCCGCCGATATCGCTGGCAATGATCGGCTTTCCGGCCGCCGCCCCCTCCAGCATGACGTAGGACATCGCCTCGTAGCGGCTCGGCATGACCAGCACATCGAAGGCAGGGGCCGCTTGCGGACCTGTGAATGCGGATGTCAGATGCATCCGGTTCTGTAGGCCGCTCTCGGAAATGGCGGTGCGAACCGTGCCTTCGAGCTCGCCGGCGCCAACCATGACGAGATGACTGTCTTTCACCGTCGCGGCGATGTTCTTAAAGGCGGCAACGAGCCGTTCGGGTGCCTTCTGCGCGGTCAGCCGGCCGATGAACCCGAAGACAAATGCGTTCGGCGCAATGCCGAAACTAGCCCTTATGGTCGTTGCCATATCCCGTGAGGGCGGAGCAACGCCATTGACGATCACCGACATCCGCTCCTCCGGCATGTATAGCGAAACGGCGTGGGAGCGCTCGTCGTCGGACACACAGATGAGATGGTCGGTATAGAACCAGGCGAGACCCCATTCGATCGCGCCATAGATCAGCCTGCCGCCGCGTCCCAGTGTCGGATCCAGCGTACGGAAAGCGTGCGGCGTGTAGATGCGCGGCAAATGGCGACCGGGCAAGCGCAGGCGCGTCAACGCTCCGGCCTTGGAGCTGTGGCCGTGAACGATATCGAAAGGGCCATGATCGCGCATAATACGACGCAGCGTCAGGAAGGCTGGGATGTCGGTGGGCCCTGGGGCACGCTTCATGTCGACGGCGTGAACAGCGGGAAGGCCAATAGCCTTCAGCTCGCGCACGAAACTTTCCTCGGCTCGCACCGGTGAGTAGACCGCCTCGACGTGATGCCCGCGGAGATGCATGCCGCGGCAGAGATCGATGAAATGCCGGCCCGATCCGCCACCGCTCGGCTCGAGGACTTCGAGCAGGCGCAGCGGCGCGGCGGCGGGGCGATTTGGCAAAGGATATTCCATGTTCATTGCTGCCATCCGGCCCGCATTGTTCGACGATGGCGGTATTCGAGGGCGGCACATCCCCAGATGATGCCGAGAAGCATGTAGAAATGACGCCAGTGATCGGTATCGATGACATTGCCGACGCCCACATGACCGATCAGCGCGACCCAGGCGATCATCAGATAAACCTGCCAGGGGCGCTCGAGCAGCAGGAAGCGGAAACCGAGCGACAGCGTCCAGATGATAAGCGTGACGTAGCTGACGAAACCGAGCCAGCCGTAGGATGTCAGCGACTTCAGCCAGACGTTATGTTCGTCCTCGGGAAAGATCGTGCTGAAGACCATCGGACCGATGCCGAGCGGTTTCTCCATCGACATCAGGAAACCGATGCGGTGACGGTCGAAGCGGCCGAGGTGGCCGCCGTCATAGTCCTGCACGAGCTGCGAGCGGCTGGAAAAGAGCGTTGCCACCTGCTCCGATTGCAGCGCGGCCAGCAGGGCGCCGACAACAAAGACACCGCCGACCAGGGCGACGACGAGGATGCGCAGGCGGAAGAGGCCGTTGCGCTCCTTGAGCAGCATCACGAAGACGAAGGCAACCACGCAGAAAAGGTTGAGCGCCCATGCAGCACGCGAGAACGACAGGAACACGCCGAGCGCCAGCACCAGAAGCGCGGCGATCTTGGGCGGGGCCTTGTGGATCGGCTGCGTCAACAACCCGTGGATTAGATAGAGTGCGGGAACCGACAGGAATGGGCCGAACACGTTCGGGTCCTGGAAGGCGCCTTTGGCCCGGTCGTAGAGTGTGAAGTTTTCAGCGCCCGGGATTGCGCCGAAGTAGCCGAGAATACCAAGCAGGGCGGTCAGGACGGCAGCCGTGACCCAGGCGTTGAAGATCAGCCGGAGCCGCTGATAGCGATCCTCGATGATGGCGGCGTAAAAGACCGCCGACAGCGCCAGAAATCCGGAGACCGCCATGTACATCGGCCCCTTGGTCAGGTCGACCATCGTCATCAGCGACAGGATCCCGCCGATCATGAACAGGGTGAGCAGAGTAAGAAGCGGCGCGACATAGCGCGAGATTTTCAGGCCGAAGAGCGCCCAGAGCCCAATGAGGACCACCAGGAATAGCTCGTAGGGCGCTGGTTCGGCAATCACGAAACCCGACAGAAACACCACAAGCGCAACCAGCCATGAGCCGAAGAGCGAAAGCGCGGCGAGCTGGGGTCTAAAGACGATCGGCGGTGGTGTGTCGACGGTGCTCAATAGGCATTTTCCGTGTTGAGCAGCCGGAACGGTGTCAGGAACAGGATCTTCAGGTCGAAGAGCAGCGACCAGTTCTCGATGTAGTGGAGGTCGAAGGCCGTGCGCAGGCGGATCTTGTCGTCACTGTCGATCTCGCCGCGCCAGCCGTTGATCTGCGCCCAGCCGGTGACCCCGGGCTTGACGCGGTGACGGGCGAAATAGCCTTCGACGACGTCGGAATAGGTGCGGTTCTGCGTCTGCGCTAGCACGGCATGCGGGCGCGGGCCGACGAGCGAGAGCTCGCCCTTGAGCACGTTGAAGATCTGCGGCAGTTCGTCGATCGAGGACTTGCGGATGAAACGCCCAACCGGCGTGACGCGGGGGTCGCCCTTCGTCACAGCGTTGCGGGCGCTCGGGTCGCTCAAATGCGTGTACATCGAGCGGAACTTGTAGACCTCGATGGTCTCGTTGTTGAAACCGTGGCGCTTCTGCTTGAAGATGATGGGGCCGGGCGAGGTGGCTTTGACCGCGATCGCAGCCCCCAGCATCACCGGCCACAACAACACCAGGGCGACGATGCTGAAGAAGATGTCGAAGCCACGCTTGGCGACGGAATCCCAGTCTGCGATGGGTTTGTCGAAGATATCCAGCATCGGCACTTCACCGACGTGGGAATAACTGCGCGGCCGGAAGCGCAGGTTGTTGGCGTGCGCTGCAAGACGGATGTCGACCGGCAGTATCCAGAGCTTCTTCAGGAGCTGCAGGATGCGTTTCTCCGCCGTCAACGGCAGCGAGATGATCAACATGTCGATGCGCGCCAGGCGCGCGAATTCCACCAGCTCGTCGACCGTTCCGAGCTTGGGGTAGCCGGCGATGACATTCGGAGACCGACGTTCGTCGCGATCGTCGAAGATGCCACAGATCCTGATGTCGTTGTCGGTCTGATGTTCGAGTGTGCGGATCAGATCCTTGGCCGGCTGGCCGCCGCCGACGACGACGGCACGACGCTCCATCGTTCCGTTGCGGGCCCAATGCCGGATGGAATAGGCAATGAATGCGCGTTCTGCCACGAGGAAGAGCGCACCGGCGACGAACCAGCCGCCGAACCACACACGCGAATATTGATGACCGGACTTTAGAAAGAAAAGCGCGATGGCAATGCCGCCGAATGCGATCGCCCAAGAGGCGAGGATACGCGGAGTAAAGCGCAACCAGGCGCGAAGAGCAGGGACCTGGTAGGTGTCGGCGATCTGCATCGCGGCAACGGCTAGTGCGGAGCCACCAACGAGGATCGTCAGGTAAAGCGGCAGCTGATCGAAGCCGGGCTGCACATAAAGCGCATTGATGGCATAGCCGATGGCGAACAGTGCGCAGAACTCGAAAAGACGCATCAGGCCCATGATCATGGCGGGCGAATAGGTGTCTGCGCGGAATTGTTCGGCAATCTGTCGGGCGAGGGGGTTGAGTTCCGTCGACGGTTCGTCACCGGCTTTTTCGTCCGGCGCACGGGTACGGATCTCCGAAATCTTCTTGCGAAGCGCTTCGGGGTCGAAGGCTTCCGACCGCTTAAACTCGTTCATGGCTTCCTTCCGGCACTGAAGTCCGCACGGGATAGCAGAAAGCCACTAAGAAACGCTTACGTTGCAACCTGAGGCCTTATCGGAGCCGATTGGTCCCGGCACAAATCCCGGTAGAGCCGCAGCACCTCCGCCGTCATGACCGAGGCCGCGAAGCGGGACTTGAATGTCTTCGGGTCGGGCATCACGCGCGCGGACCAGTCCTTCTCGACGATTGCAGAAGCCATGATCGTGGCAAGTGACTGCGCGTCTGCCGCTTCGGCAAGAGCTGCGCTGTGCTTGCCGAGGATTTCCGGTATGCCGCCGACGCGGCTGGCAATCACCGGCTTTTGCGCCGCGAGCGCCTCGAGCACGATATAGGGCATGGATTCTGCCCGGGATGGAATGACGATGTTTCGTGCCAGCGCAAAGGCTTCGCGGGCGTTCATGGCAGGGCGCATGGTGATCCGTCGCCCGAGGCCCTGCTCGAACGTGAGGTCGCGGTATTCTTGCTGCTGTGGGCCGTCGCCGACCATCAACGCCGAGAGCGGCCGCCCGACAAGCCGTTCCGTGCGGGCAAAGGCATCCACAAAAAGATCGGGACCCTTCAGGTCCCGCATCATGCCGATATAGAGGAAGTCGACCGCATCCGGCCGCGCCTCTACGGCCTCGAACTCGCGATCGTCGATGCCGTTGTAGATCAGCTCGTAGTGCTCGCGCGGCTCGCCGACCTTGGAAAAATAAGTCTGGCGCTCGAAGTCGCAGACGAAGACGAGCGCGTCGGTCAGGCGTTCCTGAAGCCGCTCCAGCGGGAAGACGATCCGCCCGACAAACGACTTCGGGCTGTAGTGGAGACTGCCACCGTGCGGGGAATAGAGGCGGGCTACGCGATACCTGTTGACCCGCAAGGCTGAACCGATGAGGCGGGCTATGGCGCCACCTTTGGCGCCGTGCCCATGCAGCACATCCGGTTGCAAACTTCTGATTTCCTTGTAACAGCGCCAGAGCGCGGCAAAATCCCTTGGGCCGATCGAGCGATGGATCGGCATGCGGACGAGGCCCAGCGCCAGATAGGGCCGGATTCCGTCGAAGAGCGAATCCTCATAGGATCCGCCAGTGGTACTGTCGCAGAGGATGCCGACCTCATGACCCGCCGCCGCGTGCGCCTCCGCCAGCTCGCGCACATGGCGGAAAATACCACCGACGGGCGATCTGAAGCAGTGAATGATGCGCAAGGGACGCTGCGGCTGCATCGAGATCAGAACAGCCGTTCGCGAATGTAAATCGTATCGCCAGCCAGTACGGCATCGGTAATCGGCACGCGACCGGTGATGATCCGGCCGTTGATTTTACGCGTGACGTCGGCGCTGGCCTGGTTGGCCCGCGGCGAGAAGCCGCCGGCAACCGCAATCGCGTTCTGTATCGTCATTCCCGGCACATAGGCATATTGTCCTGCCTGGCCGACTTCGCCCATGATGAAGACCGAGCGATAGCGATCGACTTCGATGGTGACATCCGGATCGCGCAGATAGCCCTGTTTCAACTTTGCGGCGATCATGCCTTCGAGTTCGGGCAGCGTGTGGCCGCGCGAGGCGACGGTGCCGATCAGCGGAAAGGCAACATAGCCTGCCTGATCGACCGTGTAGGTACCACTTAGGCCTGCCTGCTCGAATACGTTGATGCGCAGCCGGTCGCCGCTGTCCAGCCGATAGGGCTGGATCGTTGCTTCGCTGAACGCTTTGGGTGCCGGCTGATAGCTTGTGCAGCCGCCGAGCAACATCGACAGTGCTGCCACCGTAATAGCGAGACCCGTCTTCATACCTGCGGTTGACATGCTGCTCTTCGGCTCCGGAAACGACCACCTCTCTCGCCGTTATCGATCCGTTAGGGTTAATAGCTGGTAAACTCGCGGTAGAATTTTCAACGGGGGACCTGCGGCAGAGGAGGGGCGAAATCGCCCAGAGGTTGAGCAGCCATTAACCCTTGCGTTACCATGTTCATTTACCTTCCAGCGAGATTTTAAGGTTCGGAGCCAGAAGCATGTCGGGAAACGGCAGCGGACAACAGGATGTGGATATCGATCTCGGCGGGCTGTTCCGCGCCGTGTGGGATCGACGCGTCAAGGTATTGCTCGCCACTGCGTGTGTTGCAGCGCTCGCTTTCGGCGCCGCGAAGATGATCGCACCGGACTATCAGAGCGAGACGCGCGTCCTCATCGAATCGCGGGAGCCTGAATTCAGCGGCTCCAACCAGAACGCGCAGACAGGGTCCGACCGCGTCTTCGACGAATCCGGCATTCTGAGCCAGGTTCAGGTGCTGCGTTCGGCCGACCTGATCAAGCAGGTCGCGCGCAACATGAAGCTACACGAGCAGAAGGAGTTTGATCCTTCGGCCGCACCTTCGGCGGTTTCCGACCTGATGGTCATGCTGGGCCTGAAGAAGAACCCACTGGAAATGCCGCCCGAAGAGCGGGTGCTGAAGGAGTTCACATCGAAACTGCAGGTCTATCAGGTCGAGAAGTCGCGCGTGATCGCGATCGCCTTTACCTCGAAGGATCGACAGTTGGCGGCTGCGATCCCGAACGAGATGGCAAAGGTATTCCTTTCGCTGCAAAGCGGCGCGAAGCTCGACACCAATTCTGAAGCCAGCCGTTGGCTTGAGCCGGAGATCGCCAATCTGCGCGAGAAGGTGCGGGATGCCGAAGCCAAGGTGGCGGCCTATCGTTCGTCGTCCGATCTGTTGCCAACCGGCGAGACCACGAATTTCGCAACCCGGCAACTCACGGATATCTCGACCGAGCTGACCCGCGTGCGTGGCGAGCGGGCTAATGCCGAGGCGCGCGCCGAAGGTGTGCGGGCGGCGCTGGCGAGCGGCCGCGAGGCTGATACCATCGCCGACGTCGTTGGTTCGCCGATGATACAGCGCCTCAAGGAGACGGAAGCAAACCTGCAAGGGCAGGTGGCTGACCTTTCGACCACGCTTCTGGACGGCCATCCGCGGCTGAAGGCCCTGAAATCGCAGGTCGAAGGTATCAGGGCGCAGATCCGCTCAGAAACCCGCAAGATCCTCAGCAGTCTGGAAAACGAGGCGAAGGTCGGCGAGTTGCGCGAGCAACAGCTGACGCAGCAGCTCAACGCGCTCAAGGCCAAATCGGCCCAGGCCGGCGAGGAAGAGGTGGGCCTGCGTGCACTCGAGCGCGAGGCGACCGCCCAACGGCAACTGCTCGAGACCTATCTGGCGCGCTATCGCGAAGCGACGTCGCGCACGGTCGAGAATGCAACGCCCGCCGATGCGCGTGTCATTTCAAGCGCGGTCGTCCCCACCGGCGCCAGCTTCCCGAAGGTGATGCCGATCACCATCGTTGCGGCACTTGCGACCTTTCTTCTGAGCTGCATCATCATCATGCTCGGGGAGTTGTTCAGCGGTCGTGCACTGCGGCCGGTGTCAGTCGGTGCCGAGCGGCCGCCGGCACGTTCGCGGCCGGCCATTGCCGCCGTCGCTGCTGCTGATGGTTTCGATGAGAAGAAGCTCAACATCTCGCCTGCATTGAACGACGCCATCGATCTGCCACCGTTGGCGCCACTGGCCGAGGACGAGACGGACGATGTTGTCGACGACCCGAGCGGCGAGACGGCCGAACCGGATTTCTCGATCGAGGCGGTTGCCGATCACCTGCGTGAAAACGCAGTGCGGATCGCAATCTCTGTTTCGCCCGGTGGCGACGAGGGGTCGACGGCGACGGTGATGCTGGCGCGTCTGATCGCGGAGGAAGATCGCAAGGTCGTGTTGATCGACCTCACAGGTTCGGCCTGCCCGACCCGCCTGATGGCGCGTTCGGCGCAACTGCCTGGCATCACCAACTTGCTGGCCGGCGAGGTGGCGTTCACCGAAACCATTCATGCCGATCGGTTCTCCGACGCGCACATCATTCCGCAAGGCGATGCCGATCCGCGGCTCGCAATGCGCGGCATCGAGCGCCTGCAGATGATCATCGATGCGTTGACCAATGCCTATGATCTGGTGCTGGTCGAATGCGGACCGGCCGACGAGGGAGCCGTCGACAAGATTGCCCGCCGCGACGGCGCGGAAATCATCCTGTCGGCGCCGGCGGTTAGCGAAGAGAGAATCATTGAAGTCCTGACCGGCTTCGGCGAGGCCGGCTACCGGGACATCGTGTTGATGACTGGGCGGGGTGAACCCGGCCCGGATTATCCCGACCGCCACGCGGCCTGAGCCGAGGCGCGCTAACGGCGCTGCTTATTCGCTATCGATCTCGCCGGTCTGTCGATCGGTCTTCCGCTTGCGGCTCCGCACCCGCTGGAAGAATGAATAGGCGGCCCTGTTGGCCTTGATCGCCACTTTCGCCTGCACCAATGCCCGGTGGTAGCCGGCTGCAAACCGGCCGCGCACCGTCAGCGGCAGGACGATGTCCCTGAGCGGCGTCTCGACTGTACACCACGAGCGTTTGTAGGGCTGGTCTCCGACGCCGAAGTCGAAGAGCGCCGCGCCCTCGCCGCAAAGCCTTTGGATCATTCTGTAGAACAAGAGCTCGCCCGGGCTGGCGTCGCCTGCCAATTCCTCGTCGATGGAGCCGAATTGACAGATGACATGATCGGCCTTTCGCGACAGACTGGCGACGGCCACAATCCGCCCGCCATGTTCGCCTTTAAGGCGGATGGCATTGAGTTCGAGCAGTCGTTCGTCAGCTGCGCCGCAACTGCCCGCGACTGCGTGAAAGAACGTTCTGGTCGGGGTGCCCTGAAAGACATCGGGAAGTCCGAGAGCTGCAAAACGAGTGGCCTTCTGGCGAAAAAAGACGTCGAGCAACGACCGCGCTTCGCAGGGATCCTGCGCAATGACGTAGTCGTACCCCCCGAGAGCCTCGAGCCGCCGCTCGGAGATCCGCATCTTCTTGCGCCGCCGTTTGGCATTGACCTGTGCCAGCGTGCGTTCGAAGCTCGAAAACAGCGGCAGCTGAAACGAGGAATTCTGGTTCTTGATGCCGGGTAGGTTCGCAAACGGGCTTGCGGCTCCGCGCCAGGCAAGCGGCGTCTTTTCGAGCGCCACGAGATCGACTTTATGGCGCAGCCGATGAGTGAGTTCGCGCGCCAGTCGGTCAGCGAAGTCGTTTCGGGGAAGGGTCAGCGCATCTGCCGCGAAAAGTCCGGTATTGAGATTGCTGTGGGGCGCACCGACAAACCGCGCCGTGTTGAACAGGCGACCGGGCACGAATTCAAGAGGCAGGATGAACAGCAATTCGCCATCAAGGGCGCCGCGAACGACCTGCAACTCGCTGTCATGAGCCTGCGCCCATGCCGCGCACCAGTCGTAGCCTTGATGCAGGGAGTTGAAAGACAGCGCTTCCAGCGACCGCCATTCCTGCTCCAGCGGCGCCATCGTATCATGGATGGAGATCTCGAATCGGCTCATGGCGGCATCAGACCGGGACGCAGCGTGTGCGTCTCGATGGCCCGGCCGGCCGATGGTCAGATCTGTGTTCGTCATCGGCAAGGCCGTCCGGATGCTGGTTGCGGCTGCCATTCAACGGCAACTCCGCTACAATCCGTTTAATTCCTGAAATATGACTGCGACCTCCGGGCAACAACCGGCGAATGCAGTTAGCAAAGCATGAAGCCCGGATTGCTACCCACCGAGAAAACCTGTTGCAAGAGCTTGCGCCCATTGCAGGCGGTTTCGCTGCGCGGCAAGCCTTGCCATCGTCTCGTGCTGGTAGGGAACTGTGCGGAACGTGACACTCCAATCATTGCCAACGCTTTCGACGATGGCGTAGCGCGCATCCGGCGAGCCGACTTCAACCTTGTGGGCGACCGGGCTGTCGGCGTCATATCCAGGGCAACCAACGCTGCCGGGGTTGACTACGAGCCGGCCGTCCGCAAGGCGGATCGCTCGGGGAGTGTGCGTGTGTCCGCAGAGAATGACTGGTTGCTTGATGCCTGTAGCGAGGACTTCGATGGCGCTGCGCGCTGCCAGATGGACCACGCCCTCCGCCGTCAATGCTTCGAGCCAGTACGCCTCGTCGCTCGCAGGCGTGCCATGGCAAAGAAAGAATGCATCGCGATAGACGAGGGTGGCCGGCAGGGTCGCTAGCCATTCAAGATGCCGAGGCTGCAATTCCGCATGGGCCGCGCGGTCGGACAACCCCATGCCGGTGGGATCGAGCGTCAGCAGGTATCGGTCATGATTGCCAGAGATCGAGGGGATGTTGCGCGCCATCAGGATATCGGCGGTGCGCGCCGCATTGAGCGGACCGCTGACATGGTCGCCGAGATTGACAATATCGGCGATCCCCAGCGCGTCGATATCGGCAAGCACCGCCTCGAGTGCAAGGTCGTTGCCATGGATATCGGAAATGATCGCAACCTTCATCGAGGTCCCCCTTGGCTCAGCGGTCTTTCGCCGGCTTTTCCATCCACTTGATGATCAGCATCGCCGGCAGCACCCAGAGCAGGCCGGTAAAGAAGAAGTACATCAGATGCACCCACCACGGCGCAGCGCCGAGCAGCAGTGACGCGAAGGTGACGGCGGCGAGCGCATAGACGATGACGAGGATGATGATCAGGATCGTACCGATCAGCTTTCTGAGACGTACGGGCATTTCAATTCTTTCAAATGGCGCGAGATCCGGCCGCGACGGCATGCCGCAAAGGGTTCGGCCTTGTTTTGCATGCCGCTCTGGTGCAAATCAACGGCTTTCCGGCAGGCGCGGCGATGAACCGCTCGCCGCCAACCCCGCGATACCAGAGGGAAAGCCATGGCAGGCGTCGAATTGGCGACAGAACAGATGCTCCGAAGCGAGATTGGCAGGACCGATCGCAACCGCCGGCAGATCCGCGGCTGGCTCGTCGTCGTTCTCTTTACGCTTTTTGCGCTGGTGCTTGTCGGCGGCGCGACGCGCCTGACCGAATCCGGCCTTTCGATCACGGAGTGGAAACCTATCCACGGTGTGATCCCGCCGCTGACGGCCGAGGAGTGGGAGGAGGAGTTCCAGCTCTACCAGCGCATTCCGCAATACCAACAGCTCAACAACGGCATGACCGTCGGCGAGTTCAAGACGATCTTCTGGTGGGAATGGGCGCACCGGCTGCTGGCGCGCACCATCGGCATCATCTTCGCCGTGCCGCTCGCCTTCTTCTGGCTGACGGGTCGGGTCGAACGCCGGCTGCGCTGGCCGCTGCTCGGCATTCTGGCGCTCGGTGGCTTCCAGGGTTTTATCGGCTGGTGGATGGTTTCGTCCGGTCTGGTGGAGCGGACCGAAGTCAGTCAATACAGGCTGGCGACCCACCTCGTCATCGCCTGTTTGATCTTCGCCGCCTGCATGTGGATCCAGCGCGGCCTTTGTCCGCATTCCGATGATGCGGCGCCGACGGATCGTTCGCGTCGGATGGCCGCCATCATCGCAATCATGAGCCTGTTCCAGATCTATCTCGGCGCGCTGGTTGCCGGGCTCGATGCGGGCTTCAGCTACAATACCTGGCCGCTGATGGATGGCGCGTGGATCCCGTCCGATCTTTTCCTGCAGCACCCCTGGTGGATCAATGTCTTCGAGAACCCGAAGACCGTGCAGTTCATCCACCGGATCGGCGCCTACGTGCTGTTTGCGCTGGCGTTGATGCACGTGATCGCCTCGGTGCGGGCGGCGCCGGAATCGACCCATGCGCGCCGCTCGGTATTGCTGTTCGTGCTCGTCTGCGTCCAGGCGATCATCGGCATCACGACGCTCCTGCTGCAGGTGCCGGTCGGCTGGGGCGTCCTGCATCAGGGCGGTGCGCTGGTGGTGCTCGGCTTTGCCATCGCCCATTGGCGCGGCTTCATCGGCGAATATCCGAAGCCGACTGCAATCGAGTTGCGCAACTAAAACCCACAATCGCAAAGAAAAACCCGGCGAACGTCTCGCCGGGTTTTTTCGTTTGCAATTGCTGTAACCGATCAGGCGGACAGCATCAAATCCATGTTCTGGACAGCGGCCCCCGAGGCCCCTTTGCCGAGATTGTCGAGCAGAGCGACGAGGTTCACGTGAGTTCCGCCAGGCGTGCCGAACACGAACAGCTTCATCGTGTCTGCTCCTGCAAGTTCCGTGGCGTCGATGCGGCCGAGCTTTTCGCTGACGGCCAGCGGGACAACGTCGACGATCGATTGGCCGGCATAGTGCTCGACGAGCGCCGCATGAATGTTCTCGATCGTCGCGCCGGAGGCGAGATCGTCGAGATAGAGCGGAACCTGAACGATCATGCCCTGCGGGAATTTGCCGACGGATGGCGCAAATACCGGTGCGCGGTCGAGCAGGCCATGCATCTTCATCTCCGGCACGTGCTTGTGCTTGAGCGTCAGCCCATAGAGGAAATGTGGCGCGCTGATGTGATCCGGGTTCGCCTCGTCTTCCATCTGCGCGATCATCTGCTTGCCGCCGCCGGTATAGCCGGAAACGGCATTGACCGTGACCGGGTATCCATCGGGCAGGATGCCGGCCTGACGCAGCGGCCGGATCACGCCGATTGCACCCGTCGGGTAGCAGCCGGGATTGGCGACGTGGCGGGCGTCACGGATCTTGGCGGGCTGTGTCTTGTCCATCTCCGCAAAGCCGTAGGCCCAGTCGGGAGTGATGCGATGCGCGGTCGACGTGTCGATGATGCGTACCCGGTTGTTGCCGGCAACCATGGAGACGGCCTCGCGCGATGCGTCGTCCGGCAGGCAGAGGATTGCGATGTCGGCATTGTTCAGAAGATCTTCGCGCATCGCGGCATTGCGTCGCTCGGCTTCCGGTATCGACAGGAGTTCGAGATCGCTGCGGCCGGCCATGCGGGTGCGGATCTGCAGCCCGGTGGTGCCGTGTTCGCCATCGATGAAGATCTTCGGTTTCATGATTTTCCCGTTCGTCCAGAAGGTTACGAGTCATTCCGGAATCAATCTGACACAGATTTGATTCAGTTTCTCAACGCCCCGTTCGCGCGTGAAGCGCCCGCCCGGTGGCGCGGTGGTGTTCATATATAAGCAGCGGCCGGAGCCCGCAACTGGGCGGCCCGCGCAAGCAACGGGCCGGCGACGCCGCGCCGCGCATTCCACGCTTAACCATGAATTGTGATTTACAACCCAGAGGTTGCCTTGTCGTCGGTAATTCTGCATCTGAGGCGCTGTCATAAAACTGTCATATGGGAGCAGAGGGTGAAATACGTGATCGAGCAGGCCGGGCGCGTGCTCAGGCATCCGCTGCCTATCTCGCTGGCGTTCCTGACGCTGCTCCAGGCCTTACACTATTTCGATACGCGGTGGCGGTTCGTGCCCTTCCTCGTCGCCGTGACGCTGGCGATCGCCGCACTGCTGTTCCTCTTGTCGCGCCGGCCGACTTTTTCGCTCTGGGCAGCGGGATTGACGGTATTGCTCATTGCGGCGATGTCGGAGGTCAAGTTCCGCCTCAAGGGTTTTTCCCTGCACGTTTTCGATTTCGCCTTTACCGGCCTTGATCGATCTGCGCTTTCCTTTCTGGTCGGCTCCTACTTCAATTTGTTGATTGCCGGACTGGCTGCGCTGGCCGCAGCATTCGTGTTCCTGGTCGTGGCATTCAGGAGCGACCGCCGGTCGGCTCGCTCTTTTGTCGTGCGCGCTTGCCTGTTTGTCATAGCGGCAGTCGGTGTTGTCGCTCTTTATCCGCAGAAGAACGGCGAGCCAGACTACGTCCATTACATCTCCGGTTATGACGCCTCGTCCTTCTTCGTGTCGATCGGCGATCTTGAGTTTCCGCTCGGGCGGATCGTCCTTGCCGGTCGACTGGAAAATGTCGAAGCGGAGGGGAAGCTCAGCGATGACATCAGCTGCGGCGTGGCGGCCAGCCAGCCCGACCTGTTTCTCGTTCTCAGCGAGAGCCAGACCAGCCCCAGCTATTTCCCGCAGGTAACGGTCCCTGAATGGATGAGTGCGTCGTTCCAATCACAGGACGGCCGGGTGCATCCGATGCAGGTCGAGACGTTCGGCGGCGGCACATGGGTCACGAATTTCTCCGTGATGACGGGGCTCTCCGGAGCAGATTTCGGCTGGCAGAGCCCCTATGTGACGCAGATCCTGGAAGGCCGGGTCAAGGCGAGCCTGCCGAGCCTCATGGCACGCTGCGGCTATCGCACCATCGCCGTGATGCCGATGCAGGCGAGCTTCGTCAATGAAGGGCCGTTCCTGACCTCGATCGGATTCCAGGAAATCGTCGATTTCGACGCAATGAAACCGGAGTCGCACTTCGTGCGCGATCGTTTCTATTTCGATGTCGTAGAACGAATTGTGCGCGAGCACCGCGAAAAGGATCGGCGACCACTGTTCATTGCCATGCAGACCCTTTTCCCGCACGGCCCTTACGACATGACGCTGGTGCCGCAAGACGCCTTGCCGGACAAGGCTTTCGCTCCGGATGCCCAGGTTGACGAATACCTGCGGCGTGTTGCATTGTCCAAACAGGACCTGCAGGATTTTCGGCGCGAGCGTGAACGGATGCCAGGCCCCAATGGCACGATCGTGCTCGATTTCGGCGATCACCAGGCGGTTGCCACCAAGGACTACCTTGCCGCCGGTACCCCGGGAAACAATGTCTTTTCCGACCTGGGATCGATTGCCTACAAGACCTATTACACTGTGCACGGCTACGGGCGCGATATCGATATGCGGCCTTTCGCCATACCGTTGGACGTCGGTTTCCTTGCCGCAAGCCTGATCGAGGCTGCGGGCTTGCCGACATCGCCGACGTTCGAGGCGTTGGCACGACTACGCGATGCTTGCGAGGGGCGCTATCACGCGTGTCCTGATCGAGCGCTCGTCGATCAGCATCTCCGTCAGCGTCAGGACGCCGGTCTGCTCAATCTCGATTGACGGAGCAGGAAATCAGCGAAGCGTCGAACGCTCCGCCAGCTTTTCGGCGTGCAGGCCGAGCATGTACATGGCGACCGTCGCGCCGGCGATGGCGGTGATGTCCGCGTGGTCATAGGCAGGCGCGACTTCGACGACATCGCTTCCGACGACAGTCAGGGCTCCGAGCTTGCGTAGAACCGAGAGTATCTTGGCGCTGGATGGGCCGCCGGCGACCGGGGTGCCGGTGCCGGGCGCATAGGCAGGGTCGAGGCAATCGATGTCGAAGGTCAGATAGGCTTTGCGTTCCCCGACCTGCTGAATGATGGCGTCGGCAATGTCTGAAACACTCATTTCCTCGATGTCGTAGCCATAGAGAATGCGGATGCCGCAGTCTTCGGGCGCATGGGTGCGGATGCCGATCTGGATCGATGCGTCGGTATCGATCAGGCCCGCCCGCGCCGCACGGCCGACAGACGAGCCATGATCAATACGACCGCGTTCATCCGGCCAAGTGTCCTGGTGCGCGTCGAACTGGACGAGGGCGAGGGGGCCATGGATGGCCGCATGGGCTTTCAGGATCGGATAGGTGATGAAGTGGTCGCCGCCAAGCGTCTGCAGATAGGCGCCGCTCTTCAGGATCTTTGCCGCTTCGCGCTCGATCGTCGCCGGCGTTTTCGAGTGGTTGCCGTAGTCGAGCAGGCAGTCACCGTAATCGATGGTTGCCATTTCAGCAAAGAGGTCACGTTCGAACGGGTATTGCGGATCGTTGTCGAAGATCGCCGAGGCGCGGCGGATGGCCTGCGGCCCGAAGCGGGCGCCGGGACGATTGGAGGTTGCGGCGTCGAACGGGATGCCCCAGACGACGGCATCGACGTCCTTCAGCTGCTTTGAGTATTTGCGCCGCATGAAGGAGAGAATGCCGGCATGCGTCGGGTCCGATGCCGCCGATGTGAGTGAGCGCGCCGTTAGCGCGTGATCGATCGTCCTGTTCGCCATATCCCGTCTCCCGTGTATGGCGGAACGTTGGACAATCGTCGCCGGCAAGGCAAGTCCCTGCCGGCGAATTCTACTGCATAGTTCCTTAAATCGATTCCGATTTAAGGATAAAAATATGTAGCAGGTTCAAAGTGTTACAGCGTCCTTCGCGCGTCATATTTGACGCGCGGCGCTGTAATGCTGTCAGGACGCCTTGGCTTCGAAGGTCGGCGCGAAGTCACCCAGCGCCTTGGCCTCGGTAATGCGCGCGCCGATGTCCTCTTCGATGATGGACTCGAGCTGCGCGAAGCTGTCGATCACGTAGTAGATCGGCTGGACGATATCGATGCGATAGGGGGTGCGCAGCACCGTCATCAGGTCGAAGGGGCGAAATTCACTCGCCGACGGCTCCATCGCCGTGCGGGTCTCGTTCGGCGACGACACGATGCCGGCACCGAAGCAGCGCCGACCTTGCGGCGTGTTGATCAGTCCGAACTCGACAGTGAACCAGAAGATCCGGAACATATGCCAGGAATAACCCTTGCCAAGTGCGACGGCCTTTTCGCCGAAGCGGCGGACGAAGTTGGCGTAGCTCTGGTTGGTCAGGAGCGGGCAATGGCCGAAGACCTCGTGGAAAATATCAGGCTCTTCGATATAGTCGATGTGTTCGCGCCTGCGGATGAAGGTTGCGAGCGGAAACTTGCCCTCAGACAGAAGTTCGTAGAACCGCGATGGCGGGATCAGTGCCGGTACGCCTTCGACACCGAAGCCGGTGGTTTCCTGCAGGCGGCGGTTGACGTCCTGCAACTGCGGCACGCGGTCAGGGCCAAGGCCAAGTTTGCGCGCGCCCTCCAGATATTCGTCGCAGGCCTTGTCGGCGAGCAGTGCCATCTGTCGCTGGTAAAGTTCGCCCCAGATCGCATCTTCCTCGGGCGTGTAGTGGTAGCTGCCATCGGGCTCCGGCAGTTTCGCGGTGTAGCTGCTTTCCTTGGGCATGACGTCTCCTCATTCGTCAAAACATCCGGTTGTTGCAATTGTATCGCGAATGGAGCGAGTATTTGTTTCACAGTTGCCGGCGGAAGCCGCTGATGCGGGAGGAAATTTCAAAATGTCGTCGGATTTGAAGGAAACTTCCCAGCCATTGCGCAAGCTGCTGAGGCTGATTCAGGCCGACAGCGGCCAGTCGCTGTCGGAGCTCGCGGAAAGCGCGGGCATGTCGCAAAGCTCCGCCTGGCGCCGGCTGCAGGAACTGGAGGCCGACGGCGTGATCCGCAAGCGGGTGGCGCTGCTCGATCCGTCGAAACTGGATCTGAAACTCTGCATCATCGCCCATGTGACGCTGGAGGATCATCATGACGAGGCCATCGCCTCTTTCTCGGCGGTTGTCCGCGATCGGCCGGAGATTATGGAGTGCTATGCGCTGTCGGGAACCTTCGACTACATGCTGAAGATCCGCGCGAACGACGTCGACAGCTATGACGCCTTCATGACGCGCTATCTCATGCGCAATCCGCATGTGCGCACGGTGGTTTCAAGCTTCGTGCTGCGCGAGTTGAAGTCGACGACCGAGCTGCCGATCTGAAACAAAAAAAGGCCGGGCGAACCCGGCCTTCCAAAATGCAGTGTCTTCCAGCGATTAACGCTTGGAGAACTGGAACGAACGGCGGGCCTTGGCCTTACCGTACTTCTTACGTTCGACGACACGGCTGTCGCGGGTCAGGAAGCCGCCCTTCTTCAGGACCGGACGCAGGCCCGGTTCGAAGTAGGTGAGCGCCTTGGAGATGCCGTGACGAACGGCACCGGCCTGGCCGGAGAGACCGCCACCGGCGACCGTCGCGTCGATGTCGAACTGGCCATCACGGGCAGCTGCGACGATCGGCTGCTGCAGGATCATCTGCAGAACCGGACGAGCGAAGTAGTCGAGGTACGGCTTGCCGTTGACGGTGATCTTGCCCGAGCCGGGCTTGACCCATACGCGGGCGACAGCGTTCTTACGCTTGCCGGTCGCGTAGGAGCGGCCCTGTGCATCGACCTTCTTGACGTGAACCGGAGCTGCCGGTTCCGCAGTCGTGGCGATTTCCTTGAGAGCGGAAAGGTCGGCCATTAGGCGCTCCTTGTGTTCTTGCTGTTCAGCTTGGCGACGTCGAGGACGGCCGGCTGCTGTGCTTCATGCGGATGGTTCGTGCCTGCGTAAACGCGCAGGTTCTTCATCTGGCGACGGCCGAGCGGGCCGCGGGGAACCATGCGCTCGACGGCCTTCTCGATGACGCGCTCCGGGAAGCGGCCTTCGATGATCTGGCGCGCGGTGCGCTCCTTGATGCCGCCGGGGTAGCCGGTGTGCCAGTAGTACTTCTTGTCGGTGTACTTCTTGCCCGTAAGCACGGCCTTCTCGGCGTTGATCACGATGACGTTGTCGCCATCGTCAACATGCGGCGTGAAGGTGGCTTTGTGCTTGCCGCGCAGGCGGTTCGCGATGATGGAAGCGAGGCGACCGACAACGAGGCCTTCGGCATCGATGATGATCCACTTCTTCTCCACCTCTGCAGGCTTCTGAACGAAGGTTGCCATAACAAAACTCTTTCTCTGGACCCGAACGGCGAACCGTTGGGCGTTTCTTGTTGCTTGGTTTTGACTGAAACTCAGCCAAAAGAAGAAAGCGGCCCGAGAGGGACCGCGATCTGAGGGTGCTTATACCCAAGCCCTAAACCGGCGTCAACAACGTGAATTTTGCAAGGTCGAAATAAAGTATTGCGAAAACAACGACTTAGCAATGTGGTACAGTGATACCTCAATTTACTGAGGCGGAATCGAATAGGTCGCTGTCGCATGCGCCACGAGATCGTCGCTGCTGACCATTGCGATAGCGGCGTCAAGAACGGCCAATCGCTTACCGAGCTTGAGGATGCGGCAGGTGCATTCGAGCGGCCGCGGCTCCGGCTTGCGCAGGAAATTGATGTTGAGATTGGTGGTGACGGCAAGCGCCACAGGTCCGATATGGGCGATCAGCGCGATATAAGCCGAAACGTCCGCAAGCGCGAAAAGTGTCGGGCCCGATACGGTGCCGCCCGGCCGGATATGACGCTCGTTCGGATCGAGTCGCATCGTCGCAAATCCGGGGCCGGCCTCGGTGACATGGAACACTTTGCCGTCCGTGTGGACCTGAGGAAAGTCCGTGTCGAGAAACCGGTTCAGCTCCTCGACCGTCATGATGGGCTGGATCTTCATCGGCAGGTATTCCTTTGCGCTAACATCGACACTTAGTGAAGCCGACATGCGTTTTTGCGCAAGGCGGAAAAAGGTCTAAGTCGCGACAGCTACCACTGACTTGAAAGGTTGCAGGAGGCGGCGTACCACGGATGCCCATTTACGGGGATAGACAGGACAGCAGGAGAAAAGCATGGCGGACGTTGTTTCATTTCGGAAGGAAGAGCCGAGTGCATTGCTGGTGCGCGAGCTTTCGGGACCGGTGCTTCGGCTGACGCTCAACAACCCGCCAGCCAATGTGCTTTCGATCGAGCTGATGGAGGCGTTGCATACGGCGCTCGATGCCGTTGCCCATTCCAAGGACATCAGAGTTGTCGTGCTGGCGGCATCCGGCAAGCTGTTCTCCGCGGGCCACGACCTCAAGGAAATGACGGCACATCGGGCCGATGCCGACGGGGGCAGGGCCTTCTTCGAAACGACGATCCGCCTTGCTGCAGATTTGATGATCAAGATCACGCGGCTGCCCCAGGCGGTCATCGCCGAGTTCGACGGCCTGGCGACGGCAGCCGGTTGCCAGCTTGTTGCCAGCTGTGATCTGGCGATCTGCACCGACAGCTCCACCTTCTGCACGCCGGGCGTCAATATCGGCCTGTTCTGCTCGACGCCGATGGTGGCGCTGTCGCGGGCAGCACATCGCAAGCAGGCGATGGAAATGCTTCTGACAGGCGAGACCATCGATGCATCGACCGCCAAGGATTTCGGCCTGGTCAATCGCATCGTGCCCCAGCAATATCTTCGCCAGGTCGTCGACAAATATGCAGCCGTCATTGCTTCGAAATCGCCGCAGGCGCTGAAGATCGGCAAGGAAGCGTTCTATCGCCAGGCGGAAATGAGCCTTCCCGAGGCTTACGATTATGCGGTCGGCGTCATGGTCGAAAATATGCTGGCAGGCGACGCCGAGAACGGCATCGGCGCCTTCCTCGGCAAGCGGATGCCGGAGTGGGATAGGGAATAATTGGGATTGGGAATAGCGGTCAGGCCAGTTTCAGGAGCAGGGCGCCAAGCGCGATTACGCAGGCGGCGGCGATGCGCCAGATGCTGACGCGCTCCTTCAGAAACACCACGGAGATAACGACAGCGAACAGGATCGCGGTCTCGCGCAGCGCTGCGACGGTCGCGACCGGCGCCTTCGTCATCGCCCACAGTGCCAGGCCGTAGGCGCCAATGGAGCCGGCGCCGCCGATGAGGCCGCGCCACCAGTTCTTGTAGACGTGGCGGGCGACCGGCTTGATGCCCCGCCGGGCAAAGGCCCAGGTAAACAGCAACACCGGCGGAAGCAGCGCCATCCACAAAGTGTAGGAGATCGCGTTGCCCGACACCCGCGCGCCGATGCCGTCGACAAAGGTATAGCATGCAATCACGCAGGCATTGAGTAGCGCCAGGATGATCGCGTGTTTGCCGCCTTTTCGCGATTCGAAGGCGAGCGTCAGCACGCCGACGCTGATGGTCAACACACCCGCCATGGCGCCGGTTGTCAGCTGCTCGCCGATGATGACGCTGCTGGTGGAGGCGACGATCAGTGGCGCGACGCCGCGCATCAGGGGATAGACTAGCCCGATATCGCCGGCACGGTAGGAGGCAGCGACCAGCTGGAAATAGGCAAACTGGAAAAGCGCCGAAACCAGGATGAACGGCCAGGCTTCCGGCTGCGGCAATGGCAGGAACGGCAGGAAAGGAATGGCCACGACTGCCGCGCCGAGTGCGATCATTGCCGCATCGAGCGATTTCTCCGAGCCCGCCTTGACCAGCGCATTCCAGGTCGCGTGCAACAGCGCCCCGAAGAGGACGAGCGCAATGACATCAAGGGGCAAGGTGAAACCTCAGTGGAGAATGGGGCAGGCCGTTGCCAGCGTTGTCGCGCCACTGTACGGGAAAAGCAACCGGAAATTGGCGGGAGGATGCCTGTGCGGCGCTACAGCCGTTCCGCCGCCGCCATCGGGCGCTCGATTGACACCCGCCGCCACCGTGCGAACTATACACGCGTATAACAGATGAGTTCGGATCAGAACATGAACCACGACGCCTACCCGGATTATTACCTCGCCGACATCCTGCGTTCGACAAAGACGATCGCCCTCGTCGGTGCATCGCCGAACGCCGAGCGGCCGAGCCATCGGGTCATGGCCTTCCTGTTGCGCAAGGGCTATCGCGTCATCCCCATCAATCCGGGTCATGTCGGCAAGACGATCCTCGATCAGCCCGTCGTCGGCAGGCTCACCGACGTCAAGGAGCCGATCGACATGGTCGACGTCTTTCGCGCGGCCCATGCACTGCCGGCGCTCGTCGACGAGATCCTGGCGCTCGAGACCTTGCCGAAGGCGATCTGGGGCCAACTGTCGGTGAGGCACGACGCCGCTGCTGCCAAGGCGGAGGCCGCCGGTATCAAGGTCGTCATGGATCGCTGTCCGGCGATGGAGTATCCGCGTCTGATCGGCTGACACGGCATCGGCCACAGCGATGTTTCGTGCAACCGTCAGTTTTGAAAAAATCTTTCTTTGACCACGCGTGGCGGCTCTGGGATAGTGCCGCCGCTCCAGCGCATGAAGCCGAAATCGAAGCTGTTCTTCGACGCGCACGATGCCTGGAATCAAAGGGATAGGGTGCGTTTGGCGCCTCCATGGGAGGTGCGGCGCGGTCATGGGAGGGACGAATGACGAAAGACAATCCTGGTTTCAGCACGCTCGCAATCCACGCCGGAGCGCAACCAGATCCGACGACGGGCGCCCGGGCGACGCCGATCTACCAGACGACCAGCTTCGTCTTCAACGACACCGACCATGCGGCAGCACTCTTCGGCCTCCAGCAGTTCGGCAATATCTACACCCGCATCATGAACCCGACGCAGGCGGTGCTGGAAGAGCGCCTCGCCGCATTGGAAGGCGGCACTGCGGCGCTGGCGGTTGCTTCCGGGCATGCGGCCCAGCTTCTCGTATTCCACACGATCATGAGCCCGGGTGACAATTTCGTCGCCGCCAACCGTCTTTACGGTGGCTCGGTCAATCAGTTCGGCCATGCCTTCAAGTCCTTCGATTGGCAGGTTCGTTGGGCGGATCCGGGCGATCCTTCGAGCTTTGAGGCGAAGATCGATGCGCGCACCAAGGCGATCTTCATCGAAAGTCTCGCCAATCCGGGTGGTACCTTCGTCGATATCGCCGCGATTGCCGAGGTCGCACACAAGCATGGCCTGCCGCTGATCGTCGACAACACGATGGCGACACCCTACCTGCTGCGTCCGCTGGAGCACGGTGCGGATATCGTCGTGCATTCGCTCACCAAGTTCATCGGCGGTCATGGTAATTCGATGGGCGGCGTCATCGTCGATGGCGGCACCTTCGACTGGTCGAAGTCCGGCAAGTACCCAATGCTGTCGGAGCCGCGCCCGGAATATGCAGGCGTCGTGCTGCATCAGGCCTTTGGCAATTTCGCCTTTGCGATTGCTGCTCGCGTTCTCGGGCTTCGCGACTTCGGGCCGGCGATTTCGCCGTTCAACGCCTTCATGATCCTGACTGGCGTCGAGACGCTGCCGCTGCGCATGCAGCGCCATTGCGACAATGCGCTCGCCGTTGCCAAGTGGCTGAAGGGCCACGACAAGGTGTCCTGGGTCAACTATGCCGGGCTTGAGGACGATCCGAACAATGCGCTGCAAAAGCGCTATGCACCGAAGGGTGCCGGCGCCGTCTTCACCTTCGGTCTCAAGGACGGCTACGAGGCAGGAAAGCGCTTCGTCGAGGGGCTCGAGATGTTCTCTCACCTTGCCAATATCGGTGATACCCGTTCGCTCGTCATTCACCCGGCCTCGACCACCCATCGTCAGCTGACCCCGGAGCAGCTGGTTGCGGCGGGGGCAGGTCCCGATGTCGTGCGCCTGTCTGTCGGTATCGAAGACGTTTCCGACATCATCGCCGATCTCGAGCAGTCGCTCGCAAAGATCTGATATTGATATGAAAAAGAGGGGACGGACCTTCCGTCCCCTTATGGAGTTGGTGCGTGATGGTGAAGATGCAGAAATTCGACTTGGCGGCGATCGAGCCCGAAGTCGGCGGGCCTGCGGCCGATCGGCTGATTTCCGGCACGCCTCGGTTCCGCACCTGGAACGTCGAGGAGGCCGATGGCGGGATTTATGCCGGCGTCTGGGAATCCACGCCCGGAAAGTGGCGCATCGCCTATGACGAATGGGAGTACTTCCATATCCTGTCGGGCTACTCGGTCGTCACCGACGACGGCGGCGCAGTGGTGCACCTGCGCGCCGGCGACAGCATGATCCTCCAGCCCGGTTTCAAGGGAACGTGGGAGGTCATCGAGACGACCCGCAAGGATTACGTCATCCGCCTCTGATCGACCCGTTATCCCTTTGCGCCCGGCTCGGTACCGTCCGATGCCCGGGTGAACGCTTCGGCAAACGAGGCTTCCGAGATTCCGTTCAGCGCCCGCCGCAAGGCTTCGGCCTCCTGTTTACCGAGAGCATTGTCGAAGCGCGCCTGCGCCTTGCGCCAGAGATCCGTCGTCTCCCGCTGCTTCTTGGCGCCGAAGGGCGTCAGCTGAACGCGCTTCACTCGCCGGTCCGACGCGTCGGGCACAAGCTCGACATAGCCGTCGCGGATGAGTGGCTTCAGCGTGTGACCAAGCGCCGACAGGTCCATCACCAACAGATCCGCGAGCGTGCGCAGCGACGCATTCTTGCTATGGGCGATCTGGCTCAGCAGCGAATACTGCGTGCCGCGCAATCCGCTTGGTGCGAGCACATCCTCATAGAGCTGTCCTAACTGTCGCGAGGCGCGCTTCAGCGCACTGTTGGTGCAGAAGTCCCAGATTCCCTTCGGCGTGTCGTCCATCGTTTCCTCCGTCGGGAGCTGCGGCGCCCATTTTCGACTTTGGTAGCGCCACTCTTGCGCAACGTCCAGTTTGCTGTATATTTAGTGGCATATACCACTAGATTGAAATCCGAACAAGGAAACCGACAATGCGTGCAGTGGAGAAAAGGGGTAAGGCGCTGGTGACGGGCGCGTCGTCGGGCATCGGCGCGACCTATGCGGACCGCTTGGCGCAACGCGGCCATGACCTGGTTCTGGTGGCACGCGATAAAAAGCGTCTCTCCGATCTTGCCGCCAAGCTGTCGGCGCAATACGGTGTGACGGTCGACGTGCTCAAGGCGGACTTGACGCTACGGGATGACGTAAGGCTGGTCGAGAAGCGCCTGCGCGAAGACGAGGCAATCGAACTCCTTGTCAACAACGCGGGGATCGGTCCGAAGGGACCGCTGCTCACTGATGACCTGGACTATCTCGAAGCCATGATCGAGCTGAACGTCGTCGCCGTGAACCGGTTGGCGATTGCCGCCGCCCAGACATTCGCGATGCGCGGCAAGGGAGCGATCATCAACATCGCCTCCGTCGTCGCGCTGGTGCCCGAGCGGTTCAACGGCACATACAATGCCTCCAAGGCGTTTGTGCTTAACCTGACGCAATCGATCAACGTGGAAGCGGCAGACAAGGGCGTCAGGGTTCAGGCGGTGCTGCCCGGGCTGACCCGCACCGAGATCTTTGACCGGGCCGGCGGCTCGATCGACCGGCTCGACCCTTCGATGGTGATGGACGTCACCGATCTCGTCGACGCGGCACTTGCCGGTTTCGACCAGGGAGAACTGGTCACCATTCCATCGTTGCCCGACGCTGCCGACTGGCACGCCTTCACAAAGGCGCGCATGGTGCTGTCGCCCAATCTTTCGCATGACAGGCCGGCGGCGCGCTACGGTGTCGAACAGACGGCCGCCGCCGTCTAAACCCCAACGCATTCGCCTCTGCAATTGGGATCAAACGGCTTCGGCGGTTGCGTCGAAGCCGTTTGCTTTGCGCAGACCGGGCAGGGGTGTCCCTTCACCAAACGAGATCGAGCCGCTCCAGGCCATGGAAATGGAAACTGTCCTTCACTTCCGGCGGGTGTTTCAGCCGCATCCCGGGCAAGCGCTGGAACAGGATCGGCAGCGACAGCTTGAGTTCGAGCCGGGCGAGCGGCGCTCCGATGCAGAAGTGCAGGCCCGCACCGAACGAGACGTTGACGCCCTCGTCGCGCGCAGGCTTGAAGCGGTCAGGGTCGCTGAACTTCCGCGGATCGACATTGGCGGCACCAAGAAGCAGGCCGATCTTGTCGCCCTTGCGAAGCGCAATCCCTTCGTCGAGTTCGATATCCGACAGCGCATAGCGTTGAAAGATATGCAGCGGTGCGGCAAATCGGAGGCACTCCTCGATCGCAAGATCGGTCGTCGCCTCCGTTGCGAACAGATCTCCCGGCGCGTGGTCCGACTGCAGGATCGTTCTGACCGCGTTGCCGATCTGATGGACGGTCGCCTCGTGGCCGGCGTTGAGAAGCAGGGCGGCCGTCGAAACCAGCTCTGCCTCGGACAATCGCTCTCCATCTTTCTCCGACGTGATCATATGTGTCAGCAGATCGTCGGCCGGCTTGCGGCGCTTCTCGGCGATGATGGTCTTGAGGTAGTCGGCGAAGTCGGCGGAGGCCTGGTTGGCGTCGAACTCGGTCTCGTGGCTCCGATTGAAGACGTACATTCTCACCATGCGATGCGACCAATCGAGCAGGTTTGGCGCGGCGTCGACGGGAATGCCGAGCATCCTGGCGATGATCGTGACCGGGATCGTTTCGGCATAGGTCTTCAGTAGCTCGACTTCGCCGTCCTGCTCGAAACCGTCGATGATCGTATGCGAAAGCCGTTCGATGTCCGGCCGCAACTGTTCGATCTGCCGGGAGACGAAGGCGCGGTTGACGAGGGTGCGAAGCCTGGTGTGGGTCGGCGGTTCGAGCTCCAGTAGCGAATGCTCCTCAAGTGCGTCGAAATCCTTCAGATGCGGCTTCGGTGCCGGCATGCCGAGTTCTTCGCGTGTCGCCACGTGTAGGATCTGCCGGCCAAAACGCCGGTCGCGTAGCAACGCGTTCACCTGGTCGTAGCCCGCGAAATACCATTGTTCGCGCTCGCTCCAGTAAAATGCCGGGCAATGGGCGTGAATTTCCGCGTAAGCCGACAGTGGCGCACGGTAGAAATCCGGGTCGTGCACGTCGATCGAAACGCTTCGCTTGGCGCTGTCGATGATGATGGCGGGCTTGGGCGGCATGATCTGGCTCTTTGCAAGGCGGGTGCGACAGCTATTTCTAAGGGCGACCGGGTTCGCCCCGCAAGAGTACAAGTTGCAGAGCCCTGACCGATCGACAGCGCGACTGAGTGGTTGTCGCAACGGGTCATCGGCTTGCGGTATCAGCGCGTTGACAAGATAGCTCACCGCGAGTCAATGTTCTGACGCTGCGTAGGGCGCATCGGTGCAAGGTCGAAAGGGCAACGCCCACCTACGGTAGATAGACCTTAGTTGCGCCCATGCCGAACCTCGAAAACCTCAAGAAGCAGGCCCGACCTGGATGATCGGGAAATATTGAAGGCAGACTTCAAGCTCGCCGACGCCCAGGAACTGGTCGCACGCCAGATGGGTTTTGACGGCTGGCAGGCGCTCAAATCAGGAGCCCTGACAATGACCATGCAAGCAAAACAAGCAGCACCGCGCCCTGTTCTGCAATCGACTTCGGCACAATTGTTCGTCGCCGATATCAAGGCGTCTTGCGACTTCGTCACCGACAAACTCGGTTTTGCCGTCGACTTCGTCTACGGCGATCCACCCTTCTATGGCCAGGTGAAACGCGACAATGCGCTGCTCGCATTGCGCCTGGTCTGCGAGCCTGTCTTCGTCGGCGACATCAGAGAGCGGGAGCATCTGCTTTCCGCCTCCTTGACCGTCGCCACATCGGATGAGCTCAAGCGCCTGTTCCTCGACTATCAGGCCGCCGGCGTGCGTTTTCACCAAACATTGCGGACCGAGCCTTGGGGTGCGCGGAACTTCATCGTCCTTGATCCCGACGGCAATCTGATCCTCTTTGCCGGTCCGGCGGATTGAAGGTCGCGTTTGCGCAACGGCGGGTGGCCCGGCGGCCGGCCGTCATTCTCCAGCCCTCAAAAATGCGGGAAACAGTCTACCTGTGCCTTGAGGTCTGAGCGGCGCCGATGACTGTGGAGCAGTTCGAAAAAGCGCCACTGCCGCCATTTCGAACGGAACAAGTTTTGGTCTGGAGCCTTTTTCAGTGGCGTCCGGCGACCTATTTGCGCATGATGCGGCAGCAAGCAGGGAGCGGCATGGCAAAAAACCAGACCAGTCTATCGGCGGGCATCGTAGCGGCAATCCGCAAGCGGCGACCCACCGTCGTCAGCCGTGAGGCGGCGGTCAACCGCGGTGATATCGTCATCGCTTCCTACAACATCCACAAATGTGTCGGCACCGATGGCCGCTTTGATCCGGGCCGCACGGCCCAAGTGATCGGCGAACTCGGCGCCGATATCGTCGCCCTTCAGGAAGCCGACCAGCGGTTCGGTGAGCGGGCAGGGCTCCTCGATCTGGAACATCTGCGGCGCGAAGCGCATCTCGTATCCGTTCCGATCTCGGGCTTCTCCACCAAGGGGCATGGCTGGCACGGCAATGTGCTGCTTCTGCGTGAAGGTGCGGTTTCCGACGTACAGCAACTGAAACTTCCGGGTGTCGAGCCGCGCGGAGCGCTCGTTGTCGATCTTGACCTCAGGATGGGGCCGCTGCGCGTGATCGCCGCCCATCTCGGATTGCTTCGTCATTCCCGCGCGCAACAGGCCGAGGCGATCATCGAGGCGGCCTCCGATGCGGGCGGGCGACCCACGCTTTTGATCGGCGACCTCAACGAGTGGCGCATGGGCAAACGGTCGTCGCTGTCCTTCCTTAGCCCCGTCTTCGACCCCTCGCATGCGACCGTCGCGAGCTTTCCCTCTCGCTTTCCGCTGTTGCCGCTCGATCGCGTTCTCGGCAACCCGCACAGCCTGGTGACATCGGTCGCAGTGCACGATTCTCCTCTGGCCCGCATCGCTTCCGATCATTTGCCGGTCAAGGCATCGATCGATCTGAAGGTCGGCAAGCGGGAAGACCATAACAACGAACGGATTGAAGTGAGCCGGGCCGGATCGGCCTGAGACACTTTCTGGCGGGCAGGTGATGTTGTCCTTTGTCATTGTTGCCGTTGTCGCCATCGGCGGCGCGTTCGGTGCGGCGATTTTCTATGTCTATGGCCGCTTCGGTCGGCGTCCCCATGGAGACCCGTCTGCTGCACTCCCTGTCGCTGACGCCGATACCGAACTCGATCGGGCCATAGGCCCGCTGCTTCGCACCCGTTCCGGAAAGAACGGCATATCGCTGGTCTCTGACAACATCGAAGCTTTCGTCGTCAGGGCGCATGCGGCTCGCAGGGCCGGCCGCGGCCTCGACCTGCAATACTACTACTGGAAGGATGACTTGACCGGTCTCTTGCTCACGCGTGAAATCCTGACGGCTGCCGACCGCGGCGTCCACGTCCGCCTGCTGCTCGATGATATCAACGCCGGCATCCACGACCGGATGTGCATCGCGCTTGATGCCCACGAGAACATTGAGGTCCGGCTCTTCAATCCAAGCCGTGCCCGCACCGATCGTATCCGCCGGGGTTTCGAGATGGCCATCCGCGCTTTCAGCGCCACACGCCGCATGCACAACAAGCTGTGGGTTTCCGATGCGCGCCTGGCCATCGCCGGCGGGCGCAATATCGGCGATGCCTATTTCGACGCGGCCGAGCTTTCAAACTTTCGTGACCTCGATCTCTGGATGATCGGGCCGGTGGTCGATCAGGCAACGGCAATGTTCGATCGCTATTGGAACAGCACGTCCGTGCTGCCGATCGCCAAACTGCGCACCCCCCGCAAGCAATATCTGCCGGCGCTGAGGGAGGCGCTCGATGCCCATGCGCGCACGCCTGCCGCCCGTTTCTATCTGGAGCGCGTGACTGACGCGATGGCCGAAGAGACGTTCTATAGCGGCTCGAGAAGGCTGTACTGGATCGACAACGTTCGCCTTGAGGCCGACCCGCCCGAGAAGGCGCTGATGCAAAAGCGGCAGAACTGGCTGCTGCGCGAACTCTTCCCGCTGATCCAGGCGGCAAAGAACGATCTGCGCATCATTTCGCCCTATTTCATTCCCGGCACGGCCGGGACGCGCGAACTGACGGCGCTTGTGAAAAAGGGCATCCGCGTCGCGGTGCTGACAAATTCACTGGCTGCGACCGACGTCGCGGCCGTTCATGGTGGCTATGTGAAGTACCGTCGAAACCTCGTTCGCGCCGGTGTCGAGCTTTTCGAACTGAAAGAGCAGGGCGATACGGTCGAGAGTCATCGTATGTCGCTGTTTGGCCGGCGCAATGCGAGCCTGCACAGCAAGGCCTTTGTGGTCGATGGTCTGAACGGCTTCGTCGGTTCGATGAATTTCGACCCGCGGTCGGCATCGCTGAACACCGAAATGGGCGTTGTGTTTGTGGATGCAGCACTTGCCGGCGAACTCGCCACGATGTTTGAGGACGAGACGGCCCCGTCCGTCAGTTATCGGCTAAGCCTTGAAGGTGCGCGGCTCGTCTGGCGTGACCGAACCAACGGGACCGAGCGGCGGCTGCGGCGCGAGCCCGACGCCAGCCTGCTGAGGCGCGTTATCGCCGGGATCATCCGTATCCTGCCGATCGAATCGCAGCTTTGAGGTCCGCCGTGGCGCGCGCGCCGTTTACCGTCCGTTTACCCAGCGGTGGCGAATGCTGTGCGGAAAGCGCAAAAGCCAGGGCGTTGGCAAAGGCGGCGGCGAAAAAATGTTCTATCAGCAATCACGTGTGGAGGACCGCTGTTCTTAGGCTGGAAGGGCGCCGCCGATTAAGGTTATCGGAGGTTGGCGACTTGAAGTGAAGGGTGTTGACACTCTATGTAGGGGCAGAAGGCTAATCCTGTGATTCCCGGTTCGCAAAGGCATTGCGGGCCCGATTGATGAAGGTTCGATATGAGAAATCCAGTTGATACCGCCATGGCGCTGGTGCCGATGGTTGTGGAGCAGACCAACCGCGGCGAACGTTCCTACGATATCTTTTCGCGCCTTCTGAAAGAGCGCATCATCTTCCTGACCGGTCCGGTCGAAGATCAGATGGCAACGCTCGTCTGCGCCCAGCTTCTTTTCCTCGAGGCAGAAAACCCGAAGAAGGAAATCGCTCTCTACATCAATTCGCCGGGTGGCGTCGTTACCGCCGGTATGGCGATCTACGACACCATGCAGTTTATCAAGCCGGCGGTTTCGACGCTGTGCATCGGTCAGGCCGCCTCGATGGGTTCGCTCCTGCTGGCTGCCGGCCACAAGGACATGCGTTTCGCCACCCCGAACTCGCGCATCATGGTGCATCAGCCGTCCGGTGGCTTCCAGGGCCAGGCCTCTGATATCGAGCGTCACGCCAAGGACATCCTCAAGATGAAGCGGCGCCTGAACGAGGTTTACGTCAAGCATTGCGGCCGGACCTACGAAGAGGTTGAACAGACGCTCGATCGCGACCATTTCATGAGTTCCGACGAAGCGCTCGACTGGGGTCTGATCGACAAGGTCATCACGTCGCGCGAAGCGATCGAGGCTGCAGAGCAGGCGTGATAACGCGCTTTTGTGTCACGATAGATGCAATTGTGACACAATTGTAATGGTGAAAGGGCTTTATCGAGGGGGTAAAGCCGCTAAGATGACCCCTTAATGTTCTATTGAGCTGTGAAGACATAGGGTTCAGAGTTAGGTGGGAGAGTCGTTGCGGCCGAATCTTGGGCAAAATGCCCTGATACGGTGAGTACTCCCGGAAGCCCTCTTAATGCGGCGCAGGTCTTTGCGCGGGGCGAATTGAGTGGTCCGTGATATCTTTTCCGAAGATGTCCGGCGTGCTGGAAGGAAATGGAAATGAGCAAGGTCAGCGGTAGCAACGGCGGTGACTCGAAGAATACGCTTTATTGTTCGTTTTGCGGCAAGAGCCAGCACGAAGTCCGCAAACTGATTGCCGGACCGACGGTCTTCATCTGCGATGAATGCGTCGAGCTCTGCATGGACATCATTCGCGAAGAGAACAAGACCTCGATGGTCAAGTCCCGCGATGGCGTTCCGACCCCCCAGGAAATCATCAAGGTCCTCGACGAGTACGTCATCGGCCAGCAGCAGGCGAAGCGCATTCTTTCGGTCGCCGTGCACAACCACTACAAGCGTCTGGCCCATGCGGCCAAGGGCAGCGATGTGGAGCTGGCGAAGTCGAACATCATGCTCGTCGGCCCGACCGGTTGCGGCAAGACCTATCTCGCACAGACGCTTGCACGCATCATCGACGTGCCCTTCACGATGGCCGATGCGACGACGCTGACGGAAGCCGGCTATGTCGGTGAAGACGTCGAAAACATCATCCTGAAGCTGCTGCAGGCTGCCGACTACAATGTCGAGCGCGCCCAGCGCGGCATCGTCTACATTGACGAAGTCGACAAGATCTCGCGCAAATCCGACAACCCGTCGATCACCCGTGACGTTTCCGGTGAGGGCGTGCAGCAGGCGCTCTTGAAGATCATGGAAGGCACTGTTGCTTCGGTGCCGCCTCAGGGTGGCCGCAAGCATCCTCAGCAGGAATTCCTGCAGGTGGATACCACCAATATCCTGTTCATCTGCGGCGGCGCCTTCGCCGGCCTCGATAAGATCATCTCCGCCCGTGGCGAGAAGACGTCGATCGGTTTCGGCGCGACGGTTCGCTCGCCGGAAGATCGCCGCGTCGGCGAAGTTCTGCGCGAACTCGAGCCGGAAGATCTGGTTAAGTTCGGCCTGATCCCGGAATTCATCGGCCGTCTGCCGGTTCTGGCAACGCTCGAAGACCTCGATGAGGACGCGCTGATCCAGATCCTGTCCGAGCCGAAGAACGCTCTGATCAAGCAGTACCAGCGGCTGTTCGAGATGGAGGACGTCGAACTGACCTTCCACGAGGACGCGCTGCGCGAGATCGCCCGTCGCGCCATCGTGCGCAAGACCGGCGCCCGTGGCCTGCGCTCGATCATGGAAAAGATCCTGCTCGACACGATGTTCGAGCTGCCGACGCTCGAAGGCGTTCGCGAAGTCGTGATCTCCGACGAGGTGGTGAAGGGTGCGGCGCGGCCGCTCTACATCTATTCCGAGCGCTCGGAAGAGAAGGCGAACGTTTCGGCCTGATCGCAGGCCCACAGATCGGACCTGAAAAAGCCCGCCTCGTGCGGGCTTTTTCATGGCCTTGCACTTAGTTGTTGAGATGGCTTGCGCGGGGGACGATTTAACAATTCGGTTGTTGCTAAAGTGTCTTAACAACGCAATGATGTGACGATTCAGTAGAGGGCCTCGGCCGTTGCATATCCTTGAAGCCTCGTTTTCCGTCGCAAGGTACGCAACAGCAATAAAGCGTAGTCAGAAGGACCCGGCCACTGATGGTGGATGTTGCGGCGAGCCTTGAAAAGGACTCTCTAGCACTCCACTTTCATGTGGAAAATATGACAACCGGGAGTGCCGCTGTGGCTCCCGGGAACGGGCCCGAAATCGGGACGGAAAGGAAATGACATGACGAGCAAAACGTCTCCGGCGACTGAAAGCGCGACCTATCCGGTCTTGCCGCTTCGCGACATTGTAGTCTTCCCGCACATGATCGTGCCGCTCTTTGTCGGCCGTGAAAAGTCCATCCGTGCGCTTGAAGAAGTCATGGGGACCGACAAGCAGATCATGCTTGCCACCCAGATCAACGCGACGGACGACGATCCGGAAGCCTCGGCGATCTACCAGGTGGGCACGATTGCCAATGTCCTGCAGCTCCTGAAGCTGCCCGACGGCACCGTCAAGGTGCTGGTCGAAGGGCGCACGCGCGCCAAGATCGACAGCTACACGCCGCGCGAAGAATTCTACGAAGCGTCCGCACAGGCGCTTGACGAGCCGGAAGAAGATCCGGTCGAGATCGAGGCGCTCAGCCGCTCGGTCGTCTCCGAATTCGAAAGCTACGTGAAACTCAACAAGAAGATTTCTCCGGAAGTCGTCGGCGTCGCGAGCCAGATCGAAGATTATTCGAAGCTTGCCGACACCGTCGCATCGCATCTATCGATCAAGATCGTCGAAAAGCAGGAAATGCTGGAAACCACCAGCGTGAAGATGCGCCTGGAAAAGGCGCTCGGCTTCATGGAAGGTGAGATCTCCGTCCTGCAGGTGGAAAAGCGTATCCGTTCGCGCGTCAAGCGCCAGATGGAGAAGACCCAACGCGAGTACTACCTCAACGAACAGATGAAGGCGATCCAGAAGGAACTCGGCGACGGTGAAGACGGCCGCGACGAGATGGCCGAAATCGAAGAGCGCATCGCCAAGACCAAGCTTTCCAAGGAAGCGCGCGAAAAGGCCGACGCCGAGCTGAAGAAGCTGCGCCAGATGAGCCCGATGTCGGCGGAAGCAACCGTCGTGCGCAACTATCTGGATTGGCTGCTTGGCATGCCGTGGGGCAAGAAGTCCAAGATCAAGACCGATCTGAACCATGCCGAGGAAGTGCTCAACGTCGATCACTTCGGCCTCGACAAGGTCAAGGAGCGCATCGTCGAATATCTCGCCGTCCAGGCCCGTTCGACGAAGATCAAAGGCCCGATCCTGTGCCTCGTCGGCCCTCCGGGCGTCGGCAAGACTTCGCTTGCCAAGTCGATCGCCAAGGCGACCGGCCGCGAATACGTGCGCATGGCGCTGGGTGGCGTTCGTGACGAAGCCGAAATCCGCGGTCACCGCCGCACCTACATTGGCTCGATGCCCGGCAAGGTCGTCCAGTCGATGAAGAAGGCGAAGAAGTCCAACCCGCTCTTCCTGTTCGACGAGATCGACAAGATGGGCCAGGACTTCCGTGGCGACCCGTCCTCGGCTCTGCTGGAGGTGCTGGATCCAGAACAGAACTCGACCTTCATGGATCACTACCTTGAAGTCGAATACGATCTGTCCAACGTGATGTTCATCACCACGGCGAACACGCTGAACATTCCGGCGCCGCTGATGGACCGCATGGAAGTGATCCGTATTGCCGGCTACACCGAAGAGGAAAAGCTTGAAATCGCCAAGCGGCACCTGCTGCCGAAGGCGATCCGCGATCACGCGCTGCAGCCGAAAGAGTTTTCGGTCACCGACGGTGCGCTGATGGCGATCATCCAGACCTACACACGCGAAGCCGGCGTTCGTAACTTCGAGCGCGAACTGATGAAGCTCGCCCGCAAGGCGGTAACCGAGATCATCAAGGGCAAGGCCAAGGCAGTGGCAGTCACTGCCGGCAACATCCAGGACTACCTTGGCGTACCGCGTTATCGTCACGGCGAAGCCGAACGCGACGATCAGGTCGGTGTGGTCACAGGTCTTGCCTGGACCGAGGTCGGCGGCGAACTGCTGACGATCGAAGGCGTCATGATGCCCGGCAAGGGCCGCATGACCGTCACCGGCAACCTGCGCGACGTGATGAAGGAATCGATTTCGGCGGCGGCATCCTATGTCCGCTCGCGGGCGATCGACTTCGGCATTGAGCCGCCGCTGTTCGACAAGCGCGACATCCACGTGCACTTGCCGGAAGGCGCGACGCCCAAGGATGGCCCGTCGGCCGGTGTTGCCATGGCAACAGCGATCGTCTCTGTCATGACCGGTATTCCGATCTCCAAGGACGTGGCGATGACGGGTGAGATCACCCTTCGCGGCCGCGTGCTGCCGATCGGAGGACTGAAGGAAAAACTGCTGGCGGCCGTTCGCGGCGGCATCAAGAAGGTGCTGATCCCCGAGGAAAACGCCAAGGATCTCGCCGAGATCCCGGACAACGTGAAGAACGTGCTGGAGATCATCCCCGTTTCGCGGATGGGTGAAGTGCTCGAGCACGCTCTGGTCCGCGTCCCGGAGCCGATCGAATGGGACCCGGCAAATGAGCCGGCAACCGTCGCCGCGGTTGATTCGCAGGACGAAGCGGGCGCTTCCATCGCCCACTGATTGACAGGACCGGGCGGGTGCAATTGTGTTCCCGTCAGGCCCATTTGGCAGAAAAACAAGGAAGACCGGCCTCTGGCCGGTCTTTTTTGTTGTAAAAGCATGCTGCAAGCCTTGCATTCCAAGGGATTAGGCGCAATTGGGAATGGCAAGACGCGGGCGATGCGCAAGCCGCCGCGGCTTAAAAACACAGTCGTTTCGAACCATTTTGAAAGGGGTGGAAACATGAACAAAAATGAGCTCGTGTCTGCCGTTGCTGAGAAGGCCGGACTTTCCAAGACCGACGCATCTTCCGCAGTTGATGCAGTTTTCGAGACCATCCAGGCTGAACTTAAGGACGGTGGCGACATTCGCCTCGTCGGTTTCGGCAACTTCTCCGTTTCGCGTCGCGAAGCCTCCAAGGGCCGCAACCCGTCCACGGGCGCTGAAGTTGACATCCCGGCACGCAACGTTCCGAAGTTCACGGCCGGCAAGGGCCTGAAGGATGCCGTTAACGGCTGATAGGTTTGCTTGACGGCCGGATACGAGGCCGGCCGTCCAAGTCTTGAAGGGTTCGGTTCACGCCGGACCCTTTTGCGTTTCGGCTGCCCTTGCAGCAGCGCGGTCTTTGGTCTACGGCTCAGCCCTGTTCTCAGGGCGGGGTGAAACTCCCCACCGGCGGTAAGGGCTCAGCGCCGCGCGTCAAATATGACGCGCAACGGACGCTGTGACACTTGAAAGCTGCTGCATAATTTTCTCCTTAAATCGGATTGGATTTAAGGAATTATGCAGCAGGCCCAAGCCCGCGAGCACTTCAGGCGCTGTCGTGTCGGAAGGTTAGCAGATCCGGTGCGATTCCGGAGCCGACGGTCACAGTCCGGATGAAAGAGAATGATCGTGGGTGCGACGGGCGGGCGGTCCGTCGTCGCATCCTGCGCTCATGTGTCCTGATTTGTGTAGGTCCCTGTTTGCGGATGAAGGACATGAGCGAGACGACCCAAGCACTTTTCACCTCCCGTGCCATGGCCGGTGCGGCCTGGATGATACTGGCCGGCGTCGCCTTTGCTCTCCTGAATGTCGTCACGCAATGGATGACGATGCAACTCGGCTTTTCCGCCACCTCGACTGCCTTCTGGCAATATGCATTTGCACTCGTCTTCTCCCTGCCGTTCCTGTTTCGCGCCGGCCTGTCGGCCATGCGCACCGATTACCCCTGGCGTCACGTCATTCGCGTTGCCTTTGCGGCGCTCGGCGTAGGGGCCTGGGTTTCGGGCCTGGCTTCTGTTCCGATCTGGCAGGCGATCGCGCTGGTGATGACATCGCCATTTTTCATCATTCTTGGTGCGCGGCTCTTCCTGGGCGAACGCGTTGGTCCGGCACGCTGGGCAGCGGCGGCAGTCGGCTTTGCCGGCGCCACGATCATCCTGCAGCCCTGGTCGGAAAGCTTCACCTGGGCAGCGCTGCTGCCGGTTTTCTCGGCGCTGCTCTGGGGGGCGGCGTCGCTGATCACCAAGAGCCTGACAGGCATCGAGCGCCCTGAGACGATAACGGTCTGGTTGCTCGTGCTTCTGACGCCGATCAATGGTGTGCTGGCGCTGTCGGCAGGGTTTGTCGTGCCGAGTGGAACTATCCTTGCGCTATTGGTGCTGGCGGGGCTTTTGACCGTGGTGGCACAGTATCTGTTGACGCTTGCCTATACCGTCGCAGACGCAGCGTATGTGCAGCCTTTCGACGATCTCAAGCTACCGCTCAACGTTCTCGCCGGCTGGCTCGTCTTCGGTTATGCGCCGAGCGGCTATCTGTGGCTGGGGGCGGTCCTGATCCTCGGCGCCTCGCTTTTCATCATGCGCAACGAGATGAAACGCGAGCGCGCGACCGCGTAAGACAACGCTGCACAACAAAGGCGCGGGACTGTCATGCGCCTGTCATCGCCATCCCGCAGAACCCCCTTGTTTTGAATATTCGACATGGGGGATTTTTCATGACCATTTCATCATGCAGAACGGCACTTGCCGCCATACTTCTTGCGTCCGTTGCCTTTCCGGCTGCCGCCGAACCGGTGTTCAATCGTATTGCGTCCTTCGCCGTTGCCGACAATCTGCCGGAGGGCGATGCCCGCAAGGACGCGACATCCGCGGAAATCATTACCGCCACCGAAGACGGCAATACGCTGATCTATTCCGATAGCCCGGGCAAGCGCATCGGCCTTATCGATATCACCGACGCCAAGGCGCCGAAGGCGGCCGGTATCGTGTCGTTCGATGGCGAGCCGACCTCGGTAACCGTCGCCGGTACCAAGGCCCTGATCGCGGTCAACACACGCGAAAGCTTCACCAAGCCTTCCGGCTTTCTCGCTACCGTCGACGTTGCCTCGAAGAAGGTCGAGTCGACCTGCGATCTCGGCGGCCAGCCGGACTCCGTCGCGGTCAACAAGGACCGGACCATTGCTGCGATCGCGATCGAGAATGAGCGCGATGAAGAGGTCAACGACGGCAAGATCCCGCAGATGCCTGCCGGCGACCTGGTGATCCTGTCTCTGAAGGATGGTGGTGCCGATTGCGCGACGATCAAGCACGTGACCCTCACCGGTCTTGCCGAGGTTGCAGGCGACGACCCGGAGCCGGAATTCGTGTCCTTCAACGGCAAGGACGAGATTGCGCTGACGCTGCAGGAGAACAACCACATCGTCATCATCGACGGCAAGTCGGCGACGGTAAAGACGCATTTCTCCGCTGGCGCGGTCGACCTTAGGGACATCGACGCCAAGCGTGACGGCGCTATCGCCTTCATGGACGAGCAACCGGGCCGCAAGCGCGAGCCTGACGCCGTCAAGTGGCTCGACGACAATCGCATCGTCGTCGCCAACGAAGGTGACTATGAGGGCGGTTCGCGCGGCTTCACCATCTTCGATACGGCCGGTAAGGTCCTGTTCGAATCGGGTGCGAGTTTCGAACACGAGATCGCTTCGATCGGCCACTATCCCGAGAAGCGCTCGTCGGCCAAGGGCGTCGAGCCGGAAGGCCTCGAGGCTGCCAAGTTCGGCGAAGACAATCTGTTCTTCGTGCTTGCCGAACGTGCATCCGTCGTCGGCGTTTACAAGGACACCGGCGCCGAGCCGGAACTGCTGCAATTGCTGCCGTCGGGCATCTCGCCGGAGGGTGCCGTCGCGATCCCGTCGCGCAATCTGCTTGCGACCGCCAACGAGGTCGATCTCGGCGAAGACGGCGGCGCTCGCTCGCATGTGATGATCTACGAGCGTGGCGAAGGTGAAGCCGCCTATCCGCAGATCCGTTCGGCGGACAAGGATGGTCTGCCGGTGGGCTTCGGAGCCTTGTCGGGCCTCGCAGCCGTTGCCGACAAGCCGGGCTTCCTGCGCGCAGTCAACGATTCGGTTTATGCATCGCAGCCGACCATCTTCACCATCGATGCGACGCAGAAGCCGGCGTTGATCACCGAGACGCTTCGGATCACCCGCGATGGCGCCCCGGCACAGAAGCTCGACATCGAAGGCATCGCCAATGATGGGGAAGGGGGCTTCTGGCTCGCTTCGGAAGGCAACGCCGACAAGCTCTACAGCCACGCGCTGCTGCGTGTGAACAAGAAGGGCGAGATCAAGAAGGAGATCGCCCTGCCCGAAACTCTGCGTGCAGGCGAGAGCCGCTTCGGCTTCGAGGGTGTAACGGTTGTCGGCGAAGGCGACGATCAGGTTCTCTGGATGGCCGTCCAGCGCGAATGGAAGGACGACGAGAAGGGCTTCGTCAAGCTCGTCTCCTACAAGCCGTCGAGCGAGGAATGGGGTGCTGTGCGTTATCCGCTCGAGAAGGCGGATGGCGGCTGGGTCGGCCTGTCGGAAATCTCCGTCCACGGCGACTATGCCTATATCATCGAGCGAGACAACCTGATCGGCCAGGCAGCCAAGCTGAAGAAGCTCTACCGTGTCGCCCTTGCCGACCTGAAGCCGGCAGCCCTTGGCGGCGAGCTTCCTGTCGTCAAGAAGGAAGAGGTTCGCGACCTCCTTCCCGATCTGAGGGCCCTGAAGGGTTACGTCGTCGACAAGGTCGAAGGCTTCACCGTCGATGCCGCCGGCAACGGCTATGTCGTCACCGACAATGACGGCGTCGACGATTCCTCCGGCGAGACACTGTTCTTCTCCATCGGTGCCATCGACGCGATGTAATCGTCGGGCCAGGAGAAAAACGAAAGAGGCCGGGACATGACGTCCCGGCCTCTTTCTGTTTCGGCTATCTGTAAAGGCTGGGGGAAGGGCGGGCCTAGCGAGCGACCGCAATCTGTGCTGCTTCGGCCTCATCCTTGCGCTTGCGAATTTCGTCGGTCTTGTCGACGAGTTTGCCGACGATATCGAAGAGCTGACCGAGCTCCTTGTCGTCGAGCGCGGAGAAGATCTCCTCGATCAGCTGTTTGCGCGGGTGTTCGGCTGCCTCCAGGATCACGCGTCCCGTGTCGGTGATCGAGACGATCTTGGCGCGGCGATCCTCGGGATCGGGTTTGCGCATCACCAATCGGTCGCGCTCGAGGCCGTCGATCGCTTCGGTGACGGTGCGCGGCGCAAAGTTCAGCGCGCAGGCGATATCCGTCGAGCGACAGGGGCCGAGCTTGCTCAGGAAGAACAGGAATTTGCTCCGCGCCAGCGAAACGCCTTCCTCCGTCATCGACTCGTTCACGAGCCGGTGGACGCGGTGATAAAGCTCAAACAGTCTGTCGGAAACTTCGAATGTCTTCTTCATGATCATCATTGGAAAATTGTGAGGTGCCATGTCAAATGGCAGCAACATTATTGATAGTTACAATTGCTACATTTGTCGACTAAAACCTCTGCAATTTCACGGTAACGACCTCCGCAAGCAAGAAACGGCCTCCGTTTCCGGAGGCCGTTTCACTTGTAGTGCCAAGAATTTCACCCGTTCGGACTATGCTGCCCGGCGCGATGAGCCGGTCCAAGGCGCGTAACCGTGGCCCGAATCCTGGGCCAATGTGAAGCGAGCGATCAGTTCGCGAAGACGGCCGGCCTCCTGTGCCAGCGTCGCGCTTGCGGCGTTCGCCTCTTCGACCATTGCGGCGTTCTGCTGGGTCACCTGGTCCATCTGGTTGACGGCGGTGTTGACCTCGGAAAGCCCGGCGGACTGTTCCTGTGCCGAAACGGCGATCGCGTCCATGTGCTGGTTGATCGTGACGATAAAGCCTTCGATCGTGCGCAGAGCCTCGCCGGTTTCACGCACGAGTTTGACGCCGCTCTGCACTTCCACCGCTGAATTGCGGATCAGGTCCTTGATCTCCTTGGCGGCATTGGCCGAACGCTGTGCGAGTTCGCGCACTTCCTGGGCGACGACGGCAAATCCCTTGCCGGCATCACCGGCGCGCGCTGCTTCCACGCCGGCATTCAGCGCCAGCAGGTTGGTCTGGAAGGCGATTTCGTCGATGACGCCGATGATGTTGGAGATTTGGCTCGACGAATGCTCGATGCGGCCCATGGCGTCGATTGCGCCGGAGACGATGGCGCCGGACTTGTGGGCGCTTTCGTTTGCCTGGCTGGCAATGGCGCGGGCTTCGTTGGTGCGCTTGGACGAGCTGCCGACATTGACCGTGATCTGGTCGAGGGCGGCTGCCGTTTCTTCCAGCGACGCGGCCTGCTGTTCGGTGCGACGTGACAGATCGTCGGCGCTCTGGCTGACTTCGCGTGCACCGCTGTCGATGCTGCCCGAGCTGGAGGAGACGGCAGCCAGTGTATCGGCCAGCTGGGCAACGGCCTGGTTGAGGTCGTGACGCAGCTGTTCGAAATCCGGTGCGAAAGGTTCGTTGAGCTGGAAGGCGAGATCGCCGGCCGCCAGGCGGCGAAGACCGGTTGCAAGGCCGGCTGTCGCTTCCTGCAGACGGAGCTGTGCGGCCGCCTCGGCCTCTTCGGTCACGCGGTGACGCTCGGCCTCTGCCTGCGAACGCTGGACCTTGGCATCTTCCTCGAGCTGAAGATTGGAGATGGCCGCCTCGCGGAAGACCTCGACGGCGCGCGCCATCTCGCCGATCTCGTCCTTGCGCACGCCATAGGGAATGGCGGTGGCCGTATCGCCATTTGCGAGACCTGCCATCGAGCGGGTGATGATCTGGATTGGACGGGCAATGCCGCGGATTGCGTAGAAAATAGCGCCGAGGACGATGAGAGCCGCAACCGCGATGACAGCCATTTCGATCATACGGATCTGGTCGTGCGTGGTGGAGCTGTCAGCAACGGCAGCGTCGGCGCCGGCCAGATTGAGCGCGCGCATTTCCTTGATCGCCTGGTCGACCTGCTGTTCCCTCTCGCGCATCTCGACCTTGAACACGCTTTGCGCCTTCATATTCTCGAGATTGTTGGAGAGCTTGACCATGCCGGCGGAAACCGAGAGGTAGGCCTCATAGGCGCTCTTGACCTTTTCAAGTGCTGCCTTGTCGGCGTCGTTGACCATCAGGGCGGCGTATTCGTCCGAAAGCTTGTTGAAGCCATCTACGGTTTCGCCGATGACCTTCTCGGCCGCCTTCTTCTCGAAGGGGGTCAGCGAGATCAGGTGCCGGGCAAACGACATGCGTGTGTCCGAAAGCTGGGTTTCCAGTGCGCGCGAGAGCGAGACACGCGGCAGCCACGTGGTGGCAATCTCGTTGTTGCGCTCGTTCATCATCTTGATGCCGCCAAGCGAGGCGACGGCCAGAACGGTGACGATGAGGCCAACCATCAGGAAAAGGGCAATAAGGGTGTGTGATATCTTTAGGCGCGACATGAATAACTCCGGAGGAACGGCGTCCGTAAAAGCTTGTGCATGAATAAGTCGTTCCGGCTCTTGATCGTCATGACGGAGCGGATGCCGAAGCAGGGAGTCATTCCTGTGCTTGGCCGCACGCAAAATGCAGCCGAGCGGAACCTAGCCAACAAGTTCTTACAAAAGCGCTAATCGATTAAAGTGAGTATAATCTGATATTTGCACATAGGGGCGCGCGCTTTTGCGGCAGAACGTTTCAAGTCGAAACTCCAGTCATTACGTATGAGCGCTGGCTTTACTTAACTGCCCTGAAATAACGGCGAGTGACGGGCGCATCCGCGTGGATGACGGTGTCCGGCGCATTGACGGGTGCTGCTCCCACGGGCCATGGTCGGCCATGTCCTTCCGCTTCGTTCACACCGCCGATCTTCATCTTGATTCCCCGCTGCGCAGCCTTGCGCTTCGAAATGCCGAGCTCGCCGACATCGTGCGCGGTGCGACCAGGCAAGCGCTTGTGAGGATCGTCGATCTTTGCCTTGCCGAAGAGGTCGATGCCTTGCTGATCGCCGGCGACCTTTATGATGGCAGCCAGACCTCGATGAACACCGCGCTGTTTCTCGCTGGCGAACTGCGCCGGCTCGACGAGGCCGGCATCCGGGTCTTCATCATCCGCGGCAATCACGATGCCCAATCGCAAGTGACGAACGAGCTGACGCTCTCGCCATCGACACACGTCTTCAAGGGCCGCGGCAAGGCAGTCCTCGCAAAGACGCTGGAGAGCGGCCGCGATGTCTATATCCATGGTGTGAGCTTTGCGAACCCCCATGCGTCGGAAAGCTTGCTGCCGTCCTTTCAGTCACCGGTCGCCGACGCGATCAATATCGGCATGTTGCACACGAGCCTCGCCGGCGCTGCCGGCCATGACCTCTATGCTCCCTGCAGCGTGGCGGATCTCCAGGCGCACGGCTTCGACTATTGGGCGCTCGGCCATGTCCATCAGCGTCAGGTCCATGCCAGCGAACCTTTCGTCGTCATGCCGGGCATGCCGCAGGGGCGCGACATCAACGAAGCCGGCAGCAAGGGCGTGACGTTGGTGACGGTGACCGACGAAGGGCGGGTTTCGATCGAGGAGCGGGCAATCGGCCTTGCCACCTTCGAGCGGATCAGCCTTGACCTCACCGGCGTTTCCGAGTGGGGCGATATGCTTGATACGGTCGGGAACGCTTTCTTGCAGTCGCGCGAGACGACCGCTGCCGACAATGTGATCTTCCGCCTGACACTGACTGGCGCGACGCCGCTTTCCTGGCGCATGCGCCGTGATGGCGATCTGCTCCGGGCCGAGATCGACAATGTGGCTGCGGGCAACGGCGGCTGCTGGGTCGAGAAAATCGAGCTCGATTGCCGCAGTCCTGGTGCAGAGGCGGGGGCGGTTATGGCTGATCCGGTCGACGAACTGGCGGCCCTTGTCGGCAGCGATGTCCTGCCGGCCCACGGTTTCCGTCAGGAAGTGCGCTCTGCGGTCGAGGAATTGCTGCAGCAGTTGCCGCCGGACCTGCGCCAGGTTCTGGCGCCGGATGAGGCGGCGGTCGAAAGACTGGCGTTCGATGCCGGTGTCTCCGGTGCTGCGGAGGTGCTCGCACACCTTCATGGCAATGCAGGCGAGGGTTCACGCTGATGCGGCTGCGCGAACTCGACCTGGTGCGGTACGGCAAGTTTACCGAGCGGCGCCTCGACTTCGGTCCGGCGATATCAGGTAGGCCAGACCTGCATATCGTTTACGGCCCGAACGAGGCCGGCAAGTCGACGCTGTTTTCGGGCTTCCTCGACCTGCTCTTCGGCATCGAGCATTACAGCTCCTACGGCTTTCTGCACGCCTATCAGACGATGCGGGTTGGCGGCACGATCGAGGCGGCCGGCCGCACCCATCAGGCCTTCCGGATAAAGCGCAAGACCAACACGCTGGTCGGTGCCGACGATCAGCCGTTGCCGGACAATCTGTTTTCCGCCGCGCTCGGCTCGATCGACCGCGCGACCTACCGCATGATGTTCTCGCTCGACGACGACAGTATCGAGCAGGGAGGGGAGGCGATCCTGAAGAGCGAGGGCGAACTCGGCTCCCTGCTCTTTTCCGCCAGTTCAGGTCTGCCGGACAGCGCTGCGATCCTGTCTATCCTGCGCGCCGAGGCGGATGCCTTCTATCGACCCCAGGCACGCAAGCATCAGCTTTCCGAGCTGAAGGCCGAACTCGATGCGTTGAAAGTCGAGCGCAACGGGCTGGACGTCAATGCGCGTGAATATGCATCGCTGCGCAAGACGCTTCTTGCCGCCCGCGAGCGCCACGACGCGGCCATGGCGCGGCGCGTCGAACTGCGAGTGGAGCGCGATCGCCTGCGAGCGCAGATCGATGCCTTGCCGCTCTTCCGGCGCCTGTGTGGCTTGCGCATTGATCTGGCAAAGGCGCCGGCCTTGCCGCCAGCGCCGGCCGAGTGGGCCGCAGAACTGCCCGCACTGCGACGGCGCGACATCGAAATTGCGACCAGGTTGCGTCAACTCGCGGACGAAAGTCGCCGTCGGCAGGAAGAGCTGGAGGTCCTGCCGCATGACAAGGCGGCCCTCATCCTGGTGGAACGTTTGAACGCGCTGCAGGAGACGGCGCTCGATGCGCGTTACGTCACAGCCGCGCGCGACATGCCCGCACGGATCGACGAACTGTCGCGGACAAATATCGAAATTTCTGCCTGCCTCGTTAGGCTCGGCGAGCGCGGCGACCAGGATCCGGCATCGCTGCTGTTGCCGACGGCCACAGGCGCTCGCCTGCAGGAACTCTCACGGCGGCATTCCGCGTTGCAGGAGCGTGCGGCATCGGCTCGACAGGAGGCGGATGGGGCAAAACGGATGGAGCGGGAGGCGACAGACGAGCTGGCGCGGCTGCAGGCCGAACGCAGCTCGGCCATCGATCCGAGCGCGTTTGTCGAGCGCTTGCGGCGTGTTCGGCAGGATGATTGCTCCCTGCGCCTGCAGGCCACCCGACAAGTGCTCGAACGCCTGGATGCAGAGCTTGCCGACAAGCTGGCGGCTTTGAAACCCTATTCAGGCAGCGCCGATGATCTGCTTGGCCTGACTGTGCCCGCTGCCGGCACGATCGAGACCTGGCGACGCGACACGGCGGCGCAGGACCAAAGGCGCCTGCGCCTTGCCGACCGCGTCGCGAGCGAAACTGAACAACTGGCCGGAGAGGAAGCTCGCCTCGCGGCCCTGATTGCTTCGGGCGGCGCCCTTGACGACCGGGCGTCCATCGAGATTCGCCAGCAGCGACAACACGCCTGGGAGCGGCACAAGGTCCGGTTGGATGCGACGACTGCGGAAATCTTTGAGGACGCGTTGGGTCGCGACGACGATGCGACGGCATTGCGGCTCGCCGAGGCAGCAAAGGTCGCGGATATGCGCTCGCTCGCTTTGTCGATCGCCGAGCGCCGGGCGCGTCTTGATGAGCTTGGGCGACAACAATGCTCGCTCGCCGAGGAGGCGTCTGCACTTGCACAGGCGGTCAAAGCAACAGCCTCTGCAAGCGGTTTACCTGACGTCACGCAGTTGACGCAGCTGGAAGCCTGGCTCGTGTCCCGGCTCGCGGCGCTCGATGTCCGCACACAACAGCGTTCTACGCGGCTGGAGCTCGATCGCGCCCAGGCCGACGAGAATGACGCGCGCGATGTTCTGAAGGATTCACTTGCCGAGATCGGTGTGACCGAGCGTTTGCCGCAACGGCTCGACGATCTCATGGCCTTTGCCGAGAATGCTGTCGGGCAGGCCCAGGCGGCTTTTTCTGCCGGCAAGGCGGCGCGCGAGGCGGTCCGACGTTCCAGTGACGCGCTGGAGCAGCGTAAGTCGATCTTGGCGCAAGCCGAGGACGCCCTGTGCTCCTGGCGGGAGCAATGGGACGATCTGCTCTCAACCACCTGGCTTGCCGGTCGGCCGGAACAGCTGCTGCCGGATCAAATCGCCCCCATGCTCGCGGTCTTGCAGGATCTCGACAAGCTGGTGCAGCGCAAGGCCGATCTCGATCACCGCGTCGCCGGCATGCGCAAGGATCAAGTGGCTTTTGAAGCGGCGATCGCAAATCTTGCCGGTGTGCCCGACACCGGAGATACGCTTGCGATTTTCGCCGCCATGAAGGCGCGTGCCGCAGAGGCTGAAAAGCAGGAGGATCGGCGCGCTACGCTGTTGACGGAGCTTGCCCGCCTTGAGGAGGAGAAACGCAGCGTTGCTGCCGAGCAGGATCTTCACATTGCCCGCAAACGTCTGGTCCTCGACTTCTTCGACTGCGAGACATTGGATGAAGCCGGCTTGCGGCTCGACGCTTCCCGCGAGCAGGAACGGCTGCGCCAGCGCATTGCCGAATCGGAGGCCGACCTTGCGCAGCGCCTTGGTGTCGCCCGCAGCGAAGACGCCGAGGCGTTGCTGGCTGCGCTTGACGACGAAGCGGTGCGGCTGGAACTGGCTCGCGTCGAGGCGCTGCTTGAAGAGAGTGACCGTGATGTAAGTGAATTGCACGCCGACATGCGGACGAAGGAAGGGGCGCTCGCCAATATCGCCGGCGACGACGCTGTCGCAGCACTCGATCAGCGTCGCCGCACGCTGCTTCTGGAGATCGAGGCCAAGGCGCTCGGCTATCTCAAGCTGAGAGCCGGCCTGATCGCCGCCGAGCAGGCACTCCGGCTCTTTCGCGAGCGCCATCGCAGCGGCATGATGCGGCGCGCCTCGGAAACCTTCAGCCGCATCAGCGGTGGAGAATATTCCAGCCTGTCGGCGCAGGCCGACAAGGGTCAGGAATTCCTGATTGCCAACGCCGCAACTGGCGGGTCCAAGCTGGCGCGCGATCTTTCCAAGGGGACGCGCTTTCAGCTTTATCTGTCGCTCAGGATCGCCGGCTATCACGAGGTCGCCGCGGCGCGCGAAACCTTGCCCTTCATCGCAGACGACATCATGGAGACGTTTGACGACGGCCGCGCCGGTCGCGCCTTCGAGCTGATGGCGGATATGGCCCGCGTCGGGCAGGTGATCTACCTGACGCACCACGAGCATCTTTGCGATATTGCCCGAACGGCGTGCCCGGAAGTGACTATCCACAGGTTATGATGCCGACATGCCGTCGGCGAATGATCGTGACGGAAACCCGGAGGAACGGCAGATGGAAATCATACCCAGCGGATCGCGAGCGTCGACACGACCCTCGGCCGACTACTTCACCGGGACAGTCAGGCAGGATCCCGTCATCGAGGCAGCAGAGCCGGCCCGTGTGCGCGCCGTCAACGTGACCTTCGAGCCCGGCGCGCGGACCGCATGGCATACGCATCCGCTTGGGCAGACGCTGGTGGTGACATCGGGCAGAGGCCTGGCGCAGGTCTGGGGCGAGCCGGTGCGTGAGATTCGTACGGGAGACGTGGTCTGGTTTCCGCCAGGCGAAAAACATTGGCACGGTGCCGCGCCTGACACGGCCATGGTTCACCTCGCCATCCAGGAAGCGCTCGACGGCAAGGCGGTCGACTGGCTGGAGCATGTCACCGACGAACAGTATCGCGGCAGCTAGCTGATTCTTTTGCTCGTCTGCTGCTTTGCGATTCGTGACGAATCTGTCGCCAGCGCGTTCACAGCGCACGTGGCGTAAGGATCGCTTTCAACAAATTCGGTTGCATCGCGCGAAAGGCGCAGGTCGCTCTATCGTCGAAGCCTGTGCGGGCGTTTGCCTTGGGTCACGGTACCGACAGCTCGATCTGATGAACGCCTGAACACAGGAAGCGCAGAATTTTGGCCACGGACAGTTCGACAGTGAAAACATGAACGCAAATGCGCTTGTTGAGTCGGCGGTGGAAGTTCCAAGGAAAAAATGGTGGGCGATGAGAGACTCGAACTCCCGACATCCTCGGTGTAAACGAGGCGCTCTACCAACTGAGCTAATCGCCCTTCAGCGTTCGGACCGGATGTGTCCGCCGCGTCGGTGGCCGTGATCTAGGCGTAACCGAAAAAAACCGCAAGAGCATTTCCGTCGTTTTATTGATTTTTTTTGCACGAGGCGACAAAAGTGCAGGAGTTGCCGGGTTTTCACATTGTGGAAAAAAGCGGAGAGCGGCGACTGTGGAAAAAGGTGATTGGCCACGCGACGACTTTCATCCGAATCCATCAGTCGCTGGCATGTATCTGTGCATTGTCTTTCCTCACGCCAGAGCCGGCTGCTGCGCAAAGGGCAGGGGCCCTCTCTCTTAAGGGGAGGTCGAGGGCGGCTTTGACATTGCCTGTGGATCAAAATTGGCTCCGTTATGGATTTGTCTCCAAACACGCTTGACACCCAAATGCGAACCGCTTAGTTAGCCGCTCATCGAACGGGCAAGCCCGCTCGGTGCCGGGGCGGAAACGCTCCAGCCACTTCAAGATGATGCGGGTGTAGCTCAGTCGGTTAGAGTGCCGGCCTGTCACGCCGGAGGTCGCGGGTTCGAGCCCCGTCACTCGCGCCATTCTTGACATGGTTTGACTTGAGGCATTCTCACGAAGCGCCGATGGTGGTAATACTGACCCCTTGGGTCATATGCGCGGGTGTAGCTCAGTCGGTTAGAGTGCCGGCCTGTCACGCCGGAGGTCGCGGGTTCGAGCCCCGTCACTCGCGCCATTTACCTCTTGATTCCTCCGATACAACGTCACTGCAAATTCTGTTTTTTGCAGTGCGGCAATCTGTCCTTCTGGCGTCGCTTTTACCGTAAAGTCTGCCCGTGCCTGCAAATCAGCGCTTTGCCGCGACACGTCGTCCAATCCTGTGCCGCGAACCGGTTTAAATGGCCCTCGAAGGCTTGCGCGCAAGCGCGGGCTGCGCTAACCACTCTGGCGTTGCAACATATTTTTCGGCCTGCGAGATTTGTTGTTTGGCGCTCTCCCATGCGCCCTCCCGCAGGCAGGGACGGATAACAATGACTGAACTTCTCGGTTCCTATGTTCCGATCGCGATTTTCATTGGAATCGCACTTGTGATCGGCGTGGCACTTTTGATTGCCCCCTTCGCCGTCGCGTTCAAGGCGCCTGATTCGGAAAAGCTGTCGGCCTACGAATGCGGTTTCAATGCGTTCGACGACGCTCGAATGAAGTTCGACATTCGTTTCTATCTTGTGTCGATCCTCTTCATCATCTTCGACTTGGAAGTCGCCTTCCTCTTTCCGTGGGCCGTCTCGTTCCACCAGCTGGGCTGGTTCGGATTCTGGTCCATGATGGTCTTCCTCAGTGTGCTGACGATCGGCTTTATCTATGAATGGAAGAAGGGAGCGCTGGAATGGAACTAGCATCCGGCACCACGCTCGTTGCGCCCAAGCCGAAGGGGATCATCGATCCCTCGACCGGCAAGCCGATCGGCAGCAATGATGCATTCTTCGGCGAGATCAACAATGAGCTCGCCGACAAGGGTTTTCTGGTTACGTCGACCGACGAGCTCATCAATTGGGCGCGCACTGGTTCGCTGATGTGGATGACCTTCGGTCTTGCCTGCTGCGCCGTCGAGATGATGCAGATGTCGATGCCGCGTTACGACGCCGAGCGCTTCGGCTTCGCGCCGCGCGCTTCACCGCGCCAGTCCGATGTGATGATCGTCGCCGGCACCCTGACCAACAAGATGGCGCCAGCGCTCCGCAAGGTCTACGACCAGATGCCGGAGCCGCGTTACGTGATCTCGATGGGCTCGTGTGCCAATGGCGGCGGCTACTATCACTATTCCTATTCCGTCGTGCGTGGCTGCGACCGTGTCGTGCCCGTTGATATCTATGTGCCAGGCTGTCCTCCCACAGCAGAAGCGCTGCTTTACGGCGTGCTTTTGCTGCAGAAGAAGATCCGCCGGACCGGCACGATCGAACGCTAAGGGTAGGGGGTCCTTAACATGAGTGAAGCCCTGAACGAGCTTGCCTCCTATCTGCGCGAGACGCGCAGCCAGCTGATTTCGGATGCCGCCATCAACTACGGCGAACTGACGCTGACGACGACGGCTGCAAACCTGATCGAGCTCTTGACGTTCCTGCGCGACGACGTGCAGTGCGCCTTCATCAACTTCGTCGATGTTTGCGGTGTCGACTGGCCTCAGCGGCCGGACCGTTTCGATGTCGTCTACCACCTGCTGTCGCCACGCCAGAATTTCCGCGTGCGCATCAAGGTTGCGACCGGTGAAGGCGAGCCTGTGCCGTCGGCCACCAGCGTCTTTCCGGGCGCCGACTGGTTCGAACGCGAAGCCTACGACATGTATGGCATTCTGTTTACCGGCCATCCGGACCTGCGTCGCATCCTGACGGACTACGGTTTCGAAGGGCATCCGCTGCGCAAGGACTTCCCGGTCACCGGGTTTGTCGAGGTTCGCTATGATGACGAAGCCAAGCGCGTCATCTATGAGCCCGTTGAACTGAAGCAGGAATTCCGTAACTTCGACTTCCTCTCCCCGTGGGAAGGGACGGAATACGTCCTGCCCGGCGACGAGAAGGCGAAAGCACGGTGAGACTAAGTCGGCCCGCGGCGACCCTTTGAGGGCGCCGTCCGGCCTGGAGCAATCGGTATGACCGAACATAACGTCCGCAATTTCAACATCAACTTTGGTCCGCAGCATCCGGCGGCGCACGGCGTTCTTCGTCTGGTGCTCGAGCTTGATGGCGAAATCGTCGAGCGTGTCGACCCGCATATCGGTCTGCTGCATCGCGGCACCGAAAAGCTGATCGAAACCAAGACCTATCTGCAGGCGATTCCCTATTTCGATCGGCTCGACTACGTCGCGCCGATGAACCAGGAGCATGCTTTTGCGCTTGCAGTGGAAAAGCTGACCGGAACCGAAGTTCCGATCCGCGGCCAGCTGATCCGCGTTCTCTATTCGGAAATCGGCCGTATCCTGTCGCATCTTCTGAACGTGACCACGCAGGCCATGGACGTCGGCGCGCTGACGCCGCCGCTCTGGGGCTTCGAGGAGCGCGAAAAGCTGATGGTGTTCTATGAGCGTGCCTGCGGCGCGCGCATGCACTCGGCCTATTTCCGTCCCGGCGGCGTGCACCAGGATCTGCCGCATGAGCTGGTCGAGGATATCGGCAAGTGGATCGACCCGTTCCTCAAGACCGTCGACGATATCGACGAGCTTCTGACTGGCAACCGCATCTTCAAGCAGCGCAACGTCGACATCGGCGTCGTCAAGCTGGAAGACGCCTGGGCCTGGGGTTTCTCGGGCGTGATGGTTCGCGGTTCCGGCGCTGCCTGGGACCTGCGCCGTTCGCAGCCCTACGAATGCTATTCGGACATGGATTTCGACATTCCGATCGGCAAGAACGGTGACTGCTTCGATCGTTACCTCATCCGCATGATCGAAATGCGCGAGTCGGCCAAGATCATGCGTCAGTGCGTGAACCGTCTGCTCGGCGATGCCAAGATTGGCCCGGTCTCGTCGATGGACGGTAAGATCGTTCCGCCAAAACGTGGTGAGATGAAGCGCTCGATGGAAGCGCTGATCCACCACTTCAAGCTCTACACCGAAGGCTACCACGTGCCGGCCGGCGAGGTTTATACAGCCGTTGAAGCGCCCAAGGGCGAATTCGGCGTCTATCTCGTCTCCGACGGTAGCAACAAGCCCTATCGCTGCAAGATCCGTGCCCCGGGCTACGCGCATCTGCAGGCGATGGACTTCCTCTGTCGCGGACACCAGCTTGCCGACGTGTCAGCCGTGCTGGGCTCCCTCGATATCGTGTTCGGTGAGGTGGATCGCTGATGCGTTTCGCGCCCCTGGCAATGGCAGGATTTCTTATGCTTGCGACGGCGGCATCCGCACAGGATTCCGTCAACAGCGAAGCGTCTGCCGCGATGCGTGGGGGCTCGATGGCCGATCTCGTGGCCAAGGGCTACGAGATCAAGGCGGCCGTGGCCAACGGCACGCGCTACATCGTATTTTTACAAAAAGACCAGTCAGCCTATGCCTGCGAATTCGTTTCGGTGACGAAATCGCGGTGTGGGTCGATTAACTGATAAGGTGTCGTGAAGAATGTCTGTTCGTCGACTAGCCGAAGACAATGTTCAGCCGGCCGCATTCGCGTTCAATCGCGAAAACGCCGCTTGGGCAAAGAAGACAATCCAGAAGTATCCGAAAGGCCGTGAGCAGTCCGCGGTCATTCCGTTGTTGATGCGGGCGCAGGAGCAGGACGGCTGGGTAACGAAGGCCGCGATCGAATCGATCGCTGACATGCTCGGCATGGCCTATATCCGCGTGCTCGAAGTTGCGACCTTCTATACCCAGTTCCAGCTGAAGCCGGTCGGAACGCGCGCTCACGTGCAGGTCTGCGGCACGACGCCGTGTATGCTGCGTGGCGCCGAAGACCTGATCCGGGTCTGCAAGAGCAAGATCGCCCACGATCCTTTCACCCTCAACGAGAGCGGCACGCTTTCCTGGGAAGAAGTGGAATGTCAGGGCGCCTGTGTGAATGCGCCGATGGTCATGATCTTCAAGGACACCTATGAAGACCTGACGCCCGAGCAGCTCGAGCAGATCATCGACCGCTTCGATGCAGGCAAGGGTGCCGAAGTCGCCACCGGTCCGCAGATCGATCGTGTCTTCTCGGCGCCGGAAGGTGGCCCGACCACGCTCATGACGCCGGACGCGCCGGCCAGGAAGGCTCCCGCGAGCGCGAAGAAGGTCAGCGATGCGCCTGTTGTCAGCGTTCCGCCATCGAACGCTGCACGGGCAAAGACCGCTGCCAGCGAAACCAACGCCGCCGTGAAGACGCCGGCGACGGCGAAGAAGGAAGCGGCGGCAAACGCCAAGGTCGAGGGCGACACCGCCGACAAGTCGAAGCCCGCCAGGGCGGCCGACGTTTCCGGCAAGCCGTCGCTTGAAGACAAGAACCGCCCGGCAGGCATCGCTAGGCCGGCGGCTGTCGACGACCTCAAGCTGATCTCCGGCGTTGGCCCGAAGATCGAAGGCACGCTGCACGAACTCGGCATCTACACGTTCGCGCAAGTCGCGTCGTGGAAGAAGGCCGAGCGCGAATGGGTCGACAGCTATCTCAATTTCAAGGGCCGGATCGAACGTGACGATTGGGTCAAGCAGGCCAAGGCGCTCGCCAAGGGTGGCGAAGCCGAATACATCAGAGTTTTCGGCAAGAAGCCGCGGTAAAGAGGTGAACCATGCTCAGAGATGAAGATCGCATCTTTACCAATATCTACGGCCTCAAGGATAAGTCTCTCAAGGGCGCGATGAGCCGCGGCCATTGGGATGGCACCAAGCAGATCCTCGAAAAGGGTCGCGACTGGATCGTCAACGAGATGAAGGCTTCGGGTCTTCGCGGTCGTGGCGGCGCAGGCTTCCCGACCGGTCTCAAGTGGTCCTTCATGCCGAAGGAAAGCGACGGGCGTCCGCACTATCTGGTCGTCAACGCCGACGAATCCGAACCGGGCACCTGCAAGGACCGTGACATCATGCGTCACGATCCGCACACCCTGATCGAAGGCTGCGTCATCGCCAGCTTCGCCATGGGTGCGCACACCGCATACATCTACGTGCGCGGTGAATATATCCGCGAGCGCGAGGCGCTGCAGGCTGCGATCGACGAATGCTACGACGCCGGCCTGCTCGGCAAGAACAACAAGCTGGGCTGGGACATGGACATCTACGTCCACCACGGCGCCGGCGCCTACATCTGCGGCGAAGAAACCGCGCTGCTCGAAAGCCTTGAAGGCAAGAAGGGCCAGCCGCGCCTGAAGCCGCCGTTCCCGGCGAACATGGGTCTCTACGGCTGCCCGACGACCGTCAACAACGTCGAGTCGATCGCAGTTGCCCCGACGATCCTGCGCCGCGGCGCTGGCTGGTTCTCGTCGATCGGCCGTCCGAACAACGTCGGCACCAAGCTGTTCATGCTCTCCGGTCACGTCAACAAGCCGTGCACGGTCGAAGAAGCGATGGGCATCACCTTCCGTGAACTCGTCGACAAGCATGCCGGTGGCATTCGCGGCGGCTGGGACAACCTGCTGGCGGTCATTCCCGGCGGCGCATCGTGCCCGGTGGTCAAGGCGGAAGACATCATTGACTGCCCGATGGATTTCGACGGGCTTCGTGAAGTCAAATCGTCCTTCGGCACGGCGGCTGCCATCGTCATGGATCGCTCCACGGACATCATCAAGGCAATTGCCCGCATCTCGGCTTTCTTCAAGCACGAGAGCTGCGGCCAGTGCACGCCGTGCCGCGAAGGCACCGGCTGGATGTGGCGCGTGATGGAACGCATGGTGCAGGGCCGCGCCCAGAAGCGCGAGATCGACATGCTGTTCGACGTCACCAAGCAGATCGAAGGTCACACGATCTGTGCTCTGGGTGATGCGGCCGCCTGGCCGATCCAGGGCCTGATCCGCAACTTCCGTCCGGAGATCGAAAAGCGCATCGACGAATACACCCGCAACGCGACGTCGCACGGCGCGGTGCTGGAAGCGGCGGAGTAACGGGCCATGGCCGGCACACGCAAGGATGGACAGGTGAGGGGAGAGGCCGAGAGCGGCATTCCGTCCGCACGTCCGCTTGGCAGTGATCCGGCCGATCCGTTCGGCATGGCCGAATGGATGAAGACCATGCCCAAAGTGCCGCTGCATCCGCTGATGGCGCATCCGGCAGGCGCCGTGGCAGCTGCCACCGCGCTTGGTTTCGGTCTGTCGAGCCACATCGCCGGCGTTATGTTCGGCGCGATGCAGGGCGCCGTCGAAGCGCTGCAGAAGGGCTCGGCCTTGGCTGGCCAGATGCAGACAGACGCCCCGGCTGAGGTCGTTCCGACCCAAGCAGCTCCGGTTCAGGCAGAAGCAATGCCGCAAGAGACGGTGAAGCCGGTAGTCGCCAAGAAAGGCGCGGTATCAAAGCCGAAGGCTGAGAACAAGCTGGCGGAGCGCGTGAAGGCGCCGGCAGCTTCGCGGTCCAAGACCCGCACCGCCGACGACCTCAAGCGGATTTCCGGCATCGGCCCGAAGCTCGAGCAGGTCCTGAACGGCAAGGGCATTCGCCGGTTCGCCGATATCGCCGCCTGGAGTGACGCCGACATTGCCCGCTTCGACGACGAACTGGGCTTTGGCGGACGTATTCTGCGCGACGACTGGGTAAAGCAGGCAAAGGCGCTGAAAGGCGCAAAAGAATAAGAGGCGGTGACCGGCAGAGGTCGCCACCGGCAAGCAGCATGGCTGTGTTGGAATTGTCCGTCGCCTCAAGGTGGACGGATGGAAGACAGGATTGAGTACGAAGATGGCAAAGCTGAAAGTCGACGGAAAAGAGATCGAGGTCCCGGATCATTTCACGCTGCTTCAGGCGTGCGAAGAAGCCGGCGCCGAGGTTCCGCGCTTCTGTTTCCATGAGCGGCTGTCGGTCGCCGGCAACTGCCGCATGTGTCTGATCGAGGTGAAGGGAGGGCCACCAAAGCCCGCCGCCTCCTGTGCCATGGGTGTGCGCGACCTTCGTCCGGGTCCGAACGGCGAGACGCCGGAAGTCTTCACGACCACACCGATGGTCAAGAAGGCGCGCGAAGGCGTCATGGAATTCCTGCTGATCAACCATCCGCTCGATTGCCCGATCTGCGACCAGGGTGGCGAATGCGACTTGCAGGACCAGGCGATGGCCTTCGGCATCGATAGTTCGCGCTACCAGGAAAACAAGCGCGCTGTCGAAGACAAGTATATCGGCCCGTTGGTCAAGACGGTGATGAACCGTTGCATCCATTGCACGCGCTGCGTCCGTTTCACCACGGAAGTGGCCGGCATTGCCGAACTCGGCCTGATCGGCCGCGGCGAAGACGCCGAGATCACTACCTATCTTGAACAGGCCATGACCTCCGAGCTTCAGGGCAATGTCGTTGACCTCTGCCCGGTCGGCGCGCTGACCTCCAAGCCGTTCGCCTTCACGGCGCGTCCGTGGGAACTGAACAAGACCGAATCGATCGACGTGATGGACGCGCTCGGTTCGGCCATCCGCGTCGATACCCGTGGCCGCGAAGTGATGCGCATCATGCCGCGCGTCAACGAGGACATCAACGAAGAGTGGATCTCCGACAAGAGCCGCTTCATCTGGGACGGCCTGAAGACTCAGCGTCTCGACCGTCCTTATGTCAAGAAGGACGGCCGTCTGCAGGCTGCAACGTGGAGCGAAGCGTTCCAGGCGGTCAAGGCTGCCGTTGCAGCGACCTCCGGCGACAAGATCGGCGCCATCGCCGGTGACCTTGCTTCCGTAGAAGAAATGTACGCGCTGAAGGAACTGCTTGCTTCGCTCGGTTCCGAAAACGTCGACTGCCGCCAGGATGGTGCAGCGCTCGATCCGTCGCTCGGCCGCGCCAGCTACATCTTCAACCCGACCATTCAGGGGATCGAGAGCGCCGACGCGCTGCTGATCATCGGCTCGAACCCGCGCTTCGAAGCATCCGTTCTCAACGCACGCATCCGCAAGCGTTACCGGATGGGCAATTTCCCGATCGCCGTCATCGGCGAGCAGGGTGAACTGCGCTACGAATACGAATACCTCGGTGCAGGCACCGACACGCTGGCCGAACTCGTGTCCGGCAAGGGCAAGTTCGCTGCGACCTTGAAGAAGGCGCAGCGTCCGATGATCATCATCGGCCAGGGCGCCGTTGCAGGGGAGGGCGGTGCCGCCGTTCTCGCCGCTGCCGCCAAGCTTGTCGGCGCAGTGACGGCCGACTGGAACGGCTTTGCCGTTCTGCACACCGCAGCGTCCCGCGTCGGTGGTCTCGACCTCGGCTTCGTCCCGGGCAAGAACGGCAAGACGGCCGCCGAAATGGTTTCGGCCACTGACGTTCTCTTCCTGCTCGGCGCCGACGAGATCGATCTTGCTGGCCGCAAGTCCGGCTTCACTGTCTATATCGGTTCGCATGGCGACAATGGCGCCCACGCTGCCGACGTCATCCTGCCCGCCGCCACCTACACCGAAAAATCCGGCACCTGGGTCAACACCGAGGGCCGCGTGCAGATCGGCAACCGTGCCGGCTTCGCTCCGGGCGACGCCCGCGAGGACTGGGCGATCATCCGTGCGCTCTCCGACGTTCTCGGCAAGAAGCTGCCCTTTGATTCGCTTGGCGAATTACGCTCGAAGCTTTACGCCGCGCAGCCGCATTTCGCCGATGTCGACGCGATTGCCGTCGGCAGTGGCGACGAAATTGCCGCACTTGCTCAAAAAGCCGGTGAGATGGGCAAATCCGTGTTTGCGTCTCCGGTCAAAGACTTCTATTTGACGAACCCGATAGCGCGCGCATCCGCCGTCATGGCCGAATGCTCGGCTTTGGCACGCAACAACTTCAAAGCTGCGGCGGAATGAGCGCGAGGGAATAGAGTATCATGGACGCTTTCGTTTCGACCTATGTCTGGCCTGCGATCATCATGGTCGCCCAGTCGCTGCTGCTGCTGGTCGCGCTGCTGCTTTTCATCGCCTACGTTCTGCTGGCCGACCGCAAGATCTGGGCTGCTGTCCAGCTTCGCCGTGGTCCGAATGTGGTGGGCCCCTGGGGTCTTTTCCAGTCCTTTGCCGACCTTTTGAAGTTCGTCTTCAAGGAGCCGGTGATTCCGGCTGGCGCAAACAAGGCAATCTTTCTGCTCGCGCCGCTCGTCTCCGTGACGCTGGCGCTCGCCGCCTGGGCGGTTATTCCGCTCAATGCCGGCTGGGTGATCGCGAATATCAACGTCGGCATCCTCTTCGTGTTCGCCATATCTTCTCTTGAAGTTTATGGCATCATCATGGGTGGCTGGGCGTCGAACTCCAAATATCCCTTCCTCGGCGCGCTTCGTTCTGCCGCGCAGATGGTGTCTTACGAAGTCTCGATCGGCTTCGTCATCGTCACCGTCCTGTTGTGCGTGGGTTCGCTGAACCTGACTGATATCGTCAATGCGCAGAGCAACGGCATCGGTACGAACTTGGGTCTGCCCGCATCGTTCCTCGACTGGCACTGGCTCGCACTGTTCCCGATGTTCATCGTGTTCTTCATTTCGGCGCTGGCTGAAACGAACCGCCCGCCCTTCGATCTGCCGGAAGCGGAATCCGAACTCGTCGCCGGCTTCATGGTCGAATACGGCTCCACGCCTTACATGATGTTCATGCTCGGCGAGTATGCCGCCATCTGCCTGATGTGCGCGCTGACGACCATTCTCTTCCTCGGCGGCTGGCTGCCTCCGGTTGACGTCTGGTTCCTCAACTGGGTCCCGGGCATCATCTGGTTCGTTCTCAAGGCATCCTTCGTGTTCTTCATGTTCGCGATGGTGAAGGCTTTCGTTCCGCGTTACCGCTACGACCAGCTGATGCGTCTCGGCTGGAAGGTCTTCCTGCCGATTTCTCTGGCAATGGTCGTGATCACTGCATTCGTTCTCAAGCTGACGGGAGCTGCATGATGCTGGCTTTCGCTCGGTTGCATACCGCTGGCCGCTCCCAGGTCGGCAAGTCTGGAGGTAAATGATGGCCGGTCTTTCGCAAGCCGTCAGCTCGCTGTTCCTCAAGGAATTCGTCGGCGCGTTCTTTCTGTCGATGCGCTACTTCTTCAAGCCGAAGGCGACGTTGAACTACCCCTTCGAAAAGGGGCCGGTCAGCCCGCGCTTCCGTGGCGAACACGCCCTGCGCCGTTATCCGAACGGCGAAGAGCGCTGCATCGCCTGCAAGCTCTGCGAGGCGATCTGTCCTGCCCAGGCCATCACCATCGAGGCCGGCCCGCGCCGCAACGACGGCACCCGCCGCACGGTGCGCTACGACATCGACATGGTGAAGTGCATCTATTGCGGTTTCTGCCAGGAAGCCTGTCCGGTCGACGCCATCGTCGAGGGACCGAACTTCGAATTCGCCACCGAGACGCGTGAAGAGCTGTACTACGACAAAGACAAGCTCCTCGCCAATGGCGACCGTTGGGAGCGGGAAATCGCACGCAACATCGCAATGGACTCGCCCTATCGCTGAGGCCGATGCGTGGTGTCGCCCTTCAAGGCGGCACATGTGAAACAGTTTGGGGCAAAGGCCGGACATCAGTCCGGCTTTGCCAGTGGAGTGGGGGCTGCAAGAGCCTCACGCCGTGCAAGACGAAAAAGGCACCGATCATGGGTCTGCAGGTTCTTTTTTTCTATCTCTTTGCCTTCATCGCGGTGGCATCGGCATTTATGGTCATTGCGGCCAGGAACCCCGTTTATTCGGTGCTGTTCCTGATCCTGACCTTCTTCAATTCGGCGGGCCTGTTCCTGCTGGCTGGCGCCGAGTTCCTGGCGATGATCCTGCTCGTGGTCTATGTCGGCGCGGTTGCGGTGCTCTTCCTGTTCGTCGTCATGATGCTCGATATCGATTTCGCCGAACTCAGAGCCGGCGTGCTTGAATATGCGCCCGTCGGTGCGCTGATCGGTCTGATCCTGGCTGCCGAACTGATCATCGTCGTCGGCGGCGCGACCTTCTCGCCGGAGATTGCCAAGGGCATCTCGATGCCGATCCCGGCGGTTGCCGACCGGACGAACACCGCCGCACTCGGCGACGTGCTCTATACCCACTACGTCTACTTCTTCCAGATCGCGGGCCTTGTGCTGTTGGTCGCCATGATCGGCGCCATCGTCCTCACGCTGCGCCACCGCACGAACATCAAGCGCCAGAGCATTCCGCAGCAGGTTGCCCGCACGCCCGAGACCGCCGTCGAGGTGATCACGGTCAAGCCCGGGCAGGGCATTTAATTCGGACGCGAGGTCGAGGAACCAAAAAATGGAAATCGGAATTTCCCACTATCTCACCGTCAGCGCCATCCTGTTCACGCTTGGTGTCTTCGGCATCTTCCTGAACCGGAAGAACGTCATCGTCATCCTGATGTCGGTCGAACTGATCCTGCTTGCGGTCAACATCAACATGGTCGCCTTCTCGTCGTTCCTGAACGACATCACTGGCCAGGTCTTTGCTCTGTTCATTCTGACCGTCGCGGCCGCGGAAGCCGCCATCGGGCTTGCAATTCTCGTCGTCTTCTACCGCAACCGCGGCTCGATCGCTGTTGAAGACGTCAACATGATGAAGGGCTGATTGGGCTATGGATACCATCATCAAGGCTATCGTCTTCCTGCCTTTGATTGGCTTTCTGGTCGCCGGCCTTTTCGGCACTTCGATCGGCGCCAAGGCTTCTGAATATGTCACCAGCGGACTGATGATCATCGCCGCCGCATTGTCGTGGTACGTCTTCTTCGACGTCGCGATGGGCGAGCAGGAACTGATCAAGGTTTCGGTGCTGCGCTGGATCCAGTCCGGCGGCTTCGACGTCGAATGGGCGTTCCGCGTCGACACGCTGACCGCAGTCATGTTCGTGGTCGTCAACACAGTGTCGACGCTCGTGCATGTCTATTCGATCGGCTATATGCACCACGATCCGCATCGTCCGCGTTTCTTCGCCTATCTGTCGCTCTTCACCTTCGCGATGTTGATGCTGATCACGTCGGACAACCTGGTGCAGATGTTCTTCGGCTGGGAAGGCGTGGGTCTCGCATCCTACCTGCTGATCGGCTTCTGGTATAAGAAGCCGTCGGCGAACGCGGCGGCGATGAAGGCGTTCATCGTCAACCGCGTTGGCGACTTCGGTTTCTCGCTTGGCATCTTCCTCGTCTTCGTGCTGTTCGGTTCGGTCAACCTCGAAACCATCTTTGCAGCAGCCCAGACCTACCTGCCGGCCGAAGGTGCCGCAGCAGGGGAGGCGGTTGTTACGCTGTTCGGCATGCACCTCGACAAGGCAGATGCCATCACGGCCGCATGCCTGCTGCTCTTCATGGGCGCGATGGGCAAGTCGGCTCAGTTCCTGCTGCACACCTGGCTTCCGGACGCGATGGAAGGCCCGACCCCGGTTTCGGCCCTCATTCACGCCGCAACCATGGTCACCGCCGGCGTCTTCCTTGTCGCTCGCATGTCGCCGCTGTTTGAGCTGTCGCCGACTGCACTGACGGTCGTCACGCTGATCGGCGCGATCACGGCCTTCTTCGCCGCAACCGTCGGTCTGGTCCAGAACGACATCAAGCGCGTCATCGCCTATTCGACCTGTTCGCAGCTTGGCTACATGTTCGTGGCCCTCGGCGTCGGCGCCTATGGCGCGGCCATCTTTCATCTGTTCACGCACGCCTTCTTCAAGGCTCTCCTTTTCTTGGGTGCAGGTTCGGTCATTCACGCCGTCGATGGCGAACAGGATATGCGTTACATGGGTGGCCTGCGGAAGCATATTAAGGTCACCTATTGGATGATGTTCATCGGCACGATCGCGCTCACCGGCGTCGGCATCCCCGGCACCGTCATCGGTACGGCCGGCTTCTTCTCGAAGGATGCCATCATCGAATCGACGTTCGCTTCGCACAGCATCGTTTCGGGCTTTGCCTTTGCGATGCTGGTGATCGCCGCTCTGTTCACCAGTTTCTATTCCTGGCGCCTGACCTTCATGACCTTCCACGGCAAGCCACGCGCTTCGTCGGATGTCATGCATCACGTCCATGAATCACCTCAGGTCATGCTGGTGCCGCTCTACATCCTGGCTGCCGGTGCTCTGCTCGCAGGCTTCCTGTTCCACGACCACTTCTTCGGCGAGGGCTATGCCGAGTTCTGGAAGGGTGCGTTGTTCACCTCGGCTGAAAACGAAATCCTCAATGAGTACCACCACGTTCCGCTGTGGGTTAAGTGGAGCCCGTTCTGCGCCATGGCGCTTGGTCTCTTCACGGCCTGGTACATGTACATCCGTCGGCCTGAGCTGCCGAAGTACCTGGCGGAACAGCATCGCGGCCTCTACCAGTTCCTGCTCAACAAGTGGTACTTCGACGAGCTATACGACTTCCTGTTCGTACGCTCGGCCAAGCGCCTCGGCGTCTTCCTGTGGAAGGAAGGCGACGGCCGGGTCATCGACGGCCTTGGCCCTAACGGAATTGCGGCACGCGTGCTTGATGTCACCGATCGTGTGGTCCGGCTGCAGACCGGTTACCTCTATCACTACGCGTTCGCCATGCTGATCGGCATTGCTGCGCTCGTTACATGGATGATGCTCGGGAGTTCCTTCTGATGACCGATTGGCCCGTACTTTCCGCGGTCACCTTCATGCCGCTCGTCGGCGTCCTGCTTCTCTTGCTGACAAGAGAAGACAGCGCCTACGGCCGCCGCAACATCCTGAACGTATCGCTGCTGACGACGCTCTTCACGTTCGCCGTGTCGGTCTATATCTGGTACCAGTTCGATAGCTCGAACCCGGGTTTCCAGATGACCGAGAAGCACGAATGGCTCGGCACCGGGATTTCCTATCATCTCGGCGTCGACGGCATCTCGGTGCTCTTCGTCGTTCTCTCTGCCTTCCTGATGCCGTTCTGCGTGCTCGCAAGCTGGTTCTCGGTCGAAAAGCGGCTGAAGGAATACATGATCGCGTTCCTGATCCTGGAAACGTTCATGATCGGCGTGTTCGTGTCGCTCGACATCGTGCTGTTCTACGTGTTCTTCGAAGCCGGCCTCATTCCGATGTTCCTCATCATCGGTGTCTGGGGCGGCAAGGATCGCGTCTATGCGAGCTACAAGTTCTTCCTCTACACGCTGCTCGGCTCGGTGCTGATGTTGCTCGCCATCATGGCGATGTACTGGCAGGCCGGTACCACCGACATCACTGAACTTCTCGCCTACAACTTCCCGCGTGAGATGCAGACGTGGTTATGGCTCGCCTTCTTCGCTTCCTTCGCGGTGAAGATGCCGATGTGGCCGGTGCACACCTGGCTTCCCGACGCGCACGTTCAGGCGCCGACGGCGGGTTCGGTCATCCTGGCCGCCATCCTCCTGAAGCTTGGCGGTTACGGCTTCGTGCGCTTCTCGCTGCCGATGTTCCCGCTGGCGTCCGACTATTTCGCGCCCTTCGTCTTCACGCTGTCGGTCATCGCGATCATCTACACCTCGCTGGTGGCGATGATGCAGACCGACATCAAGAAACTGATCGCCTATTCGTCCGTCGCACATATGGGTTACGTGACGATGGGTATCTTCGCGGCCAATACGCAGGGTGTTCAGGGTGCGATTTTCCAGATGCTGTCGCACGGCATCGTCTCCGGCGCGCTCTTCCTTTGCGTCGGCGTCGTCTATGACCGGCTGCACACCCGCGAGATCTCGGCCTATGGCGGCCTCGTCAACAACATGCCGAAATACGCCGTCGCCTTCATGGTGTTCACCATGGCCAACGTCGGCCTACCCGGCACATCAGGCTTCGTCGGCGAAGTGCTGACGCTCGTCGGCGTCTTCCGCGTCAATACCTGGGTTGCGTTCTTTGCAACGAGCGGCGTTATTCTCTCGGCTGCCTACGCGCTCTGGCTCTACCGCCGAGTGATCTTCGGTGCGCTGGAAAAGGAAAGCCTGAAGGCTCTGCTCGATCTTTCGGCTCGCGAGAAGGCGATCCTTTACCCGCTGGTGATCCTGACGATCTTCTTCGGTGTCTATCCGGCGCCGATCTTCGATGCGACCGCAGCCTCCGTGGATCTGCTCGTCAACAACTACTCCGCAGCCCTGCAGGCAGCGCAAAACGTTGCGCTTTCGGTGCAATGACCACAGGACGTGATTGGACATGACTGCTGAAATCCTCCTCGCTAGCCTGCAGCTCTCGATCCCCGAGTTGATCCTCGCGGTCGGCGCGATGGCGCTCTTGATGATCGGCGTGTTCGCCGGTGAAAAGTCGACCTCGACCGTCACCGGCCTTGCGGTTGCCCTTCTCATCATCGCCGGCCTCTGGCTCGTCCTGAAGACGGGCGAGGGCGAAGCTTACGGCGGCGCCTTCCTGTCCGATCCCTTCGCCAAGTTCATGAAGGTGCTGGCGCTGATCGGCTCGATCACCGCCATGGTGATGACGGTCGGCCATGCCCGTTCCGCGCAGATCGATCGTTTCGAGTTCCCGGTGCTGCTGGTGCTCGCCACCCTCGGAATGCTCCTGATGATCTCGGCCAACGACCTGATGTCGCTGTACCTGTCGCTGGAATTGCAGTCGCTGGCGCTCTACGTCGTAGCCGCCATCAACCGTGACAGCATCCGTTCGACGGAAGCCGGCCTGAAGTATTTCGTCCTCGGCGCGCTGTCTTCGGGCATGCTGCTTTATGGCATGTCGCTGGTCTACGGCTTCACCGGCCACACCGGCTTTGACGAGATTGCCGCTGCATTGACGACTACGGGCACGCCGTCGCTCGGCCTGATCTTCGGACTGGTCTTCATCCTTGCCGGCCTTGCATTCAAGATTTCTGCCGTTCCGTTCCACATGTGGACGCCGGATGTTTATGAAGGTGCGCCGACGCCGGTCACCGCATTCTTCGCCGCGGCCCCGAAGGTTGCCGCCATGGCCATCTTCGTTCGCATCGTCATCAACGCGTTCGAGCCGGTCGTTGTCCAGTGGCAACAGATCGTCGTCTTCATCTCGATCGCTTCGATGCTGCTCGGAGCCTTTGCGGCGATCGGCCAGAAGAACATCAAGCGCCTGATGGCCTATTCCTCCATCGGTCACATGGGCTACGCGCTCGTCGGTCTCGCCGCCGGCTCTATGGCGGGCGTTCGCGGCGTTCTGCTCTACATGCTCATCTACATGGTCATGACGCTCGGCACCTTCGCCTGCATCCTCGCCATGCGCCGCAAGGATGGCGAGAACGTCGAAAGCGTCGACGATCTCGCTGGCCTGTCGCAGACCAACCCCTTCATGGCCACGGTCCTTACCATCCTGATGTTCTCGCTCGCCGGCATCCCGCCGATGGCAGGCTTCTTCGGGAAGTACTTCGTGTTCATGGCGGCTATCGAAGCCCATCTCTATGCGCTTGCCATCATCGGCGTGCTCGCTTCGGTCGTCGGCGCCTACTACTACCTGCGTGTCATCAAGGTGATGTGGTTCGACGATGCCAAGGGCGAGTTTGCCCGGACGGCCGGCGAGCTTCGCCTGGTTTTCGGTCTCTCGGGCCTGTTCGTGCTTGGCTACGTCCTGATCGGTGGTCCGCTCGGCAACGCCGCTGAAGTCGCGGCTCGGACCTTCTTTTGATAGGCCTTGAAGGCGGCGGCCGGGTTTCGCTCGACGATTTCCGGCACGTCGCTCTCAATGAAGTCGGTTCGACCAACAGCGAATGCCTGGTGCGGGCGCGCGAGGGGGACAGGGGAAATCTCTGGATCACCGCCGCCCGCCAGACAGGTGGACGTGGTCGACGCGGTAGGGCCTGGTTTTCAGAGCCCGGCAATCTCTATGCTTCGCTCCTCTTGATCGAGCCGGCTCCGATCGAGCTGCTGCACTCGCTGCCGCTGGCAGTGGCAGTGGCGGTTCACAGGGCCATCCGACAGGTAATGCCGCTGGCCGGCGCTCCGGTCGAGATCAAATGGCCGAACGATATCCTCATCGACGGCAAGAAGACTTGCGGCATCCTGCTTGAAGGCGAGAGTCTTGCAGACGGACGTCGCGCGCTGGTCATCGGCTGCGGCATCAACATCGCCGTCATGCCCGACGAGGCACTCTACCCGGTGACTTCGCTTCGCAACGAAGGGGCGTCGGTATCGCCGGACGACTTGTTTGCCCACCTTTTCCTGACCATGGCCGAAACGCTCTCCGTTTGGGACCAGGGCAGGGGTGTGGCACACATCATAGACCAATGGCGGGCGGCAGCGCGCGGCATCGGCGAGACCATTACGGTGAACCTGCCGGATCGGTCGCTTTCCGGCCGCTTTGCCGGTATTGATCAGGACGGCCGGCTGATGCTCGATACGGGCTCGGACACGATGCAGACGATCGCCGCCGGCGACGTATTTTTCGGATAATCAAAACAAGGGCGCATCAAAAACATGGCGCAAGAAGAAGAACTGGTGTTCTTGCCGCTCGGCGGCGTCGGTGAAATCGGGATGAACCTCGGCCTCTATGGCTATGGCAAACCCGGTCATCGACAGTGGATAATGGTCGATTGCGGCGTCACCTTCCCGGGGCCGGAGCTGCCGGGAGTGGATCTGGTTCTGGCCGATATCAGTTTCCTGGCGGAAGAACGCCGCAATCTCAAGGGCATCATCATCACCCATGCCCACGAGGATCACTATGGTGGTCTCAACGATCTTTGGCCGGGGTTGAACGTACCGGTCTATGCCTCGCCGTTTACCGCGGGCATGCTTGAGGCGAAACGCGACTTCGAAAGGAGCCGCGGCGAAATCCCGATAACGATCTTCAAGCAGGGCGACCGCATCAATGTTGGCCCGTTCGAAATCGAAGCGGTCGGCGTCAACCACTCGATCCCCGAGCCGATGTCGCTGATCATCCGCACGCCGCTTGGCGCGATCGTTCACACCGGCGACTGGAAGATCGATCTTCAGCCGTCGCTCGGGCCCCTGACCGACGAGCAGCGCTTCCGCAAGATCGGTGACGAGGGCGTGCTGGCGCTGGTCTGCGATTCGACCAATGCGCTTCGTGACGGGGTCTCGCCGTCCGAGCAGGAGGTTTCGGCAAGCCTGACGCAGATCATCTCCAAGTCTGAAGGACGTGTGGCGATCACCACCTTCTCTTCCAATGTCGGGCGCATCCGCTCGATTGCGGAAGCTGCGGAAGAGGCGGGCCGCGAGGTGTTGCTTCTCGGCAGCTCGATGAAGCGCGTCGTCGCCGTCGCCCGCGATCTCGGCCTGATGGAAGGCATCAAGCCTTTCCTCGCCGAAGACGAGTTCGGCTATGTGCCGCGCGACAAGGTCGTGGTGATCCTGACCGGTAGCCAGGGCGAACCCCGTGCCGCACTTGCCAAGATCGCCCGCGACGAGATGCGCAACGTCGCCTTTTCCGCCGGCGATACGGTCGTGTTTTCGTCGCGTACCATTCCCGGTAACGAGAAGGCGATCAACGACATCAAGAACGGCCTGATCGAGCAGGGCATTCACATCATCACCGACAGTGAAGCGCTGGTGCATGTGTCGGGCCACCCGCGTCGCAGCGAGCTGCAGCAGATGTACCAGTGGGTCCGTCCGCAGATCCTCGTGCCGGTGCATGGTGAGGCCGCACACCTGACGGCGCATGCCGAACTTGGCCTGCAGTCGGGTATCGCCAGCGTTCCGCGGCTTCGCAACGGCGATATGCTGCGGCTGGCGCCAGGTCCGGCCGAAGTCATCGACACTGCGCCGCATGGCCGGATCTACAAGGATGGCTCGCTGATCGGTGATTTCGAGGAAATGGGCATCGGTGAGCGGCGCAAGCTCTCCTTTGCCGGACATGTCTCAGTCAACGTCGTGCTCGACAACCGCTACGATTTCCTCGGTGATCCTGACCTCGTTGCCATCGGCTTGCCCGAGTTCGACGACGAGGGCGAGGACATGGAAGACACGCTCTATGACGCCGTGCTCGGTGCTGTCGAAAGCATCCCGCGTGCCAAGCGCAAGGATCTGGCCATGCTGCAGGAGGCGGTGCGCCGCGCCGTGCGTAGCACCGTCAACCAGATCTGGGGCAAGAAGCCCGTGGTGACCGTGTTCGTCACCAAAGTCTGATTTCCTTCAGGCTCCCGGCGCTGTAGACGTCCGGGGGCTTGAAAACAGCCCGAAGGTTGGAGGATCGCGATGCTTGGACGTGTAAACCATGTGGCAATCGCCGTGCCGGATCTGGCATCCGCTGCTGAGGGCTACCGAGTGACGCTCGGCGCTTCGGTGACCGAGCCGCAAGCCTTGCCCGAGCACGGTGTCACCGTCGTTTTCGTCGCGCTTCCCAACACCAAGGTCGAACTGCTGGAGCCGCTCGGCGATGCCTCGCCGATTGCGGCGTTTCTCGCCAAGAACCCGTCCGGCGGCATGCATCACATTTGCTACGAGGTCGAGGACATCATTGCTGCCCGTGACACGCTGAAGGCGTCCGGCGCGCGGGTTCTCGGTGACGGCGAGCCGAAGATCGGCGCTCACGGCAAGCCGGTGCTTTTTCTGCACCCGAAGGATTTTCAAGGCACGTTGATCGAGCTTGAACAGGTGTGACAGTTGACCGCGCGATGCCGGTTTGTGTGATCGCGCCGGTGGCGTTATAAGCGGGCTACAGCGCCGCGCGTCAAGTTTGACGCGCTCAGCACGCTGTAACACTTTAAACTTGCTGCATAATTTTCTCCTTAAATCGATGCCGATTTAAGGAATTATGCAGTAGAATATCGCGAGGATCGTTCCGTTGAGGGCCAGTAGCCAGTTCGGGACAGGTCTTCATCAGGAGCCGGAAATGCCGCTTTTTTCAACCTTTGCCATCTACTTCATTATCTGGTGGCTGACGCTGTTTGCAGTGCTGCCGCTTGGCGTGCGCACGCAGGCGGAGGAAAACGAGGTGGTGCCCGGCACTGTCGAAAGCGCGCCGGCGCGGTTCCGTGCCAAACGGGTCATCCTGCTGACAACTGCAATCGCGGCGGTCATCCAGCTTGCCTGGTACATTGTGTCGGTGCGGCTCGGCTACGGCATCGACAGCATTCCGCGCTTCTATCCGAAGTTCTATTGAGCCAAGCATCGGCAAGCATGTGGGCGCTCGGCGTCTAGGGATATCGAGTGATCGTGTCCGCTTCCTCACAATCCCCAGTTAAGTATTATCGATTTACCGCTGCACAGGCCCGTAGAGTTCTCTCGGGTGCCTCTCTGCGCGAAACCCGGGCAATCCTACGATTGACCGCCCCGAAATTGACATAGTTCAAGAAAGCCCGGGTGCTCCGATGAGGGTTCGCTTGGCGAAAGGCAAAAAAAAACAAGGCTAAAAGCCTTGTTTTTCAAGTATCGCGTGATCTTTAATCCGTTTCCGGCGGCAGCGACGAAGCGCGCCTAAGATCTTATCCTCCCAAGACTTGACCGCGAAAGTCGGCAAGAATTTAGACTTCATGCCTGTTTTGTGAGCCGAAATTAGCCCAAACATTGGGCGATGTCACCTTATTTTTTTGCATTTTTGCTACAGTTGGATAAAATTTCTCCGTTGACAAGCATCGTCGCAATACTGTTACTACCGTGCTCTTTTGACGCAGCTTTTGGCTTGTCGGTTCTCCTTCGAATCTCTCGATCCACTCTGTGTGGTTCCTTCTGCAAGCAGGGTTTTCATCCGGGCGCGAAGCGGCTATGAACGCAGGGCTCGGAAAGGTTCCTGCCGACTTGTCGGTGACGGAAATTTGAGAGCCGACCCCAAGAAGCAATGGTCGCCTTTGCCTGTTTTCGGCGAGACCGGCGTACCTGAGCTCAACGTCATTTCGCCCGAATCCGTCGATAGTGCGACGTTCATCAAGTTCTGGAACCCGTCATGCGCCTGTCCCGCTTTTTCATGCCCATCTTGAAGGAAAATCCGAAGGAAGCGGAAATCGTTTCCCACCGTCTTATGCTCCGGACGGGCATGATCCGGCAGCAGTCCTCGGGGATCTATACCTGGCTGCCGTTCGGAAAGCGGGTTCTCGACAAGGTCAATGCGATCGTTCGCGAAGAGCAGAACCGCACCGGCGCGAATGAGCTTTTGATGCCGACGCTGCAGTCCGCCGAGCTTTGGCAGGAGAGCGGCCGTTATGACGCCTATGGCAAGGAAATGCTGCGCATCAAGGACCGCCAGGATCGGCCGATGCTCTATGGTCCGACCAATGAGGAAATGATCACGGATGTCTTCCGTTCCTACGTGAAGTCCTACCGCAATCTGCCGCTCAATCTCTACCATATCCAGCTGAAGTTCCGCGACGAGATCCGTCCGCGCTTCGGCACCATGCGCTCGCGCGAGTTCCTGATGAAGGATGCCTATTCCTTCGATCTCGACCGCGAAGGTGCCGAGCACGCCTATAACAAGATGTTCGCCGCTTACCTGCGCACCTTCTCGCGCATGGGGCTGCGTGCCATTCCGATGCGTGCCGACACCGGACCGATTGGCGGCAATCTCAGCCATGAATTCATCATTCTCGCCGAAACCGGTGAATCCGAAGTGTTCTGCCACAAGGACTTCCTCGGCTTCGATATTCCCGGCGAAGACACCAATTTCGATGATGTCGCTGGTCTGAAGACGATCTTCGACAAGTGGACCTCGCGCTACGCGGCCACGTCCGAAATGCACGACGAAGCGGCGTTCAACGAAGTCGCCGAAGGCGATCGCCTGTCGGCACGCGGCATCGAAGTCGGCCATATCTTCTACTTCGGCACCAAGTATTCCGAGGCGATGGGCGCGAAGGTTCTCGGTCCGGATGGCAAGGAACACGCGGTCCATATGGGCTCCTACGGCATCGGCCCGACACGGCTGGTTCCGGCGATCATCGAGGCGTCGCATGACGACAACGGCATCATCTGGCCGAAGTCGATCTCGCCGTTCGATGGTGTGATCATCAACATGAAAGCGGGCGATGCCGCTTGCGACGCAGCCTGCGAGACGCTCTATTCGAAGCTCGGCGCCGCAGGATTCGATGCGCTGCTCGACGATACGGACGACCGCGCCGGCGCCAAGTTCGCCTCTGCCGATCTTATCGGCGTACCTGTCCAGATCATCGTCGGACCGCGTTCTATCGCCAACGGCGAAGTCGAGCTCAAGGATCGCAAGACCGGTGAGCGCGAGACCATGACTGTCGAGGCAGCCCTCAACAAGCTGATCGCGACGAAGTAAGTGAGGCAAGGGGAGGCAGGATGACCGCCGTGACGGAAGATCAGGTGCAGGCCGCTGGCCAGTCTGCAAAGTCCGCCAGCCGCCCTTTTTCCGCCTTTGAGCGCATGGTCGCCTGGCGCTATCTGCGTTCGCGGCGCAAGGAAGCCTTCATTTCGGTGATCGCCGGCTTCTCCTTCATCGGCATCATGCTCGGCGTCGCGACGCTGATCATCGTCATGGCGGTGATGAACGGTTTTCGCACCGAGCTCATCTCGCGCATCCTCGGCATCAATGGCCACATGATCGTGCAACCGATCGACGGTCCGCTCAACAATTACCCCGACCTCGCCACCCGCTTTTCCGGTGTGAAGGGTGTGACGATGGCGATCCCGCTGGTCGAAGGCCAGGTTCTGGCCCAGGGCGTCGGCGATTCTTCGACCGGTGCGCTCGTGCGCGGCATCCGCGCCGATGACCTCAGCAAGATGAAGTCGGTCTCCGACCATATTCAATCCGGCGATCTCGTCGGCTTCGCCGCCGGCACCGGCGTGGCGATCGGTTCACGTATGGCTGAGCAGCTCGGCATTCAGGTGGGCGGCACGATCACGCTGACATCGCCGAACGGCGACGTCACGCCGATGGGCATGAACCCGCGGGTCAAGGCCTATACGGTCTCGGCAATCTTCGAGATCGGTATGTCGGAATATGATGCGTCGATCATCTTCATGCCGCTTGAGGAATCGCAGCTGTTCTTCAATGCCGAAGGCTTGGCCCAGCAGATCGAGATCTTCGTCGAGCACCCCGATATGGTCGACGATTTGCGCAAGCCGGTCGAGGACGCTGCCGAGCGGCAGATCTTCATCACCGATTGGCGCGACCGCAACAAGACGTTCTTCTCGGCGCTCGAGGTCGAGCGTAATGTGATGTTCATGATCCTGACGTTGATCGTTCTGGTCGCGGCGCTGAACATCATTTCCGGACTGATCATGCTGGTGAAGGACAAGGGGAGCGACATCGCCATCCTTCGCACGATGGGCGCGACCTCCGGCTCCGTCATGCGCATCTTCTTCATGACTGGAGCTGCCATCGGTGCGGCGGGAACCGTTGCCGGCGTGCTGCTCGGTGTCGTCGTCTGCCTGAACATTGAGTCCATTCGCCAATTCTTCTCCTGGATTTCAGGCACGACGCTGTTCAGCCCCGAGCTCTATTTCCTCAGCCAGTTGCCGGCAGATATGAACGCCGACGAGACGATCCTCGTCGTCGTCATGGCCCTCAGCCTGTCGTTCCTTGCCACGATCTTTCCGGCATGGCGCGCCTCGCGCCTCGATCCCGTGCAGGCCCTGCGGTACGAATGACAAGGACATCATCTGAATGAATGCGCGCGTGGCACTGCAGCTTTCGGGCATCGAGCGTAATTACGGGCAGGGGGACACCTTCCTCTCGATCCTCAAGGGCGCGGACTTCACGCTGAAAAGCGGCGAGACCGTTGCGCTTGTGGCGCCGTCAGGCACTGGCAAGTCGACGCTTCTGCATGTTGCGGGCCTGCTGGAGCGGCCGGATGGCGGAAAGGTCGTGGTCAACGGCGTGACCTGCGACGGTCTCAACGACGACAGGCGCACCGCTATCCGTCGCAACGAGATCGGTTTCGTCTACCAGTTCCATCATCTGCTTCCGGAGTTCACCGCTCTCGAAAACATCATGATGCCGCAGCTGATCGCCGGCCTTGGCAAGGCTGAGGCCGCCGAGCGTGCGCGGGCGCTGCTCGACTACATGCGTATCGGCCACCGCGCCGATCACCGCCCGTCGGAGCTTTCAGGCGGCGAACAGCAGCGCGTGGCGATCGCCCGCGCCGTTGCCAATGCTCCCTTGGTATTGCTGGCCGATGAGCCGACCGGCAATCTCGATCCGGAAACTGCGGGATACGTCTTCGAAGCGCTCGAAGCATTGGCTCGCCAGTCCGGTCTTGCAGCCCTGATCGCCACGCACAATCACGAGCTGGCATCGCTTATGGACCGGCGGGTGACGATCGAGGACGGCAAGGTCGTCGAGCTGAAATAACGCTCGCGTCAAAGCCCGTTTCCAATGGAGCGCGCGATATCAATGTGATGCGAAACCTTTAGTTTAAGGCACGATGAGGCCACCTCGATAGTCGAGTTCGTAGGCTTCGTCGCCGTCGACAAAGATGACTTCACGTCCGGAAAAGTGCCCGGTGTCGCCGCGGCTGTTGTCGATGTAGTAGCCGTAGGCGTGGCGATATTCCATTCCACCGAGAAAGTGCCGCTTCTCGCGATACATGGTATCGAGCGCGGCTTTGATGACGATGCCGGCGCGTTCCGCATCGATCAGATCGGGCCGGATGACGCGGCCGAAATAATTCATGGCCCAGCGGGTGTCGTCCTCGAACCAGACGGTTTCCTGTCCTGCGAAATCGGTCCCACCGAAGTAACTGTCGAGATACCGCCACCGGTCGCGTTGGTAGCCGATATCGCGCGAGCCCGCGCGCGATGGCGGGCTTGTTATCCCGCCACCGACATATGTCTTCGATTTGGCTTCCACGATGAAGTCTTTGAGCTGCTCGATGCTGGCCATGAGAACACCTTGTTTGTTCCCTGGCAGCATGCCGCGACATTCCGTCGATGTAAAGAACAAAAAGGGAACAAATAGCTCGATTAGATGCCGCAGGCGTGCTGGCCGCGGTCGTCGTTCCAGTCATCGAGAAGCACAAGCTCGCCTTTGGCGCTGACGGGCTTGTCGTTCGATTTGCCCTTGCCCGTCAGCACATTCAGGTCGCAGTGCGAGGTATTGTCGAGATTGAGCGTGTCATAGGACGAGTAGGTGTAGCCGCCGACGACAAAGTCGAAATTGCGATAGGCGATCGTCAGCTTCTGTTCCCAACGGTCACGCCCGACCGAATCGTTGTGGGTGGTAATCACCAGCGAACCATTCGGAAGCGCCGTGACGGACGGTGCCTGGCCGGCCATGCCGTATTGCCCCCAGACCTTGTTCGGAACGGCCGACTTGAGCGCCAGCGGGCCGTCTTCGCCGGCGAGATAGATATAGACGGCATTGTTCTCGTCTGTCCCGTCATCGGGCTTCACCAGCAGCGCCAGATCGCCAGCACCATTCTTGTCCCAGTCGCCTGTCGCGGCCGGGACAATGCGGCCGGGATCAATCGCCTCGGCGGCAAGGGCGAGGGAAGGAAGCAGAAAAACGAGAGGCAGGGTCAGGCGTGCAGTCATGTCGTTGTGCTCCGTGTGGTTGGTCCAGTCATAGGCGCGATGGACGGAGCGCTCAAGGTTTCGGTTAATTACCTCAAACGCTCTTTGTTGATGCGGTTAACCATGCGCGGTGGAAAGCGGGCGGTGTGCTCAACAGCGATTGACGAGAGAACAAAAAAAGAACAAAGTGGATACATAACGGAAAAGGAGCCATGTTATGACTGATTTTGTTCGTGACCTCGCCGCCTTCACATCGATGGGCCTGTTTGTCGCCAGCGTTGCCTTCATCGCTCTCGGACTTTGATCCCTGGGCATACTCAAGATGCTGCGCGACCCCGATGCGGGGTCGCTCGATATTATCCCGGCACAGCACCCCCGACACCAGCACCGTTGAAAAGAACGCCGGCCCACGATGCAAAACTGGACATGGCGGGTGATAAACGGGATATCCTGACACCCTGACAGGAATCAGGATGTAGAGATGGCGGATCACGGCAGCGGGGAACGGAACGATCAGACGACTGCGGATCCGCAGTTCGTGCATTTGCGTGTTCACTCGGCTTTTTCGCTGCTCGAAGGCGCACTGCCTTTGAAGAAGGTGATCGGCAAGGCTGTGGCCGATGCTCAGCCGGCGATCGGTATCGCCGACACCAACAATCTTTTCGCAGCCCTTGAATTTTCCCAGAAGGCGGCCGAAGACGGCCTGCAGCCGCTGACCGGCTGTCAGTTGTCGATCGACATGGAAGACGACGGTGACGGCGAACGTCGCAGCCATGCCCAGCAGCTCGCCAAGCTGCCGGCCATCGTCCTGATCGCCGCGACGGACGACGGCTACACACGACTGGTCGATCTGGTAAGCCGCGCCTATCTCGGCGGCGAAGGCAGCCAGGTCACGAGGATCACGCGGTCGTGGCTCGTGGAGGCCGGCACCGACGGGCTGATCGCCCTTTCGGGCGCAGGCGGCGGCCCGATCGACATGGCGGTGAAATCCGGCTCGACGGCCTTGGCCGAGGCACGCCTGGAAGCCCTAAAGGATCTCTTCGGCGATCGGCTCTATATCGAGCTGCAACGGCACGGAAACTTTGACCGCCGACATGAAAGCCGGATGATCGATCTGGCGTACAAGTTCGATGTGCCTCTGGTTGCGACCAACGAGGCGTTCTTTCCCTCGCCATCCGACTATGACGCGCACGACGCGCTGATGGCGGTCGCTCACAACGCCATGGTTTCCGACGACAGTCGGTTCCGGTTGACGCCGGATCATTATCTCAAGAGCCGGAAGGAAATGGCGGCACTTTTTGCCGACCTGCCCGAGGCGCTCGAAAATACCATCGAGATCGCGCGGCGCTGCTCGTTCATGCTGAAGACGCGCGGGCCGATCCTGCCACGCTTCACCGGCGCCTCGGACGATCCGGAGGAGGCCGAGCGTGCCGAGTCCAGCGAGTTGCGCCGGCAGGCGGAAGAGGGGCTCGACGATCGGTTGCGCAAGCTCGGCATGGCGCCCGGCTATACAGAGGAAGAGTACCGCGAGCGGTTGGCGTTCGAACTCAGCGTCATCGAGCGCATGAAGTTCCCCGGCTACTTCCTGATCGTTGCCGACTTCATCAAATGGGCCAAGCAGCAGGACATCCCCGTCGGCCCGGGACGCGGTTCGGGCGCGGGCTCGCTCGTCGCCTATGCGCTGACGATCACCGATGTCGACCCGATGCGGTTCTCACTGCTGTTCGAACGCTTCCTCAATCCGGAACGCGTATCGATGCCCGACTTCGACATCGACTTCTGTCAGGACCGGCGCGAAGAAGTCATTCGCTACGTCCAGGCGAAATACGGCCGCGAGCAGGTGGCCCAGATCATCACCTTCGGTTCGCTTCAGGCGCGCGCGGCGCTGCGCGACGTCGGCCGCGTGCTCGAGATGCCCTATGGCCAGGTCGACAAGATCTGCAAGCTCGTGCCCAACAATCCGGCCAACCCGACGCCGCTGTCAAAGGCGATCGAGGAAGAACCGCGCCTGCAGGAAGAGGCGGAAAAGGAACCCGTCGTCGCCCGTCTTCTCGACATCGCGCAGAAGATCGAGGGTCTCTATCGCCATGCCTCGACCCACGCAGCCGGTATCGTGATCGGCGACCGGCCGCTGTCAAAGCTCGTGCCGATGTATCGCGATCCGCGTTCCGATATGCCGGTGACGCAGTTCAACATGAAATGGGTCGAGCAGGCCGGCCTGGTAAAATTCGACTTCCTCGGCCTGAAAACGCTGACCGTGCTGAAGGTCGCCGTCGACTTCGTCAAGCTGCGCGGCATCGAGGTCGATCTCGCCAGCATTCCGCTCGACGACGAGAAGACCTACGAGATGCTGTCGCGCGGCGAGACGGTCGGCGTGTTCCAGGTGGAAAGTGCCGGCATGCGCAAGGCGCTGATCGGTATGCGGCCAGACTGCATCGAGGACATTATTGCGCTGGTGGCGCTTTATCGTCCGGGCCCGATGGAGAATATCCCGGTCTACAACGCCCGCAAGCACGGCGAAGAAGAGATCGAATCGATCCATCCGAAGATCGACCATCTGCTCAAGGAAACGCAGGGCGTTATCGTCTACCAGGAGCAGGTGATGCAGATCGCCCAGGTCCTGTCGGGCTATTCGCTCGGCGAAGCCGACCTTCTGCGTCGCGCCATGGGCAAGAAGATCAAGGAGGAAATGGACAAGCAGCGCGCCCGTTTCGTCGACGGCGCGGTCAAGAACGAGGTATCGAAGCCGCAGGCCGATCTGATCTTCGATCTTCTCGCCAAGTTCGCCAACTACGGCTTCAACAAGTCGCACGCTGCCGCCTACGCCATCGTCTCCTATCAGACGGCCTATATGAAGGCGCACTATCCGGTCGAGTTCCTGGCGGCGTCGATGACGCTCGATATGGCCAACACGGAGAAGGTCAACGACTTCCGTCAGGATGCCGGGCGCCTCGGCATCCAGGTGATTGCGCCGTCGGTCCAGTCCTCCTTCCGGCATTTCCAGACCGGCGACAAGCGCATCTACTACTCATTGGCCGCCATCAAGGGTGTCGGCGAATCGGCAGTCGAGCATATCGTTGCCGTTCGCGGCGACCGCGAGTTTGCGAGCCTTGAGGATTTCTGCCTGAGGATCGACCCGAAGCTGCTCAACCGGCGTGTGTTCGAAAGCCTGATCGCGGCCGGCGCCTTCGATTGCTTCGGTTACGACCGTGCCGAGCTGGTCGGCGGTCTCGATCGCATCCTCGGCTTTGCCCAGCGCGCGCAGGAAAACAAGACGAGCGGACAGAGCGATATGTTCGGTGCGGGGGCCGCGACCGGACCGGAACGGATCTCGCTTCCCACCTACACGCCGTGGCTCGCCTCAGAAAAGCTGCACCGCGAGTTTCAGGTGCTGGGCTTCTATCTCTCGGCCCATCCGCTCGACACCTACAACCCGCTGCTCGCCAAGATGCGCGTCCAGACCTTCGGCGATTTCGCCGGAGCGGTGAAGAAGGGCGCAACGGCGGGACGTCTCGCCGGCACCGTTACCTCCAGACAGGAGCGCAAGACCCGAACCGGCAACAAGATGGGCATCATCGCTTTCTCGGATTCGTCCGGTCAGTTCGAGGCCGTGCTGTTTTCGGAAATGCTGCACCAGTATCGCGACCTGCTTGAGCCCGGCAAATCGCTGGTGATGACGGTTCAGGCGGAGGAGCGGCCGGAAGGCATCGGCCTTCGCATCCAGACCCTGCGCTCGCTCGAGGAAGAATCGCTGCAGATGCAGAAGGCGCTGCGCGTTTATGTGCGCGATTCAGGACCACTGAAGTCGATCGCCGCCCATTTGAATGCGAGAGGCGAGGGTCTCGTTTCCTTCATCGTCATCAAGGATAACGGCCAGCGCGAGATCGAGGTCGAACTCAACGAGAAGTTCAGGATTTCGCCGGAGATTGCCGCAGCACTTCGCTCGGCTCCGGGTGTGGTCGACGTTGAACTCGTCTGACCGCGCTGCATGATTGCTTGAGCCGGCGGCGTATAAAGATACGGAACGTCAGGCGCGGCTGCAGCGCAGCTTTTGAGTATCGGATCGACTGCGCAGGGCATCAGCCCCGCGGGGATGCGCGGGTGATTGTGATGAAATCGGTCCCGTCGCCGGTTTCGAGCCCGCTCTCCATGTCCGAAATCGACAGCGACGAACCGTCTGCAAGCAGGCCGCCGATCCGTTCGCGGACGTCGTCGGAGACCGTCAGGCGCCCGAGCGTGCGCTGGACGGCATTGAAGGCTGATGCGTCGGCGTCGGCGGCGATCCCGAGGCGCTTCTTCACCGATGACGGCAGATGGTTTTCGAGCGGTACGCCGTACCACTTGCCTTCGCTCTTTCCCTCGTCAATCTCTTGAAATTGCAGGAAATGCGTGCCGAGCGCCTGCTCCGGCTTGTCGATCGTGACGCCTGCCTCGAAAATCGGCTTGAAACCCTGGCGGACAAGGATCACCCCGTTGGGGGGAACGTCGCGGCCCGCTTTCCTGAAGATCGCCTCAGTCAGCTCCGGCGTCAGCTTGCCATCGACGGTCGATCCCTCGGCAGTCTGGAACGCGTTGATGGCGGCGGTCGTGTCCGGGCCGATGTGGCCGTCCGGCACGCCGGCGACATAGCCGAGTTGGTTCAGCGCCGACTGGACTGCACGCTTGATATCGCGCTCGCCGCGTCGGGTGATCAGCATGCGGATCGGCTCGCGGTCTTCTGCTTTGATGACTGAGTTGGCGGTCGATGCCTCGGTCATCGCCACTTCGACCGGCATGGTCTCGGTCTGGCTGATCGCCGGGCGGAGGGGCACATCCGACAGCGGTGCGGGGTTCTCGCCGGGCGCCGGGTTGCGCTGGAAGAGCACGGCGCTCGACACTTCGGTGGGGCTGACCTGCCGATCGGTTATCAGGACATGCACGCCGCGCGACGTCATCTTGAAGAGGCTGGCGGCAAACTTGCTCGGCAGGCGCACGCAACCGTGCGAAGCCGGATAGGCCGGCACGTGATTGGAGCCATGCAGCGCAATGCCTGACCAGGTCAGTCGCTGCATGAAGGGCATCGGCGCATTCGAATAGATGTTGGATTTGTGGTGACGGCGTTTTTCAAGGATCGAGAAGATGCCCGTCGGTGTGGAATGGCCGGCCTTGCCGGTAGAGACTGCCGACGTTGCGATCACCGCGTCGCCGTCATAGACGACGAGGGATTGCTGGTTCTTCGAAACGATGATCTGCAGCGGTGCGTTGCTGCCGGCAAAGCCGACCGCAGGCGAAAACAAGAAGACGACGACGCTGGCCGTGAGAGCGAAACGCAATACCATACACTCATCCCAACACGTAAACTGGCCGACAAGCTTACGCTGAAATCTTTAAAGAATTTGTCCCGATCGACCTACAGCGCCGCGCGTCTTATTAGACGCGCAAAGGTCGCTGTAGCACTTTGAATTGCTGCATGTTTTTATCCTTGCAGGATACGTCAAGCCGCCGCCGATAACGCACTAGTGATCGCGCTTGCGGCTGCCAAAGGTGTAGCCGGTTTCGACGCTGGCCTTGCCGAACTTGTCGCGCAGCTTGTTGATGGCGTCCTCGGCGGCGGCACGACGGGTTGCGGCTGGATCGACCAGATCGGGGGGATCTGCGAGATCGGGGCTGGAAAGATCGCTGACTCCGATGCCGATCAGCCGGTACTTCGTGCCGTCAACTTCCTTCTCCAGAAGCTGCAGCCCGGTGCGGAAGATACGGTCTGCGAGCCGCGTCGGACTGTCGAGGCGGCGGTTGCGAGTCCTGGTCTTGAAGTCGGCAGTCTTCAGCTTCAAAACGACGGTCTGGCCGGCGAGTTCGGATTTACGCAGGCGGTGGGCGACCTGTTCGCTCAGCCGACGCAGATGCGTGACGAGATCGTCGTAGCGGGCGAGATCGTCGTTGAATGTCGTCTCTGACGATACGCTTTTCGCCTCGCCGTCGATCTCGACCGTTCTTTCGTCGAGGCCGCGCGACAGGCGGTAGAGCCTCTGGCCCATGGTGCCGTAGCGGCGCATGAGGTCGGCTTCCTCCATCGTCTGAAGCTGACCGATCGTGCGAATGCCATCGCGCTCCAGCGTGGCGGCGAACGCCTTGCCGACGCCCCAGATCAAGGTCACCGGCCTTTCTCTCAGGAATTCGAGCGCCTCGGCCTGGCCGATTACCGAGAAGCCGCGAGGCTTCTGCAGATCGGAGGCAACCTTGGCGAGGAACTTGCAGTAGGAAAGGCCGACGGAGACGGTAATGCCGATCTCCTGTTCGACACGGCGGGCAAAGCGGGCGAGGGTGCGCGCGGGGGGATCGTGGTGCAGCCGTTGGGTGCCGCTGAGCTCCAGGAAGGCCTCATCGATGGAGAGCGGCTGCACCAGCGGTGTCAGCTCCTGCATCAACGTGCGGACCTCGCGGCCGACGCGAACGTATTTTTCCATGTCGGGCTTGATCACGACCGCCTGCGGGCAGGCCGCAAGCGCCTTAAACATCGGCATTGCCGAGCGCACGCCGTGAATGCGGGCGATGTAACAAGCCGTCGAGACGACGCCGCGCTTGCCGCCGCCGATAATCACTGGCTTGTCGGCAAGCTCCGGATTGTCCCGCTTCTCGACGGAGGCGTAAAACGCATCACAGTCGATATGGGCTAGAGTCAGGTCGTAGAGCTCGGCATGACGCAACAGACGGGGGCTGCCGCAGGCAAGGCAGCGTCGCGCCGTCGCGGTCTGTTCCCTGAGGCAGTCACGGCAGAAGCCTGGAGTTTGAGAACCACTGTCGAGCATATCTGGAACAAATGTTGAACATTGGGACTTTACGCTCTACGCTAACGAGTCTCAAGGGAGGCCGCGTTGGAAATTGCCTTGCATGTCAGGTTGCCGACGCCAAGCCGCTGGTCGGATTTTGCGCGTCGTCTTGCAGGTCTCGATCTGCTGGTCCGGGTGCCGCTATCGCTGGAAATGCGCGCGAATGGCATTCGCAGCGTCGACCCAGTCGCTAGCAATGTGAACGCAGTCCGCCGGTTGAGGCGCGAGCGCCCGAAACTCGGCGTTCGCCATCAGATTGATCAGCAGGCAGGATGGCGCGTGCTCCTGCACCGATTGCAGGTTGCGCGCGATATCGTCGATGAAAACAACGGGAAGCGCCCGTCCGGCATGCAGGCGCTGAACGATCGGCCCTTTGGGTTCCTCGGATGCGAGCAGTGGATAGGGAAGATCGAGCCGGTCGAGCAGAGCACGACGCGCGGCCGCATGGCGCGGTGGCATGGCCGTCAGGAAGACGATGTCAGCCTGCTTGGACAATTCACGGAGAGTCTCGACAACGCCGGCAGTCGGCGTCTGCCAGCGATCCTGCGTGGCGTAGAAGGCATCGAGCATGTCCTTGACGTCAGCCTCGCTCGCTGCCCGCTCCGTTGCGCGATGGATGATGTTGCCGGTCAGCCGGAAGGAGCGCGGCAAGAGGACGTGGTCGCGGCTTTCGAGAAAGGACCGGAATGGATCCAGGAATTCGAGCACGACTTCATCGATGTCGCTGATAACAAGCGGGCGGTTGCTAAGGCGGATTTCATCTTCGAAGACGGTGTTGCTCAAGCTCAGCTGTCCTGCAGATCGGCGGCGCCGGAAAGCTTCTCATGCGCACGCACGACATCCTGCGGGGCTGTCCCTGTTGCATCGCAGAAAGCGATCAACGTTGGTTCGTGGTCCATAAGAAAGGCGATGAGCCCACCCATGCAGCCCGGCTCGCCGATCGCGTTGCGCAGGGAGGACGGGTCCGTGCCGGTCAGCGCCAGAAATCGGGACAGCAGGTCCGGCTCGCCGGCAAGCCAGGAGAGAATGTCGATGGCGATTTCGTCGGCGCTCTTCAATGTCTTGGCCTCCTACTGTTTTTACGCCCGGAATTACCTATTTTTCAACCAAATAGGTTTATCGGTGAACTTGAGGAAATGGGTCGAGTCGTTGGTTCTGCAACTTAGATGTCTTGAGAAGACTTGCAAGAAGACGACGGACAGCAAGGGATCGACATGCCCAAACAGGTAATGATTGTTGAGGATAACGAGCTGAACATGAAGCTCTTCCGAGACCTGATTGAGGCTTCCGGCTACGCGACGATCCAGACGCGCAACGGTATGGAGGCGCTCGAGCTGGCGCGGAAGTATCGCCCCGATCTGATTTTGATGGACATTCAGCTGCCGGAGGTCTCCGGGCTCGAAGTCACGAAGTGGTTGAAGGAAGACGATGAGTTGCACGTCATCCCGGTGATCGCCGTGACTGCCTTCGCCATGAAGGGCGACGAGGAACGTATCCGTCAGGGCGGATGCGAAGCCTATGTTTCAAAACCGATTTCTGTGCCAAAGTTTATTGAGACGATCAAGACCTACCTTGGCGATGCCTAACTGGCGGGAAAATTGATATGACTGCGCGCATTCTTGTTGTCGATGACGTGCCTGCCAACGTTAAGCTTCTCGAAGCGCGTCTGCTCGCTGAGTATTTCGATGTGCTGACGGCGGGTGATGGCCATACGGCGCTGACGCTCTGCGAGACGACACCGGTCGACCTGGTGCTTCTCGACATCATGATGCCCGGCATCGACGGCTTCGAGGTCTGCGAACGTCTGAAGGCCAATGCACGCACAGCACATATTCCCGTCGTCATGGTGACGGCACTCGACCAGCCGTCCGATCGGGTTCGCGGGTTAAAGGCCGGCGCCGACGATTTCTTGACGAAGCCGGTCAACGATCTTCAGTTGATGTCGCGGGTGAAGAGCCTCGTCCGCCTGAAGAACGTCAGCGACGAATTGCGGCTGCGGGCCCAGACGGCGCAGACTATCGGCCTGCAGGAACTGGCCCGTCAGGACCGTCCGGACGAGCCGGGCAATATCCTCCTGGTCGATGGCCGCGGCTCCTCTCAGGAGCGGCTGCAGCGCACGCTCAAGCCGATTGCCGATGTCTCTGTTATCTCCGACCCGCAGGCGGCGCTGTTCGAGGCGGCCGAGAACAATTTCGACCTCGTCATCGTCAACGCCAACTTCGACGATTACGATCCCTTGCGATTGTGCTCGCAGTTGCGATCGCTGGAGCGCACACGTTTCATTCCGATCCTGCTGATCACGGAGCAGGGCAATGACGAGATGATCGTGCGTGCGCTCGATCTCGGTATTACCGACTACATCATCCGGCCGGTTGATCCCAATGAGCTTGTTGCCCGCTCGTTGACCCAGATCAGGCGCAAGCATTGCAACGACATGCTGAGAAAGAGCGTGCAGCAGACGATCGAGCTGGCGGTCACCGATGGCCTGACAGGGCTGCACAACCGCCGCTATCTCGACAATCATCTGAAGCTGCTGCTCGATCGTGCGGGAGCACGCGGTCGCCCGTTGTCGATCTGCATGACCGACATCGATCGGTTCAAGCAGGTCAACGACACCTATGGTCACGATGTTGGTGATGAGGTGTTGCGCGAATTTGCCAACCGCATCCGCTCCACCGTCCGCGGCGCCGATCTGGCCTGCCGCTTTGGCGGCGAAGAGTTCGTCGTGGTCATGCCCGACACACCGCCGGAGATGGCGGCCGCCGTTGCCGAGCGGTTGCGGCATATCATCGAGAGTCAGCCATTCTCGATACCGCATGCGGACGGCGCGCTGGTCATCACCGCGTCCATGGGCATTGCCGGCCTGAAACTGGAAGGCGACACGACAGAAGCTTTGCTGAAGCGCGCAGATATGGCGCTCTACCAGGCGAAGAACGAGGGTCGCAACAGAGTGGTGGCGGCTGCAGCCTGACGGAAAGAACCGAGCCTGTCACCACCTGCTGGTGGCTTGATGAAATTCCGGATCCCTCTTGCGATATGCCTTTAAAGTTGTATTCTCCGCCGCAACGATGCTACCGAGGGGTTTGGTAGCGGCGGCGCGCAAGCATTTACATGTGCCGATGTGATACGGAATTAACCATGCGCCGAGCGACACCGCTTCGCGCATTAAGAATTCATTGATTTTTTTCTATTTTCAGGTGATGCTGATAAATGCGGGGGCATAGCTTCCATCAGCTTCGGTTACCCCATGATGCTCAGGTCCGCCGCATCTCCTGGGTCGTGGGGTCGGTCGGTTGGCTTTTGACACCTGCGGAATCCTCGTGCCGCGGTCAGTAGCCAGCCGACCCCCATTCAAAGCGCTGTTCCGGAAGGGACAGCGCTTTTTGATTCTTGCCTGTGCGCACACGCAGGCGGGACGGCCTCCGAACAGTCGGCGGCCGCTTCTTGGCGCACCAACGGAAAGGGGCGCCAAACCTTGCGGTTGGCGCCCCTTGATCCCACGAAACGTCAGATCTTACTTGATCTTGGTTTCCTTGAACTCGACGTGCTTTCTGGCGACCGGATCATACTTGGTCTTGGTCATCTTGTCCGTCATCGTACGGCTGTTCTTGGTCGTGACGTAGAAGAAACCCGTGTCGGCTGTCGACAGCAACTTGATCTTGATGGTGGTGGCTTTTGCCATGGTCGTCCTGCCTTTATGAAATTGAAAGCCGTGGACAACCGGTTGCGGGCCACGGGCAAGGTTGGCGCGAAACTACAAATCGCGGCCGAAAAGTCAAGACCGTTTTGGATTCAAAACGATCCTTACAACCGAAAGCGCGACGTAAAGGCCGAAAAACCCGGCAATCGCCCAGGCAAAACCGTTGTTGCCAGCCACATCCATCGATGCGCCGATCACCTGCGGCCCGGCCACCGTGCCGACCGCATAGGAGAAAACGAACGCCGCATTGGCCGCGGCAAGGTCGGAGCCCTGCAGGCGCGAGCCGAGATGGCTGAGGCCGACCGTGTAGAGACCAGAGACGCAGCCCCCCCAGAACAACAGAATGATCGCCATCAGGAACCAGCTTTCCACCAGCATCGGCAGACAGAGGGCGCCAATGAGGCCGATAACGGTCATGGCCGTCAGCAATGTGCGCTTATCCTTGATCTGGTCTGACAGCATGCCGAGCGGAATCTGGAAGATGAAATTGCCGATGCCCATCACGGTCAGCAGCAGCGCCGCCTGTGATTCGGTGAACCCCGATCGTGTCCCGTAGACCGTAAAGAGCGACAACCCGCCCGATTCGACCGCGCCGAAGATGAAGACGGCGGCGGTCGCGGTCGGCACCAGGAAGATGTAGCGCATGAAATGGCGGTCGGGCTTTTCGTCGATGACAGGGCTCTCGTCCCGCGCGAGGAAGATTGGCACGGCCGCGAGCAGAATGACACCGGCGCCGACCACGAAGGGCAAGACACCCTCGCTGCCGAGGATCGAGAAGAGCAGCGGCCCGCTCAGGAAGCCGAGGGATAGAACCGTGCCGTAGATGCCGAGGACGAAGCCCCGTTTCGCTGGCGGGGCGGTGGCGTTGATCCAGAATTCGGAGAGGATGAAGAGTACGGTAATGGCGCCATGGAAGACGACCCGCAGCGGAAACCAGAGCCAGAAGTTGGTAATGTAGTAAAAGCCGAAGGCGCTGATTGCGGCGAGCAGGACGGCCCAGAGCATCGTCGGCGCAACACCGTGGCGATGGGCGAATTTGGTCGTGAAGGAAGCCGCGACCATGGAGGCCACGCCGGCCATCGCCGAATTGAGACCAATCAGCGTCGACGAGATGCCGCGGTTCTCCATGATGCTCGAAAGCAGCGGTAGGCCGAGGCCGATGGCGATGCCGACGGCGCTGATGGCGGAGACCGCCGCGATCAGCGACGGCCAGTGAATTTCCTCAACCGGTGCTGGGCACCCGGGCGTCGGCTGTGACATGCGACGGTGGTCCTTAGAGAAGCGTGCGGATGAGCCGCCCACGGCGCGCGAAATAGAAGGGCACGGAGCGCTCATAGGGTAGCGTCGGGTCCGTGTTAAGGCCGCTTCTCAAATCCGAAAGGATGATTGCGGTTATCTCCGGTATCCGGAGCGAGGGGAGGTCGTTGACATCGATCCACTGCAAATCCTGGAGCTCCCGGCTTTCCAGAACCCGTGATGTATCGACTTCGGCTTCGTCCGCGAAGATCGCGAAGAAGCGTGTATCGAACCGCCTCGAGTGTCCCGGAGGAGTAATGGCCCGAGCCATATAGCGCAAGTTTGCGAGATCTGGAAGAAAGGGCAGTGGCGCTTCCGCCTTTGCATGCGGCGTGCCCAAGGGAACACCGGCTTCCTCGTAGAGTTCTCGGAGCGCCGCCAGCGCCAGTGCTCTTGCACGAGAGTCGCTTACGGGTGCCCCCCGGACGCTTTTCAGCGCCTGCAGGACGGCGGGGTTGAGATCACTGGAGAACGCGAGGCGATGGTCGGTCGGGTCTCGGCGCCCGCCGGGAAAGACATAGAGATCGGGCATGAAGACATGCGCACTGCTGCGCCGGCCCATCAGCACGCGTACGCCGTCGCCGGAGCGGTCGAGCAGCATGATCGACGCTGCGTCACGCGGCCTTGCGCGCCGCTCAGGCGTGTCGGGGGCCAAGGTGACGCTTTCGCGTCCTGACGTCATGCGGAGGGATCTCGCACAGGCAGGACGTCCTCGGGCGTGTCCTCCTGTCCACCGAAGCCGTGCATCCTCAGCGCCCATTGCAGGCCGATGACAGCGCCCTTGATCGGCTGCAGCAGCGCAAGCGAACTGATCAGCGTAATCGGCGTCCAGATGGCAAGGTGCTGCCACGTCGTCAGCGGCAGGATCAAGTCGGTCATCATGTAGCCGCCAAGCACCAGATGGCCGACGATGGTGACGACGATATAGGGTGGAAAGTCGTCGGCGCGCTGGTGGTCCATACGCTCGCCGCAGGCCGCGCAGGCATCGACGGCTTTGACATAGCTGCGGAAGAGCTTGCCGCTGCCACAGGCCGGGCACGTGCCGAAAAAGCCGCGACGCATGGATCGACCGACGGGACGTTCATCGGCTGCATGACCACCGAGGTGAAGCGTTTCCTTGTCCGTTGCCATCATCTGCATTCTCTCCTTGTCGAAGCCGCCGGCCACATGTCGTGGCCTAAAGCGCATCGCGATCTTTCAGATCCGCTTGCTGCGCTTTAAGCTCTTGTTTTTGCGCATGCCGTCATCGCAAAAGCGATGAACACTTTTGCGCGACATGCTCTAGCGCTTTCCGCGCGGCGGTCGTGTACCCGGCGTCTTGCGCGGGCTCGAGCGATCACGACGCCCCGATTTGTGGAAGGAGCGCGTGGCGGTCGGCATTTTCCGTCCTTCGCTGATCATCTCGAAGCGAAGCGCGCCGGCAAGCGGTACGGCTTCGACCAATTTGACCTGCACCTGATCGCCGAGACGAAAGCCGAGACCGGTCTTTTCGCCGGAAAGGGCCTGATGCGCTTCATCATAGATGAAGTAGTCTCGTCCGAGCGTAGATATAGGTACGAACCCGTTGGCGCCATAGGCCGGCAGGGTGACAAAAAGTCCCGCCTTGGTGACGCCGGCAACACGGCCTTCGAATTCCTCGCCGATGCGGCCGTTCAGATGATGGGCGATCAGCCGGTCGACAGTATCGCGCTCGGCGGCCATGGCCCGGCGCTCGAAGGTCGAGATCTCAGCGGCGATATCGTCGAGCACCGCCTCTTCCTGCGGCGTGAGACCGCCTTCGCCAAGACCGAGCGAGGCGACCAGCGCTCGGTGCACGATCAGATCGGCGTAGCGCCGGATCGGCGAAGTGAAATGCGCATATTTCAACAGGTTGAGGCCGAAATGGCCGATGTTCTCAGGGCTGTAGATCGCCTGGCTCTGGGAGCGCAGCACCATCTCGTTGACCATGGTTTCGAACGGCTTGCCTTCGGCCTTGGACAGGATGCCGTTGAAGTGGTTCGAGCGCATGTTGCCGCCCTTGACCAGCGCGATGTCGAGCGTGGCCAGGAACTCGCGCAGGCTCTCCTGCTTGGCCAGCGACGGCTGGTCGTGCACCCGGTAGATCAGCACCTGGCGCTTCTGCTCGAGCGTCTCGGCGGCGGCGACGTTCGCCTGGATCATCATTTCTTCGATCAGCTTGTGCGCGTCGAGGCGGTCCGGCACGAAGACGCGATCGACGGTGCCGTCGGGCTTCAAGATGATCTTGCGCTCGGGCATGTTCAACTCGAGCGGCTGGCGGCGGTCACGACCGCGCGTGAGCGTGCGATAGGCCTCCCACAGCGGCTTCAGGATCGTGTCGAGGATCGGGCCGGTCTTGTCGTCGGGATTGCCGTCAATGGCGGCCTGGGCCTGCTGGTAGGAAAGCTTGGCCGCGCTCTTCATCATGATGCGATGGAAGGTGTGGCCCGCCTTGCGGCCCTCCTTGGAAAAGCGCATGCGCACGGCGAGCGCCGGCCGGTCGACGCCTTCCTTGAGCGAGCAGAGGTCGTTGGAGATCCGCTCCGGCAGCATCGGAACGACTCGGTCCGGGAAATAGACCGAGTTGCCGCGCTTCAACGCTTCGAGGTCAAGTGCCGATTTCGGCCGGACGTACCAGGAGACGTCGGCAATCGCGACGGTGACGATGACGCCGCCCGGATTGTCCTCCGACGGGTCCGGCTCCGCGTGAACAGCATCGTCGTGGTCCTTCGCATCGGCCGGGTCGATGGTGATCAGCGGCAGCGAGCGCCAGTCTTCCCGATGCGCCATGGTGGCCGGGCCGGCGTCTTCCGCTTCGTTCAGAGCGCGTTCCGGAAAGACGTGCGGGATGCCGTGGGCATAGATGGCGATCATCGAGATCGCCTTTTCCGAAGCGACCGAACCGACGACGTTTTGAACCTGAGCGCGCGGCAGGCCGTAGCGGCCAAGGCGCGTCAGTTGGACTTCGATGAGATCGCCGTCCTTGGCGTCGCCGACGAAGTCCGGATCAACAAGGATTTCCTCGCCGCGCTTTTCGATCGGCATCAGGCGCCCGCCGCCACCCGGCGTGGCGCGGAAGACGCCGAGGACGGCGTCCCGGCGCTTGTCGAGCACCTTGATGATGCGTGCGGTATAGGCTGGGCCGCCACGGTCCTTGGCCGGGAAGATCTTTGCAAGCACGCGGTCGCCGAGGCCGCCGACCGGCGTCTTGCCCTTGTCCTTGCCGACAGTCGACTGCTTGATCAGCACTGCCGGTGCGACGCCATCGTCATCCAGCCATTCGGCCGGGCGGCCGATCAGTTCGCCGTCAACGTCGCGCATGGTGATATCGAGCACGGTAACCGGGGGAAGGGCGCCCGGACGCACGAGCGACTTGCGCTTCTTCTCGACCAGCCCGTCTGCTTCCAACGAACGCAGCAGCGCCTTGAGTTCGACGCGCGTGTCGCCCTTGAGACCGAATGCTTTGGCAATTTCTCGCTTGGAGGCGCGTTCCGGATTCTCGGCGATGAAGCGCATCAGCACATCGCGCGGGGGAACCGCACCGTGGATGATCGAGGTTTTCTCCGACGCCGGCGCGGCCTTTGCCGCGCGGCCCTCTTTCCTGCCGGAGCCTTTTCCGGATCTTTCGGTCGGGTCGCGCGGTATTCTGGTCAAGGTCAGTCCTTCTTGGCCTTCGCGGCCGTCTTTGGTTTTGCCTTGGCAGGCGCCTTGGCCTTGGTCGTCTTCTTGGTGGCGCCGTCTGTCGCAGCCTTGGAAGACTTCGTCGTCTTTGCCTTCGTCGCCTTGCCCTTGCCGGTGCCGCTCTTGGCTGCACGCTCGGCAATGAGGGCGAGCGCCTCTTCGACCGTTACCGATTGCGGATCCTTGCCTTGCGGCAAGGTCGCGTTGATCTTGCCCCAGTTGACATAGGGCCCGTAGCGGCCGTCGCGGACGGTGATTGCGCCGCCTTCCGTATGGTCGCCCAGTTCCTTCAGCGCGACCGCGGCGCCACGGCCACGACCGGCACCGGCCTTGGATTGCTTGTCGGCAATCACGGAAACGGCGCGGTTCAGACCGATCGAGAAGACGTCTTCGATCGATTCGAGGTTCGCATAGGTGCCGTCATGCAGCACGAAGGGTCCGTAGCGGCCAAGACCCGACGAGATCATCTTGCCGGTTTCGGGGTGCGCGCCGATATCGCGCGGCAGCGAGAGCAGGGCGACGGCCTTCTCATGGTCGATGGAGGATGGCGTCCAGCCCTTGGGCAGGCTCGAACGCTTGGCTTCCTTGCCGTCGCCGCGCTGGACATAGGGACCGAAACGGCCGCTGCGCAGCGTGATTTCCTCGCCGGTGTGCGGATCCTTGCCGAGCGCCTGCGGCTCGTTCGAGACCGAAGCCTCGGCATCGCTGTTGCCGTCGGACGAAAGCTGGCGGGTGAAGTTGCACTCGGGGTAGTTCGAGCAGCCGACGAAGGCGCCGTACTTGCCGAGTTTCAGCGACAGCTTGCCGGTGCCGCAAACCTGGCAGATGCGCGGATCGCTGCCGTCTTCGCGCTTGGGGAACACCAGCGGTGCCAGTTCCTCGTTCAGCGCGTCGAGCACGTTGGTTACGCGCAGTTCCTTGGTTTCCTCGATCTGCGCGAAGAAATCCTTCCAGAAGTCGCGAAGAACGTCCTTCCAGTTGACCTCGCCAGCCGAGACCTGGTCGAGCTTTTCTTCGAGCGACGCCGTGAAGTCGTACCCGACGTAGCGCGTGAAGAAGCTTTCGAGAAACGCCGTGACGAGCCGTCCCTTGGCCTGGGGCACGAGCTTGCGCTTGTCGTTGGTGATGTAGTCGCGGTCGAGCAGCGTCGTTACCGTCGCGGCATAGGTCGATGGACGGCCGATGCCGAGCTCTTCCATCTTCTTGATCAGCGTTGCTTCCGAGTAGCGCGGCGGCGGCTCGGTGAAATGCTGCGAAGCATTGATCTTCTGCTTTGCCAGGCTTTCGCGCGCGTTGATCTCCGGCAGGCGACCATCTTCGTCGCCGTCATCGGTCTGCTCGCCGTCTTCCTTGGCGTCCGTATAGGCGGCGATGAAGCCGTCGAAACGAATGACCGAACCGGTGGCGCGCAGGCCAGCCTTGTTGCCACCGTTATCGGCGGTAATCTCGGCGGTCGTACGTTCGATCTCGGCAGACGCCATCTGGCTGGCGATGCCGCGCTTCCAGACAAGATCGTAAAGCTTCAGCATATCGCCGTCGAGGAAGCGGCGGACCTGGTCGGGCGTCCGGTTGAAGTCGGTCGGGCGAATGGCCTCGTGCGCTTCCTGGGCGTTTTTCGCCTTGGTAGAGTAGAGGCGTGGCTTTTCCGGCAGGTAGCGGTTGCCGAACTGGCTGCCGATCGCCTCACGTGCGGCCTCGATCGATTCGGGCGCCATCTGCACACCGTCGGTACGCATGTAGGTGATCAGACCGACGGTTTCGCCGCCGATATCAACACCTTCATAGAGCTTCTGCGCAACCTGCATGGTGCGGGAGGCGGAGAAGCCGAGCTTCGATGACGCAGCCTGCTGTAGCGTCGAAGTGGTGAATGGCGGCGAGGGGTTCCGCTTGACCGGCTTTGCCTCGATGCTGTCGACGACATAGGTTGCGCCATCGAGCAGGGTCTTTAGCCGGTTGGCTTCCTCGCCGTTGCCGACCGCACGTGGAGCCAGTCGCTTTCCGTCCGCCGAAACGAGCCGTGCCTCGAACTCGTCACCGCGCGGCGTCTTCAAGAGCGCCGACAGGTTCCAGTATTCTTCGGAGATGAACCGTTCGATTTCCGCTTCGCGATCGCAGACCAGCCGCAGCGTGACGGACTGAACGCGGCCGGCAGAGCGGGCGCCGGGGAGCTTACGCCAAAGTACCGGCGACAGGTTGAAGCCGACGAGATAGTCGAGTGCACGGCGCGCCAGATACGCATCAACAAGCGGAATATCGAGGTCACGCGGATGGGCGATCGCGTCAAGCACGGCCTTCTTGGTGATGGCGTTGAAGGCCACACGCTTGACCGGCTTGTCACCCAACACCTTTTTCTTCCTGAGAAGATCGAGCACATGCCAGGAGATCGCTTCGCCTTCGCGATCCGGGTCGGTCGCGAGGATGAGGCCGTCCGCTGCCTTCACGGCATCGGCAATATCCTTCATGCGTTTGGCCGACGCGGCGTCGACCTCCCAGGACATCTCAAAATCTTCGTCAGGACGAACCGAGCCGTCCTTGGCAGGCAGATCCCGCACATGGCCGAACGAGGCAAGAACCTTGTAGCCTGGGCCGAGGTACTTGTTGATCGTCTTTGCCTTCGAAGGCGATTCCACCACTACAACATTCATCGTCATTTTTCTGAGACAACCGGGTTTGGTCCTGCGTCAGCGCGGTTTGCACTGAGCATCGCCGAATATCGATGCCCCGAAATGGACAGGGATTCGAGCGGGGTCAAGGGGTTTCATTCAAAATAGCGACAGGGCTGCGTTATGCAGCCATTGCGAGAATAGATAATTATATCTCTTTCCGATTGAGTCGCTCGTGTTTTCTTCGTATCTGCGAATGTGCTTTTGTGTTGCCGGTTGCCGACTGGATCGTGCGCAAACAAGAAGTTTTATTGCTCCGCATTGAGCGACACCAGTCCGCCAGCATGGCGGCTGAGGCGTCCGGCAAGGTCAAGCTCGAGCAGCACGAGGTAGACTTCCGCTGCAGGCTGTCCAGTGTGGCGGATGACATCGTCGATTTCGGCCGGTGTCGGGCCGAGCGCGTCGATGATCGTTGCCCGGTCGCCGTCAGCGAGCGGCACCGGCTGTCTCGACGGGGCTGCATGGCCGGGCTCTTCGGCCCCTGCCGCCAAGGGCAGCCTGTATTGGCTGAGAGGCGCAAGGGCGTCGAGAACATCGTCCGACGTCGTCGTGACGATCGCGCCCTGTTTGAGCAGATCATTGGTTCCGTGGCAGCGTGGGTCGAGCGGCGAGCCGGGAACGGCAAATACCAGTCGGCCGAAATCGGCGGCGTAGCGGGCCGTGATCAGTGAGCCCGAGCGGTTGGCTGCCTCGACGATCGCCACGCCGAGACTGATGCCGGCGATCAGACGGTTGCGCCTCGGGAAATCGCGAGCCCGCGGCTCCCAGCCGAACGGCATTTCGCTCACGGCCAGGCCCTGGCCTGACATGATATCGTTGAGCAGCCCGACATTTTCCGGTGGATAGGGTCGGTCGATACCGCCCGCAAGCACCGCGATCGTTCCGCTTTCCAGGCTTGCTCGATGGGCGGCGGTGTCGATGCCGCGCGCCAGCCCTGACGTGATCACATAACCGGCACGACCGGCATCGCGCGCGATCATCGCTGCGAACTTGGCACCGCTGACCGAGGCGTTGCGCGAGCCGACGATGCCGAGAGACGATCGTGCCGCGGCGTCGAGGTTGCCTTTGACCGCCAGAAGCGGTGGAGCGCCATCGATCTGGCGAAGGGCGAAAGGATAATTTGGTTCGCCGATACCGACGAAGGTCGCGCCGAAGCGGTGCGCTATTTCGAGCTCCCGTTCCGCTTCGGCGATAGTGGCGACGCGGAACGTCCGCGCCCCGGCGCCGCGCCGCAATAGTTCGGGCAAGGCGTCAAGTGCGGCGTCAGCCGTGCCGAAGTGATTGATGAGATCGCGGAACGTTACGGGGCCGACATTATCGCTGCGGATCAGCCGCAGCCAGGAAATCTTCTGTCGTTCGGTCAGTGCAACTCCGGTTCGCTTTGCACTGACGTTCAACATTATCCCTTGTCTCCGATCCTGCTTTCGGTGCCCGCGATGAGCCGCTGGATATTGGCGCGATGTTTCACCCATGTAATCAGGGTCATGACCGCAAACAGCAGGGCGACTTTCTCGTGTCCTGTCAGGTAGAGTACAACCGGAATGACTGCAGTTGCAACCAGCGCCGATAGCGAAGAGTAACGGCTAATTTTCGCCATCGCCAGCCAGATCGCCGCAAAGACGAGAACCATCCAGGGCACGAGGCCCAGCAGCACGCCGATATAGGTAGCGACGCCCTTGCCGCCCTTGAAGCCGAGCCAGACCGGGTAGAGATGGCCGAGGAAGGCGGCAAGACCTGCGGCGATACCGGCTTCGACACCCCAAAGCGATGCGATAGCGGCTGCCGCCGTGCCTTTCAGGGCGTCAAGCAGCAGGGTTGCCGCGGCAAGCTTCTTGTTGCCGGTTCGCAGGACATTGGTGGCGCCGATATTGCCCGAGCCGATCTTGCGAACGTCACCGAGGCCGGCCATGCGGGTCAGGATCAGCCCGAAGGGGATCGAGCCGAGCAGATAGCCGAAGGCAAGGCTCAAGGCTGTCGAAGGCAGTCCAAGCTGCCAGGAAAAAAGATCCACCGATTCCTCCCGCGCGACTGCTGTCGCTTATGCCGAATGCACAAGCTTGCCGGCAACATAGGTTTGCACAACCCGTCCGGTAAAGCGCGCATTTTCGAATGGCGTGTTCTTCGATCGTGAAACGATCGCTTCCTTGTAGAGGACCCAAGGCTCTTCGAGATCGATGACGGTGATGTCGGCCTTGGCACCCGGCTTCAGCGAGCCGGCATCAAGCCCGAAGATCGCCGCCGGACGCGTCGACATCGCGTCGATGAGGCGCATCAGCGGAACCTGGCCGCTGTTATGCAGGCGAAGCGCTGCGGCTAGCATCGTCTCGAGCCCGATCGCGCCATTTTCCGCGTCGGAGAAGGGCAGGCGCTTGGTGTCGACATCCTGCGGATCATGCGAGGAAACGATGATGTCGATGGTGCCGTTGGCAAGAGCTTCCGCCATCGCGACGCGGTCGTCCTCGCGGCGCAGCGGCGGCGAGAGCTTGAAGAAGGTCCGGTATTCACCGATGTCGTTCTCGTTGAGCGTCAGATGGTTGATAGAGATGCCGCAGGTGACGTTGGCGCCGCGGTTGCGGGCGGTCAGAACGGCTTCGGCGGATTCGGGAACCGAGATGTTGGCGGCGTGGTAGGCGGCCTTGGTGAGGCCGGCGATACGCAGGTCGCGCTCGAGCGGGATGATTTCCGCCTCGCGCGGCACACCGGCAAGACCGAGCCAGCTGGCAAGCAGGCCCTCGTTCATCACGCCGTTGGCGCCGAGATACTTGTCGCGCGTTTCGAGCGCGATCACCGCGCCGAACTCGCGGGCATAGGTCATGGCGCGGCGCAGCATCAGCGTATCGTGAATCGCCTTGCGTCCGTTGGTGAAGCAGACCGCACCTGCCTCCCGCAGCAGACCGAACTCGGTCATCTCTTCGCCGGCGAGACCCTTTGTCATCGCGGCCGCCGGATAGACATTGACGAGCGCCTTGTCGCGGGCCGTCTTCTGCATGAATTCGACAAGCGCGATGTCGTCGATGACAGGATCCGTGTCCGGCATCGAAATGAAGGAGGTCACACCGCCGACGGCTGCTGCGCGCGAGGCCGATTCGATCGTTTCGCGGTGCTCGGCGCCCGGCTCGCCGACGAAGACGCGCGCGTCGACGAGGCCCGGAACGGCCGTTAGTCCGTCGCAATCCTTGACGAAGGCGCCAACAGGCGTTCCCTGATTGAGGGCATCCTTGCCTGCGGCCAGGATACGGCCATCATCACCGACGATGATCGTGCCGGTTTCGTCGAGGTTGCGGGACGGATCGACGATGCGAAGGTTCCTAAGAACGAGCGGTCTGGTCATACGCGCGGCCCCTGGTTCTGCGAAAGAAGAAGCGTTTCCATCACCGCCATGCGCACGGCGACACCCATTTCAACCTGCTGCTCGATTACGCTCTGCGGCCCATCGGCGATTTCGGACGCGATCTCGACGCCGCGGTTCATTGGGCCCGGGTGCATGACGAGCGCGTCGTCCTTGGCTGCCTTGAGCTTTTCGGCATCGAGGCCGTAGTAGTGGAAATATTCGCGCACCGAAGGCACGAAGGAGCCGGCCATGCGCTCGCGCTGCAGGCGCAGCATCATCACCACATCTGCATCCTTCAGTCCCTCGGCCATCGAGTGGTAGACCTCAACGCCCATGTCGGCGATCCCAGAGGGAAGCAGCGTTGCCGGTGCGACGACCCGCACCCTCGCGCCCATCTGGTTGAGCAGAAGGATGTTGGAGCGGGCGACACGCGAATGCAGCACGTCGCCGCAGATCGCCACGATGATGCGCGAGAGCTTGCCCTTGATGCGGCGGATCGTCAGTGCATCGAGCAGGGCCTGGGTCGGATGTTCGTGCTGGCCATCGCCGGCATTGACCACGGAGCAGGAAACCTTGTGGGCCAGAAGTGCGGCCGCACCCGCGGACGAATGGCGCACGACCAGCACGTCGGGGTGCATGGCGTTGAGCGTCATCGCCGTATCGATCAGCGTTTCGCCCTTTTTCACCGACGAGTTGCCGACCGACATGTTCATCACGTCGGCGCCGAGCCGTTTGCCCGCTAGCTCGAAGGAGGATTGCGTCCTGGTGGACGCTTCAAAGAAGAGATTGATCTGCGTCATCCCTCGAAGGGTGGACGTCTTCTTCTCTCTCTGACGGGAGATCTTGACGGCTTCATCGGCACGATCGAGCAGGTAGGTGATATCCTGCTCCGTAAGACCTTTGATGCCGAGCAGGTGGCGATGCGGGAAAGTGGTCATGGGCCGCCCTTGCGCTCTGGAATGTGGCTCGCTCTATAAGACGTGACCCCCGGCACGGCAAGCGTTGCGCGGGCCCTTCCGCAGAAAACTTGGGTGCGGCATCCTATCTTTCCCTGGCCCCGTTTCGTGGTCGGCAAAGTTGCGCTAGAACCGGCCCATGAATCAGATGAACCGGACCGAACAGAAACTCGCCGAGCTGAACCAGCCCAAGCCCTGGTCCGGCATCAATGCCTATCGTTCCGATCCGCTGGTCGTGGACATCACGTCGGGCATGCCGAAGGCCCTGCGCGACGAGTTCGGTACGCTCGGGCGCTACGTGACCTCGCCGGAGGCGCAGGAACTCGCGCGCATGGCGAACGAAGGCGTACCGAAGCTGAAGACGCATGGCCCACGCGGCGAGCGCCTCGATGTCGTCGAGTTCCATCCGGCCTGGCATGCGCTGATGCGACGCTCCATGACCTCGGGCCTGCACGCATCCGCCTGGGAGAACCTGCCTGACGAGCGCAATCAGTCGCACAAGACGCGGGCGATCCGTTTCTACCTGACGGCCCAGCTGGAATGCGGCCATCTTTGCCCGCTGACGATGACAAGTGCATCGCTTGCCGCGATCACCGCCTCGCCCGCCGTGCAGAAGGAATGGGCGCCGAAGATCCTGTCGCGCAAATACGATTCGTCCAACAAGCCGTGGATGCAGAAGTCTGCCGTTACCGTCGGCATGGGCATGACGGAAAAGCAGGGCGGCACCGATGTGCGCGCCAACACTTCGACCGCAGAGCGTGTCGGCGAGGGTATCTACCGCCTGAACGGCCACAAGTGGTTCATGTCGGCGCCGATGAGCGACGCCTTCGTCATGCTGGCGCAGACCCGCGACGGGCTCGGCTGCTTCCTTGTACCGAGGCTGCTTGAAGACGGGAGCGCCAACGGCCTGCGCTTCCAACGCCTGAAGGACAAGCTCGGCAACCGCTCCAACGCATCCTCCGAAGTCGAGTTTTCCGACACATTCGGTTTCGTGCTCGGCGCGCCCGATGCCGGTATCCGCACTATTCTCGACATGGTGACGCTGACGCGTCTCGATTGCGCGCTGGCGTCCGCCGGCATCATGCGGGCATCGCTCGCCGAGGCCGTCCACCACACGCGTGGCCGCAAGGTTTTCGGCAAGCCGCTCGTCGGCCAGCCGATGATGACCCGGGTCCTCGCCGATATGGCGCTCGACGTCGCCGCCGCCAGTGCCCTGTCGTTCCGCCTCGCCGATGCCTTCGACAAGGCGCACGGCAGTGCCGAAGAGGCGGCCTATGCGCGCATCATGACGCCGGTCGCAAAATACTGGTGCTGCAAGATCGCCCCGGCGCTGATCTATGAAGCGATGGAATGCCTCGGTGGCAACGGCTACGTCGAAGAGCGGGCGCTGGCGCGGCATTATCGCGAGGCGCCGGTCAACGCGATCTGGGAAGGCTCGGGCAACGTCATGGCGCTGGATGTGCTTCGCGTTCTGCTTAAGCGCAAGGATCTCTTCGAACAGCTGTTTGCCGTGCTGAGCCGCGATCTCGGGCCTGCCGGTCGCAAGACGATCGACGTGCTGCGTGCGGCGATGTCGCTCTGCGAGCGCGACGAAGGGGCCGCCCGCATGCTGGTCGAGCAACTGGCTCTGGCAGCGGCGGCTGCCGAACTCTATCGGCTCGGGGCCGGCCGCATCGCCGACGCCTTCCTCGAATCGCGCCTTGCCGCCGGCTGGCGGTCCACCTACGGCATGCTCGATTCGCGCTTCGATTCGGCCTACATCCTCGACCTGCTCTATCCGGCCGCCACATAGGCGGTCACCGACAGCACCAGCGGGATCGTGAAGAAGGAGACGACGGTCTGAACCGTCGCCACCGCCGCGTAGAGCTCTGCGTCGCCGCCCATCTGTTTGGCGAGCAGATAGCCGTTCATCGCGGTCGGAACGGCAGCGCCGAGCGCAATGACGCACAACGCATCGCCGCGGATGCCGAGCAGGAAGCTGGCACCCACCATGAACACCGGCATCATGATCAGCTTCAGGAAGACTGCCAACATCGCCGATCCACTCGGCTTCAGTGCGTCCGACACCCGCAATCCGGCACCGACCATAACGAGCCCGAGGCTGAGCGAGGCGCTTGCCAGCATGTCGATGGTCGTCATCACCGGCCCGTAGACAGTTATGCCCATCCGGTTGAACACGATGCCCAGCACCGATGCGACGATTAACGGATTGGTAGCGATCTTGGCAAAGAAACGCCGGAAATCCCGGTTGCCGCCCCCGAACCAAACCAGCACGCCGACGTTGTAGAGATTGATCGGGATGATCACGAGGGTCATCACCAGCGCCGTCAGCGTCAGCCCGATCGGTCCATAGAGTTTCTGTGCGATCGCCAGTGCCATGAAGCCGTTCCACCGCGTCGCCGTCTGGAAGACCGAGGTGAAGGAGGCGCCCGAAACCTCTCTGTTTCGAAACAGCGGCCAGAGGAAGAGGACAAAGATCGACATCAGGCTGACACTGCCGATCGTGGCGATCGCCGTGGCGTCCGCCTTCATGCCGGAAAAATCGGCCTGGGCCAGCGTGGAGAACAAGAGGGCGGGGAAGAGAATGTAATAGCCGAACTGTTCGAGGCCCAGCCAAAGGTTCTGATCGACCAGCGTCGTGCGTTTCAGCCATGCGCCGAGCAGCACCAGAAGGAAGATGGGAAGGATACTTTCAAAGACGATGATCATGACGGGGCCTGAGCGGGAGAGGAGCCCACCGTTACTGCATAATCCCTCGAGCCGGAATCAATTTAAGACGAAATCGCGCCGTGCGTTTCAAGCTTTGCAGCGCCTTGGCGGGTCGGGCTGGCTGCAGTCGGACAGGAGCCTGTGAAAATTAACCTTAACAAGTGGTTTACATTGCGTGACCGCCGGCGAGCGTGGACAGTGGTTGGGTAACGCAAAGAGATCCGGAAGGGAGCGGTTCGGTGAGAACTGGTCTTTTGATCATCATGATGATGTTTTTCGCCGGACTGGCGCTCGATATCGTGGTTCCCGCAATGGTTCTGCTTGCCTTGGTACTGGCAGACCGCGCGATCTATCCATTGTTCTATCGACGCATATCGGAAAGGGGGGCCGCATGAAGTGGTTTCTGATCCTGTGGGCATGCCCCGTCATGTTTTTGGCCGCCTGGTACGGCCTTTCCTACTACGACATGAGCTTCGGATTCTTCATGCTGACGCGCCAGACCCATGACCTGGTCTTCCAGGTCTACGGCAACGTGCTCGGCATTCCGCCGGAAAGCATTCCGCCGCTCGTCGCCCGCGCCATCATTGTCGACAGCTTCATCGTTTTCGGCATCATCGCCTTCCGCAAGCGTCGTGAGCTTGCAGTCTGGTATCGCCGCTGCTTTGGTGCAGTGGCCGCTCAGTCGGCCGAAGCGCCGTCCCTGGCAAGGGACGCCAGCCTGTCGAGCGCCCCTTGAAGAATGAAGGATGCGGCAGCCGAGTCGATGCGCTCGGCCCGCTTCTTGCGTGATACGTCCATTTCAATCAGCACCCGTTCGGCCGCGACGGTCGAAAGCCGCTCATCCCAGTAGACGAAGGGCAGGGGCGTCTTCTCGACCATGTTTCGCACGAAAGCGCGGGTCGCCTGACACCGGGGCCCTTCGCTGCCGTCCATGTTGACCGGCAGGCCGATGATAAGGGCCGCAACCCGTTCCTTCTCGGCCACTGCCAGAAGCGTCACCGCATCGATGCCGAATTTGACCCGCCGGATCACCTCGCGCGGCGTTGCGATCCGGCGTCCAAGGTCGGACACCGAGATGCCGATCGTCTTGGTGCCGAGATCGAGGCCGGCGATGGCCTGGTTGGGCTGAAGCTGGCTCGCGAGCTCTTCGATGGTCAGAATTGTCATTTGATTTGCCGATTCGATCTTTGCAGGTGTTCGATCCGTTCCATATAGCTGGTCCAAGGCGCAAATCATCTGGGAGAATGTCATGAAGATCAAATGGCTCGGCCATTCCGCTTTCCACATCGAAACGGCAACGTCGAAGATCCTGATCGATCCCTTCTTCACCGGCAACCCGGCCTTCCTCGACAGCGAGCGCAAGGAGGTGACGACCGGGCTCACCCATATTCTGCTGACGCACGGTCATGGCGATCATGTCGGCGACACCGTCGCAATCGCCAAGGAAACGGGAGCCGTGGTCGTTGCGAACTTCGATCTCTGCATGTGGCTTGGGCGCCAGGGCGTTTCGGCGATGGAGCCGGGCAACACCGGCGGCACCATTCATCTCGCCGGCTTTTCCGCCACTTTCGTCAATGCGCTGCATTCTTCGGCACAGATTACCGAAGACGGCGTTTCGCATTCGCTCGGCAGTGCTAACGGCCTCGTTCTGCATTTCGAGGATGAACCGACGCTCTACCATATGGGCGACACGGACATCTTTTCGGACATGGCTCTGGTAGAGGAATTGCACCAGCCGGAGATCGGCCTCGTTCCAATCGGCGACCGGTTCACCATGGGAGGCGCCGTGGCCGCACTTGCCTGCCAGCGCTATTTCAAGTTCTCGACCGCCATTCCCTGCCACTACGGATCCTTCCCGATCATCGATCAGACGCCGGAAAACTTCGTCGTCGGCATGGACAGCGCCTCGACCAAAGTGGCAACACCGGCCGTCGGTGGCGTAGTGACCGTCTGACGGCGAAGGCCGTCAGCACCGCGGCAGGCGAGCGATCGGGCGATTCCCCCGTTGCGCGCCTCGCCGCGCACCATTATAGCGGGGGAAAGTTCCAGATACCGGAGACGACCATGTCCGTAGACCTTGCCACCGTGAAGCGCGTCGCGCGCCTCGCCCGCATCGCCGTCAGTGAAGATGAAGCCACGCGAATGGTGGGCGAAATCAACGGCATCCTTGGTTTCGTCGAGCAACTCTCCGAAGTGAATGTCGATGGCGTAGAACCGATGACGTCGGTGACACCGATGGACATGAAGAAGCGCCTTGACGTCGTGTCCGATGGCAGCAAGGCCGACGATATCGTTGCCAATGCTCCCAATACCGATCGCAACTTTTTCCTCGTCCCGAAGGTCGTCGAATAATCCGACCACCTGCCGCCCCGGCGTCCCTGATTGCGCCCGGCGTCCCTGATTGCGAAAGTCCGATTTCATCATGACCGAACTCACCAGCCTTACGATCGCCGAAGCCCGCACCAAGCTTGTCGCCAAGGAAATCACCGCCGTTGAACTGACCGACGCCTATATCGCGGCGATCGATTCCGCCAATGAAGCGATCAATGCCTATATCGCCGTCACGCCGGACAAGGCGCGCGAAATGGCCAAGGCATCGGACGCGCGCATCGCGGCCGGCAAGGCCGGCGCGCTCGAAGGCATTCCGCTGGGCATCAAGGATCTGTTCGGTACCGAAGGCGTGCACACGCAGGCCTGCAGCCACATTCTCGATGGTTTCGCCCCGCGCTACGAATCGACCGTGACCCAGAACCTCTGGAACGACGGCGCCGTGATGCTCGGCAAGCTCAACATGGACGAGTTCGCCATGGGCTCCTCCAACGAAACCTCTTACTACGGTGCCGTGAAGAACCCCTGGCGCGCCAAGGGCTCCAACCTCGATCTGGTCCCGGGCGGCTCGTCGGGCGGCTCGGCCGCTGCCGTCGCCGCGCATCTGTGCGCCGGTGCGACCGCAACCGATACCGGTGGCTCCATCCGTCAGCCGGCCGCCTTCACCGGCACCGTCGGCATCAAGCCGACCTATGGCCGCTGCTCGCGCTGGGGCGTCGTCGCCTTTGCGTCGTCGCTCGATCAGGCCGGCCCGATTGCCCGTGACGTGCGCGACGCCGCGATCCTTCTGAAGTCGATGGCAAGCGTCGACGCCAAGGACACGACCTCCGTCGATCTGCCGGTGCCGAACTACGAAGCTTCGATCGGACAGTCGATCAAGGGCATGAAGATCGGTATTCCGCGCGAATACCGGGTAGACGGCATGCCGGAAGAGATCGAAGCCCTGTGGCAGCAGGGTATCGCCTGGCTTAAGGATGCCGGTGCCGAGATCGTCGACATCACGCTTCCGCACACCAAATACGCGCTGCCGGCTTACTACATCGTCGCTCCGGCCGAAGCGTCTTCGAATCTTGCCCGCTACGATGGCGTCCGCTACGGCCTGCGCGTCGACGGCAAGGACATCGTCGACATGTACGAGAAGACCCGCGCAGCCGGCTTCGGCCAGGAGGTCAAGCGCCGCATCATGATCGGCACCTATGTGCTTTCTGCCGGCTATTACGACGCCTACTACCTGCGCGCCCAGAAGGTTCGCACGTTGATCAAGCGCGACTTTGAACTCGCTTTCCATGCGGGCGTCGACGCGATCCTGACGCCGGCGACACCGTCCTCCGCGTTCGGCATCGCCGACGAGGATCTCGCATCGGATCCGGTCAAGATGTACCTCAACGACATCTTTACGGTGACGGTCAACATGGCCGGCCTGCCGGGCATCGCCGTTCCCGGCGGCGTCGATCACAAGGGCCTGCCGCTTGGTCTGCAACTGATCGGCAAGCCGTTCGAGGAAGAGACCCTCTTCAAGACCGCCCATGTGATCGAGCAGGCAGCCGGTCGTTTCGCGCCCACCAAGTGGTGGTAAAACGCTAACGGCGCAGCACCGCAAGCGTGCTGCGCCGCGATCGCCGCGACTGGTGTGTCAGCCAGCGTCCTTGACGCGTCACACATGACGCGCGACGCTTCAGTGACGCGGAGAGGGGGGCCGCGCCATGCCCGTGATCCGTCATGCTCGAGAGGATGAGGTTGGTGCTCTCACGGCCGTAGGCCTTCGCGCCTGGGAAGGGGCGATTGTCGGCCTTGCCGATGTCGGTCGGATGAGGCGCCTGGCGGAGAACGCCTTTGGCGATTTTCTTGCCAATCATTGGCTCTCCGTTTCGCTGATCGAAGTTGATGGCCGGCCGCGTGGCTGGGCCGCTCGCGAGAACTTCGACGAGATGATCTCCGATCTGTGGATCGAGCCGGAAGCCCAGAGGCGGGGGCTCGGCGGTCGTCTGCTCGCCGACATTGAGCTTCGCATCTCAAACGACGGCTTCGACGCAGCGAAAACCAAGACGCACGCCAAGAACACAGCAGCCATCGGCTTCTTCCGCAAACACGGCTACGGGGTCACCTGGCTGTCGACCTCCTATGCGCCCAAGCTTGATCGCGATGTCGAGTACATCGGGCTGGGCAAGCCGCTTGCTGTTACCGATCTCGGCCTTTACGGCCGCTAGGTGATAAGAGATACGATCCCTAATCGCGGCATACCGTAAGGGCTGGAGAAAATGCCGGGCGATACCCGGCATCCTCATGGTTTCGCCGATCAGCGATTGTTGAGTTCCGACCGGACCAGGCGCAAGCCCCGCTCGGTGATGCGATAGGGTTTGCCGGCCGATGACGAGATCGCTTTCTTGCGCTTCAGCTTGCGGAAGAGTTCGAGGTCGAAGCCCGGATAGACCCATCCGTCGCGCGTGAAGCATCTGATGTCGATGATCGTCTTGTCGTCGCGGGTAATTTCGATACGGCCGCCTTGGGCCAAATGATGAAGAATGCGCTGCTCAGCGCGTGAGATATCCATATCTGAATGTTCCGGAATAGCGTTCGTGAGAACGCAGAAAAACGTTCCGCAAATCTTGGGAAAAGCGGGGTTACGTTTCCGGCCCGTGCGCGCAATCTATGAGAAAGCGGGCAGGGGCCCTTACCGGGACTCAGACGATGTGAACATCAAAACTCCATTCGAACGAACGCTTCCTAGAAGAGACCGACGAAAGCGTCAATATATCCGCTCGCAAAGATTGCGCAGGCAACCGCCACAATCATCTGGAACAGGACGATCAGAATGAGATGTGTTCGAAACGGCTCCTTGCGTGTCTTGTGCCTGAAGACCTGGCGACCGGCCATCGCACCGATGCTGCCGCCGAAAAATGCCGATTGCAGCAACGTCCGCTCGCTGATGCGGCGCCAGCCTGATCGCGCCGCGTGCTTGTCGTACCAGAATTGGCAGAAGCTCGTGATGTTGATCGCGACAAGGAAACACAGGAGACTGGCAGCGGTGAGGGCCATGTCCACCTTTTGCCATAGCGACCGCTAAGCGGCGGTTAAACCGTGCGCCACGTCATCGCGGGGCGGCTGATCGCGCCTAACAACTTGCACCATTGCGGCAATTGCTCTACCGAGAAACCAAGAATTCAGGCTTCAAAGAAGAGCATGATATGAGCATTGTCGACGTCCGCACTCCCGATTCCAAACGCTTCATCCCTGGCGCCACTGGCGACTGGGAGGTTATCATCGGCATGGAGGTCCATGCCCAGGTGCTTTCCAATTCGAAGCTGTTCTCGGGTGCATCGACCGAATTCGGCAAGCCGGCGAACGCCAACGTGTCGCTTGTCGATGCGGCCATGCCTGGCATGCTGCCCGTCATCAACGAGGAATGCGTCAGGCAGGCGGTCCGCACCGGCCTCGGTCTCAAGGCCGTGATCAACAACCGCTCGATCTTCGACCGCAAAAACTACTTCTATCCCGACCTGCCGCAGGGCTATCAGATCTCGCAGTTCAAGGATCCGATCGTCGGCGAAGGCAAGATCATCATTTCCGTCGGGCCTGATCGCCAGGGCCAGTTCGAAGACGTCGAGATCGGCATCGAGCGCCTGCATCTCGAGCAGGATGCCGGCAAGTCGATGCACGACCAGCATCCGTCGATGTCCTATGTCGACCTCAACCGCTCCGGCGTGGCGCTGATGGAAATCGTCTCAAAGCCCGACATGCGGTCGTCCGACGAGGCCAAGGCCTACATGACCAAGCTGCGTTCGATCGTGCGATACCTCGGCACCTGTGACGGCAACATGGACGAAGGTTCGATGCGCGCCGACGTCAACGTTTCGGTCCGTCGCCCCGGCGAAGGTTTTGGCACGCGCTGCGAAATCAAGAACGTCAACTCCATCCGCTTCATCGGTCAGGCGATCGAATATGAAGCGCGCCGTCAGATCGGAATTCTGGAAGACGGCGGCTCTATCGACCAGGAAACGCGCCTGTTCGACCCGAACAAGGGCGAGACACGCTCCATGCGGTCCAAGGAAGACGCGCACGACTATCGCTACTTCCCGGACCCGGACCTGCTGCCGCTCGAATTCGACCAGGCCTTCGTCGATGCGCTGAAAGCCGACCTGCCGGAACTGCCTGACGACAAGAAGGAACGCTTTGTCAGCGCCATGGGCCTGTCGGTCTATGACGCCTCGGTGCTCGTTTCCGAAAAGTCGATTGCCGACTATTTCGAGGCTGTGGCCGAAGGCCGTGACGGCAAGATCGCTGCAAACTGGGTCATCAACGACTTGCTCGGCGCCTTGAACAAAGCCGGCAAAGCTATTGAAGAGACTCCGGTTTCCCCTGCCCAGCTCGGCGGCATCATCGATCTCATCAAGGCGGAGACGATTTCCGGCAAGATCGCCAAGGACCTCTTCGAAATCGTCTGGAACGAAGGCGGAAATCCTGCCGAGATCGTTGAAGCGCGTGGCATGAAGCAGGTAACAGACACCGGCGCCATCGAGAAGGCGGTCGACGAGATCATCGCCGCCAACCCGGACCAGGTTGCCAAGGTGCAGGCAAAGCCTTCGCTCGCTGGCTGGTTCGTCGGCCAGGTGATGAAGTCGACCGGCGGCAAGGCTAATCCGCAGGCCGTTCAGGCACTGGTCAAGGCCAAGCTCGGCATCGAGGAATAAACGATGTTCTTCGTCCGCACGGCGAGCGAGCGCGATCTGGAAAAGGTTCGCGCGCTGCTCGTCGAGACGTGGCACGCGACCTATGACACCTTCTATGGCGTCGAGAAGGTCAACGAACTGACGGGCCGCTGGCATTCGCTACCGGCGCTCAAGGTCCGGCTAGAGCGCAAGGACGCGGAATTCCTGGTTGCCGACGATGGTCGCAGCATTGGCGGCATGGGCTATGCGTCCATGTCAGATACGTTGAAGAAGACCGTGGTGCTCCACCAGCTTTACGTCCTGCCGAAACTGCAGAGGCAGGGCATCGGCCGCGACATTTTCGCCGAACTCGAAACCTGCTTCCCGGATGCCGAGCGCATGCGGGTCGAGGTCGAGCCGCAGAACCTTCATGCCCTCGCATTCTACCGGACTCACGGCTTTTCCGAAGTCGGTCAAACCAGCGATTGCGGCGACGACCAGTCGGGGCTTCTGGCACTCATCCTCGAAAAACCGTTGGTCTGACGCCGTCGTTCCTCTGAGGTTAGCGGCCGTCGCCTTCCTCCGGGGAAGATCGCGCGGTTAGGGTTGGCTGTCGCGAAACGCTAGCCTTCTGATGATTGATGCTCGGTGCTGATGGTGACGCCCGGAGGAAAACATGCACGCGCTGACTGACTTGGATATCCGCAAGGCCGAGCGGGCTGATCTACCGGCGATCATCGCGCTCTTTGCCGCCGACGACGTTGGCGGACACGGTGACACGGTCGAGCCGGAGGCTTTCGACGACTATCTCGCGGCCTTCGCGCGCATCGAGGCATCACCGCTTCAAACCCTTTATGTCGCCCGCCTCGGTGAAGAAGTGGTCGGCACTTTCCAGGCAACATTATTGACCTCGCTTCCTGGACGCGGCCGGCCAAGACTGCTGATCGAGGCCGTGCAAACCCGTAAAGACATGCGCGGCCGTGGCATAGGCGCACGCATGATACGTCATGCGATCGAGCGTGCGCGCGAGGAGGGGGCAGCAAAGGTCCAGCTCTCCTCTAATGCGACGCGCACCGACGCGCATCGCTTCTACGAACGTCTCGGTTTTGTACGCAGCCATTTCGGGTTCCACATGCCGCTGAAATGACTGTGTTTGCCTCGGAATCACTGGACAAGCCTGGAGTGGCGGGGCATAAGCGGGGACATAGTTTTGGTATCCGGCCGCCTTCCCAACGGTCGGTTGAGGACGGCATCCATGAAGCTCCTGCTGCAGATTTTCACCTGGTGGAACCAACAGACGATCGGAACGCGGTTTCATACCTGGCGTAACGGTCAACGTGTCGGCGAAGACGAGCTCGGCAACGTCTATTATCAGGGCGGTAAGGACTCCGAAGGCCGGACGCGCCGTTGGGTGATTTACAACGGTTATGCCGAAGCCTCTGCTATTCCGGCCGGCTGGCACGGCTGGATGCATCACCGCACCGACGTTTCGCCGGCTGACGAAAAATACGTCGCTCGCGAGTGGCAGAAGCCACATCGTCCGAACCCGACTGGTACGGCCAACGCTTACCGGCCGCAGGGTTCGATCGCCGGTACCGGTGCGCGTCCGCGCGTAACGGGTGATTATGACGCCTGGACGCCGGGCTCCTGAGACGCTTGTCGTCGGACAAGGCGCGCCGCCCGCGAAATGGTCCGATGACCACGGGGCGGCCACATTTCATGTTTAGCGCCTGATATCCATCAACGGTGAATGCGAAGCGCGCGGGAGACAGGCGGGAATGGCGGGTTCTTATCTGCGGAAAACAATCGGCCAGATGTCGAGCCGGCTCTGTGTCGCTGCGCTTGCCGCGCTGCCGATGATTTCCTCGGCCGGTACGGCCGAGGCCGCGCGGGTAAACAACGCCGTCGCCGTGTTTTCCGGCATCGACAAGATCACCGGCCGCATCACGACCTTTGACGTCTATATCGGTGAGACCGTCCAGTTTGGCGCCCTGCAGGTAACGCCGCGCGTCTGCTATAACAGGGACGACACGGAAGCTCAGAAGATCACCACCTTCGTCGAGGTCGACGAGATTACGCTTGACCGCAAGATCAGGCGGATCTTTACCGGCTGGATGTTTGCCGACAGCCCCGGCCTCAACGCCGTCGAGCACCCCGTCTATGATGTCTGGCTGCAGTCCTGCAAAGCGACGTCGGACCTGCCGCCACCGGATACTGCCTCCAAGAGGTAGCCTTGCCTGGCAGGCGCCCTTGAACGCGGCTGCGATATGCCCTCAATTTTTCTGTGCCAACCCGCTCTTCGGTGCGCCGGAACGAGCGCGCACAACGGGCGGCGGTGGACCATCTCGTGATGGTTTCGCTTCGCGGACGTCCGCACCGGCCATGCCGTGACAAGCCGTCCGTAATGTCTTGGAAGTCCAGTAGAATAGCTCCCGCAAATAAATTTGGCAAAACAAAGCGATAGAGCGGTTGCGCGACTCCTTTTGTGAGCGGGCGATGCTCTGGCGCGGACATCCCTGGGCACTTTGAAGGGTCTGAGACGGGGTGGAAATGGGCGTTTGCACCGGGGGCTCAGGTCGACGATGAGCTCAAAACGATAGATCCGGAGAGTTCATCGCATTGGCGAGCATGATCTCATACTCCGCCTTCGGCACGTCGATCGCACCGAAGGACTTGAGATGCTCGGTCGTGAACTGGGTGTCCAGCAATTCAAAGCCCTTGGCGCGCAGGCGCTCCACCAGATGCACGAGGCAGATCTTGGACGCGTTGGTGCGTCTGGAAAACATGCTTTCGCCGAAAAATGCCGAGCCGAGTGAGACGCCGTAGAGACCGCCGACCAGCGCATCGTCCTCCCAGGCTTCGACGCTGTGCGCGTAGCCCATCGAGTGAAGCGTGGCGTAAAGCGAGCGGATCTTGTTGTTGATCCAGGTGGTCGGGCGATCCGGCGCAGGCGCGGCGCAGCCTTCCATCACGGCCTCGAAGGCGGTGTTGAAGCGGATGTCGAAGTGGCTCTTGCGGATTGTCTTTGCAAGACTGCGCGAGACGTGAAAGCCATCGAGCGGAATGACGCCGCGGATTTCCGGCTCGACCCAGAAAAGCTCTGGATCGTCAGCCGAATCGGCCATCGGAAACAGGCCTATGGAATAGGCGCGCAGCAGCATGTCCGGTGTTACGTCGGGTTGCTTGCTGCGCGTCCCTTTCAATGCACGGTCCTATTCGGACGTCGTGGCCAGATGGTGCTCCAGCCAATGGATGTCGTATTCGCCGTTCGCGATATCCTGATTGTTGATCAGGTCCTGGAACAGCGGCAGCGTCGTCTTGATACCATCGATGACGAATTCGTCGAGCACGCGACGAAGGCGCATCATGCATTCGACACGGGTCCGGCCATGGACGATGAGCTTGCCGATCAAGCTGTCGTAGTAAGGCGGGATACGGTAGCCCTGATAGGCACCAGAATCGACGCGAACGCCGAGACCGCCCGGTGCGTGGAAATGCGTGATTGTGCCCGGCGAGGGGACGAAGGTGCGCGGATCTTCGGCATTGATACGGCACTCGATCGCGTGGCCGGAAAACACGATGTCTTCCTGCTTGACCGAAAGCCCGCCACCCGATGCGACGCGGATCTGTTCGTGCACCAGGTCGATGCCGGTGATCGCTTCGGTGATCGGATGCTCCACCTGGAGGCGGGTGTTCATTTCGATGAAATAGAACTCGCCATTCTCGTAGAGGAACTCGATCGTGCCTGCGCCGCGGTACTTCAGCTTTTTCATCGCATCGGCGCAAACCTGGCCGATCTTCATGCGCTGCTCGACGTTGAGGGCAGGGGAGTTTGCCTCTTCCCACACCTTCTGGTGGCGCCGCTGCAAGGAGCAGTCACGCTCGCCGAGATGGATCGCATTGCCTTCGCCGTCGCCGACGATCTGGATTTCGATGTGGCGCGGCTTGCCGAGATACTTCTCCATGTAAACAGCGTCATTGCCGAAGGCCGCAAGCGCCTCGGAACGAGCGGTTGACACGGCCTCGTCGAGGTCAGCCTCGGTCTTGGCGACTTTCATGCCGCGGCCACCGCCGCCGGCGGTCGCCTTGATCAGAACCGGGAAGCCGATCTTGCGCGCGGCTTCGAGGGCGTTCTCAGGCTTCACTTCGCCGTCGGAGCCCGGAACCACGGGGATGCCAAGTTCCTGCGCCGTCTTCTTGGCGGTGATCTTGTCGCCCATGATGCGGATATGTTCCGCCGTCGGACCGATGAAGGTGATGTCGTGGGCGTCGAGGATTTCGGCGAACTTGGCGTTTTCCGACAGGAAGCCGTAACCCGGGTGCACGGCGTCAGCGCCGGTGATTTCGCAGGCGGCGACGATCTGGTGAATGTTCAGATAGCTATCGCGCGACGGCGGAGGACCGATGCAGACGCTTTCGTCGGCCAGACGCACATGCATGGCGTCGCTGTCAGCCGTGGAATGGACGGCCACCGTCGCGATGCCGAGTTCCTTACAGGCGCGCAGTACGCGAAGGGCGATTTCGCCGCGATTGGCAATGAGAATTTTCGAGATCATCGCAGCGCCGCCTTATTCGATTACGATCAGCGGCTCGCCATACTCGACGGGGGCTGCGTCCTGGACGAAGATTTCGGTCACCTTGCCCGAACGCGGGGCAGGGATCTGGTTCATGGTCTTCATCGCTTCGATGATCAGGACCGTCTGACCTTCCTTGACCACGGTACCGACCTCGATGAACGGGCGGGCGCCTGGGGCCGGCGCGAGGTAGGCCGTACCGACCATCGGAGCCGTTAAGGCGTTTTTGGAATTGCGGCTGGTCTCGGCCGGAGCGACAACTGCAGCGGGCTGCGCAGCGTGGACGGCCGGCTGGGCCTGGTAGGTCGGCATCGACATGGCGACCGGCGTGCCGGCGCGCGATACGCGGATGCGGAGGTCTTCCTGCTCCACTTCGATCTCGGTGAGATCCGTGTCGTTCAGGATATTGGCGAGATCGCGGATCAGCGCCTGGTCGATACCGGGTTTCTTGTCAGCCATGGGATATGAGCCTCGTGTTCTTTTTATTTCGACGTTTCTGTCAGGTTCTTTAGCGCATGCAGCGCCAGAATGTAACTCTGCGCGCCGAAACCGCAGATGACGCCTTTGACCGCCGGGGCGATCATCGACTTGTGGCGGAATTCTTCACGCGCGTGGATGTTGGAAAGATGCAGTTCGACCACCGGGATGCCGATTGCGCGGATGGCATCGTGCAGCGCGATCGACGTATGGCCGTAGGCTGCCGGATTGATAGCGACGCCCGCCGCCTTTTCGCCGGCCTCATGCAGCCAGTCCACAAGCGTGCCTTCGTGGTTGGATTGCCGAAAATCGACCTCCAGTCCCAGCGTCTTGCCTTCCGTGGTGCACATCGCCTCGATGTCGGCGAGTGTCTGGCCGCCATAAATCCCCGGTTCGCGCTTGCCGAGCGCATTGAGGTTGGGGCCGTTCAGCACGAAAATTTTGGTGGGCATGCGGGATTCCGGTCCAGTGATAGAGGGTTACCTATAGACTGATGGTCCCGCGAGGAAAAGCCCTTTGGGTCCTCGCGGGATTTGTCCACAGTTGGGACGGGACGGCCAATGCAGGCGGTCAGCAGGCGGTCTTGCCGCAGCTGCGCATATTGGACACTTTGGTGCTGATTTCCTCGGCACCGACGGCTCCGAACACCGCCTCGTTGCCAATCACGTAGGAGGGCGTGCCGGTGATGCCGAGATCGTTGGCAAGGGTGTAGGCCTCGCGTACCGCGGCATCATGCGGCTCTTTTTCCATCTTGGCGCGCAGCTGCTTTTCGGTGACGCCGAGCTTGCCGGCAACGGCAATCGCCGTTTCCTCGGTTGCGCGGTCCTCGCCGCCGAGCAGGGCCCGATGGAACTCGCCGTACTTCTCCGGCGCGGCGAGACGGAATGCAGCGCTGACCTTGTGGGCAGCCAGCGAATCCGGGCCGAGGATCGGCAATTCCTTCAGCACGAAGCGGATGTTCTTGTCCTTCGACAGGATCTCGTCCATGTCCGTCAGCGCACGTTTGCAATAGCCGCAGTTGTAGTCGTAGAACTCGACGACGGTGACGTCTCCATCAGGATTGCCGAGTACCATGTCGTAGTCTGAGTTGAAGATCGCCTTCTTGTTTTCGGCGATCGCACCTTCAGCTGCTTCCTGCTGCTTGGCGCGCTGCTTTGTAGCCAGCGCCTCCTGGACTTCGAGCATGATTTCCGGATTGGCGAGCAGGTATTCCTTGATGAAGGCGCCAAACTCTTCCTTCTGTTTCTGGTCGAGCGCGAGTGCGCTTTGCGGCAAGCTGACCCCTGCCATGAACGCGGCGAGCGTTCCGGCGGCAATCATTTTCGTGCTGAAATTCATTTCTACCTCGTTGTCTCTGCCTGCCCTGTCTGTCGTCCATGTCGCGATACGGCGTCAATGCGCGCTTGTAAAAGACAACAGGAATCTCCAACACCGCAACACGCGGGCAGCATAGGGTGGGCTCCGGCGAAACGAAACGGCAAAATCGGCGGAAATACGGCGCTCGCGCACTTGTGAAGCTTTAAACGATCGGGCAAGGGGGCGGCATGTAGTACCAATCTGTGCTGATATTGACCCATTGCGTCGGAGCGATCTTGGTTTCTGGCGAGGAGACACCATGTGGTCCGGTGAGGATTGTCGACGCTATCCGGAGGCCAGAAGCGCCCGGCCCTTCGGGCGGGCCTTGTGCCGGCCACGGCAGCTTCACAATCCTCGACCGATGCCAAGGCATCGCTCGGCGGTACGCTCCCGCCCGGATGACCGCACACGGTCCCAAACAATAGGTCAATATCAGCGCAGGTTGGTATAGGCCGCTTCTTGAGGATATTACCTTGGTAGAATTGTCGAACCGCAGTGCTATCGAACCCTTTCATGCCATGGACGTGCTGGCCGAGGCAACGCGCCGACGCGACGCCGGCCATCCGGTGATTTCGATGGCTGTCGGCCAACCGGCGCATCCTGCGCCGAAGGCGGCTTTGGATGCGGCGCGCAAGGCGCTCGAGCATGGCCGGCTCGGCTACACCGACGCACTTGGCACCTTGTCTCTCAGAACCGCGATCGCCCGGCACTATCAAAAGCGCCACGGTATAGCGCTTGACCCGCAGCGCATTGCCGTGACCACCGGGTCGTCAGCCGGGTTCAATCTTGCCTTCCTCGCGCTTTTCGACCCCGGCGATTGCGTCGCAATCGCGCGACCCGGATATCCAGCCTACCGCAACATTCTCGCAGCGCTCGGCCTGACGGTCGTGGAGGTCGAGGCCAATGCCGAGAGCGGCTTCACGCTGACGCCGGAAAACCTGGCGCGTGCTGCCGCGAAGATCGGGCGCCCGCTGAAGGGCGTGCTTCTGGCGAGCCCGGCCAATCCGACAGGAACGGTCACGGGCAAAGCGGGGCTCAAGGCGCTTGCCGACTACTGCCGCGCCGAAAACATCGCCTTCATCTCCGACGAAATCTATCATGGGCTGACCTTCGCCGGTGAAGAGGCAAGTGCACTGGAGGTGACCGACGACGTCTTCGTCATCAACTCCTTCTCCAAATACTACTGCATGACCGGGTGGCGTATCGGCTGGATGGTGCTGCCGGAACTGCAGGTTCGCGGCTTTGAGCGTATCGCCCAGAGCCTCTACATTTCGCCGCCGGAGCTGTCGCAGATCGCGGCGGAGGCGGCGCTCGGTGCGCAGATTGAGCTCGATGGCTACAAGGCGGCCTATGCGGCCAATCGCGATATGCTGTTGAAGCGCCTGCCGGAGATCGGCTTTTCGATCGCGTCACCGATGGATGGCGCTTTCTATGCCTATGCGGATGTCAGTCGCTTCACCAATGACAGCATGGCATTTGCCCGGCGGATGCTGGCGGAAATCAACGTGGCGGCAACGCCCGGCTTCGATTTCGATCCGCTTGAAGGGCATCGTACGATGCGGTTCTCCTATGCCGGATCGATAGCCGACATGACCGAAGCGATGGAGCGGATCGCCCGCTGGATCGCCTGATCCTCTGTGGTTTCATCGAGTTGCGGCCTTTTCCGGACTCTTTTTGCGAAGCCCTTGATTCAAACTCGCAGCGAATACACGCTTTCGATTGTCTCCAAACGGAAACGAAAAAAGCCCGGACCAAGGTCCGGGCTTTTCTGTTCGTCCGAAGTTCAGGCGCGGCTTAGAAGAAGCCGCGGCGCTGCCACCATCCGCCCTTCTTGGGCTTGGACTGGTCTTCTTCGGTGCCTTCGTTCTTGTTCGTGACCGTCGAGGTCAGCACCGGTTCCGATGCGATCGTCGAAAGGTCGCGGTTCGCTCGAGCAGGCTTGCCTTCTTCGAGGTCAGCGGCCGTTTCTTCGATTGCTGCCGGCACCGGCTCAGCCGCTTCCGGCTGTGCTTCGACCGCGGTCTGTGCTGCCTCGTCGGCACTGACGACAGGCTCCTCAGCCTTGACGGCCTTCTTGCGTGTACGCTTCGGCTTGGCGGCCTTCTCGACGACCGGTTCCACCGCTTCCGCGACGGTCTCGGCTTCGGCAACGACGGCTACCGCTTCGACCTCGGCTTCTACGGGTGCTTCCGCGTCGCCTTGCTCGCCCGCTTCGCCGTCGCCGGATGCAGCAGCCTGCTCCTCGCCTTCGACTTCACCTTCGCCGAGTTCTGGTCGGTTGCGACGGCCACCGCGCTTGCCGCGACGGCGACGCTTGCGCTTCTGTTCGCCATCGGCGGTCAGCGCATCCGTATCGTTTTCGTCCTCGTCGGCATCGCTTTCGGATGCGTCATCGGCATCTTCAGTCGCATCGGCGTCCTGTGCGGTCGCACCTTCCGCCTGCTGGCTGCCCTTGCCGCGACGGCGGCGACGACGCTTGCGCTTGCGGCCGTTCTGATCGTCGGCCTGGGCCGCAGCCTTCGGCTGCTCCTGGCGCTGTTCGACGACGACTTCTTCTGCTTCTTCCTCGTCGAGATCCTCTTCGATCACGATGTCATCGTCTTCTTCGGGCTCGGGCTCGAAGTGCAGAATCTGTTCGATCTTGACCGGGTTTTCGACCGGCTCGCCGCGATCGATCGCGAAATGCTGCGCGCCGACATGGGCGTCAGCCTCGATGATGATCGAGACGCCGAAGCGCTGTTCGTAATCCATGATCGTGGCGCGCTTCTGGTTGAGCAGATAGAGCGCGATATCGGGGATCGTGCGAACGGTGATGTTGTGGGTGGTGTTCTTGAGCAGATGCTCTTCGATACCGCGCAGGACATGCAGCGCGACCGAAGACTGCGAGCGGACGTGACCCGTGCCGTTGCAATGCGGGCAGGTCTGCATCGTCGATTCGAGCACCGAAGCGCGAATGCGCTGGCGCGACATTTCGAGCAGACCGAAGTGCGAGATGCGGCCGACCTGGATGCGGGCACGATCGTTCTTCAGGCAATCTTTCAGCCTCTTCTCGACAGAGCGGTTGTTCCGCTTTTCTTCCATGTCGATGAAGTCGATGACGACGAGGCCAGCAAGGTCGCGAAGCCGCAGCTGACGGGCCACTTCTTCGGCGGCTTCCAGGTTGGTCTGAAGCGCCGTGTCCTCGATCGAATGCTCGCGGGTCGACCGACCGGAGTTCACGTCGATCGAAACCAGGGCTTCCGTCTGGTTGATGATGATGTAGCCGCCCGACTTCAGCGTCACCTGCGGCTGCAGCATCCGGTCCAGCTGCGCCTCGATACCGGAGCGCGAGAAGATCGGATGCACGTCGCGGTACGGCTGGACCACCTTGGCGTGGCTCGGCATCAGCATCTTCATGAAGCCCTTGGCTTCCTTGTAGCCTTCCTCGCCGGAAACGACGATCTCGCTGATGTCCTTGTTGTAGAGGTCGCGGATCGAGCGCTTGATCAGGCTGCCTTCCTCGTAGACGAGGCAGGGGGCCGTGGAGTTGAGCGTCAGCGTGCGGACGTTTTCCCAAAGGCGCATCAGATATTCGAAGTCGCGCTTGATCTCGACCTTGGTGCGGTTGGCACCGGCCGTGCGCAGGATGACGCCCATGCCCTGCGGCACTTCGAGGCCACGCGCAATTTCTTTCAGGCGCTTGCGGTCCTGCAGGTTGGTGATCTTGCGGGAAATGCCGCCACCACGGGCCGTGTTCGGCATCAACACCGAGTAGCGACCGGCGAGCGACAGGTAGGTCGTCAGCGCTGCGCCCTTGTTGCCGCGCTCTTCCTTGGCGACCTGAACGAGCAGGATCTGGCGACGCTTGATGACTTCCTGGATGCGATACTGCTTGCGCGGCTTGCGGACGTGACGATCCGGAACCTCTTCCATCGCGTCTTCGGCGCCGACCGACTCGATAATTTCCTTTTCGCCGTCGTGGTTGTCGTCATCATCGTCGTCGTCATCGCGACGGCGGCGGCTGTCGACGTCTTCCGAGACCGAATCGGTGTCGACCATGGCGGCCATCTCGCCACCATTGCTTTCTTCGCCGGCATCGGCCTCTTCGGTCGCTGCAGCTGCAGCGGCCTCTTCGGCGATTCTCGCCTTGGTGCGGCGTGGGCGCTTCGGCTTTGCCTTGGGCTTCTCGGCGGGCGCATCGACCTCGACGACAGCTTCGGCTGCCGTCTCGGTGACGACTTCCGTTTCAGCGGCGATTTCCAGATCGACCGGAACGCTGAGCCCGCTCTGGGTCGGCGTTGCCGTCTCAACGTGCTCGACATCGTCGTCGCGGCGCGCTTCTTCGGCTTCCGCCTTCAACAGCGCCTGACGGTCGGCGAGGGGGATCTGGTAGTAGTCGGGATGGATTTCGGCGAAGGCCAGGAATCCGTGGCGATTGCCGCCGTAGTCGACGAAGGCCGCCTGGAGCGAAGGCTCCACTCGCGTTACCTTTGCCAGGTAGATGTTGCCGCGGATCTGTTTCTTGTGTTCCGATTCGAAGTCGAATTCTTCTATGCGGTTCCCGCGAACGACAACGACGCGCGTCTCTTCAGAGTGAGACGCATCGATAAGCATTTTCTCTGCCATCTAAGTTGTGCTCCTCGGCGCGACAACGGAACGGGCGGCAGACGTTCTTCCATGGGAAGACTGCCACTCGCGTCAGAGGTTGCGCCGGATGTGAAAGGTCCTGTCTGGTGCAGGTGATGGTGCAGCAGCCAGATGGCAGCCGGAACGGTTACGTTCCGGGGCCTCTTTACTTCTGACCGATACCGCTGAGTCAACATCAATGACCAAACAAGAATGCCAATGTCAAAGGTCTCATAAAGACCCGATGAATGCGCCCGCTTGCGGGCTTGCCGGTGAAAAATCACCGCTAAGAACTCCGGCCACCGCCGGAAATTTACGATCCAGTGTACGGGGAGGAAATGCAGCGACGGCGGATGAACACCTTGCGGCCGCGGAAAGATGATACGGTTGCAACCGGCAATTCCGGCTCGATCACTCCCTGGCGCCAAGCTCTGGAAAGCTCCGGCTGCCCGGCCCACGATTCTATCCCGTCAACACTTTCTCCTTGTGATGCTTTTATGTTTTCTATGTCACATTGGCAAGGGAAAAGCCTGTGCCGCCACAATAATGATCGATTCGCTTGCCCCGGTAGAGTAGGTCGGGGAACGGCGAATCATATGCCTTGGCCGCGTTGCGTAAGGAGCGCTGTCAAGCTTTGGTTAACCATAAGGGTTCATTGATCAAGGGATGTCGCGGTATGTGTGGGCGGACGCCCGGCGCTTTGACCGCTCGAATTTCGTGGATTGACGGAGAGACCGGGTGAAGCCTTCGGCTAATCATATGCACGCTTCACTGTTGTCGACACTGCTGCGCGGCGGCGCGCGCGTCGCGGCTTCAGTGTTCGTTGCAGGCGTCTTGATGATGACCGGACCGATAGCATACGCCGCCGAGTCGGCACCGTTTCTGGCATTCGGCGCACGGGTTGCCGGTGACGACGCGCGCACACGTGTCGTGGTCGAGTTCGACCGCAAACCCGACTTTTCCATTCATTATGTGGCAAACCCCGTGCGTGTCGTCGTCGATCTGCCGGAAACCGCCTTTGGCCTGAAGGCCGAGAGCCTCGAGCCGCGGGGATTGTTCGAGGCCATCCGCTATGGCGGCATGGGCGCCGGCAGTTCTCGCCTCGTGTTGTCGGCAAAGGGGCCGGTAGCGGTCACCCATGCCGAAGTCATCGAGCAAGAGGGCGGTAAGAGTTATCGCCTGGTCATCGATGCCGAGAAGGTCGACCAAACCCGGTTCGACGCGCTTCTTGGGGATCAGCAGTGGACGGGCTCGGTGGTCTCGGCAAAAACGGATCGGCCGACAATTGCACCTGCGCAAAAGACCGGTGCATTCGTGATTGCGATCGATGCCGGCCACGGCGGTATCGACACCGGCGCGATCGGCAGCGGCACCAAGACCGAGGAAAAGCATGTCACGCTTGCCTTCGCGCAGGAGCTTGTCGCCACGCTCAACCGCGAAGGCGGCATCGAAGCTTTTCTGACCCGCGACAAGGACGTTTTCCTGTCGCTGCCGCAACGCGTGCAGATCGCCCGCAACAAAGGCGCCAATCTGTTTATTTCGATCCATGCCGACACATTGAGACAGAAGGACATTCGCGGCGCCACCGTCTATACGATTTCCGACAAGGCGTCCGACCATCTGGCGGCCGACCTGGCGCAGCGCGAAAACCTTTCGGACGAGATCGCTGGCGTACCGCTCCAGAGCGAGCCGGCCGAAGTCGCCGATATCCTGATCGACCTGACGCGCCGCGAGACCCAGGCTTTCTCGGTCAACATGGCACGCACTGTCGTGTCGTCCTTCGAGGGGCAGATCAACCTCATCAACAATCCGCACCGTCACGCGGGCTTCCGTGTCTTGCAGGCGCCGGATGTTCCGTCGATCCTGCTCGAGCTCGGATTCATGTCGAACAAGGACGATGAGAAGCTGCTGCTCGATCCGGAATGGCGCAAGAAAGTGTCCGGCCTGCTCGCCGTTGCCGTGAAGCGCTACCGCGAACAGGCTGTCGCAAACGGCGGCTGAGATCCGGTCGCGATGATCTGTTTGACGGCGCAGCATACGATGTGATTTGTGTCGCCTCGGTAACAGCGATATGCTTTTCAACAGGATGCGCACTCGATAATCGGAAACAAGCCCTATTTTACGCACAATCCGGGACCTAACCCGAATTGCGCCCGGATTTGTTGGGAAACAGTGTTGATGCCCGGTGGCCCTCGCCATATGAGGAACTGGGTGGGCGCGTGTAGCCGCAATGCCAGACGATTTCTGATAGAAGCGTTTGGCCAGGCCGACGAAATGCGGACCGTTGGGACGGGAAGCGTCTCGATTGGCTTTTGCGGCCTGGCGATTGGACGATAATAAGGTACCGGTATCTGACTGATGATCAGACTGATTGGATATTTCTTCGGCATTGGTGCGTTCTTGCTGCTCGGTGTCGCCGCGGCCGTTGCCATCTATCTCGGCAGCGTCACCAAAGATTTGCCGGATTACGAGGTATTGGCGAAGTATTCTCCGCCGGTCACCACGCGCTTTCACGCCGGTAACGGCGCGCTGATGGCGGAGTACGCCCGCGAGCGGCGTCTCTATCTGCCGATCCAGGCGATCCCGGACCGTGTCAAGGCGGCATTCATTTCGGCCGAAGACAAGAACTTCTATCAGCACCCGGGCGTCGACATCACCGGTCTCGCGCGTGCCATCACCGTCAATCTCCAGAATTTCGGATCGGGTCGCCGCCCCGTCGGCGCGTCGACGATCACGCAGCAGGTGGCCAAGAACTTCCTGCTTTCGTCGGACCAGACGATCGACCGCAAGGTCAAGGAAGCGATCCTCTCCTTCCGTATCGAGCAGGCCTATAGCAAGGACCGTATTCTCGAACTCTATCTCAACGAGATCTTCTTCGGCCTCAATTCCTATGGCATCGCCGGTGCAGCACTCACCTATTTCGATAAATCGGTGACAGAACTGACCATCGCAGAAACTGCGTACCTTGCGGCTCTGCCGAAGGGTCCGGCCAACTACCATCCTTTCCGCAAGGTGGATGCTGCGATCGAGCGACGCAACTGGGTCATCGACCGTATGGTCGAGAACGGCTACGTCACCAAGACCGACGGCGAAGACGCCAAGAAGCAGCCGCTCGGCGTCAATCCTCGCCGCGGTGGCGCACATCTCTTCGCATCCGATTTCTTTGCCGAGGAAGTGCGTCGGCAGATCATTCAGAAGTACGGCGACAACGCGCTTTATGAAGGTGGCCTTTCGGTCCGTACCTCACTCGATCCGCGCATGCAGATCGCCGCGCGCAAGGCGCTGCAAGACGGGCTGCTCAGCTATGACGAACGCCGCGGTTTCCACGGTCCGGTCAAGTCGATCGAGATCGGCGGCGACTGGGGCGAGCCGCTCGGCAAGGTCGTGTCCTTGGCCGACGTGCCGGAATGGAAGCTCGCTGTCGTGCTTTCGGCCGATGGTCAGGGTGTCGAGATCGGCATCCAGCCGGACAAGGAAGCCTCCGGCAAGATCATCGCAGAACGCGTGACCGGTCATATCTCCGCAAAGAACATGCAGTGGGCCTATCGCTCGGCCGCTGGCGAACGCAAATCCGCCAAGTCGCCTGAAGGTGTGCTGGGCCCGGGCGACGTCGTCTATGTCGAGCCGTTGGCAGAAAAGGGTGAATACCGCCTGCGTCAGCCGCCGAAGGTCCAGGGTGGCCTCGTCGCGATGGATCCGCAGACCGGCCGCGTGCTGGCGATGGTCGGCGGCTTTTCCTACGGTCAGTCGGAATTCAACCGCGCGACCCAGGCGATGCGCCAGCCGGGTTCCTCGTTCAAGCCGTTCGTTTATGCTGCTGCGCTCGACAACGGCTATACGCCCGCATCCGTTATTCTCGATGCGCCGATCGAAATCGTTGCCGGTGGCCAGGTCTGGCGCCCTGAGAACTATGGCGGCGGCTCGGCCGGCCCGTCGACGCTGCGCCTCGGCATCGAGAAATCGCGTAACTTGATGACGGTTCGCCTTGCGAACGACATGGGCATGAACATCGTTGCCGAATATGCCGAACGCTTCGGCATCTACGACAAGATGCCACCGCTGCTGGCGATGTCGTTGGGCTCGGGCGAAACGACGGTGCTGCGCATGGTTTCGGCCTATTCGGTTCTTGCCAATGGCGGCAAGCAGATCAAGCCTTCGCTGATCGACCGGATCCAGGACCGCTACGGCAAGACGATCTTCCGTCATGAAGACCGGACCTGCGACAACTGCAACGCGGCTGATTGGGGCAACCAGGAAGAACCTGTCTTGACCGACAACCGCGAACAGGTTCTCGACCCGATGACCTCCTACCAGATCACCTCGATGATGGAGGGGGTGGTCCTGCGTGGCACCGCCGCCGGCAAGATCACGCTCGATCGCCCTGTTGCCGGCAAGACCGGCACCACCAACGACGAGAAGGACGCCTGGTTCGTCGGCTACACGCCTGATCTCGTCGCCGGCCTCTACCTCGGCTTCGACAATCCGGCCCCGCTCGGTCGCGGCGCGACAGGTGGCAGCCTTGCCGTGCCGATCTTCAACAATTTCATGCAGGAAGCCGTCAAGGGTTCGCGCCCGGGCAAGTTCGTGGTGCCGGAAGGCATGAACATGATCGCCGTCAACCGCAAGACCGGCATGGCGGCCTACGAGGGCGAGCCGGACACGATCATCGAAGCCTTCAAGCCTGGCACCGGCCCGGCCGATACCTTCTCGGTCATCGGCGGCCTCGACCAGTACGTGCCGCCGGAGGAAATTTTGAAGAATTCCCCGCAGGCAAACCAGGCTGTCACATCCGGTTCCAACGGCCTGTTCTAGGCCCTTTCCCAGTCTCCCGATGCCCGCCGCCTTTACATCAGCGGCGGGCATCGCTATTTGACGCTCACGTTAAATCGGGTTCACAAGAAGCAGGATCATGCGCAGCGAAATCGAGAACATTGTCGACGAAATCAAGCAGGCCATAAGCCTGCTGAGGAGGCATCTTTGACTGGGATCAGGCGGTAAGACGACTGGACTGGTTGAATAACAAGGCGGAAGATCCGTCGCTCTGGAATGATGCGGCCGAAGCGCAGAAGCTGATGCGCGAGCGCCAGCAACTCGACGATGGCATCAACGGCCTGCGCCGTTTCGAGCAGCAGCTCAGCGACAACATCGAACTGATCGAGCTCGGTGAAGAAGAGGGCGATGCCGCCATCGTTGCCGACGCCGAACAGGCGTTGCGCGAACTGCGCAATGAAGCGGCCAAGAAGCAGGTCGAGGCGATGCTGTCCGGCGAAGCGGACCAGAACGACACCTATCTCGAAGTGCATTCCGGTGCCGGCGGCACCGAGAGCCAGGATTGGGCCAACATGCTGTTGCGCATGTACACCCGCTGGTCCGAGCGCCAGGGATACAAGGTCGAACTGATGGAAATTCAGGACGGCGAAGAGGCTGGCATCAAATCGGCCACACTGCTCGTCAAGGGCCACAATGCTTATGGTTGGCTGAAGACCGAATCGGGCGTCCACCGCCTGGTTCGCATCTCGCCCTATGACAGCAACGCGCGTCGCCATACGTCGTTCTCTTCGATCTGGGTCTATCCGGTTGTCGACGACTCGATCCAGATCGACATCAACGAGAGCGATTGCCGTATCGACACCTATCGCTCGTCGGGCGCCGGCGGCCAGCACGTCAACACCACCGACTCTGCGGTGCGCATCACGCATATGCCTTCCGGTATCGTCGTACAGTGCCAGCAAGAACGTTCTCAGCACAAGAACCGGGCCAAAGCCTGGGACATGCTGCGCGCCCGCCTTTACGAGTCCGAGTTGAAGAAGCGCGAAGACGCGGCCAACGCCGAAGCAGCATCGAAGACCGATATCGGCTGGGGCCACCAGATCCGCTCCTACGTGCTGCAGCCCTACCAGCTGGTCAAGGACATGCGCACCGGCGTCGAAAGCACGGCGCCGGGTGATGTACTGGACGGCGAGTTGAACGAGTTCATGGAGGCAGCCCTTGCCCACCGCGTCAGCGGTGGTGCTGATGCCGTCGTGGATGATTTGAACTAGTCTGGCACTGCTCGGCGCTCGTGTGCCGGCATGACGTAGGACGTACGGGACGAAGAAGGCCGGGTGTTTTCATCCGGCCTTTGTTTTTGGCTTAGAGCGTGGCACGCAAAGTGCGCGCGGTCATTGGAGATCGCGATGCGCTTCAGTTCGATGCCCGCTCGACCTTGATGTCGCCGAGATCGTCGATCAGGACCGTCCAACTCTCCGGCTCGCGGGCGGCAGGGTCGGTCTTCAGATAAACGGTCGCGAACATGCCGGGCTGCGCGGTCACGCCTGTGGATGTTTCCGGCCGTATGTCCGTGACATAAGCCCTCAGCGACGAGAATTCCTCGAGTTCGGCGGATGAGACGACTTCCGGCCCAGCGGGCGTCGCCTCGATCTGCTGCAGGTGAATATGTGCGGTGCCGTCCTGTTGCCGCAGCGCGATCAGCTTGTAGTAGCCGCGCCGTGCGCCTTCGGCACTCTTCGGCTTAGTGGTTGCTTCCGCCTGCGTGCCGTTCGGGTCCAGCGCCGAAAGCCGATCGCCGCTTTCTTCCCAGTAGCCTGTGCTGGTGACAAAGGTCACTTCGGGCGAAACCACGCTCGCATCCTCGGCATGGGCGTTCGCGCCGGCCATGGCGAGAAGAAGCGCAAGGAGGAGAGGCTTGTGCATTGCTTTTGATTTCCCGTTCGAACTGCGACGCGGCGCTGGCTGCAAAATTGGTCCTTCGCCGATGATCCGGCGATCGCGGAAATCATACCATATCGCGCGTTCAGAACGTCGGCTCAATTGGAAAATTGCTCGGCCAGGATGCGGTCCGACCAGGAATGATCGGGATCCGAGAGAATGCGGGCGGTCATGTTTTCCGATTCGGCGATACGCACCTTCGCCACCGACTTGACCTCCTGGTGGTCGGCAACGGCGTTGACCGGGCGCTTGTCGGCCTCGAGGATTTCGATCTCGACGGTGACATGGTTTGGCAGCAGGGCGCCGCGCCACCGCCGCGGACGGAACGGGCTGACGGGCGTCAGCGCCAGAAGAGGGGCTTCCAGCGGCAGGATCGGACCATGGGCCGAGAGATTATAGGCGGTGGAGCCGGCGGGCGTGGCCAGCAGCAATCCGTCGCAGGTCAATTCCTCGAGCCGGGTCTTGCCGTCGATGACGACGCGCAGCTTGGCTGCCTGGTAGGATTGCCGGAACAGATAGACCTCGTTGATGGCGAGCGCCGTGAATGTCGCGCCTTCACCGTCAGTGGTCTGCATCTCCAGCGGGTGAAAGGCATTCTCGACGGCATTGCAGATGCGCGCCGTCAGATTTTCGGTGCTGTAGCGATTCATCAGGAACCCGACAGACCCCCGGTTCATGCCATAGACGAGCTTGCCCGAATTCATCGTCTGGTGCAGCGTCTGCAACATGAAGCCGTCACCGCCGAGCGCGACGATCACGTCGGCCTTGTCGGCCTCATGATCGCCGTAGATGGCCTTCAGATCAGCCGCCGCCTTTTGCGCCTCTTCCGCTGGAGAGGCAAGGAATGCGAGGGAAGTGAACGTGCGAGCCATGAATTTTCAGTCCGTTCAACATGTTGAGCATCGCCGCGGTGGCCGAGCCTAGGCTTCGTTTCTGGCACGGCCTGACCCTAAACGCATCTGAAAAATTGGGAGAATTCGCAATTTTGCTTTACACGCTGTGAGATTATGATAACTCCCACCGCTGAAAGTGCCCTTATAGCTCAGTTGGTAGAGCACCTGATTTGTAATCAGGGGGTCCCGGGTTCGAGTCCTGGTGGGGGCACCACTTTTTCAATTACTTGCTGGATTTTTGACCGCCTCATGAGGCGGTCGTGTGCTTTTTGGCGAAATCACCGCTATTGCGGCCAGGCACCACGCGACTTGTCGGCCGGTTGGCACAGCGTTTCAGATATCGAACGTCCCAGCGCCCCGGGGCGTGATCTCTCTGCATTTTTGCAGGGCGTTCAGCAAATTGTCGGCGAGGTAGTCTATCAGGGCGCGCGTCGCCGGCAGCATGCCGTGGCGTGAGGGGAAGACGAGGTGGACGACGACGTCGCCCGAGCTCCATTCTGGCAGCACCGGGGCAAGCACGCCGGCGCGGAAGGCGCGTTCGCAGATGTGGTCGGGCAGCAACGCTACGCCCATGCCCTCGATCGCTGCGCGCTCGAGGATGAGGAAATCGCTGCAGCCGATGATCGGCCGGTGCGAAATTTCGGTGGTGTTGCCTTCGCTATCGACGAGGCGCCAGACGTCGGTGGCGTGCTGCTCGTTCATCGACAGTGTCGGCATCTCGTTGAGATTTTCGATGGTGACGTCGTCGAAGCGGGTGAGCAGGGTGGGGCTCGCCGCCAACCTCTGGCGCACTTCTCCGAACCTGCGAATGATCAGCTGATTGTCGGTGTCCAGTTGATCGCGGGCGCGCAACGCCACGTCGATCCTTTCCTCGATCAGATCGATCCGCCGGTTGGTGGCAGTAATCAGCAGGCGAACGCCGGGATAACGGCGATGGAACGCAGGCAGGATGTCGGCGAGCATCGGCGTGAAGCCGAGCGGGCAGGCGAGCCTGACCGTACCGGTCGGCTCGGCCTTGACGGCGGCGATCTCGGCCTCTGCCACGGCAACGCCATCGAGCAGGCTCTGGCAATGTTCGTAGAAGACGCGTCCGATCTCGGTAACGCGAAGCTTGCGCGTCGAACGCTCCAGCAGCCGGACGCCGAGCTGCTCTTCGAGGCGCGCCACGTGTTTGCTGAGCTTGGATTTGGGGATATTCAGATCACGCGCCGCGGCACTGAAGCCGTTGTTGCGCACGACGGCCGCGAAGAGGGCGAGGTCGTTCAGGTCCTGCATCTATTTCCGTCTCCCATCGCCGATCGCGGTCTCACTGTTTCTATCCGGAAACAGTATGTCAAATAACCGCTGACTTATCGCGCGATTGTTTTCCAATCATATGTGATGCACCGCAACGCCAACACAAAGGTGCTTCACATGAACGTCCTTCACATCGACTCCGGTATTCTGGGTGATCACTCCGTTTCCCGTCGCCTGACGGCGGCGATCACCGCTCAGATCAAGGCAGACCGTCCGGATGCCAAAGTTGCCTACCGCGATCTCGCCACCAGCCGGATCCCGCATCTGACCGGCGCACAGATCATGGCGCCTGCCGATCTCGCAGGTGTTGACGCCGACCTGGCTGCCGAAGTCAAGATCGGCCGCGAGATGCTCGAAGAATTCCTGGCTGCCGACACTGTCATCGTCGGCGCGCCGATGTACAACTTCTCCATTCCGAGCCAGCTCAAAGCCTGGATCGACCGTCTCGCCGTGAACGGCAAGACCTTCCGTTACACCGAATCTGGCCCGGAAGGCCTCGCCAAGGGCAAGAAGGTTATCATTGCTTCGACCCGCGGTGGCCACTATTCCGCCGGCCCGGCTTCGGCGATGGATCATCAGGAATCCTACCTGAAGACGGTCTTCGGCTTCTTCGGTATCACAGACGTCGAATTTGTGCGCGCCGAGGGCCTGAACCTCAGCGCCGACTCCAAGCAGTTCGCGATCGCCGAGGCAGAAAAGACCATTGCCGAAGGCACTGTCCTTCGTCTGGCCAGCTAAAACAAGAGTTCATCGGATCACGTCAGTGGTCCGATGAAGGGGCGTTGGCCCCATTGCGGACGGTGCCGGTTGAGCATGCAGCCGGCATTGTCCGTTTTCGTGTCAGCGGATCTGTATTATGATGCGCTCATGAAAGACCGGCGGAGAAGGCCCTTGGCTGTCATCGCTGCGGTGGTCGCGCTGGTGGCCGCCGATGTCGGGTATGCGTCGCCGCCGGACACGCGCTGCACCTGCCGCAATCGCGATGGCTCGAAATACGAGCTCGGGCAGATCGCCTGCCTGCGCGTCGGCGGCATTTCCTATCTTGCGCGCTGCGAGATGAACCTCAACGTCACCACCTGGAAGAAGCTTCGCGACGGATGCCCGACGGCGAGCAATCAGAGCCTATGGCTTCGAGTTGACGAAGATATAGCGACGCGTTTCTGACGACAGCAACGGCGTGCACCGCAGCTGCTACACGGGGATCGGTTCCCCAGCGTCGAGGTAGACACCCGCGGATGCTTCCGGTATCGCCAATCAATGGCTCTATTCGGCGGGCTAGCCTCTCCGGCTTCAAGTAGCCGGAGAGCTTCACAGGTGTTTGGCGATCTTAACGACCGGCCGTCTTATTTGCTCAGGAACTGACGCGCCGCATACATGGCGATCGCTGCCGCATTCGACACATTCAGCGACTTGATTGCGCCGGGCATGTCGAGGCGGGCGAGCGCCTTGACGGTCGACCGTGTCTTCTGCCTGAGACCCTTGCCCTCCGAACCAAGCACCAGCGCGACCTTGTCGCCGGCGAAGGTGCCTTCGAGCGGGGCCGGTCCTTCCGAATCGAGCCCGATCGTGTGGAAGCCGAGGCGGTGCAGTTCGTCGATCGTGTCGGCGAGATTGGTGATCTGGATATAGGGGATCATTTCCAGGGCGCCGGAGGCTGATTTCGCAAGAACGCCTGATTCGGTCGGGCTGTGACGGATGGTGGTGATCAAGGCGCCAGCATCGAACGCAACGGCCGAACGCATGATCGCGCCGACATTGTGCGGATCGGTGACCTGGTCGAGCACGAGAATGAGCCTGGATTCGCTGAGTGCCTCGAGCTTGCGCAGCGGCAGCGGCTTGGTTTCAAGCATCACGCCCTGGTGAATGGCGTCGGGCCCGAGGATCTTGTCGAGGTCCTGCGGCGCCACGGTCTCGACCGGGAAGGGAAGTTCGGAGAACTCGCCGAGCTCCAGACGCGTCGCAGCGTTCTGGGTCACGCACAGGCGAACGATCTTGCGCGCCGGGTTGTCGAGTGCCGCGCGAACGGTATGCAGGCCATAGAGCAGCACCTGTTCGGGTGCGAGCACGGGCGGCTTCCAGTCGCCCGGCTGCTTGCGCCAGCGATCCTGCTTTGGCGTCGGAATTTCTCCGCGCTCGCGCTTGGCGTCGCGGTGGGCGCGTCTGAGAGTGGCGTAATGGGTGTTCTTGGCGCTCTTGTCGCCCGTATCATCTTTGCTCATGCCTGCCTTATAGAGCGCTTCGCTTGGCCTGGGAACGGAATTCGATAGTGGTGGACAAAGCGGACCTGTGGAGAATTTCACAAATTTTCCGTTCTGGCGTGTTGACAGGAGCAAGGCGGGCCGTCATATACCCGGCGCAGATCGAGAGGTGGCAACGACAAATCGCTGGATGTCTCACGATCTCAAATGCTTGGTCGACTTGATCCCGACAGAATAATGGAGGGATGCCCGAGTGGTTAAAGGGGACGGACTGTAAATCCGTTGGCTCAGCCTACGTTGGTTCAAATCCAACTCCCTCCACCATTCTGCTTCTGGATCGAAGGCCCGCGGGTATAGCTCAATGGTAGAGCAGCAGCCTTCCAAGCTGAATACGCGGGTTCGATTCCCGCTACCCGCTCCAGCAGCGCGCTGACGTTTTCTTCTTTTTAATGCGACGCTTCAACTGCTCATCGTAAGCTGTTGTTTGTTCTTTCGTCACGCGACGAAGTGATTCGGGAATCTGCCCGGCTTGCATCTTCGATGCGCCATTCTTACATGAGGTAGGAAAAGGCGGCCGTGGCCGGTCCGGGCGTACGCAATTAAGTCTTGCGCAAATCCCTTGAAACCCTTAAACGGCTCCACAAACCGGCCCCGCCGGCTGATCAATCATACTTGACCACAGGAAACGTACCCATGGCAAAGAGCAAATTTGAGCGCAACAAGCCGCACGTTAACATTGGCACGATTGGCCACGTTGACCATGGCAAGACGTCGCTGACTGCAGCGATCACNCCGAGTACCACTCGACGGCATGTTATAAGGTTTCCCCGACAGGGGACAGGAAACGGAGAGCCGAAAATGGCAAAGAGCAAATTTGAGCGCAACAAGCCGCACGTTAACATTGGCACGATTGGCCACGTTGACCATGGCAAGACGTCGCTGACTGCAGCGATCACGAAGTACTTCGGCGAGTACAAGGCGTACGACCAGATCGACGCTGCTCCGGAAGAAAAGGCCCGTGGTATCACGATTTCGACGGCTCACGTTGAGTATGAGACGGCGAACCGTCACTACGCGCACGTCGACTGCCCCGGCCACGCCGACTACGTCAAGAACATGATCACCGGTGCAGCGCAGATGGACGGCGCGATCCTGGTTTGCTCGGCTGCTGACGGCCCGATGCCGCAGACCCGCGAGCACATCCTGCTTGCTCGCCAGGTTGGCGTTCCGGCGATCGTCGTGTTCCTCAACAAGGTCGACCAGGTTGACGACGCCGAGCTTCTCGAGCTCGTCGAGCTTGAAGTTCGCGAACTGCTGTCGTCCTACGAATTCCCGGGCGACGACATTCCGATCATCAAGGGTTCGGCACTTGCTGCTCTTGAAGATTCGGACAAGAAGATCGGCGAAGACGCGATCCGCGAGCTGATGGCCGCTGTTGACGCCTACATCCCGACGCCTGAGCGTCCGATCGACCTGCCGTTCCTGATGCCGATCGAAGACGTGTTCTCGATCTCGGGCCGTGGTACGGTTGTGACCGGTCGCGTTGAGCGCGGCATTGTCAAGGTTGGCGAAGAAGTTGAAATCGTCGGCATCCGCGACACGTCGAAGACGACGGTTACCGGCGTTGAAATGTTCCGCAAGCTGCTCGACCAGGGCCAGGCCGGCGACAACATCGGCGCGCTGATCCGTGGTGTTAACCGTGACGGCGTTGAGCGTGGCCAGATCCTGTGCAAGCCGGGTTCGGTCAAGCCGCACAAGAAGTTCATGGCCGAAGCCTACATCCTGACGAAGGAAGAAGGCGGCCGTCATACGCCGTTCTTCACGAACTACCGTCCGCAGTTCTACTTCCGCACGACGGACGTGACGGGTATCGTTACGCTTCCGGAAGGCACGGAAATGGTTATGCCTGGCGACAACGTCACGGTTGCCGTTGAGCTGATCGTTCCGATCGCGATGGAAGAAAAGCTGCGCTTCGCTATCCGCGAAGGTGGCCGTACCGTCGGCGCCGGCATCGTTGCTTCGATCGTCGAGTAATCGGCGAACGGGCGGAATGAGGCGAGGCGCATTGACTTTGGGGCTTGGCGTAGAAGGCCGGCACCGGCGG